>NZ_CP061302.1:0-669742 GCF_018687675.1 Polynucleobacter sp. MG-Unter2-18
ATGAGCAACCTACAGAATCCTATTACTTTGAACTCACTTAGCCCTTTGGGGTTTTGGGATGGTGCGCTTGGCGCGCTTGCTCGCGAGCTTTCCCCCCAACAATTTAAAACCTGGATCCAGCCCTTGAGCTTGGTTTCTTTTGATGAAAGTGAGCAATCACTCATATTGGGAGCCCCAAACAGATTTAAGCTTGATTGGATTAAAAAAACTTTCTCTGACCGCCTTCAAGAGTTAGCTGATCAATATTTTGGTCGTCCAATCAACCTCAGTTTTGTGCTTAGTGTTGAAGGATCTGGCGCACAGACGGCGGGGATTACTCCAATCCAGAGGCCGCCCGAGCAGCAAGAGTTAGTTGTAGCTACAGACAGTAACTCGACAGAGGAACAAGCTTTTGAGATTGAAGACCACTCCAAGCTAAACCCCAATCTGACCTTTGATACTTTTGTAACTGGTAAAGCAAACCAGTTAGCTAGGGCTGCATCAATTCAGGTTGCTCATAATCCTGGCACCTCATACAACCCCATGTTTTTATATGGCGGCGTGGGCTTGGGTAAAACCCACCTGATTCATGCAATTGGAAATCATCTTTTAAAAGAAAAACCTAATGCTCGAATTCGGTACATTCACGCTGAACAATACGTTTCTGATGTGGTGCGAGCCTATCAACAAAAAGCATTTGATCGCTTTAAGCGCTACTACCACTCACTTGACCTGCTGTTAATTGACGATATTCAATTTTTTAGCGGTAAATCTAGAACCCAGGAAGAGTTTTTTTACGCCTTTGAGGCACTCTTAAGCAACAGGGCCCAGGTCATTATTACAAGCGATACTTACCCCAAAGAAATGGCTGGAATTGATGACCGCCTTATTTCTCGCTTTGATTCTGGCTTAACCGTAGCCATAGAGCCGCCAGAGCTAGAGATGCGCGTTGCCATTTTGATGAAAAAAGCTTTGAGTGAGGGCATCCCCATGAGTGAGGATGTGGCTTTTTTTGTAGCCAAACACCTTAGGTCTAATGTGCGAGAGTTAGAAG
This sequence comes from Polynucleobacter sp. MG-Unter2-18, assembly GCF_018687675.1. Classification (NCBI taxonomy): domain Bacteria; kingdom Pseudomonadati; phylum Pseudomonadota; class Betaproteobacteria; order Burkholderiales; family Burkholderiaceae; genus Polynucleobacter; species Polynucleobacter sp. MG-Unter2-18. The sequence continues at coordinate 1,034 of NZ_CP061302.1, forward strand.
GGGCTTTAAGAAAAATTTTGGCATTTGTTCGCTTCCACGGTAAAGAAGTCACGATTGAGGTAGCCCGCGTGGCCCTAAAGGATCTCTTGTCCATACAAAACAGACAAATTTCAGTCGACAATATACAAAAGGCCGTGGCTGATTTTTATAGCATCAAGGTTGCTGATATGTACTCCAAAAAGCGCCCTGCAAACATTGCCCGCCCACGACAAATTGCCATGTTTATGGCAAAAGAGTTAACTCAGAAAAGCCTTCCGGAGATAGGTGAATTGTTTGGGGGGCGGGACCATACAACGGTTTTACATGCTGTGCGGAAGATTGGTGAAGAACGCTCGCATGATGGGCAACTTAATCACGAAATCCACGTTATTGAGCAAACCCTAAAATCTTAGTTTTTTACCTGTGGATAAGGTTGTGGATAGCTCAATGAATAAGTTTGGGGATTGCGTGTGGATAAATTGTGGAAAGATAGCGCTTCATGCAAAAATAGGGTGTTAATAAAAAGTTATCCAAGATTTATGCACGGTTTATACAAAAGTTTTCCACAGGTTTTTTTAGTTTCAATGGGTTGTTTTATATATAGTTTTTGACTTATCCACCGAAATAACAAGCCTTATTACTACTACTAATAAGATATATACAAGGATTTAAAAGCAATGCAACTCGTAAACACTTCAAGGGATAGTTTATTAAAACCACTTCAGGTTGTTAGTGGCATTGTTGAACGTCGACACACCCTGCCGATATTGGCAAACCTGCTTTTTAAGAAACAAGGCGACAAAGTCTCTTTTATATCAACGGATATAGAAATCCAAATCACCACGAATGCAAACTTTGGTGTAGGTGCTGAGGACGTTACTACGACTGTCGCGGCTAGGAAATTACTTGATATTTTGCGCGCTCTCCCAGACGGGCCAGTTGCTTTAAACCTTAAAGACAATAAGATGGTTGTACAAAGCGGTAAAAGCCGCTTTTCCTTACAAACCCTTTCTGCAACAGAGTTTCCCGTGATGCAAAGTGTTGGTGAAGTAACGGCTAGCTGGAAAATGACTCAAAAGAGTTTTCGCCAACTGGTTAGTCAAGTTCACTTCGCTATGGCGCAGCAGGATATTCGGTATTACCTTAATGGAATGCTATTGGTTGTTGAGGGTAAGCAAGTGATTGCTGTGGCAACCGATGGTCATCGTTTGGCCTATTCTCAAGTTGAATTAGCTGAGGCTCCAGTGGGTTCTGGACAAAGGCATGAAATCATCATTCCTCGTAAAACTATTCTTGAGTGTCAGCATCTACTAGAAGATTCTGAAGAGATGTTGGAGATGAGTCTCACATCTAACCAAGTGAAATTTACTTTTGGTGATATCGAGTTAATTTCAAAATTAGTTGAGGGTAAGTTCCCTGATTTTCAGCGAGTGATTCCTAAGGGCCATAAAAACTCGTTAGTTGTTGGGCGCGACGTTCTGCAATCTGCACTTCAACGTGCTGCAATTTTAACAACTGATAAATTTAAGGGTGTACGCTTTTCGTTGTCACCAAATCGAATCACCGTCCAATCAACTAATGCTGAGCAAGAAGAAGCTCAAGAAGAAATTGAAACTGAATACAGTGGTGATGTTGTTGAGATTGGCTTCAATGTAAGTTATTTATTAGATGTTTTATCAAACTTGAAAAATGAAAAGATGCAAATTAGTTTAGGTGATGCCAACAGTAGTGCGGTGATTACCTTGCCTGGTTCTGAAGACTTCAAGTATGTTGTGATGCCAATGCGTATTTAATTTAGAAAAAAATGACTGAAGAAAAAAAAGTAGTAGAGCAGTACGGTGCATCATCAATTCAAATCTTAGAGGGTCTTGAAGCTGTTCGTAAGCGTCCAGGAATGTACATCGGAGACACTTCTGATGGAACAGGTTTACATCATTTAGTCTTTGAGGTTCTAGATAATTCGATTGATGAAGCGCTTGCAGGTTATTGTTCTGAAATTACTGTTGTTATTCAAACCGACAATTCTATCTCTATAGTTGATAACGGACGCGGTGTTCCAACTGGAATTAAATACGATGACAAGCATGAGCCAAAAAGGAGTGCGGCCGAGATTGTAATGACGGAGTTGCATGCTGGTGGTAAGTTTGATCAAAATAGTTATAAGGTTTCTGGTGGTTTACATGGTGTTGGTGTTAGTTGTGTAAACGCGCTATCTAAATGGCTGAAACTCACCATTCGCCGCGATGGCAAAGCGCATTACATGGAGTTCGCGCGCGGTGTGATTCAGAATCGCAATGTTCAAGAGGAAAATGGCGTTGCTATATCGCCAATCACAATTACCGGCGACACAACCCTGTCTGGTACAGAGGTTCACTTTTTAGCGGATGAAACTATTTTCGGAAACGTCGAGTTTCATTATGAAATATTGGTTAAACGCATTCGTGAACTTTCGTTTTTAAATAACGGTGTTCACATTAAATTAATTGACCAACGTTCTGGTCAAGAAGAAGATTTTACTTTCTCTGGTGGCGTAAAAGGTTTTGTTGAGTACATCAATCAAACAAAAAATGTTTTACATCCCAACATTTTCTACGCCGAAGGTATTCGTCCTTCAGACTTAGGTGGCAACATTACCGCTGAAGTGTCAATGCAGTGGAATGATAGTTTCAGTGAGCAGGTTTTATGTTTCACCAACAACATTCCCCAGCGCGACGGTGGTACCCACTTAACAGGCTTGCGCGCGGCTATGACGCGCGTGATCAACAAATATATCGACGAGCATGAAGTTGCCAAAAAAGCTAAGGTAGAAATTTCTGGCGACGATATGCGCGAAGGCCTTGCCTGCGTGTTGTCTGTAAAAGTTCCAGAACCAAAGTTTTCAAGTCAAACAAAAGATAAGTTGGTTTCAAGTGAGGTACGTGGCCCAGTTGAAGAGATTGTTGCTGAAGCTTTGAGCGCTTATTTGCAGGAACGCCCGGCTGACGCCAAAATTTTGTGCGGAAAAATAGTAGATGCCGCGCGTGCCCGTGAAGCAGCCCGTAAGGCTCGCGATATGACGCGTCGCAAGGGTGTTTTAGATGGCTTAGGACTCCCAGGAAAATTAGCGGACTGCCAAGAAAAGGACCCCACTAAATCTGAGTTGTTTATTGTCGAGGGAGATTCCGCGGGCGGTTCTGCAAAGCAGGGTCGAGATCGTCGTTTCCAGGCAATTCTTCCGCTTAAGGGAAAAATTCTTAATGTGGAGAAGGCGCGCTTTGATAAGATGTTGGCAAGCCAAGAGGTGGTTACTCTCATCACCGTACTTGGAACCGGCATCGGCGCAGAAGAATATAAAGCAGACAAACTTCGTTACCACCGCATCATTATTATGACCGACGCGGATGTGGATGGAAGTCATATACGCACACTTTTACTCACCTTCTTCTATAGACAAATGCCCGAGTTAATTGAGCGTGGCCACATCTATATTGCTCAACCACCTTTATATAAAGTGAAGTTCGGCAAAAACGAGCAATACATTAAAGATGATGCCGAACTCAATCAATTACTCCTAAAGATTGCTCTTGAATCAGCATCACTTCAAACCCCCACAGGTGAAATCATTGAGGGCGCTGCATTAGGTGAGCTGGCTAAACACTACCAAGTGATTCAGTCTATTGTTGACCGCTTATCGCGCACTATTGATGAAGATGCTTTGCGCGCTATTGCTTCCGGCACTCAATTGAACCTGGATACAGAAAAGTCAGCCCAAGAATCTGCTGATCGTTTGCGTGTTGCGCTTGCTGAGTCATTAAATCCATTGGCGCTTCCACCCGAAATCATTGTCCAAAAAGAAGAGCGCACAGATCGCTACAAGCTGCTGTTATCTCGACGTATCCATGGCAACTTAAGGTTGTCGGCAATCAATTCTGATTTTGTTCATGGCGATGACTATCAAAGCCTATCCAATGCGGCGGCGGTTTTATCTGGCAAAGTGTTGCCCGGCTCGAAAGTGCGCCGCGGGGATCTAGAAAAAAATCAAAAGGAGCAGGCAATCCAAAACTTTAGAGCTGCCTTTGCATGGTTGCTTTCTGAGGCTGAGCGCGTTCTCAGTCGTCAACGCTATAAGGGTCTTGGTGAAATGAATCCTTCTCAGTTGTGGGAAACCACAATGGATGCCGGAGCACGCACCTTGCTTCAAGTCAAAATTGAAGATGCAATCGCTGCTGACCAGGTTTTTACCACCCTAATGGGTGATGAGGTGGAGCCACGCCGCGCCTTTATTGAGAAAAATGCCTTAATTGCGCGCAACCTGGATGTTTGATTTTAATGAGCAAAAAGAAATTAACCCCTCCAAAAATTGACCGTTCCCGAATTGTTGTTAAGTCCTCGCCGATTCATGGAAAGGGTGTTTTTGTTGCAAAGCCAATTAAAAAGGGTGATGCCATTATTGAATACAAAGGGGAGCGAATTAGTTGGAAGCTGGCAGAGAAGCGCCATCCACATGACCCCAAGGATCCGAACCACACTTTTTATTTTTCACTAGAAGATGGTCGTTGTATTGATGCGAAGTATGGTGGAAATGCTGCCCGCTGGATCAACCACTCTTGCAAGCCAATTTGTGAAACCCAAGAAGATAGCTTTGATGGTGAGCCTCGTGTATTTATCTATGCCAAAAGGGATCTTAAGGTGGGCGAGGAGCTTTTCTACGATTACTCCCTTGGGGTTGAGGGCCGCATTACCAAACAAATGAAAAAGGATTATGAGTGCCGTTGTGGCGCTAAAAAATGTCGAGGCACCATGCTGTCTCTTGATAAGAAGTAAGTTCTTTTCTCGACATGTTGTTTATTACTATTCAGGATTTAGAGGCTGCCATTAATTATTGGCGCAGCCAATCACCCGCAGTGGGGGAGGAGCTTCATTTATGCCCAGAAGCTGCCGCCCTTGCAAAACCATATGCCTTGATGATTGTTCAGGGCGCCCAAAGGATTCCTATCGAAGTTTTGGATGAGACGGCAAGGTTAGCAATCCAAAATTTTCTAAGTAACACCCGAGCGAATTAATCATTACACCCTCTACGTTTTTAGGGTTATTGCTGTATTGGTAAATCTTCTCTTAGGGTATTCTCAAACTCTTGCCTATAGATGGGTATAAGGATTTAGGTTTGCAAGAAACAATATTAAAAACAATTGGGCTTGGAAAGACGTTTAAAGGTTTTTCTGCGGTAAGTGATGTCAATTTAGATGTTGCTCGGGGAACTATTCACGCCCTTATTGGCCCCAATGGCGCCGGCAAAACAACCTGCTTTAACCTTCTCACAAAATTTTTGGAGCCCTCCAGTGGCCAGATTTTGTTTAATGGTCTCGACATCACGAAAGAGCGACCAGCTCAAATAGCACGCCGTGGCATTGTCCGCTCATTTCAGATTTCAGCTGTTTTTCCACACCTAACTGTTTTGGAGAATGTTCGTGTTGCACTGCAGCGAGGATTAGGCACCGAATTTCATTTTTGGAAGTCTGGAAGTTCGCTGAGCGTGCTTAATGAGCGCGCCGAACAGCTTTTGTGTGAGGTGGGTTTGGCGGACTTTGCTCACGAGGAAACCCTAAATTTGGCCTATGGTCGTAAAAGGGCTTTGGAAATTGCGACCACCATGGCAATGGAGCCTGAATTAATGTTGTTGGATGAGCCGACACAGGGTATGGGACACGAGGACGTAGAGCGCGTTACTGAGTTAATTGATCGGGTTGCCAAAGGCCGCACCATTTTGATGGTTGAGCACAATATGAAGGTGGTTTCCTCTATAGCAGATCGTATTACTGTGTTGCAGCGAGGTTCGGTGCTGGCTGAAGGCTCTTACCAAGAGGTTTCCAACAACCCTTTAGTGGTTGAGGCCTACATGGGAACCCATGGGGGTGATGGCGCATGAGCACGATGGCGCTGGAGGTTAAAAACCTTGAGTCTTGGTATGGTGAGTCCCATATTCTTCATGGTGTGAATTTTGCTGTTCGTGATGGTGAGGTGGTCACGCTTCTGGGCCGTAATGGCGCTGGTCGTAGCACCATCTTGAAAACCATTTTGGGTTTGACTAGCAAAAGAACAGGCTCGGTAGAAATTTATGGCAAGCAAACCATTGCGATGCCAACCTACAAAATTGCTCGTCTGGGTGTCGGTTTTTGTCCGGAAGAGCGCGGTATTTTTGCCAGCTTAAGTGCCGAGGAAAATTTGCTGCTCTTACCAGAGATTGCGTCTGGTGGCATGGGTTTGGACGAGATTTATGAAATGTTCCCCAATTTGTACGAGCGGCGCAATAGCCCTGGCACAAGACTGTCGGGTGGCGAGCAGCAAATGCTCGCAATGGCACGCATTCTGAGAACGGGCGCAAAACTATTATTGTTGGATGAAATCACCGAAGGCTTGGCGCCGGTGATTGTTCAAAAATTGGGTGAGGTAGTCACCAGCTTACGCAATAAAGGCTTCACTATTGTGTTGGTGGAGCAAAATTTCCGCTTTGCTGCCCCCTTGGCTGATCGGCATTATGTGGTGGAGCATGGCAACGTAGTTGAGGTTGTCAATCAAAATGAGCTTACGGAAAAAGCAAGTTTATTAAATGAGTATCTTGGTGTTTAGTAGTTATTTATAGGAGATATAAATGAAGTTAAAGCAAATTACGGCGTGTCTAGTGGCGGCAACCTTTTTTGGTTCAAACCCAGCATTCGCGCAAACATCTAAAGTGAGTGGCGATGTAATTAAGATTGGTGTGTTGACCGATCTCTCTTCAATCTATTCTGATTTGGCCGGTCCTGGCGCGGTGATTGCTGCAAAAATGGCGATCGCTGATTTTTCAAAGGATGGCACAGTCATTGGTAAGAAGATTGAATTACTTAGTGCTGACCATCAAAACAAAGCAGATATTGCTGCAAACAAAGCACGTGAGTGGTATGACAAAGATGGCGTGGACGTGATTGTTGAGTTGGTGTCTACCAACGTTGCCCTAGCGGTAATGGAAGTGGCGGAACAAAAGAACAAGATCACCTTGGTATCTGGCGCAGCTTCTTTGCCAATTACCAATGAAAAATGTACTGCTAATAACGTGCATTGGACCTATGACACTTACGCACTTTCAAACGGAACTGCCAAGGCTGTTGTAAAGCAGGGTAAAAAGAATTGGTATTTCCTTTCTGCTGACTATGCTTTCGGTGCTGCTTTGGAGAGAGACTCAACTAACGTTGTTGTTGCTAACGGCGGTAAGGTCTTGGGAACCAGTAAGCATCCATTCCCTAATAGCGACTTCTCTTCATACCTCTTAAAAGCTCAAGCCAGCGGCGCTGATGTAGTTGCTTTGGCAAATGCGGGTCAAGACACAATTAACTCTGTTAAGCAGGCCTCAGAGTTTGGCATCAATAAAAAGCAAACAGTTGTTCCTTTGTTAATGTTCATCTCCGACGTTCACTCTTTAGGTTTGAATGCCGCTCAAGGTATGTATTTAACCGAAGGCTTCTACTGGGATAAAGATGACAAGACACGTGCGTTTGCTAAGCGTTTTATTTTGCAACACAAGCGCATGCCGACTAGCGTTCAAGCCGGCGTCTACTCTTCAGTCCTTGCTTATTTAGCCGCAGTTCAAAAAGCGGGCACTGACGATACTCAAGCAGTAATGAAGGCTTTGAGATCTACCAATATTGATGATGGTTTGTTCAAAGGAAAAATCCGCGCTGATGGTAAGTTCGAGCATGATATGTACTTGCTAGAAGTCAAGAAGCCATCTGAATCCACTAGCCCTTGGGACTATTACAACGTTAAGGCTGTGATTCCAGCTGCCGAAGCAACACAACCACTTTCATTGTCACGATGCAAGTTGGTTACTAACAAGTAATTGGTTTTTTAACTAGCATGTTTGAACTTCTTGGAATCACCCCACAAGGGCTGGCTGCTCAGCTCTTAGTGGGGCTTATTAATGGCTCCTTCTATGCCATTTTGAGTTTGGGCCTAGCCATTATTTTTGGCTTACTCAACATCATCAATTTTTCGCATGGTGCTCAGTACACCATGGGGGCTTTTATTGCTTGGATTGGCTTGACTCAGGTTGGCCAATGGTTTGGATTTCCTGACTTCTCAATTAATTATTGGTTTGCATTAATTTTGGTGCCTTTGGTAATGGCAGGCTTTGGTTTAATTCTTGAGCGCACAATGCTCAAGCGCCTATATCACCTTGATCACCTTTATGGCCTGCTATTAACTTTTGGATTTGCTTTGATTATTGAGGGCATGTTCCGCCATTGGTATGGAATTTCTGGCGAGAGTTATCCGGCCCCCGAACTATTACAAGGCGTTATTCCATTAGAGTCGATTGGCATTATTTTGCCCAAATATCGTTTGTGGGTAGTAGTTGCCTCTTTAGTGGTTTGTTTCTCCACTTGGTATGTAATTGAGAGAACGAAGTTAGGCTCTTATCTCCGAGCTGGAACTGAAAACCCAAAACTACTTCAGGCGTTCGGCATCAACGTCCCTTTGATGATTTCTTTGGCTTATGCCTATGGCGTTGGTTTGGCTGGTTTTGCCGGTGTTTTGGCCGCACCTATTTTTCAAGTCAACCCACTGATGGGTTCGAATCTAATCATTGTGGTTTTTGCAGTTGTTGTGATTGGTGGCATGGGCTCCATCATGGGCTCTATCTTGACCGGCCTTGCTTTAGGTTTGATTGAGGGTTTAACCAAAGTGTTTTATCCAGAAGCATCTGGTGTGGTTATTTTTGTGATCATGGCAATTGTGTTGCTCATTCGTCCTGCTGGACTTTTCGGCCGGGAGAAATAAGTGAGCTCAAAAATAAAATTGCTTTATGGCATTTTGGTTTTAATTGCCCTGCTGTTGCCTTTTCAGGACTTTATCTATTTAGTGTTTGCAATGAAGGTGTTGTGCTTCGCCCTTTTTGCCTGCGCCTTTAATTTGTTACTGGGCTTTACTGGACTTCTTTCTTTTGGGCACGCGGCATTTTTTGGAACCTCCGCCTATATCACTGCCTATCTTTGCAAAGAGGCTGGCTTGTCTCCTGAGTTCGGAATTGTCTTGGGTGTCTTGGGCTCTGGCTTTTTAGGATTTTTGATTGGCTCTTTGGCAATTCGTCGGCAAGGCATTTATTTTGCGATGGTGACATTGGCGCTTTCCCAAATGGTTTACTTTTTGGCGGTACAACTTCCATTCACTGGCGGCGAGGACGGCATTCAAGGGGTACCACGCGGCATGTTGTTTGGTTTGATTGATTTAAAAGATGACGTCAGCATGTATTACTTTGTGCTGGCTATTTTCTTGCTTGGATTTGCGCTGATCGTTCGCACCGTGCACTCCCCTTTTGGCCAGGTTTTAAAAGCCATTCGCGAAAATGAACCTCGTGCAGTTTCTTTGGGTTATGACGTTGATCGCTTCAAACTGATCTCTTTTGTAATTTCCGCTGCACTCGCAGGTCTTGCAGGTTCTTTGAAAACTTTAGTCTTTCAGTTGGCAACATTGACTGACGTACATTGGCATATGTCAGGCGAAGTTGTTTTAATGACCCTGTTGGGTGGCATGGGAACCATTCTTGGTCCAGTGGTCGGCGCTGGCATTGTGGTCGGCTTGCAAAATTATTTAGCCAATATTGGATCTTGGAGCACCATTGCAACTGGATTTATTTTTGTTGTTTGTGTTTTGGCTTTTCGTCGAGGCGTTGTTGGTGAAATTACTCACTTTTTTAAGAACAAGAATTAAATTCTTTTCTATTAATTAGGTTTTAGTACGGCGCTTTGGCGCCGTACTCATTTAAGATCCCCCGCTTTCTGCTTAAAGTAAGACGCCAGCAAGAGTGTTTAGTGTTTTGTTTCAGCCTGTAAAAATATTCAATTAAATCAATCGCTTACAAAATACTGATTATGTGCTTAATACCTTAGGCATAGATTTGTTTCACGTGAAACCAACAAAATGCTATGATCATCGCCCTATCTGAGGCAAATTATGCGTTATTCAAAGAACTTCGATGTCATTGTGGTTGGCGGCGGTCATGCCGGTACAGAGGCTGCCCTTGCGTCTGCACGCATGGGATGCGACACCCTACTTGTAACGCATAGTATTGAGAGTTTGGGCGCCATGAGCTGCAACCCATCAATCGGTGGAATTGGTAAAGGTCATTTAGTCAAAGAGATTGATGCAATGGGTGGTGCTATGGCAGCAGCTACCGATGAGGCTGGCATTCAGTTTCGGATATTAAACTCAAGTAAAGGCCCTGCCGTTCGTGCAACTCGTGCACAGGGTGACCGGGTCTTATATAAAGCGGCGATTCGTCGCCGTCTTGAGAACCAAGAAAACCTGACCCTTTTCCAAGCCGCTGTAGATGATTTACTGGTCCAGGGTGATGAGGTTCAAGGTGTAGTTACGCAAATGGGGTTGAAGTTTATGGCCAAGAAGGTGGTGCTAACTGCCGGCACATTCTTGGACGGGAAAATCCACGTAGGCTTAAATAACTATGCTGGTGGACGGGCCGGCGATCCGGCGGCGACATCCTTGTCTTCCAGGCTGAAAGAATTGAAGCTCCCTCAGGGCCGCTTAAAAACCGGTACCCCACCGAGGATTGATGGACGCACTATTGATTTCTCGGTAATGTTGGAGCAGCCCGGAGATTTGGATCCAGTCCCCGTTTTCTCCTACTTGGGTCGACCTGAGCAGCACCCCAAGCAGGTCCCCTGCTGGATTTCTCATACAAATGAACAAACGCACGACATTATTCGGGGTGGTTTAGATCGTTCCCCGATGTATACCGGTGTTATTGAGGGGGTTGGACCACGCTATTGCCCCTCTATTGAGGATAAGATCCATCGTTTTGCTTCCAGAAATAGCCACCAAATCTTTTTAGAGCCTGAGGGTCTAACAACAAATGAGTTTTACCCCAATGGCATTTCTACTAGCTTGCCGTTTGATGTTCAGTGGGATTTGGTGCGCAGTATTCGTGGCCTAGAGTCTGCAGTAATTGTGCGCCCTGGATATGCTATTGAGTACGACTTCTTTGACCCACGCCATTTACGCCACAGCCTAGAGACTAAAGCAATTGCAGGCCTATACTTTGCCGGCCAGATCAATGGCACAACAGGCTATGAGGAGGCTGCTGCCCAAGGCATGCTTGCGGGTATCAACGCCGGTCTAGCGGCGCAGGGTAAAGAGCCTTGGTTGCCCAAGCGCAGCGAGTCTTACATCGGTGTTTTGGTCGATGACCTCATTACCTTGGGTGTCCAAGAGCCGTACCGCATGTTTACTAGCCGAGCGGAATATCGTCTGAGTTTGCGCGAGGATAATGCGGATCTCCGACTTACTACTATTGGTCGTGAACTAGGTTTAGTGGATGATTACCGCTGGAATACGTTTTGCAGGAAACAAGAAGCTGTTTCACGTGAAACATCTCGTTTGCGGGAAATTTGGATTGGCCCAAAACATGGATCAGCAAATGCTGTTTCTGAACTTTTAGGCCAAGATTTGTCGCACGAGTGTAGCTTGGCCGACCTTCTAAGGCGCCCAGGCATTACATATGAGGCAGTTATGGGCTTGGCCGAAGGCCTTTGGTCGCCAGGAACCCTGGATGACGATTTAGGTCTGGCACAGCAAATCAGCGACCAGGTTGAAATTTCTATTAAATATCAGGGTTATATCGAGAGACAGGCTGTGGAGATTGCTCGGCAAGAGCATAACGAGACTTTTCCGCTGCCTGAGGCTTTGGATTACACCCAAGTGCTTGGCTTATCCAAAGAGGTGCAGCAAAAACTCAATCTGCATAAGCCAGGCACCCTGGGTCAGGCCGGTAGAATATCTGGCGTCACACCTGCGGCCCTCTCTTTATTGTTAGTACACCTTAAAAAGGGCTTAGGCCGCATCCAAGAAGAAGCCCATGAGTAATGATTTGGTTTCTTTGGGGATTGAGAGTTTAGGCCTCAATCTCACCTCTACCAACATTGCTGACTTAGAGCTTTTCTTGCAAGAAATGGGTCGCTGGAACCAAGTGCATAACTTGACTGCTATTGAGGGTGATAAGAACTCGGTCCGACTGCATCTTATTGATTCTATTACAGTTTTACCAGTAATGCGCCGATTTCTGGGGTTGCCAAATCCCAAAATTGCTGACCTTGGGTCGGGCGGTGGCTTGCCTGCAATCCCGATTGCCATCTTGCAGTCTGAGTGGCATTTGACCTTGATTGAGGCTATTCGTAAAAAGACTGCATTTTTGCAGCATGTGCGTGGAAAGTTAGGATTAAAGAACATCCAAGTCTTAAGCGAGCGCGTTGAAGCTGTTGCCAAAGCTCAGCCGGGTCAGTTTGATGCGGTCATTTCTAGGGCATTTACCAATCTCGCCCATTTTTTAGAGTTGTCTTTGCCCCTGCTCAATCCAAATGGCCTCGTATTTGCCATGAAGGCTAAGCGAGCGGATCAAGAGTTGCAGGAGGTTTGTATGAATGATTGGCGCTTAATAGCCGATGAGCCCCTAGAGATCCCAAATTTAGCGGTGGAGCGCCGACTTTTGGTCCTATCACCCGTGAGAAAATTACCCCTTTAAAGCATCACATTTTTAAGAAAAATTATGGCCAAAATATTCTGTATTGCAAATCAAAAAGGTGGGGTCGGCAAAACCACTACCGCTGTTAATTTGGCCGCCGGTTTAGCTGGACATAAGCAACGTGTTTTATTGGTGGATTTAGATCCACAAGGCAATGCGACGATGGGTTCAGGAGTTGAAAAAGCAGACCTCAGTAGCACTGTGTATCAAGTATTGATTGGTCTCTCGACGGTGAAGGAATCTGCAGTACGTTGCGAGAGCTCGGGGTACGATGTGTTGCCAGCAAATCGTGATTTGGCCGGCGCAGAAATTGAGTTGGTAGATTTAGATTCGCGCGAACAAAGATTGAAAGATGCGCTTGCTCTTGTTGCGAATGACTATGACTTTATTTTGATTGACTGCCCCCCTGCACTATCTTTGTTAACGCTCAATGGATTGTGTGCAGCGAATGGTGTGATCGTACCAATGCAGTGTGAATACTTTGCATTGGAAGGCTTGTCAGATTTAGTAAACACAATCAAGCAAGTTCATGCAAACTTAAATCCTGATTTGGTGATCATCGGCTTATTGCGTGTGATGTTTGATCCGCGCATGACTTTGCAACAACAGGTTTCCGACCAACTGCTTGAGCACTTTGGCGATAAAGTATTTAAGAGCATTATTCCCCGCAACGTCCGCCTAGCTGAAGCCCCATCCTACGGGCTTCCTGGGGTGGCGTTTGATAGATCATCGCGTGGCGCAAAAGCTTATTTGGAGTTCGGCGCCGAGATGATTGAGCGCATTAAGCAAATGTAAATCCTAGGAACAATAAAAATATCATGGTTGCAATTAAGAAAAAAGGTTTGGGTCGTGGCTTAGAGGCGCTCCTCGGTGATAAAGCACAAAAAGAAACCACGGCTGAAATTAATCGTTTGCCATTAAGTGCATTACAGGCCGGTAAATATCAGCCGCGGCAAAAAATGGAAGCGGGTGCATTACAAGAATTGGCCGAAAGTATTCGTGAGCAGGGTGTGATGCAACCGTTATTAGTGCGTTTGGTTGCGCCTGGTAAATACGAAATTATTGCTGGTGAACGTCGCTTTCGTGCGGCAACTTTGGCTGGCTTAAAAGAGGTGCCTGTATTAGTTTCTGGGGCAAATGATCAAGCTGCTGCTGCAATGGCTTTAGTTGAGAATATGCAGCGTGAAGATCTCAATCCGCTAGAAGAGTCTCAGGGCCTGGCCAGGCTGATTGAAGAGTTTGGTTTTACGCATGAGCAAGCGGCAAAAGCAGTGGGTAAGTCACGAAGCGCCGTGAGCAATTTATTGCGTTTGAATCAATTGGCAAAACCAGTACAAGCCATGCTTTTGGCGGGCGATATTGACATGGGTCACGCCCGCGCTTTATTACCTTTACCAGGCGCAAGCCAAGTTGCTTTGGCGCAAAGAATTGCCGCCCAGGGACTCTCCGTTCGTGAGGCTGAAAGAATGGCTACCGCCCTAGCGCTTGCTGGGGGTCAAATTGGCGACAAAAAAGCCAAAACCAAAGCGGAGGGCGGTACACCAAGCCGTGATCCAGATATGCGTCGCTTAACTCAAGAAATCGCTGATTTAATAGGCTTAAATGCAGAATTTAAGTTTAAGGGCAAAGGTGGTGAGCTCAGAATCCGCTTTAGCCAATTTGATGAGCTGGATTCTTTGTTAAAAAAGCTGGGCGTCGAGGCTTAAAAGTCTTCAAAAATGACCCCAAAACATTTGACCTATTGCAGTGCACACATTAAACTCACGGGGCTAAATTGATTCCTCAAAAAAATCGATTTTCCGAGGCGGATGACTGGGATGAGCCCGAAGAAGAAGCATATCGGGTTTTAAGTAAAGAGGAGATGAGAGCGCTGCAAGCAAGCAATGCTCTTAAAAACCCCCCTCTGTCGCCATGGAAGATTTTGGCTGCGCAAGTAGTGCTTACTGCGTTTAGCATGGTGTTTTGGTCTTTTTTTGGAGACCCGATTGGGATAAACCTTTATACTCAATCGGCATTTTTAGGTGGTTTAACAAGCGTCTTGCCCTCAACCCTGTTTTTAATCAGGCTGGAATTGGCAAAAAAAACGCAAGTGTTAAATCCAGGGAATTATTTGGCAGCATTGGTGTCGGGCGAATTTATCAAAATCGTCGTTACTTTGATGCTGTTTTTAGGGATTGCATATTGGGTCTCGGGCGTATTTTGGGTCCCCTTATTGGTGACTTATGTGCTTGCCCTTAAGTGTGTTTGGCTAGCGTGGTTGTGGCGCTAATAGTAATAAACGAGATTGAACCAAAGGACTAGTTAAGAGATGTCTAGCGAAGTAAACAAAGCCCAAGCGGCAGCCGAGCAAATGACGCCAACAGCGTACATCTCCGAGCATTTACAAAACCTTAACAATATTGGGTCTGCCCAGACCTCGATCATTGACTTCAGTGTTATCAATTTAGATACTGTTTTTTGGGCTTCCTTGATGGGCTTGCTTACAGTATTTATTTTGTTGATCGCGGCGCGCCGTGCAACCCCAGGTGTACCCGGTCGCTTCCAATGTTTTATTGAAATGATTGTGGAGATGGCTGAGACGCAATCTAAAAGCATTGTTCATGGCGATCGCTCTTACATTGCGCCCCTTGCCTTATTTGTATTTTTTTGGATCATCCTCTTAAACACGCTCGATTTGATTCCAGTAGATTGGGTGTTGGGCGTCAATCATTTCATCGAAAGTTTTGGTGTCCATGTTCCGCACCACAAGGTTGTTCCTACAACTGACCTCAATGCGACCATGGGCATGTCAATGTCCGTCTTGCTTTTGGTTTTCTTCTATAGCTTCAAAGTAAAAGGTTTTGGCGGCTTCTTGCATGAGCTCATTTCTGCTCCGTTTGGTGCGAAGTGGTACTTGGCCCCTTTTAACCTCGCTTTGAACATCATTGAATATCTTGCTAAAGGTGTTTCATTAGGAATGCGACTGTTCGGCAACATGTATGCCGGCGAACTAGTTTTCTTATTAATCGCATTGCTAGGCAGCGTGTGGACATTTAATTTAGATTTATCCCTGTTCGGATTGGTGGGCCATGTTATTGCTGGATCAGCTTGGGCCATCTTCCACATTTTAGTTATTTTGTTGCAAGCCTTTATTTTCATGATGTTGACTTTGGTCTACATCGGGCAAGCGCATAGCCACCATTAAGATTTTTATTTTTAACTTATCTCTTTAACTTCAGGAGTCAGCAACATGCAACAATTTCTCGCAAATATTCAAGGTTTCACAGCAATCGCTATCGGCATCATCATCGGCCTCGGCGCGATCGGTGCTTGTTTAGGTATTGCATTGATGGGTGGTAAGTACATCGAAGCATGTGCACGTCAACCAGAATTGATGGAGCCACTCCAAACTAAGATGTTCCTATTAGCTGGTTTGATCGACGCTGCGTTTTTGATCGGCGTTGGTGTTGCAATGTTGTTTGCTTTCGCAAACCCACTGCTCGCAGTTATTAAGTAATTGTTTTGGCGTGGATGACCACCGGGTCATCCAACCGTTCTCAACAATACTGAAAGGAATATCGTGAATCTGAACGCGACCCTATTCGCGCAAATGATCGTTTTCTTCGTCTTATGGTGGGTTGTTGCACGCTTTGTGTGGCCACCGCTAGTTAAGGCGTTAGATGAGCGTTCAAGCAAAATTGCTGACGGCTTAGCTGCTGCCGAGCGCGGTAAAGAAGCACTCGCATTAGCAAGCAATGAAGCAGAGCAAGAACTAAATAAAGCACGCCAAGAAGGTGTACAGCGTGTTGCAGAAGCAGAAAAACGTGCGCAAATGTCCGCTGAAGAAATTCGCGCAAATGCACAAGCTGAAGCAGCTCGCATTATTTCTCAAGCTAAGCAAGATGCAGATCAACAAGTAACTCGTGCTCGTGAAGTATTGCGCGCTGAAGTGGCGGTGTTGGCTGTTAAAGGTGCAGAGCAAATTTTGCGTCGTGAAGTAGACGCAAAAGCCCACAGCACATTGCTTGATCAACTAAAGGCAGAACTTTGATATGGCTGAACTAGCCACGATTGCACGCCCTTATGCTGAAGCACTTTTTCAGAGTGCCAAGCCTGCTGAGTTTGCTACCTGTTTGGAGCAGTTGAATGAATTGGCGCAGCTTGCTGCATTGCCAGAAGTTGCTGCTTTATCAAACAATCCAAAAGTATCTGCAGATGATTTAAGCAAATTGCTTTCTGGCATGGTGAAGACTAAGCTAGATGGCAAGATTTCTAGCTTTTTGAGTTTGTTAAATCAAAACCATCGCTTGTCTGCCATTCCTGAAATTGCTAGTCAATTTGAAGCAATGAAGAATCAGAGCGAAGGTGCAGCAGAAGTAATGATTACTAGCGCGTTCCCATTGGAGGGTTCTGCGTTAAATGATTTGTTGTCAAGTTTAAAGAAGCGCTTTGGGGGCAAAGAATTGCGCCCAACTATCCAAGTAGATCCAGAATTGATTGGCGGAGTTCGCATTCAAGTTGGAGATGAGGTAATGGATAGTTCAGTTAAGGCACGGCTAGCTCAAATGCAAGCAAGTCTTGGCGCATAAGTTATCCCTATTAAGAACATACGAAATAAGACCCAGGAGTAAGTAATGCAACTCAACCCTTCCGAGATCAGCGAACTGATCAAAAGCCGAATTAGCGAAATGGGTGTTGATTCCCAACTTCGCAACGAAGGCACTGTAATTTCAGTGACCGACGGTATTTGCCGCGTACATGGCTTGTCTGGTGTTATGCAGGGCGAGATGTTGGAGTTCCCAAACAATACTATCGGCCTCGCCTTGAACCTTGAGCGTGATTCAGTTGGTGCTGTGGTGCTGGGTGAATACACCCACATTAAAGAAGGCGACCCAGTCAAATGTACTGGTCGTATTTTGGAAGTTCCAGTTGGACCAGAGTTGCTCGGCCGCGTTGTAAACGCACTCGGTCAGCCGATTGATGGCAAAGGCCCAATCAATACTAAGCTAACGGACTTTATCGAAAAAGTTGCACCTGGCGTTATTGCTCGCCAATCCGTTAGCCAGCCAGTTCAAACTGGCTTGAAGGCGATTGATGCAATGGTTCCAATTGGCCGCGGTCAGCGCGAGTTGATCATTGGTGACCGTCAAACAGGTAAGACAGCAGTTGCAGTTGACGCAATCATTAACCAAAAAGGTAAAGGCGTTTATTGCGTTTACGTGGCGATTGGTCAAAAAGCTTCTACGATTGCTAACGTGGTTCGCAAGCTCACGGAGCTAGGCGCAATGGAATACACAGTAGTTGTCGCAGCAAGTGCTTCTGAGTCTGCAGCGATGCAGTATCTGTCAGCGTATGCTGGTTGCACAATGGGCGAATACTTCCGCGACCGTGGCGAAGATGCATTGATCGTTTATGACGATTTAACAAAACAAGCGGTTGCATACCGTCAGATTTCCTTGCTTTTGCGTCGCCCACCAGGCCGCGAAGCTTACCCTGGCGATGTGTTCTATCTCCACTCACGTTTGCTTGAGCGCGCTGCTCGTGTAAACGCTGAATACGTTGAGAAATTTACAAATGGTTCGGTAAAAGGTAAGACAGGCTCTTTGACTGCATTGCCAATTATTGAAACTCAAGCTGGTGACGTTTCTGCATTCGTTCCAACCAACGTGATTTCGATTACTGACGGCCAGATCTTCTTGGAAACGGACTTGTTTAACGCTGGTGTACGTCCTGCGATTAACGCCGGTATTTCTGTGTCACGTGTTGGTGGTGCAGCGCAAACTAAAGTGATTAAGAAATTGTCTGGCGGTATTCGTACCGACTTAGCGCAGTATCGTGAATTAGCAGCATTTGCGCAGTTTGCTTCTGATCTTGATGATGCAACACGTAAGCAACTCGAGCGCGGTAAGCGCGTGACCGAGCTGTGTAAACAGGCGCAGTACAAGCCTTTGCAGGTTTGGGAAATGGCCGCCTCACTTTATGCCATGAATAACGGTTACTTCGATGATCTTGAAGTAAAGCATGTATTGGCATTTGAAAAAGGCTTACAAGATCATTTGAAATCAAAATACGCTGATTTAGTTGGTCGTATTGAAGAGACCAAAGACTTAAGCAAAGATGATGAAGCTGCTTTGCGTGCCGCAATTGAGGATTACAAGCGTTCAGCCTCTTTCTAAGGGGGACCCGCATAAATCATGGCAAGCACAAAAGAGATACGATCTAAGATCAAGAGCGTGCAAAACACGCGCAAGATCACGAAGGCAATGGAAATGGTCGCCGCATCCAAGATGCGTCGTGCCCAAGAGCGCATGCGTAATGCGCGCCCATATGCCGAAAAAATTCGTGAAATCGTTGCCAATCTTTCTAAAGCAAATCCAGAGTTCCGCCCTGCTTATATGGCGACTCGAGAAGTGAAGAAAATTGGCACGATCTTGGTTACAACAGACAAAGGTTTATGTGGCGGTTTAAATACCAACGTATTGCGTCTGATTGCAAACCAAGTGCGCGATATGGAAGGCAGCAGTATTGGTATTGAATACACTGCCATTGGCTCTAAAGGCCTCCAGTTTTTAAATCGCTCAAAAGCAAAATTGATTTCTCAAACAATTCAGATTGGCGATACGCCACATATGGATGTGTTGATTGGCGCAATTACTGCCCAATTAGAGGCGTTTGAGCGTGGCGAAATTGATGCTGTTTATTTGGCATATACCCGTTTTGTTAACGCAATGAAACAAGAGCCTGTTTTAGAAAAACTCTTACCTTTGGAATCGACTGCATTAACTCCAGAAGAGAAGACAGGAAATTCTTGGGATTACATCTATGAGCCTGACGCAGAGTCTGTGTTGAATGGCTTGCTCAAGCGTTATGTAGAGGCAATGATTTATCAAGCTGTTGCTGAAAACATGGCTTCGGAACAGTCTGCACGCATGGTCTCAATGAAGGCTGCTTCAGATAATGCGAAGAATGTAATCGGTGAATTGCAATTGGAATACAACAAAACACGACAAGCTGCTATTACCAAAGAGCTGTCAGAGATTGTTGGTGGAGCGGCTGCGGTTTAAGCAGTTAGCGTTTAGGAATACGAAAGAATTCAGGAATTAAAAGCGGAGAAATGCGATGAGTAACGGAAATATCGTGCAGTGTATCGGTCCAGTGGTGGACATTCAGTTCCCACGTGACAACATGCCAAACATTTATGATGCCTTGACATTGGTTGAGAGCGGAGAAAAATCATTTGCTGAAAAAGGTTTGACCTTTGAAGTTCAGCAACAAATTGGTGATGGCGTTGTACGCGCAATTGCCATGGGTGCTAGCGATGGATTGCGTCGCGGCATGGAAGTGAAATCGACTGGTGCGCCAATTTCTGTTCCTGTTGGTCCAGCCACACTGGGCCGCATTATGGATGTTTTAGGCCGCCCAATTGACGATGCAGGCCCTATTGCTACTCAAGAGCGTCGCGCTATTCACCAGCCAGCACCAAAGTTTGATGAGCTCTCACCTTCCGTTGACTTGTTAGAAACTGGCATTAAGGTTATTGACTTAGTTTGCCCATTTGCTAAGGGCGGTAAGGTTGGCTTGTTCGGTGGTGCAGGTGTTGGTAAGACCGTAAACATGATGGAATTGATTAACAACATCGCTAAGCAACATTCAGGCTTATCTGTGTTTGCTGGCGTTGGTGAGCGTACTCGTGAAGGTAATGACTTTTATCACGAGATGAAAGAATCTAACGTTGTAGATAAAGTGGCAATGGTGTTTGGTCAGATGAACGAGCCTCCTGGCAACCGTTTGCGCGTTGCGTTGACTGGTTTGACAATGGCTGAAGCATTCCGTGATGAAGGCCGTGATATTTTGTTCTTCGTTGACAATATTTACCGTTACACACTCGCCGGTACTGAAGTATCTGCGTTGCTCGGTCGTATGCCATCCGCTGTGGGTTATCAGCCAACATTGGCTGAAGAGATGGGTAAGTTGCAAGAGCGTATTACTTCAACAAAGACTGGTTCCGTTACATCTATTCAGGCCGTTTACGTTCCTGCGGATGACTTGACCGATCCATCACCAGCGACAACCTTCTTACACTTAGACTCCACAGTGGTGTTGTCACGTGATATTGCTGCTTTGGGTATTTACCCAGCGGTTGATCCATTGGATTCAACTAGCCGTCAGCTTGACCCACAAGTAGTTGGTCAAGAGCACTATGACGTAGCCCGTGAAGTTCAGATGACATTGCAGCGTTATAAAGAGTTGCGCGACATTATTGCTATTTTGGGTATGGATGAGTTATCACCAGAAGACAAATTAGCCGTATCTCGTGCCCGTAAGATTCAACGTTTCTTGTCCCAGCCTTTCCACGTTGCAGAAGTATTTACTGGTTCACCAGGCAAATACGTTCCATTGAAAGAAACTATCCGTGGTTTCAAAATGATTTGCAGTGGAGAATTGGATCACTTGCCAGAGCAAGCGTTCTATATGGTGGGTTCAATTGATGAAGCCATCGAGAAAGCTAAGAAGCTTTAATCGAACTCATCTAGGGAAATTATGTCAACCATACGTGTCGATGTAGTAAGTGCAGAGCAATCCATTTTTAGCGGAGAGGCGAAGTTTGTTGCGCTTCCCGGTGAAAATGGTGAGCTTGGTATTTTGCGCGGCCACACTCCTTTGATTACACGCATTCGTCCAGGCTCAGTTCGTATCGAAAAAGCTGATGGTGATGAAGAGTTTGTATTCGTTGCAGGTGGCTATTTAGAAGTGCAGCCGGATCATGTCACAGTACTGGCCGATACCGCCATTCGCGGACATGACCTTGATGAAGCTAAAGCTAACGAAGCAAAGAAGCGCGCTGAAGAGGCTATGCAAAATCGTGGCACGGACTTTGATTTAGCTTTGGCTCAATCAGAATTTGCGATGGCAGCTGCACAGCTGGCAGCGATTGCCCGTTTCCGTCGTAAAAAATAAGATTCGGACATTTCTTTGTTGTTAAATGATCGATTTTTAAAGGCTTGCCTAGGCGAAGCGGTTGATCAAACGCCGCTGTGGCTCATGCGCCAAGCTGGTCGCTATCTGCCAGAGTACAACGCCACGCGCGCAAGAGCTGGAAGCTTTCTTGGTTTAGCTAAAAATCCAGCATATGCAACAGAGGTAACGCTCCAGCCGTTAGATCGCTACCCATTAGATGCAGCGATTTTGTTCTCGGATATTTTGACCATTCCTGATGCAATGGGCCTGGGTCTCAAATTTACAGCAGGTGAGGGACCAAGTTTTGATCATCCCCTGCGTACGGAAGAAGCGGTAAAAAAATTACGAGTTGCAGACATGGATCAGCTCAAATATGTTTTTGATGCTGTATCAGAAATTCGCAAGGCATTGATTCAGGATGGTAAGCAGCGCGTGCCACTCATTGGTTTTTCTGGAAGCCCATGGACACTGGCCTGCTACATGATTGATGGTTCTGGTTCAGACGATTTTCGCCATGCCAAGACTATGATGTTTAGTCGCCCAGATTTGCTTGAGCATATTCTGGAGATTAATGTACAGTCAGTGGCTGCTTACTTAATTGAGCAGGTAAAGGCCGGGGCGCAAGCGCTCATGATTTTTGATACTTGGGGTGGTTTACTTCCTGACGGCTGGTATCAGAGAATGTCTTTGGCTGCCATGCAAAAAGTAATTGCACTATTACCTCGTGAACATGAAGGGCGCAAAATCCCAATCATTATGTTCACAAAAGGCGGTGGTATTTGGTTAAACGATATGGCGCAAATTGGGGCAGATGTCATAGCGATTGACTGGACTATGCGCTTAAGTCGCGCTCGTCAGCAGCTTTTAGATATCAACAAGCCGCTGGCTTTGCAAGGCAACTTAGATCCGCTCATTTTGTTCTCAGAACCGAAGCAAATTGCAGTTGCTGCCGAAAGTCTCTTGAATGACTTAGCGCAGGCTCCTGCATTAAAGCCAGGTCTGCATTCTCTCGATGGCCATATTTTTAATCTAGGGCACGGCATCAACCAATTTACCCCGCCCGAAAATGTGACAGCGCTCTCTGAAACTGTAATCACTAAGTCAAAATCCTTGCGCACAAAGCAATAACAATAAGTAATTGCTAACTTAGTTTGGTATTTTGGTAAAAGTTATGCACAGAAATGTGCAAAATAAAAAATACAGTGAGATTCGTAGGAATTATCAAATTTTACCTTTACAAACCATTCTAAGTCTCTGATTTGTATAGATAATCAATAAAATGCTGATTTTCTATCCAAGATAGCATTCCAATAAAATAACTACAGTTATACAAAGTGACGAATGATATCCACAGACTTATCCACAGGGTGAAATAACAAATTTTAGTAAATGCCCCTCAGCCTATCGTAGTGCAGGTGGTAGTAGATAAGCCTTTAGTTCAGGGCTTTGACTACCTATGGGATATTGAAAAATTAGGCAGATTCCCTGAAATTGGCAATGTAGTTGAAGTACCCTTTGCAAGATCAAAAGAAATTGGGCTGGTAGTAAAAGTAAGCAATCACTCCGATTATGAGATCGGAAAGTTGAAATATGTGGATCGCCTTGCGCCATTTCCAGTTTTCGACCCCGCCCTATTGAGATTAATGAGCTTTACCAGCCATTACTACATCCATGCTTTAGGAGAAACTGCTTTGCCAGTCATCCCGCAAATGTGGAAAAAAGCAGATGCCTGGGAAAAGATAACGGAAAAACTGAAATCAGCTGAAAAGCAAAGTAAAAAGAAGCTAGCTGATGTCACAGAAGGATTGATCACACTAGATCAATTAAATTCCGAACAGAAGATCGCCCTAGATCAATTACTGTCAGATGGTGAAAAAGAAAATCAATTTAGGGCAATTCTGCTACAGGGTCAAACAGGAAGTGGCAAGACAGCAGTTTTTCTGAATTGGCTGGCAAGCACCCTTAAAGAAGATGATGCACAAGTACTGTTACTAGTACCAGAGATTAACTTAACGCCGCAATTGGAAAGAAGAGTGAGAGCCTACTTCCCTGATAAAAAAATGGTAGTGTTGCATAGCGGTATCAGTGAAAAGAAAAGAGGTGTCGCCTGGTATGAGGCGATGACTGGTAAAGCACAAATTATTTTGGGAACTAGGTTGGCGGCATTAACGCCAATTCCAAATTTACGCGTCATAGTGGTAGATGAAGAGCACGACCCATCTTATAAACAACAAGATAGTACCCGCTACTCAGCAAGAGATTTGGCAATTTGGCGAGCCCATGATCAAAAAATACCCATCCTCTTATCTTCTGCAACACCGTCACTAGAAACCTGGTTAGCAGCTCAAGCTGGTCGCTACGAAAATATTCGACTTGATCAGCGTGCACAGGGCGCAAGTCTGCCCAGCGTGCATTTAATTAATACACGTGATCCACAAAATCAATTTAGCCCAGGCGATGTAGGCGCAACCAAACAAAAAAGTCTGATTACAAAAACATTGGCAAACGCCATTACAAAAACGCTTGCAGAAAAAAAACAAAGTTTGATTTTGATTAATAGGCGCGGCTATGCTCCGGTACTCAGTTGCTCAGCATGTAATTGGTTATCAAAATGTACTCAATGCTCTACCTATACCGTCATGCATAAGGCCGGAGCATTAAGCAAAAGATCGGTATTGAATTGTCACCATTGTGGTTTGGTAAAGCCCATTCCACAATTTTGCCCTGATTGCGGAAATGCAGATCTGAAAACGCTTGGGCATGGAACTCAAAAATTAGAAGATGCGATTGAAGAAATGTGGCCACAAGCCAGAGTGCTGCGGGTCGACACGGACTCAAGCAGAAAGAGTAAAGGAGCAGAAGCGCTCTTTACGGAAATACACGATGGCAATGTTGATATTGTCGTTGGCACTCAAATGATTGCCAAAGGTCATGACTATCAAAACATTGGACTAGTTGCCGTATTAGACGCTGATAGTCGACTGTATTCAGCAGACTTTAGGGCTGCCGAAAGATTATTTGCGCAGTTAGTTCAGGTGGCTGGACGTGCGGGTAGGTCGGGCACTCAAGGTGAAGCTGGGGGTGATATTTATATCGAGACACAATACCCAGAGTCACCGGTATTTCAGTATTTGTTAAGACATGATGTCGATGGATTTTTAGCATTTACTGCTAAAGAGCGAGAAGAGGCAAAATTACCACCCTACTCATATCAAGCGCTCATACATGCAGAAGGTAAAAGCTTGGATCAGGCGATTCAGTTCTTGAATGAACTAAAGACGCGTATAAAAATAAAGGGTCTGATTACAAAAGAGCTAAAAGTGTACGACCCAGTACCTAAGCCGGTCATGCGGGTGGCGGGTGCAGAGCGTGCTCAATTATTAATTGAGTCAGGCAATCGTAAACTGCTACAAGAAACACTTGAAATAATTGATCAAGTGTTACGCCAAGATTCCACAGGAAGAATCAGCAAAACATCACGCATTCGATGGCTGGTAGAGCGCGATCCGATTGCTATCTAAGCGCCTGCACACGATTCGTATTGTGTGAGCGACATCAAGTCGTTAAGATTGGCACCCAGCATCTCTGGGGATGTTGGTTTAATTTTAAATAACCAAACTGTATACGGTTGAGTATTTACTACCTCAGGGTTAGCATCCATCTCTTCATTGAGGGCAACAATCTCGCCGCTAATGGGCGCATGAATATCGCTTGCCGCTTTAACTGACTCTATTGCGGCAATGGCTTCGCCCTGCTTCACTTGCTGACCAATTTTTGGCGCTTGGAAAAACATGACATCACCTAAAGCCTCTTGCGCATGATTGCTAATACCCACCCATGCCAGTCCATCATCTTCGATACTGGCCCACTCATGTGTTTCTGCAAACCTAAATGTGTCTTGAGTTTTCATTATGTATCCTGTTGACTATGTCGGTGACGACATGGAGTTTGTTCCGCGTTATGGATTTCTATCGACGTTTAGTGAAGAGCGTCAAAACAATCCCTTTTTTGGGGATTGATCAATGCTACGCTGGTAAAGCTAAATAAAAAATTTAGGTTTTTGCTGAGCCCGTACGATGTGTACGGTTGTATAAACAGCTTGCACAAATCCAGCGCTGCTTGCGATTGCTGGTCGGAATCCAGGTGCCACCTTCCAGCCGCTTTTCGCGACTGCATGAGGAGCAAAACTTAAGGCTCTGTGAGGTTTCTTGGGTAGCAGCTGGAGTCGAGGTAGTCATGGGCAATCCGGGTAATCCAAATCTTGTACAGAAACTCTATTTTACCCGTTTTGTCCCGCTGGGGCTGGGCTTAGAACGACTCTGACTGAATCAGCCGTTTTATTGCCATCAAAATCAAGCCAAGCCTTATTTTCGAAGTCATAGAGCTTGCACTTACGAGCGGTCTCAAAGTACCAGGCCCAAGAGAACTTTTGGATAAAAATACGCTCTGGAAGGATGGTTTCCAGAGTATTTTGAGCCTCCTGGAGGCGATAAAGGGGGACGCTCATATCCACGTGGTGGGCGGTATGCTCCATGATATGGTGCATTAAAGAGCCCCAAATCCAATTAAAGGTCAAATGGACCGTGGTTGATACAAAAGGCTGGGCACGCAACCACTCAGATTTCTTGTCGTACCAAGAGACTGAGGTGTGGGTATGGTGAACATAGACCACAAAACCAATCATTCCGTTCCAGAAGAGGAAGGGAATAGCAAAGCCAGTGATAAGACCAAGCCAAACAGATTGACCAGTCGCAAGGGCGCCAGCGATAAGACAGGCAATCCAGATGATGGCAAAGCCAGTTACCAATAAATTATCTTTTAAGAAAATTGGACGATCGCCAGGCTTGTTTTTGGCATTCGGGAAGTACTCGCGTCTCCACCAGATCTCAGTGAGATAGTAGAAAACAGGGCCCCAACCACTACGGTAAAGACGCTCCAAAGCCTTGCGCCATGCAGGAAGAGCATCAAATTCTGCTTTTGATAATGGAGCCCAGACAAAGTCAAAACCCTTCAGGTTGGTCTGACCGTGGTGCACAACGTTGTGGCCCACATCCCATAAGCTATAAGGGGTTAGAGATGGCAAGAACGCAATGCGACCTAACACTTTGTTTAGTTCGCGGTGCGGAGTGTAGCTTTGATGGCAGGCATCATGACCTAAGATGAAGATACGACCAGTAACAAAACCAGCAACTAAGCCCAAAACGATTTTGATCAGCACGCTTTCAATAAAAATAGTTCCAGCGATACAGCCAAGCCATAAAACAGCATCCATCACTAGCAAAGCAATTGCTTTTGCCGTTTCTCCTTGAGCCATGGGGATCAGCCAGCTGCGAATAATTTTTCGGTGTGGCAACGGAAGATCTGGAGCCAAAGGATTGGCCATAGAAGGTTCGGATAGGGCAGAATTTAGATGATTTGACATGATAAGAATCAATAAGTTAGGGAGAAATGATAGCCTTTTTCACGAATTTGCGCATGATGTAGGTCAAAACCCCCCTGATTTGGTGCGCCCGGCAGGAATCGAACCTGCGACCCTTGGCTTCGGAGGCCAATACTCTATCCACTGAGCTACGGGCGCCAGTAGGAAATTCGCTAACTAGGCTATTGTAAGTGCCTATATCTTTACGGTCTCGTTATAATTGTGAAGTTACTCTAAAACCAGTCAAACTATAAAAGTCCTATGAGCGAAGCGCACGGCAGCATTATTAAAACCCCCAAACAACTGATCATCACGGTATTTGCTACCTTTTTTGTGCCTTTGATCATTATCTTGTTGCTGTTGGTTTATGTTAACAACGGTAAGCGTACTGATGCCGCTGCCTCTGCTGAGCAGCTGATTAAGCCTGTTGCGCAGTTAAATTACCAAGATGCTAGCCCTCCAGCGGCGTCCAAAGAGGCCGCCCCAGCCGCTAAATAGTCTTTCAGCACAACAATAAAGCTGGCATCTGGCCAGCTTTATTACTTTTGGCCATTTTGATCTTTGGCATCTAGTGCCACTTGGTAAGCCTCTTTTTTGCTTAGACCAAGTGTTTTAGCTAGTACGGCGGCGATTTCTTTGCTGCCCAAGTAGGGACTCAAAGCATTTGCCCATAGCAAGAGCGCAGAATGTTCAGGTGTCTGATCTGTATTGGCTTGGCGGCCAGCTACTAAGACAATAAATTCACCTCTTAGGCTTTCGGCACTATCAAGCCACTCTGGAATCTTGATTGCGTCGAGCGTAACTAGTTGCTCAAACTTTTTGGTGAGCTCCCTGCCGATGAGTACCTGGCGCTCTGGCTCCAGTTCTTTACTTAGCGTAATCAGGGTGTCGCGTATTTGATGTGGCGATTCAAAAAAGATGCTCGTTTTTAAATTGTTACGAATATCTTGAATGAGTATGCCCCGCTCTTTAGCTTTGTTAGGCCAGAACCCAAGAAACTGAAAGCGCCCTTCCGATGGCAACATGACTGAGCCACTGGCAGAAATGGCGGTAGATACCGCACTAGCCCCGGGGATAGGAATAACTCGAAAGCCTGCTTTTTGAACGGCGCTTACTAGTCTTGCACCCGGATCAGAAACGCCCGGAGTGCCCGCGTCCGAAATGTAGGCCCAGCGTTCATTTTTAGCGAGGTGCTCAATAATCGATTGCGAGCCAGTAATTTCATTGTGCTCATGCAGAGCGACACATTTCTTATGAATGCCAAAGTGTTGTAGCAGGGGCGCGCTATGTCTGGTGTCTTCACAGGCAATTCCATCTACCGAATTAAGTACATGTAGTGCGCGCAAAGTAATATCACCCAAATTACCGATGGGAGTTGCAACCATATATAGGGCCCCAGCTGGCAGATCCTGTTGTTTTAAAAAGTCAAAGGAGCTTAATTCCATGTAGGCAATCTTTTGCAAAAAAGTATCAATAAACAAGAGAATACGTTGCTTTTGAAATCATAGCTAACGTAAGCAGCTTGCCTGAACTATGGCGCATAATAATGCGATGGATAAAGACACTCTCGAACGTTTGCGCGCTCGCGCATCCCAACATTTTTTAGACAGTATTGCTGTAAAGCAAGAGGCTGAAAAAATACTTCCTGAACAGGTTGCTCGTGGCATAGTCGCCATGACAGACTGTTTGCGTGCTGGCGGAAAAGTAATGGCTTGCGGCAATGGTGGATCTGCTGCTGATGCGCAACACTTTGCCGCTGAGCTAATTGGTCGCTTCGAGAGAGAGCGACAAGAGTTGGCCGCGATTGCGCTGACTACAGACACATCTATTTTGACCGCTGTAGGTAATGACTATAGCTATGACGAAATCTTTTCCAAGCAAGTTCGTGGCCTTGGAAAAAAAAGTGACATCTTGATTGGCATCTCCACCTCAGGCAATTCAAAAAACGTAGTGAGAGCAATTGAGGCTGCAAAAAAGATGGGGATTCTGATTATTGCTTTAACTGGTAACGGCGGCGGAAAAATTGCCAGCTTATTAGGTGCAGATGACATTCATCTATGCGCGCCCTCCACTCGCACTGCTCGCATTCAAGAAACACATTTAGTTTTGCTTCATGCTTTGTGTGATGGCGTAGATCATTTATTGCTCGATTAATAGTTTCATTAATTAGAAGGTACGCATATGCGAAATACTCTCATCATCAAATTATTTGCTGCGATTTTGATTTCCTCATTCTTATCTGGTTGTGGCGTGCTGGCTGTTGGTGGCGTGGTGGCAGGCGCAAGTGTGATGGCGGATCGCCGTTCGCCAGCTGTACAAGCAATCGATAAAGGCATTGAGTTGGAGGCTAGCAATGCTTTAGCTAAGCGCTATGGCGATGATGCGCATATCAACGTGACATCATTCAATCAAAAGGTATTGTTGACTGGTGAAATAAAAAATGCCGACATTAAGAGTCAGGCTGGCGCCTTTGTAAAGGCAATGAAAAATGCTCGCTCTGTCTTTAATGAATTGGTCATTGGACCAAACAGCAGCTTTACTGCTCGCGCTAATGATTCCTACCTTGAATCTAAAATTAAAACCCAAATGATTTTTACAGACAAGCTGCCATCTAATTCGATGGCGATTATTGCTGAAGGTAGCAGTGTTTATTTGATGGGCATTCTGACGCAAAATGAGGCAGCAATTGCTAAAAAAGTCACCAGCAATATTGACGGTGTTAAAGATGTGTACGTCTACTTCGATATCATTTCTGAAGCGGAAAAAACGCGTCTAGAGAAACAAGGTAAGGCAGACGAAGCGCAACCAAACTCAATGCCAAAACAGTAAAGCTGTTTGATGAAAGACGAGCAAAGAATTTATCTATGCAACATCTGAAATGTTTTTTACTTGCCAGCATCTTCTTGCTATGTTCGCTGAGTGTGAAGGCATCTAGTGATGATGCAAAGGCAGCATTACTTGCGAAACAAAATGCTTGCCTGGGATGCCATGCACTTGATAAAAAAATTGTGGGCCCAAGCTTTCAAGCCGTTGCAAAAAAATATGCGAACGATCCTAGCCCAATGGCTTTTTTAAAAAACAAAATTATTAAAGGTGGCTCTGGATCTTGGGGCGTTGTACCCATGCCAGCAAATGCAAAGCTAAGCGATGCTGATGTATCTTTATTGGCTGCCTGGATTTTGCGCGGTGCGCCTAGCGCAAATTAAGTTGGACGAACGACTGGCTTTTCAAGAAACCAGGACCACGCATCATTTGAACGTTTAAAGTTTTCTTTAAGTGCGTAGTCAAAATCAGCCCACTGCTCATTGGCAGCTTCTTCAACAATCGTGCTTGAATTTGCAGGCGGTAACTTCAAGTAAGCATCTGCATCGCCATAGGCGTACTCAACGAGCATTCCTGCCTTTTGTGCCAGATGCATCATCGCCCGGTTATTTGCCAAGCAATGGACAAATAAGGTTTCGATGCGAGTATTGCGTGAGTGCACCGAAGCCCGTGCTAATAAGGCTGTACCTATGCCCTGCCCTCTGCCGCTAGGCAGCACTGATACGCCAAACTCTGCAGCTAATGGCTGACCTTTAGTTTTCGGTAAATACGCTAAATGAGCCATACCAATCAGCTTTAGTTGGGTATCAAAGCTGCCAAAGATGGTATCCCTATTGAAATCAAGGTTCTCTACATAGCGATGAATAACCTCATCAGGCGTTTGAGTACCAAAGCGAAGACGACGGTCCTCTTCATTCAGCAGCAAAAGATGTTGAAGAATTTGCTCTCTATGGCCAGCATGTAATTCTCGAACGGGTACTGCTAAGCCAGCTGTATAGGGCTTGCTGGGTAAGTGACTATTCGCTAATTTATTGTGCATAGCAACATACTATCAGAAACTAGATCAAATTTCAGGGTTTTCCCTAATATTAGAAATGCAAACAAAAAAAGACGATAAATAGGGCAAAAAAATTGAGTGCTTTCCCAAAATTTACTGTCATATTCATAAAAACCCGCATATTTTTTAAAAAATTGAAAAATATTTTTCGATCTCCATCCCCTTGTTTTAAATAGGTTTATTTGAAAAGTAGGAAAAAACATCGCTTTTTTCCAGAAAAAGACTACGAAAGGTGTTGACGGACCCTTAAAAGGGGTATAAAGTCTCATCTCTCTGCTGCAATGTTTTATGAAATACAAAAACGCGCAGCCCTCTTTAAAAATTAGTCAACCGATAATTGTGGGTACTAAGTGAAAGCATCAAGTCCTTCGGGACAGATGTAAATAAATAGTACTCATAGACAGTAAAAAGATTTGGTTTTATTACCAAGTCAATTTCTTTTGAATGAGTGCGACGATCCGCAAGGATCACAGGAATTAAACTGAAGAGTTTGATCCTGGCTCAGATTGAACGCTGGCGGCATGCCTTACACATGCAAGTCGAACGGCAGCACGGGTACTTGTACCTGGTGGCGAGTGGCGAACGGGTGAGTAATACATCGGAACGTACCTTATCGTGGGGGATAACGCAGCGAAAGCTGTGCTAATACCGCATACGCCCTGAGGGGGAAAGCGGGGGATCGTAAGACCTCGCGCGATTAGAGCGGCCGATGCCTGATTAGCTTGTTGGTGGGGTAAAAGCCCACCAAGGCGACGATCAGTAGCTGGTCTGAGAGGACGATCAGCCACACTGGGACTGAGACACGGCCCAGACTCCTACGGGAGGCAGCAGTGGGGAATTTTGGACAATGGGGGAAACCCTGATCCAGCAATGCCGCGTGAGTGAAGAAGGCCTTCGGGTTGTAAAGCTCTTTTGTCAGGGAAGAAACACCGGCTCTAACACAGTCCGGGAATGACGGTACCTGAAGAATAAGCACCGGCTAACTACGTGCCAGCAGCCGCGGTAATACGTAGGGTGCAAGCGTTAATCGGAATTACTGGGCGTAAAGCGTGCGCAGGCGGTTATACAAGACAGGCGTGAAATCCCCGGGCTTAACCTGGGAATGGCGCCTGTGACTGTATAGCTAGAGTGTGTCAGAGGGGGGTAGAATTCCACGTGTAGCAGTGAAATGCGTAGATATGTGGAGGAATACCAATGGCGAAGGCAGCCCCCTGGGATAACACTGACGCTCATGCACGAAAGCGTGGGGAGCAAACAGGATTAGATACCCTGGTAGTCCACGCCCTAAACGATGCTGACTAGTTGTTCGGGATTTACATCCTGAGTAACGTAGCTAACGCGTGAAGTCAGCCGCCTGGGGAGTACGGTCGCAAGATTAAAACTCAAAGGAATTGACGGGGACCCGCACAAGCGGTGGATGATGTGGATTAATTCGATGCAACGCGAAAAACCTTACCTACCCTTGACATGTCACTAACGAAGTAGAGATACATTAGGTGCCCGTAAGGGAAAGTGAACACAGGTGCTGCATGGCTGTCGTCAGCTCGTGTCGTGAGATGTTGGGTTAAGTCCCGCAACGAGCGCAACCCTTGTCTTTAGTTGCTACGCAAGAGCACTCTAAAGAGACTGCCGGTGACAAACCGGAGGAAGGTGGGGATGACGTCAAGTCCTCATGGCCCTTATGGGTAGGGCTTCACACGTCATACAATGGTGCATACAGAGGGTTGCCAACCCGCGAGGGGGAGCTAATCTCAGAAAATGCATCGTAGTCCGGATCGTAGTCTGCAACTCGACTACGTGAAGCTGGAATCGCTAGTAATCGCGGATCAGAATGTCGCGGTGAATACGTTCCCGGGTCTTGTACACACCGCCCGTCATACCATGGGAGTGGGTTTTGCCAGAAGCCGTTAGCCTAACCGCAAGGAGGGCGACTGCCACGGCAGGGTTCATGACTGGGGTAAAGTCGTAACAAGGTAGCCGTATCGGAAGGTGCGGCTGGATCACCTCCTTTCTAGAGAAAGATGCTGGAGCTCTAGTGCCCACACTTATCGGTTGACAATAAAAGCCACGGGTCTGTAGCTCAGCTGGTTAGAGCAC
Organism: Polynucleobacter sp. MG-Unter2-18; assembly: GCF_018687675.1. NCBI lineage: Bacteria > Pseudomonadati > Pseudomonadota > Betaproteobacteria > Burkholderiales > Burkholderiaceae > Polynucleobacter > Polynucleobacter sp. MG-Unter2-18. The sequence goes on from NZ_CP061302.1 coordinate 33,890, forward strand.
TGTGTTGATAACGCAGGGGTCGTAGGTTCAAGTCCTACCAGACCCACCACCAGCCAGAAACAAGACTTAGTGGGACGTTGGGGGATTAGCTCAGCTGGGAGAGCACCTGCTTTGCAAGCAGGGGGTCGTCGGTTCGATCCCGTCATCCTCCACCATCATCTAAATGTCAAAACTAAGCGAAGACTTAATCGTTTAGTTTTGCCATTTATGGCTGTTCTTTAAAAATTTGAGTAAGCAAAGTGTCAAATGTTTCTTTGAGAGGACATTTGACAATGTAATAAGGGTAAAGATTGAATCATCAATCAGTAATACAAACGAGTTTTACCAAGTTCTTTAACAAGTACTTACAGTTTGGATTACGGCAAACATGTCAGAAGTAGAAATAAACCTGTAACAGGTACTAGCAATGGTGCTCGTTATAGGATCAAGTGAATAAGTGCACATGATGGATGCCTTGGCGATTACAGGCGACGAAAGACGTTATAACCTGCGATAAGCCCCGGGGAGCTGGTAAATAAGCTTTGATCCGGGGATTTCTGAATGGGGAAACCCACCACTTTTGTGGTATCCATACCTGAATACATAGGGTATGAGAAGCGAACCTTGTGAACTGAAACATCTAAGTAGCAAGAGGAAAAGACATCAACCGAGATTCCCAGAGTAGTGGCGAGCGAAATGGGAACAGCCTTCTAGTGATATCTCAGTAATTAACAGAACGGAATGGAAAGTCCGACAATAAAGGGTGATAGTCCCGTATGTGAAAATTATTGGGTGGTACTAGGCTAGAGACAAGTAGGGCGGGACACGTGAAATCCTGTCTGAATATGGGGGGACCATCCTCCAAGGCTAAATACTCGTAATCGACCGATAGTGAACAAGTACCGTGAGGGAAAGGCGAAAAGAACCCCGGGAGGGGAGTGAAATAGATCCTGAAATTGTGTGCATACAAACAGTAGGAGCCTCGTAAGGGGTGACTGCGTACCTTTTGTATAATGGGTCAGCGACTTACATTCAGTAGCAAGCTTAACCGAATAGGGAAGGCGTAGCGAAAGCGAGTCCGAATAGGGCGCTAGTTGCTGGGTGTAGACCCGAAACCAGTTGATCTATCCATGGCCAGGTTGAAGGTGCGGTAACACGTACTGGAGGACCGAACCCACTAACGTTGAAAAGTTAGGGGATGAGCTGTGGATAGGGGTGAAAGGCTAAACAAAACTGGAAATAGCTGGTTCTCTCCGAAAACTATTTAGGTAGTGCCTCGTGTATCACTGTAGGGGGTAGAGCACTGTCATGGTAGTGGGGTCCATTGCGGATTACTGCGCCATAGCAAACTCCGAATACCTACAAGTGCAATCACGGGAGACAGACATCGGGTGCTAACGTCCGGTGTCAAGAGGGAAACAACCCAGACCGCCAGCTAAGGTCCCTAATATATGCTAAGTGGGAAACGAAGTGGGAAGGCTAAAACAGTCAGGAGGTTGGCTTAGAAGCAGCCATCCTTTAAAGAAAGCGTAATAGCTCACTGATCGAGTCGTCCTGCGCGGAAGATGTAACGGGGCTAAGCATATAACCGAAGCTGCGGATCACAGCAATGTGATGGTAGGAGAGCGTTCTGTAAGCCTGTGAAGGTGTCTTGTAAAGGATGCTGGAGGTATCAGAAGTGCGAATGCTGACATGAGTAGCGATAAAGGGGGTGAAAAGCCCCCTCGCCGTAAGCCCAAGGTTTCCTGTTCAACGTTCATCGGAACAGGGTGAGTCGGCCCCTAAGGCGAGGCAGAGATGCGTAGCTGATGGGAACAAGGTTAATATTCCTTGACCATTGTTAGATGCGATGGGGGGACGGATCGCGGAAAGTTGTCCGGGTGTTGGAAGTCCCGGTTCTTGCGTTGGAGATGGCTATTAGGTAAATCCGGTAGCGTAATTCAAGGGCGTGAGACGAGCGAATTTATTCGCGAAGCAATTGGAAGTGGTTCCAAGAAAAGCCTCTAAGCTTCAGTCTAACAAGACCGTACCGCAAACCGACACAGGTGGGCGAGATGAGTATTCTAAGGCGCTTGAGAGAACTCAGGAGAAGGAACTCGGCAAATTTGCACCGTAACTTCGGGATAAGGTGCGCCCTGGTAGTTTGACCCTGTACAAGGGGAGGACGAAAGGGTTGCAATAAAAAGGTGGCTGCGACTGTTTAATAAAAACACAGCACTCTGCAAACACGAAAGTGGACGTATAGGGTGTGACGCCTGCCCGGTGCTGGAAGATTAAATGATGGGGTGCAAGCTCTTGATTGAAGTCCCAGTAAACGGCGGCCGTAACTATAACGGTCCTAAGGTAGCGAAATTCCTTGTCGGGTAAGTTCCGACCTGCACGAATGGCGTAACGATGGCCACACTGTCTCCTCCTGAGACTCAGCGAAGTTGAAATGTTTGTGATGATGCAATCTACCCGTGGCTAGACGGAAAGACCCCATGAACCTTTACTGTAGCTTTGCATTGGACTTTGAACCGGTCTGTGTAGGATAGGTGGGAGGCGTTGAAAGCGGGATGCTAGTTCCGCTGGAGCCAACCTTGAAATACCACCCTGGTTTGTTTGAGGTTCTAACCTTGGCCCATTATCTGGGTCGGGAACAGTGCATGGTAGGCAGTTTGACTGGGGCGGTCTCCTCCCAAAGTGTAACGGAGGAGTACGAAGGTACGCTTGGTACGGTCGGACATCGTACCTAAAGTGCAATGGCAAAAGCGTGCTTAACTGCGAGACCGACAAGTCGAGCAGGTGCGAAAGCAGGTCATAGTGATCCGGTGGTTCTGTATGGAAGGGCCATCGCTCAACGGATAAAAGGTACTCTGGGGATAACAGGCTGATACCGCCCAAGAGTTCATATCGACGGCGGTGTTTGGCACCTCGATGTCGGCTCATCTCATCCTGGGGCTGTAGCCGGTCCCAAGGGTATGGCTGTTCGCCATTTAAAGAGGTACGTGAGCTGGGTTTAAAACGTCGTGAGACAGTTTGGTCCCTATCTGCCATGGGCGTTGGAGATTTGACGGGGGCTGCTCCTAGTACGAGAGGACCGGAGTGGACGTACCGCTGGTGTACCTGTTGTTTCGCCAGAAGCATCGCAGGGTAGCTATGTACGGAAGAGATAACCGCTGAAAGCATCTAAGCGGGAAACTTGCCTGAAGATGAGATCTCCCGTAGGTTTAACCTACATAAAGGGTCGTTGAAGACCACAACGTTGATAGGTCAGGTGTGGAAGCGCAGTAATGCGTTAAGCTAACTGATACTAATTGCCCGTTAGGCTTGATCCTATAACCAGCACTATTGTGTTGGATGTTTGCCAGATTTAATCTGCATCCTTAATTACATGCTTACTCAAATAAGAGTTGTTGATTTATCAACAACTCGACCCTCTACGCCCGGTGACCATAGCAAGTTGGAACCACTCCTTCCCATCCCGAACAGGACAGTGAAACGACTTTACGCCGATGATAGTGCGGATTACCCGTGTGAAAGTAGGTAACTGCCGGGCACCAATGCGACGCCCAGACCCTCTTAGGTCTGGGCGTTTTTACTTGTGCGAAGCGTATTGAGGTTTAAGAGATTGACAATAACTCCATTAGGAGTCAGAATATTGGGTTCGCGGAGGGGTGTCCGAGCGGCTAAAGGAGGCAGACTGTAAATCTGTTGGCTATGCCTACGTAGGTTCGAATCCTACCCCCTCCACCAGAGATGTGCGGGATTAGTTTAATGGTAAAACAGCAGATTTCCAATCTTCGGTCAAGAGTTCGATTCTCTTATCCCGCTCCAGTTTTAATAGTATTTGTATTTGCCCATGTGGCTCAGTGGTAGAGCACTCCCTTGGTAAGGGAGAGGTCGGCAGTTCGATCCTGCCCATGGGCACCATGGCTTATGTAGTAAATAAATTTAATTTCGTGTGTTGGTTTAAGAGTTAACTAAAGGCAGACAAAAAAATGGCAAAAGAAAAGTTTGAGCGGACAAAACCGCACGTAAACGTTGGCACTATTGGTCACGTTGACCACGGTAAAACCACATTGACAGCAGCAATTGCAACCGTGCTTTCAAAAGCATTCGGTGGCGAAGCAAAAGCATACGATCAGATCGATGCTGCTCCAGAAGAAAAAGCACGTGGTATTACGATTAATACAGCGCACGTGGAGTACGAGACTGCAAATCGTCACTATGCACACGTCGATTGCCCAGGACATGCTGACTACGTTAAGAACATGATTACTGGTGCCGCTCAGATGGACGGCGCTATTTTGGTTTGCTCTGCAGCTGACGGCCCAATGCCACAAACTCGTGAGCACATCCTCTTGGCACGCCAAGTTGGCGTTCCCTACATCATCGTATTTTTGAATAAGTGCGATATGGTGGATGATGCTGAGTTGTTAGAGTTAGTTGAGATGGAAGTTCGTGAGCTTTTGTCTAAGTATGACTTCCCAGGCGATGACACACCAATCGTGCAAGGTTCTGCTAAGTTAGCTTTAGAAGGCGACGAAGGCCCATTAGGTAAAGAAGCCATCATGAAGTTGGCTGATGCATTAGATACTTATATCCCAACTCCAGAGCGCGCTGTTGACGGTGCGTTCTTGATGCCAGTAGAGGACGTGTTCTCTATCTCCGGTCGCGGTACTGTTGTTACAGGCCGTATCGAGCGCGGTATCGTTAAGGTTGGTGAAGAGATTGAAATCATTGGTATCAAGCCAACCCTCAAGACAACTTGTACTGGTGTTGAAATGTTCCGCAAATTACTCGACCAAGGTCAAGCAGGCGATAACGTTGGTATCTTGTTACGCGGTACAAAACGTGAAGAAGTTGAGCGCGGCCAAGTATTGGCTAAGCCAGGTTCAATCACCCCACATACTCACTTTACAGCCGAGGTTTATATCTTGGGTAAAGACGAAGGTGGCCGTCATACACCATTCTTTAACAACTATCGTCCACAGTTTTACTTCCGTACTACGGACGTAACTGGTTCAATCGAGTTGCCAAAAGACAAAGAAATGGTCATGCCTGGTGATAACGTCACGATTACCGTCAAGCTCATCGCGCCAATCGCGATGGAAGAAGGTTTACGTTTTGCGATCCGTGAAGGTGGCCGTACTGTTGGCGCCGGTGTGGTTGCGAAGATTTTGGCTTAATAGTTTTAATAAAGGGGTGTAGCTCAATTGGCAGAGCGTTGGTCTCCAAAACCAAAGGTTGGGGGTTCGATGCCCTCCGCCCCTGCCACGATTTGAACTGAAAGTAATATGTCTCAACATACAGCAGGTAATACCGAAGAAAAAAGCAGCTGGGTCTCTGGACTCGCTGCTTTAATCGTCGTTGCAGCGTTAGTTCTTTACTACACGTTGGCGGACCAATCCTTATTGATCCGATTGGCTGTTTTGTTTGGCGGCATAGCAGCTGCAGTTTTAATTGTGGCCATGTCAGCAGATGGGCGTCGTTTTATCGCTTACGCTAAAGATTCTTGGTATGAAGTAAAAAAGGTTGTTTGGCCGACTCGCAAAGAGACGACCCAAATGACTCTAGTCGTATTTGGCTTTGTCGTGATCATGTCCTTATTTTTGTGGCTTGCAGACAAATTAATTGAATGGCTAGTTTTTTCAGTCTTTTTGGGCTGGAAGTGAGTAAATAATGATTGATGCTGAATTAGTCTCAAACCCACAAGCTACTGGCAATATGCGCTGGTATGTTATTCATGCTTATTCTGGCATGGAAAAAAGCGTTAAAAGAGGCCTGGAAGAGCGTATTGCTCGCTCTGGTATGCCAGAAAAATTTGGCCGTATTTTGGTTCCATCCGAAGAGGTTGTAGAAATCAAGTCGGGAGCAAAATCTGTATCTGAACGTCGTTTCTTCCCAGGATATGTCCTGATTGAGATGGAAATGACCGATGAGAGCTGGCATTTGGTGAAAAATACGCCAAAAGTGACTGGTTTCGTAGGTGGGGTACGTAACCGACCAAGTCCTATTTCTACAGCAGAAGTAGCCAAGATCATGGATCAAATGCAGGCCGGTGTAGATAAGCCGAAGCCTAAAACGCTATTTGAAGTTGGTGAGATTGTGCGCGTTAAAGAAGGCCCATTTGTTGACTTCAACGGAAATATTGAAGAAGTAAACTATGAAAAGTCAAGATTACGCGTTTCTGTTACAATTTTTGGCCGCGGTACCCCAGTTGAGCTGGAGTTCGGCCAGGTAGAAAAGATGTAAAAAAATACCCAATTTAAGGGTATTTGTATCAAAAAGTAGTGGTGTTAAGTGGTTAGTAATAACCGAGGAGCGGATCTAGAAAGCCAAAAACTAGTGAAGCGTTTACTCAACAGCGGTCTTACCTAATGAGGTTAGGCGCGCTTTTAGGAGCAATCAATGGCAAAGAAGATCATTGGCTTTATCAAGCTGCAGATCCCTGCAGGTAAAGCAAATCCATCACCTCCCGTAGGTCCAGCATTGGGTCAACGAGGCCTCAATATTATGGAATTCTGTAAGGCGTTTAATGCTCAAACTCAGAGCATGGAACCTGGCCTTCCAATTCCAGTCGTGATTACAGCATTTGCTGATAAGAGCTTCACTTTCATTATGAAGACTCCGCCAGCAACCATCATGATTAAGAAGGCTGCAAAGATCGAAAAAGGATCACCACGTCCGCATACGGATAAGGTAGGAAAAATTACACGTGCTCAAGCAGAAGAAATTGCTAAAGCAAAAATGCCAGATTTGACAGCTGCTGATATGGATGCTGCTGTAAGAACAATCGCTGGTAGCGCCCGTTCAATGGGCATCACAGTGGAAGGTCTCTAATCATGACTAAGTTATCTAAGCGTTTAAAAGCAATCGAATCTAAAGTTGATCGCAATAAGTTTTATGCATTAGAAGATGCATTGAACCTCGTTAAAGAGTGTGCAACTGCTAAGTTTGATGAGTCTATCGATGTTGCAGTTCAGTTGGGAATCGATGCTAAGAAATCGGACCAAGTTGTGCGTGGCGCGGTTGTGCTACCAGCCGGTACTGGCAAGCATGTTCGTGTAGCGGTGTTTGCACAAGGCGAAAAAGCTGAACAAGCTAAAGCTGCTGGTGCTGAGATCGTTGGCATGGAAGAGCTGGCTGATCAAATTAAAGGCGGCAAAATCGATTTCGATATTTTGATCGCATCCCCAGACACAATGAAGATTGTTGGTACTTTAGGTCAAGTATTGGGCCCACGTGGTTTGATGCCAAATCCAAAAGTAGGAACTGTTACCCCTGACGTTGCTACTGCAGTGAAGAATGCAAAAGCTGGTCAAGTGCAATTCCGTGTAGACAAAGCCGGTATCGTGCACGCCAGCATTGGACGTCGTTCGTTCGAGCCAGCTGCATTGAAATCCAACTTGCTCGCATTGCTTGAGGCTTTGAACAAAGCTAAGCCACCTGCATCTAAGGGCATTTATTTAAAGAAGGTTGCCGTAAGCAGCACCATGGGTGCAGGCGTACGTGTAGACCAAGCATCGATACAAGCGGCGCAGTAATCCGTTTGTAACAAAAGAACTTTGGGTCGACTCCCGCTCTTTGAGTGAGAGTCGAACATCAAAGACCGTTGGTGAATTATTGGCTTGCCTAGAAATAATTCTTAATCGTTACGAAAGTAATAGCCAGCGCAGATGGCGACCCTGAAAAGATTTCACAAGATTTTCTTGTGACAAATGATCAGACGCTGGTGTGTAACCCCAACTGGAAACAGTTGGTTTTTTAGGAGTTAAACCGTGCCTTTGAATGTACAAGACAAAAAAGCGATTGTTGCTGATGTCGGCGCTCAATTGGCTGGAGCTCAAACAGTCGTGCTTGCTGAATACCGTGGTATTCCAGTTGAGCAGTTAACAAAGCTGCGTGCTAGCGCACGTGACCAAGGTGTATATCTTCGCGTTTTGAAGAACACATTGGCACGCCGTGCTGCACAAGGTACACAGTTTGAGCCTCTTGCTGATTCGATGGTTGGCCCCTTGATCTATGGCATCTCTGCTGATCCGATTGCTTCGGCAAAAGTATTGCAGAACTTTGCTAAGACTCAAGACAAGCTAGTCATTACTGCTGGCTTATATAACGGCAAGTTGTTGGACGTTGCGGGCGTTAAATCCCTTGCGTCTATTCCAAGCCGCGAAGAGTTGTTATCTCAGTTGTTGGGCGTCATGTTGGCCCCAGTTTCTGCAATGGCTCGCGTATTGGGCGCAGTAGCAGCACAAAAAGCAGAAGGAGCACCTGCTCCAGTTGCAGCACCTGTTATTGAAGCAGAAGCCCCAGCAGTAGTTGCTGAAGCCGCTGCTCCAGAAGCAAGTGCAGAGCCTGCAGCCGCAGCCCCAGAAGCTGGAACAGAAACAAAAGAAACCCCTGCCGCTGAATAAGCGACAGATTAACTATTTAAGTATTAGGAGCTAAAAATGGCGATTACTAAAGAAGAAATCATTGATGCAGTAGGTAGCATGTCCGTAATGGATTTGAACGACTTAGTTAAAGCGTTCGAAGAAAAGTTTGGTGTTTCAGCTGCAGCAATGGCTGTTGCTGGTCCTGCTGGCGCTGCCGGTGGCGCTGCTGCTGAAGAGCAAACAGAATTTACTGTGAACTTGCTCGAAGCTGGTGCAAATAAAGTTTCAGTAATTAAGGCTGTTCGCGAAATCACTGGTCTTGGCTTGAAAGAAGCTAAAGACTTAGTTGATGGCGCACCAAAGCCAATCAAAGAAGCTGTTGATAAGAAGACGGCTGAAGAAGCTAAGAAGAAGCTTGAAGAAGCTGGCGCTAAAGCAGAACTCAAGTAATACAAGCAAAGTTAGTGCCCCTCAAAAAGGGGTGCTAGCCCTGTTGGGTTTGACCATTAGTGGTCAAACCCGATTTCATTTCTGATTGAAATCGGGTTTGCCTTCTGATACGACTGCAGAATGCAAGTTTGGTCGGACACTGAATCTTTCGATTTAGTGTTGTCCGCCAGTGATTGGTAGTGGCCAATCGCCAAATCTTTGTACAGTCGCTGAATTCGGAGATGAAATGAACTACAGCTTCACCGAACGCAAGCGAGTCCGTAAAAGCTTTGCTAAGCGAGTAAATAATCACCAGGTTCCATACCTGATCGCAACGCAGCTGGAATCCTACGCTAAATTTTTACAGGCTGAAAAGCCAGCAATGTCCCGTTTAACAGAGGGACTTCAAGCTGCCTTTACATCAGCATTCCCAATTGTGTCCAACAATGGCTACGCACGTATGGAATACGTGTCATACCAGTTGTCACAACCACCGTTTGACGTTAAAGAATGTCAGCAGCGTGGTTACACATATCACTCAGCCTTACGTGCAAAAGTTCGCTTGATTATTTATGATCGCGAAGCACCTACTAAGGTTAAAGAGGTAAAAGAGAGTGAAGTCTACATGGGTGAAATTCCGCTCATGACAGATAATGGCTCTTTCGTGATCAACGGTACTGAGCGCGTGATTGTTTCTCAGTTACACCGTTCCCCAGGCGTGTTCTTCGAACACGATAAGGGCAAGACACATAGCTCAGGTAAGTTGCTGTTCTCAGCACGCATCATTCCTTACCGTGGTTCATGGCTCGATTTCGAGTTTGATCCAAAAGATATTCTGTACTTCCGCGTTGACCGTCGTCGTAAGATGCCTGTCACCATTTTGCTAAAAGCAATTGGTTTAAACAACGAGCAGATCCTTGCGAACTTCTTTAACTTTGATCATTTTGCATTGAGCGCAAACGGCGCCTCAATGGAATTTGTACCAGAGCGTTTGCGTGGCCAAATGGCTAACTTTGACGTGCTTGATAAGAATGGAGTAATAGTCATTCAAAAAGACAAGCGCATTAATGCAAAACATATTCGTGAACTCGAAGCTGCTAAGACTAAAAACATCGTTGTTCCAGATGACTACTTAGTTGGTCGCGTAGTTGCGCGCAATATCATTGACCCAGACTCTGGTGAAATCTTGGCTTACGCTAATGATGAAATCACTGAAGAGTTGTTGGCTACATTGCGCGATGCAGGCATCAAGCAATTAGAAACCATCTATACCAATGATTTAGATTCTGGTGCGTACATTTCACAGACATTGCGTACTGATGAAACTGCAGATCAAATGGCTGCTCGTATTGCCATCTATCGCATGATGCGTCCTGGCGAGCCTCCAACAGAAGATGCGGTTGAAGCTTTGTTCCAGCGCTTGTTCTATAACGAAGATAGCTACGATTTATCCCGCGTTGGTCGTATGAAAGTTAACAGCCGTCTTGGTCGTTCTGAGATGGAAGGCAAAATGGTTTTGTCGGATGAAGATATCCTCGATACCATCAAGTCTTTGGTTGACTTACGAAACGGCAAAGGCGAAGTTGACGATATTGATCACTTAGGTAATCGTCGTGTACGTTGCGTTGGTGAGTTGGCAGAGAATCAATTCCGTGCAGGTTTGTCACGTGTTGAGCGTGCGGTTAAAGAACGTCTCGGTCAAGCCGAAACAGAAAACCTCATGCCGCATGATTTGATTAACAGCAAGCCAATTTCTTCAGCCATTCGTGAGTTCTTCGGTTCTTCACAGTTGTCCCAGTTTATGGACCAAACAAACCCATTGTCAGAGATCACGCATAAGCGCCGTATTTCTGCATTGGGACCTGGTGGTTTGACACGCGAGCGCGCGGGCTTCGAAGTGCGCGACGTACATCCAACTCACTACGGACGTGTTTGCCCAATTGAAACTCCAGAAGGACCAAACATTGGTCTGATCAACTCACTCGCGTTGTTTGCGCGTTTGAATGAGCATGGTTTCTTGGAAACGCCATATCGTAAAGTTGCCAATAGCAAAGTAAGCGATGAAGTTGTTTACCTCTCTGCGATTGAAGAAGCGAAATATGTCATTGCCCAGGCAAATGCAACGATCGACAAGAGTGGCAAGTTAGCCGATGAATTGGTTTCAGCGCGTCAAGCTGGTGAGACCATGATGGTTAGCCCAGAGCGCATCGATTTCATCGACGTTGCTCCTAGTCAGATCGTTTCTGCTGCTGCTTCATTGGTTCCATTCTTGGAGCATGATGATGCGAACCGTGCGTTGATGGGTGCGAATATGCAACGTCAAGCAGTTCCTTGCTTGCGTCCAGATAAGCCATTGGTCGGTACCGGCTTAGAGCGTATTGTTGCGGTTGACTCAGGTACAGTTATTTTGGCTTCACGTGGCGGTATCGTTGACTATGTTGACGCAAACCGTGTCGTGATTCGTGTAAACGATGACGAGACAGCGGCTGGTGAAGTTGGTGTGGATATTTATAACCTCATCAAGTACACCCGTTCAAACCAAAACACGAACATCAACCAACGTCCAATCGTTCAGGCTGGTGATCGTGTAGCCCGTGGTGACGTAGTTGCTGATGGCGCATCTACTGATTTGGGTGAATTGGCTTTGGGTCAAAACATGACTGTGGCATTTATGCCATGGAACGGTTACAACTTCGAAGATTCAATCTTGATCTCTGAGAAAGTCGTTGCTGATGACCGTTACACCTCTATTCATATTGAAGAGTTGTCGGTTGTTGCTCGTGATACCAAGTTGGGTTCAGAAGAAATTACACGCGATATCTCCAACTTGGCTGAGTCACAACTCTCCCGCTTGGACGAGAGCGGTATTGTTTACATCGGTGCTGAAGTTGAAGCTGGCGACGTATTGGTTGGTAAGGTCACTCCAAAGGGCGAGACTACTCTCACTCCGGAAGAGAAGTTACTGCGTGCGATCTTCGGTGAAAAAGCATCTGACGTTAAAGATACTTCTTTGCGCGTTCCATCTGGAATGATCGGTACGGTTATTGATGTTCAAGTCTTCACCCGTGAAGGTATTGAGCGCGATGCACGTGCACAGGCCATCATTCAAGAAGAATTACAACGCTATCGTTTGGACTTAAATGACCAGCTGCGTATTGTTGAAGGCGATGCCTTCATGCGTTTAGAAAAGCTGTTGATTGGCAAAGTTGCTAACGGAGGCCCTAAGAAATTAGCTAAAGGCACTAAGATCGACAAGGAATACCTTGCTGACTTAGATAAATACCATTGGTTTGATGTTCGTCCAGCGGATGATGAAGTTGCCTCACAAGTTGAAGCAATCAAATCTTCCATCGAAGCGAAGCGTAAGCAGTTTGATGAGGCCTTCGAAGAGAAGCGCACTAAGCTTACCCAGGGCGATGATTTGCAGCCTGGCGTAACGAAGATGGTTAAGGTGTACTTGGCTGTTAAGCGTCGCTTACAGCCTGGTGACAAGATGGCTGGTCGTCACGGTAACAAAGGTGTGGTTTCTAAAATCGCTCCAGCAGAAGATATGCCATTTATGGCTGACGGACGCCCTGTTGACATCGTCTTGAACCCATTAGGTGTTCCTTCCCGTATGAACGTAGGTCAGATCTTGGAAACCCACTTAGGTTGGGCAGCTCAAGGTATTGGTAAGCGTATTGATGAGATGGTTCGTCAACAGGCTAAACAAGCTGAACTCCGTAAGTTCATGAAGCAGCTTTACAACGAAACCGGTCGTATCGAAGATATCGATAACTTCACTGATGAGCAGATCAATGTTTTGGCTGAGAATTTACGCCAAGGCTTGCCATTCGCTACTCCAGTGTTTGACGGTGCAACTGAAGCAGAGATCGGACGCATGCTCGAGTTGGCTTATCCAGAAGAAGTTGCTACTTCTTTGAAGATGACGCCTTCACGTCAGCAAATGATTTTGTGCGACGGCCGTACTGGCGATCAGTTTGAGCGTCCTGTAACTGTTGGTGTAATGCACGTCTTGAAACTCCACCATTTGGTCGATGACAAGATGCATGCACGTTCAACTGGACCTTACTCGTTAGTAACGCAACAGCCACTGGGCGGTAAAGCTCAGTTTGGTGGTCAGCGCTTTGGTGAGATGGAAGTTTGGGCCCTCGAAGCATACGGTGCTTCATATGTCTTGCAGGAAATGCTGACAGTGAAGTCCGATGACGTCGCAGGCCGTACCAAGGTTTACGAAAACATCGTCAAGGGCGAGCACACAATTGATGCTGGCATGCCCGAATCCTTCAACGTGTTGGTAAAAGAAATCCGCTCGTTGGGTATTGACATTGACATGGAGCGCAACTGATATGAAAGCATTGCTCGATTTATTTAAGCAAACGCAGGGTGATGAGCAGTTTGATGTCATCAAGATTGGTCTTGCATCCCCTGAGAAAATTCGCTCATGGTCTTTTGGTGAAGTACGCAAACCAGAAACCATCAACTACCGGACTTTTAAGCCCGAGCGTGATGGTTTGTTCTGCGCTAAGATTTTTGGACCAACCAAAGACTACGAGTGCTTATGCGGTAAGTACAAGCGTTTAAAGTTCCGTGGCGTTATCTGCGAGAAATGTGGCGTTGAAGTTACGCTCGCTAAGGTACGTCGTGAGCGCATGGGCCACATTGAGTTGGCAGCCCCTGTAGCGCACATTTGGTTCTTGAAGTCCTTGCCATCCCGTTTGGGTATGGTTCTCGATATGACGTTGCGTGATATCGAACGCGTTCTTTACTTCGAAGCATATGTAGTTGTTGATCCTGGCATGACACCTGAAGGCGCGATGAAACGCGGTCAGATCATGTCTGAGGACGAGTACATTACCAAGACTGAAGAGTATGGTGACGGTGCGTTTACCGCCATCATGGGCGCTGAAGGCATTCGTGATCTCTTGCGTTCGATTGATATCGATCGTGAAGTTGAGACCATTCGTGCTGACTTGAAAGCTACTGGTAGCGATGCCAAGATCAAGAAATACGCTAAGCGCTTAAAAGTGCTCGAGGCGTTCCAGACTTCAGGTATCAAGCCTGACTGGATGATCATGGAAGTATTGCCAGTATTGCCACCTGAGTTGCGTCCATTGGTGCCTTTGGATGGTGGTCGCTTTGCTACTTCTGACTTGAACGACCTCTATCGTCGCGTGATTAACCGTAACAATCGTCTCAAGCGTTTGTTAGAGTTGCGCGCACCAGAGATCATCGTTCGCAACGAAAAACGCATGTTGCAAGAAGCGGTTGACTCATTACTCGATAACGGTCGTCGCGGTAAAGCTATGACTGGCGCTAATAAGCGTCCTCTCAAGTCCTTGGCTGAGATGATTAAAGGTAAGAGCGGTCGTTTCCGTCAAAACTTGTTAGGTAAACGTGTTGACTACTCAGGTCGTTCAGTCATCGTGGTTGGCCCTACATTGAAATTGCATCAGTGCGGCTTACCAAAATTAATGGCCTTGGAATTGTTCAAGCCATTTATTTTTAACAAGCTTGAGACTTTAGGAATTGCAACCACGATTAAGGCTGCGAAGAAAGAAGTTGAAAGTCAGACTCCAATCGTTTGGGACATTCTCGAAGAAGTGATTCGTGAGCATCCAATCATGTTGAACCGTGCGCCTACATTGCATCGTCTTGGTATTCAGGCTTTCGAGCCAATGCTAATTGAAGGTAAGGCGATCCAATTGCACCCATTAGTCTGCGCAGCGTTTAACGCCGACTTTGACGGTGACCAAATGGCGGTTCACGTTCCTTTGTCGCTCGAAGCGCAAATGGAAGCACGTACATTGATGTTGGCTTCGAACAACGTATTGTTCCCAGCTAACGGCGAGCCATCGATCGTTCCTTCCCAGGACGTGGTGTTGGGTCTGTACTACGCTACACGTGACAAGATCAACGGTAAAGGCGAAGGCATGGTCTTCGCAAACATTGCTGAAGTGGTTCGTGCTTATGATGCTGGTCAGGTTGAATTAGCCTCCCGCGTTGCTGTGCGTATTACTGAGTTTGAGATTGTGGACAAGAAGGCAGAGGGCGATGCCCGTTTTGCTGAAAAGACCAAGATCTATCAAACCTCGGTTGGCCGTGCAATCTTGTCAGAAATCTTGCCTAAAGGTATGTCTTTCGAGGAAATCAATAAGCCTCTGAAGAAAAAAGAAATCTCACGCTTGATCAACACTTCATTCCGTAAGTGCGGTCTTCGTGAAACAGTGATTTTTGCTGACCGCCTCTTGCAGTCTGGTTTCCGCTTAGCTACTAACGCCGGTATCTCGGTTGCGATCGACGATATGCTGATTCCAAGCTCTAAAGAGCGCATCATCACTGAAGCTTCTACCAAGGTTAAGGAGTATGACAAGCAGTTCATGTCTGGTCTCGTAACCAATCAAGAGCGTTATAACAACGTGGTTGATATTTGGGGTGCTGCTGGTGACCAAGTTGGTAAGGCGATGATGGATGAGTTGTCACACGTTGACGTGCTCGACCGTAATGGTAAAACTGTGCGTCAAGAATCCTTTAACTCCATCTACATGATGGCGGATTCCGGTGCGCGTGGATCTGCAGCGCAGATTCGTCAGTTGGCTGGTATGCGTGGTTTGATGGCCAAGCCGGATGGCTCGATTATTGAAACCCCAATTACTGCGAACTTCCGCGAAGGTTTGAACGTGTTGCAGTACTTCATATCAACACACGGTGCCCGTAAAGGTCTGGCTGATACGGCATTGAAGACAGCGAACTCAGGTTACTTGACACGTCGTTTGTGCGACGTAACTCAAGACCTCGTGGTAATCGAAGATGATTGCGGTGCAACTTCCGGCGTAACAATGAAGGCGCTTGTTGAGGGCGGCGAAATTATCGAAGCATTGCGCGATCGTATTTTGGGTCGTGTATGTATCGGTGACATCGTTCATCCGGACACACAAGAAGTTATCGTTTCCAATGACACATTGCTCGATGAAGATCACGTAGACCAAATCGTTGCCTTAGGCATTGATGAAGTTAAAGTTCGTACAGTGTTGTCATGCTTAACTCGCTTTGGCTTATGTGCTAAGTGCTATGGCCGTGATCTAGGTCGCGGTGGTTTGGTGAACGTTGGTGAGGCAGTTGGCGTTATTGCTGCTCAGTCCATCGGTGAACCAGGCACACAGTTGACTATGCGTACATTCCACATTGGTGGCGCAGCGTCACGTGCATTGGTTGCAAGCAATATTGAAGCCAAGTCTAATGGCGCCTTGAAGTTCTCCGGCACGATGCGTGTTGTGAAGAATGCGAAGGGCGAGCAGATCGTGATTTCACGTTCAGGCGAAGCCGTGATCGTTGATGAGAATGGTCGTGAGCGCGAGCGTCATAAGGTGCCTTACGGTGCAACTCTCTTGTTTAAAGAAGATGCTGCAATTAAGGCTGGTGCAAGCTTAGCCACATGGGATCCGTTAACACGTCCAATTATTTCTGAGTACGCTGGTATTGCTCGCTTTGACAACGTTGAAGAAGGCGTTACCGTAGCTAAGCAGGTTGACGAAGTTACTGGCCTCTCCACTTTGGTGGTGATTGACGGTAAGCGTCGTAGTGCTGCTAGCAAAGGCGTTCGTCCAATGATCAACTTAGTTGATGACAAGGGCGGCGAAGTGATGATTGCGGGTACAGATCACCCAGTAAACATTGGTTTGCAAGTTGGCGCTTTGATCACGGTTAAAGATGGTCAGAAAGTCGAAGTTGGTGAAGTATTGGCGCGTATTCCGATCGAATCACAGAAGACTCGTGATATCACCGGTGGTTTGCCACGCGTTGCTGAATTGTTCGAAGCTCGTTCACCAAAAGATGCAGCTGTCTTGGCGAAAGTCACTGGAACTGTTTCCTTCGGTAAAGAAACCAAAGGTAAGCAACGTTTAGTGATTACCGATATGGATGGTGAAGCTAACGAATTCTTGATTCCTAAAGAGAAGCAAGTTCTCGTTCATGACGGTCAAGTTGTGAACAAGGGCGAGATGATTGTGGAAGGCCCTGCCGATCCACACGATATCTTGACTCTCAGAGGTATTGAAGAGTTGGCGATCTACATCGTGGATGAAGTGCAAGACGTTTACCGTTTGCAAGGCGTAAAGATTAATGACAAGCACATTGAAGTGATTGTGCGTCAAATGTTGCGTCGTGTGCAAATTACTGATGGCGGCGATACTGCCTACATCACTGGTGAGCAAGTTGAGCGCTCTAAGTTGTATGACGCAAACGATGCCGTGATTGCACAAGGTAAGCGCCCAGCTCAGTTCGAGAATGTGTTGCTTGGTATTACTAAGGCATCCTTGTCGACAGACAGCTTCATTTCAGCGGCTTCTTTCCAAGAAACCACCCGTGTATTGACCGAAGCTGCAATTATGGGCAAGACCGATACACTCCGTGGCCTCAAGGAAAACGTCATTATTGGTCGCCTGATCCCTGCTGGTACTGGCTTGTCTTACCGCCGTGCACGCAAGGTCAGAGAGCAATTCGAGCGTGATCGCGCTCAAATGATTGCCGCCGAAGAGGAAGCAATGGCTGATATGCCTGTAGAAATAGAGGCTGAAGTGATTGCTCCTGCTGGAGAGGCTGATCCAAGCTAATTTGGTATTCCTGGCCAGAAATGGCCAGTTCTTTCCCTCGAGGTTGACGGAATGGGCTGGCCAGGCTAGAATGCTGAGTTCTACTGATTCAGAAGAGGGTCGTTTTGACCTAGAATTTATCTAAGTCATTGATTTTCTTGAAGAAAGCAACAAAGAAGTACTAACCGAGCTATTTTATGCCAACAATTAATCAATTATTACGTAAGCCAAGAACACGGCTGACCGTTAAAAGTAAGAGCCCTGCGCTGCAAAACAGCCCGCAGCGCCGTGGTGTATGTACACGTGTGTACACAACCACTCCTAAAAAGCCTAACTCTGCGCTACGTAAAGTAGCTAAAGTTCGCTTAACCAATGGTTTTGAAGTCATTTCATACATTGGTGGTGAAGGCCATAACCTCCAGGAACACTCAGTAGTGTTGATCCGCGGTGGTCGTGTAAAGGATTTGCCAGGTGTTCGTTACCACATCGTTCGTGGCTCGCTTGACTTGCAAGGTGTTAAAGACCGTAAGCAATCACGTTCCAAGTACGGTGCTAAGCGCGCTAAGAAAGCTGCTTAATAGCAACTTGAAGTATTTGCAGTAAGTCTTCGTTTGTCAGACTTTAAAGACAAGTAAGTGGCCGTTCCGTCTAGAGATTTCTCCAGATAGTAGGACGGCCGGAGTGGGTGATCCATGTAGGCCACCCCTAACTGAACTGAAGGAGTTGTTATGCCACGTCGTCGTGAAGTTCCCAAACGGGAAATCTTGCCTGATCCAAAATTCGGCAATGTAGAAGTAGCAAAATTCATGAACGTCCTCATGTTGGACGGCAAGAAATCGGTTGCAGAGCGTATCGTTTACGGTGCCTTTGATCACATCGAGAAAAAAGCAAATAAAGAGCCACTCGAAATTTTCTCAACAGCTATGGGCAACGTTAAGCCAATGGTTGAGGTGAAGAGCCGTCGTGTTGGTGGCGCTAACTACCAGGTTCCTGTTGAAGTTCGCCCATCACGCCGTTCAGCTTTGGCAATGCGCTGGGTGCGCGAAGCCGCTAAAAAGCGCGGTGAAAAATCCATGGCTCAACGTTTGGCCAACGAATTATTAGAAGCTGCAGAAGGTCGCGGCGGAGCAATGAAGAAGCGTGAAGAAGTTCACCGTATGGCAGAAGCTAATAAAGCTTTCTCACATTTCCGCTTCTAATCGCACAGTAAAGAAAAGGTACCAACAGTGGCACGTAAAACCCCTATCGAAAGATACCGCAACATCGGTATTTCTGCGCATATTGACGCAGGTAAGACAACAACAACAGAACGCGTTTTGTTCTACACCGGTGTTAATCACAAAATTGGTGAAGTACATGATGGCGCTGCAACCATGGACTGGATGGAGCAAGAGCAAGAGCGTGGTATCACGATTACTTCTGCTGCTACTACAACGTTCTGGAAGGGCATGGCTGGTAATTTCCCAGAGCACCGCATCAATATTATTGATACCCCAGGACACGTAGACTTCACGATTGAAGTTGAGCGCTCAATGCGCGTTTTGGATGGCGCTTGCATGGTTTATTGTGCGGTAGGTGGTGTACAGCCACAATCTGAAACTGTTTGGCGTCAAGCTAACAAGTATCAGGTTCCACGTTTAGCGTTCGTAAACAAGATGGACCGTACTGGTGCAAATTTCTTTAAGGTCTATGACCAGATGAAATTGCGCTTGAAGGCCAACCCTATCTTGATCCAGATTCCGATTGGCGCTGAAGAAAACTTCAAAGGCGTTGTGGACTTGGTCAAAATGAAGGCCATCTATTGGGATGAGGAATCACAAGGTACTAAATTTACCTACGAAGAAATTCCTGCTGAGTTGCAAGCCTCCGCCGAAGAGTGGCGTGAGAAATTGCTGGAAGCCGCTGCTGAAAGCTCAGAAGAGTTGATGGAAAAGTATCTCGGTGGTGAAGCATTAACCGAAGACGAAATCAAAAAAGCATTGCGTCAACGCACTATTGCAAATGAAATCATTCCAATGATGTGTGGAACCGCTTTCAAAAATAAGGGTGTTCAGGCGATGTTGGATGCAGTGGTTGAATTACTGCCATCACCATTAGACGTTCCACCAGTTCCTTGTGAATTGGAAGACGGCACACCTACGACACGTAGAGCTGCTGATGATGAGAAATTCTCAGCATTGGCATTTAAGATCATGACTGACCCATTTGTTGGCCAGCTCATCTTCTTCCGTGTGTACTCAGGCGTAATGAAATCTGGCGATACGATCTACAACCCAATTAAGGGTAAGAAAGAGCGTGTTGGTCGTTTGTTGCAGATGCACGCAAACGAACGTGAAGAAATTAAAGAAGTGTTTGCGGGCGATATCGCTGCTGCAGTTGGTCTGAAGGACGCAACTACTGGCGAAACATTGTGTGATCCAGATGGTATCGTGATCTTGGAGCGTATGGTATTCCCAGAGCCAGTGATCTCTCAAGCTGTTGAGCCAAAGACAAAGCCTGACCAAGAAAAAATGGGTCTTGCCTTGAATCGTTTGGCACAAGAAGATCCATCATTCCGCGTGAAGACTGATGAAGAATCAGGCCAAACAATTATTTCCGGAATGGGCGAGCTCCATTTAGAAATTTTGGTTGACCGTATGCGCCGTGAGTTCGGTGTTGAGGCAACTGTTGGTAAGCCACAAGTTGCTTATCGTGAAACGATTCGCAAGGTTTGCGAAGAAGTTGAAGGTAAATTTGTTAAGCAGTCTGGTGGTCGTGGTCAATACGGACACGTTGTGCTCAAGCTTGAGCCACAAGAGCCAGGCAAAGGTTTCCAATTCGTTGACGCTATTAAAGGCGGTGTAGTTCCTCGTGAATACATCCCTGCAGTAGAAAAAGGAATTATCGAAACATTGAATTCCGGTATTTTGGCTGGCTATCCAGTGGTAGATATCAAAGCAACATTATTCTTCGGTTCATACCATGACGTTGACTCCAACGAAAACGCATTTAAGATGGCGGGCTCGATGGCATTCAAAGACGGTATGCGCAAAGCATCACCAGTGTTGCTTGAACCAATGATGGCTGTTGAAGTTGAAACACCAGAAGATTTCATGGGTAACGTAATGGGTGACCTCTCATCACGTCGCGGTATTTTGCAAGGTATGGATGACATTCCAGGGGGCGGCAAGATCGTTCGCGCTGAAGTGCCATTGGCAGAGATGTTTGGTTACTCAACTGGCTTGCGCTCGTTGACCCAAGGTCGCGCTACCTACACCATGGAATTTAAGCATTATTCCGAAGCACCTAAGAACGTTGCTGAAGCAGTGATGGCTGCTAAAGCGAAGTAATTTATCCACATTATTTTGAATATTGACTAGCTAAGAAGGCAGACAAAAAAATGGCAAAAGAAAAGTTTGAGCGGACAAAACCGCACGTAAACGTTGGCACTATTGGTCACGTTGACCACGGTAAAACCACATTGACAGCAGCAATTGCAACCGTGCTTTCAAAAGCATTCGGTGGCGAAGCAAAAGCATACGATCAGATCGATGCTGCTCCAGAAGAAAAAGCACGTGGTATTACGATTAATACAGCGCACGTGGAGTACGAGACTGCAAATCGTCACTATGCACACGTCGATTGCCCAGGACATGCTGACTACGTTAAGAACATGATTACTGGTGCCGCTCAGATGGACGGCGCTATTTTGGTTTGCTCTGCAGCTGACGGCCCAATGCCACAAACTCGTGAGCACATCCTCTTGGCACGCCAAGTTGGCGTTCCCTACATCATCGTATTTTTGAATAAGTGCGATATGGTGGATGATGCTGAGTTGTTAGAGTTAGTTGAGATGGAAGTTCGTGAGCTTTTGTCTAAGTATGACTTCCCAGGCGATGACACACCAATCGTGCAAGGTTCTGCTAAGTTAGCTTTAGAAGGCGACGAAGGCCCATTAGGTAAAGAAGCCATCATGAAGTTGGCTGATGCATTAGATACTTATATCCCAACTCCAGAGCGCGCTGTTGACGGTGCGTTCTTGATGCCAGTAGAGGACGTGTTCTCTATCTCCGGTCGCGGTACTGTTGTTACAGGCCGTATCGAGCGCGGTATCGTTAAGGTTGGTGAAGAGATTGAAATCATTGGTATCAAGCCAACCCTCAAGACAACTTGTACTGGTGTTGAAATGTTCCGCAAATTACTCGACCAAGGTCAAGCAGGCGATAACGTTGGTATCTTGTTACGCGGTACAAAACGTGAAGAAGTTGAGCGCGGCCAAGTATTGGCTAAGCCAGGTTCAATCACCCCACATACTCACTTTACAGCCGAGGTTTATATCTTGGGTAAAGACGAAGGTGGCCGTCATACACCATTCTTTAACAACTATCGTCCACAGTTTTACTTCCGTACTACGGACGTAACTGGTTCAATCGAGTTGCCAAAAGACAAAGAAATGGTCATGCCTGGTGATAACGTCACGATTACCGTCAAGCTCATCGCGCCAATCGCGATGGAAGAAGGTTTACGTTTTGCGATCCGTGAAGGTGGCCGTACTGTTGGCGCCGGTGTGGTTGCGAAGATTTTGGCTTAATAGTTTTAATTAGTAAAAATATTTAGCGGTTTGCTAACCGGTGACGTCCGTGCTGCGGATGTCACCGAGCTCTTTAGAAATATAACGTGGCAGCACCACACCGCTCTTTGGAATTAATATGCAAAACCAAAAAATTCGTATTCGTCTTAAAGCATTTGATTACCGCTTGATCGACCAGTCAGCAGCTGAAATCGTTGATACAGCTAAGCGTACTGGTGCAGTTGTTAAGGGTCCAGTACCTTTGCCAACACGTATCGAGCGCTTTGACATTCTGCGTTCACCGCACGTAAATAAGACTTCGCGTGACCAGTTAGAGATTCGTACTCATCTGCGTTTGATGGATATTGTTGATCCTACAGAGAAAACGGTAGACGCTTTGATGAAATTAGACCTTCCAGCAGGTGTGGATGTTGAAATTAAGTTGCAGTAATTTAGTATTTCCAGTTTTTTGGCTTGCCAAGACTGGACTTTCGGGATAGAATCAAAAGCTTCGCTCATTTATTTGAGCGAAGATTTAAGTTTTATTAGCATTAAAAACGTTGTAAGTTATTGATTTAGAAGTACTTTTACTTGTAAATCACTTAAATTAATTTTGCCGACCAATCGAAGTCGGCGTGGAGCATGAATATGAGCTTAGGCTTAATCGGTCGCAAGATCGGCATGACCCGTCTATTTACGGACGAAGGGGAAGCAATTCCTGTCACCGTAATTGACGTGAGCGACAACAGAATCGCTCAAATCAAGACCCAGGCAACTGATGGCTATGATGCTATCCAGTTAGCACATGGCACACGTAGAGCTACTCGCGTTACCAAAGCAATGGCTGGTCACTTCGCCAAAGCGGGTGTGATGGCTGGTAACGGTCTCAACGAATTTCATTTAGATGCAGCAAAAATCGCAGAAATGACACCAGGACAAGTAATTCCTGCTGATACTGCATTTGCTGCTGGCCAAAAAGTGGACGTACAAGGCGTAACAATTGGTAAAGGCTATGCCGGTACCATCAAGCGCCATCACTTCGCTTCAGGTCGCGCGTCCCACGGTAACTCACGTTCACATAACGTGCCAGGTTCTATCGGTATGGCGCAAGATCCAGGTCGTGTTTTCCCAGGTAAGCGCATGACAGGCCACCTTGGTGACGAAACACGCACTGTACAAAATTTAGTCATCGCACGCATTGATGCAGAACGCAATCTCATCATGGTTAAAGGCGCTATTCCAGGTGCCCCAGGCGGTAAAGTGATTGTTACTCCAGCGGTGAAGACACCGTTGAAGAAGAAATAAGGAGAGCGAATATGGAACTTAAGCTTCTCCAAGATAACGGAACTTTAGGCGCTGGCATTCAAGCCTCACCAGAAGTATTCGAACGCGAATATAACGAAGCATTGGTACACCAAGTTGTTGTGGCTTACCAAGCAAATGCACGTAGCGGTAACCGTGCACAAAAAGACCGTGAGCAAGTTAAGCACACAACCAAAAAACCTTGGCGTCAAAAAGGTACTGGTCGTGCACGTGCTGGTATGAGCTCTTCCCCGCTGTGGCGTGGAGGTGGTCGTATATTCCCGAATTCACCTGAAGAAAATTTCAGCCAAAAAGTAAACAAGAAAATGTACCGCGCTGGTATGAGATCGATTTTGTCTCAGTTAGCTCGCGAAGGTCGTTTGAACGTCGTTGACCAATTTACTCTTGATGCTCCAAAGACCAAAGTTTTAGCTGACAAAGTTAAAGCAATGGGTTTGGATTCAGTCTTGATCATCGTTGATCAGGTTAGCGAGAATTTGTACTTGGCATCACGCAACTTGCATAAGGTTGCTGTATGTGAGCCACAGCACGCTGATCCATTAGCTTTAGTTCAATACAAAAAAGTATTGGTAAGCAAAGCAGCGATCGCAAAAATTGAGGAGTTGCTGAAATGAGCCAAGTCCGTAAAAACGATCACAGCTTGATGAAGGTTCTACTTGGACCAGTTATCTCTGAAAAAGCCACTATGGTTGCAGAGAAAAACGAACAAGTGGTATTTCAAGTTACACGCGACGCTAATAAGAGCGATGTGAAACAAGCGGTTGAGTTGCTCTTTAAAGTGCAAGTTGACTCAGTTCAAATCGTGAATCAAAAAGGTAAGCCAAAGCGCTATGGCCGTTTTGAAGGTCGTCGTGACCACACTAAGAAGGCCTACGTTAGCTTGAAGCCGGGTCAAGAAATTAACTTTGAAGCGGAGGCGAATTAATCATGCCTTTGATGAAGACAAAACCGACCTCACCAGGTCGTCGCTCAATGGTCAAGGTGGTCAATCCTGACCTGCATAAAGGTAAACCTTTTGCAGCGTTAGTAGAGCCACAGTTCCAAAAAGCAGGTCGTAATAATAATGGTCACATCACTACCCGTCACAAGGGTGGTGGTCATAAGCATCACTATCGTGTTGTTGATTTCAAACGCAACGACAAAGATGGTATTCCAGCAAAAGTTGAACGCTTGGAATACGATCCAAACCGCAGTGCAAATATTGCATTGATCGTGTTTGCTGATGGTGAGCGTCGTTATATTCTTGCTGCAAAAGGTATGACAGTTGGTCAGGCATTGATGAGTGGTTCAGAAGCCCCAATCAAGTCTGGTAACAACTTGCCAATTCGCAACATTCCAGTTGGTAGCACGATTCACTGTGTAGAAATGTTGCCAGGTAAAGGTGCTCAAATCGCACGTTCCGCTGGTGGCTCTGCAGTCTTATTGGCTCGTGAAGGTGTATACGCTCAGGTGCGCTTGCGCTCTGGTGAAGTACGTCGCATTTTGATCGATTGCCGTGCCACTATTGGTGAAGTTGGTAATGAAGAGCACAGCTTGCGCGTTATCGGTAAAGCTGGTGCTAATCGCTGGCGTGGTATTCGCCCAACCGTTCGCGGTGTGGCAATGAACCCAGTAGATCACCCACACGGTGGTGGTGAAGGTAGAACTGGCGAAGGCCGTGTACCTGTCTCCCCATGGGGCACACCAACCAAAGGTTATCGTACACGTCGCAATAAGCGTACAACTTCGATGATCGTTCAACGTCGTCAAAAACGTTAAGCGATAAGGATAAATAGATATGACACGTTCAGCTAAAAAAGGCCCATTTTGCGAAGCCAGCTTAGTAAATAAAGTTGAAGTCGCACAAGCCAACAAAGACAAAAAGCCGATCAAGACTTGGTCACGCCGTTCAACAATCCTCCCAGACTTTATTGGTCTGACGATTGCTGTACATAACGGTCGTCAGCACGTTCCGGTATATGTATCAGAAAACATGGTGGGTCATAAGTTAGGCGAATTTGCCTTGACCCGTACTTTCAAAGGTCACGCTGCTGACAAGAAAGTAACGAAGAAGTAAGGGGATGATGATGGAAGTTAAAGCTATTCACAAAGGCGCCCGCATTTCTGCGCAAAAGACACGTTTGGTTGCTGACCAGATCCGTGGTTTGCCAATTGCACGCGCATTGAACATTTTGAATTTCAGCCCCAAGAAAGCTGCCTTCATTGTGAAGAAAGTTGTTGAGTCCGCAATGGCCAACGCTGAACACAATAAGGGTGCTGATATTGATGAGCTCAAGGTTTCAACAATTATTGTTGATAAGGGTACTTCCTTGAAGCGCTTCACAGCACGCGCTAAGGGTCGTGGTAATCAAATCGAAAAACAAACATGTCACATCACCGTGACCTTGAGTAACTAAGGGAAGATATGGGACAAAAGATAAACCCAACCGGATTCCGACTCTCGGTAACGAAGAACTGGACATCAAAGTGGTATGCAAACAATACTGACTTTGCAAAGATGCTTAAAGAGGACGTAGATGTCCGCATCTATTTGAAAAAGAAATTAAAGAATGCATCTGTTAGTAAGGTAATCATCGAGCGTCCTGCGAAGAACGCACGTATTACTATTTATAGCTCACGTCCAGGTGTTGTAATCGGTAAAAAAGGCGAAGATATTGAAGTTCTCCGCCGCGAACTTCAGAAGCGTATGGGCGTTCCAGTCCATGTGAATATCGAAGAAATTCGTAAGCCTGAAGTGGATGCTCAACTGATTGCTGACTCTATTACTCAGCAGCTTGAGAAGCGCATCATGTTCCGTCGTGCAATGAAGCGTGCAATGCAAAATGCAATGCGCCTTGGTGCACAAGGAATCAAGATCATGTCCTCTGGTCGTTTGAACGGTGCTGAAATTGCACGTCGCGAATGGTACCGTGAAGGCCGCGTTCCACTTCATACATTGAAGGCCGATATTGACTACGCTACATCAGAAGCGGAAACAACATACGGCATCATCGGTGTAAAAGTTTGGGTATACAAAGGCGATACATTAGGTCGCGGTGCTGATGCTCCAGCTGTAACAGCAGAGCCAGCGGCTGACGATAAAAAACCACGTCGCGCACCAGCTAAAACAACCACACGTAAACCAGCAGCTGACAGCAAGCCATTGGTTGCTGCCAAGCCAACTGTAAAGCGTGTACCGAAAGCCGTTGAAGCCGCAAGTGCTGAAGCGCAGAAGTCAGGAGAGTAAGCATGCTACAACCAAAGCGTCGTAAGTATCGCAAAGAACAAAAGGGACGTAACACTGGCGTGGCAACACGCGGTAGTTCAGTAGCCTTTGGAGACTTTGGATTGAAAGCTATTGGCCGTGGTCGTTTGACTGCACGTCAGATTGAATCTGCACGTCGCGCAATGACACGTCATATTAAGCGTGGTGGTCGTATCTGGATCCGTATTTTCCCAGACAAGCCAATTTCACAAAAGCCAGCTGAAGTACGTATGGGTAACGGTAAAGGTAATCCAGAGTACTACGTAGCAGAAATTCAACCAGGCAAGATTTTGTACGAGATGGATGGCGTGGATGAAGGTTTGGCGCGCGAGGCTTTCAAGCTTGCTGCTGCTAAGTTGCCATTGCAAACCACTTTCGTGATTCGCCACTTAGGTTGATCGGGACAGAGATTATGAAAAAGACAGAATTAGCATCTAAAGATCTGGTTGCCTTGAACGCAGAATTAACAGAGCTCTTGAAGACAAGCTTCAAGCTCCGTATGCAAAAAGGTACTCAGCAACTCACAAATACCAGCCAATTGGGTAAGACTAAGCGTGAAATTGCTCGCGTGAAGACTTTTATTACCCAAAAAACTGCACAGAAATAAGGAAAAAGGGATATGACAGAATTATCTAAACCCTTGCGCCGCACCCTAGTGGGTCGCGTTGTTAGCGATAAAATGCAAAAAACTGTGACTGTGCTAGTTGAGCGCCAAGTAAAACATGCGCTTTATGGCAAATATGTTGGACAGTCCAAAAAATACCACGCTCATGACGAAGCTGGTCAATACAAGATGGGTGATACCGTTGAAATTGCTGAATCTAGGCCGATTTCACGTACTAAGTCTTGGGTTGTAACCCGTTTAGTTCAGGAATCAAAGGGTATTTAAAGAAATATTGGGGATTTTGGCGAAAAACGTTGCCATATCCCTGTTTTACGTAGTATGATAATCAGCTTCTCTGGTTTTATTGAGAGAAGCAGTGTTTTTTCATTAATTCCGGGTTTTAACTTTCGTTAAAGCCCATAGACGGAACCAAGACTGTTTGCCTTTGGCTAACAAGTTGGGGATTAAAAAATGATTCAGACCGAAAGTAGATTACAGGTCGCCGATAACACAGGCGCCAGTGAAGTTTTGTGCATCAAGGTATTGGGCGGCTCCAAGCGTCGTTACGCCAGTATCGGTGATGTCATTAAAGTGACTGTAAAGTCCGCTGCTCCACGTGGCCGTGTAAAAAAAGGTGATATTTATAACGCCGTAGTAGTGAGAACTGCTAAAGGTGTACGCCGTCCAGATGGTTCATTGATTAAGTTCGATGGCAACGCTGCGGTATTGCTCAACGCTAAGTTAGAGCCAATTGGCACACGTATCTTTGGACCAGTAACGCGTGAGTTGCGTACTGAGAAGTTCATGAAGATCGTTTCTCTCGCCCCCGAAGTTATTTAAGAGGCTGATATGAAAAAGATTCGTAAAGGTGATTCAGTAGTTCTGTTGACTGGCCGCGATAAGGGCAAGAAAGGAACTGTTACTGCCGTTCTCGAGAACAAGTTAGTGATCGAAGGCGTCAATATGTACAAAAAGAGCGTTAAGCCAAATCCAGCGGCCGGTGTTACTGGCGGCATGATTGACAAGACGATGCCTGTTCACATTTCTAATGTGGCTTTGGTTGACGGTAACGGCAAACCATCACGTGTTGGTATCAAACTCGTGGATGGTAAAAAGCAGCGTTTCCTCAAAACCACTGGCGCAACTTTAAGCGCATAAGGGGCACGGAGAAATTATGAGCACACGTTTTCAAGAACACTATCAAGCTAAAGTAGTTGCTGATTTAATTGCCAAATTTGGTTACAAGTCAGTAATGGAAGTTCCACGTATCACCAAGGTAACCCTAAATATGGGCTTGGGCGATGCTGTGAACGACAAGAAAATTATCGAAAATGCAGTTGGTGATTTGACTAAAGTAGCAGGTCAAAAGCCAGTTGTAACAAAAGCGAAAAAAGCGATTGCTGGATTCAAAATTCGCCAAGGCTACCCAATCGGTGCCATGGTGACATTGCGTGGTGCACGCATGTACGAATTTTTGGATCGTTTCGTAACTGTTGCTTTGCCACGCGTACGTGACTTCCGCGGAATTTCCGGTAAGGCATTTGACGGTCGTGGTAACTACAACATCGGCGTTAAAGAGCAAATCATTTTCCCAGAAATCGAATACGACAAGATTGATGCCCTCCGTGGTCTCAATATCAGTATTACGACGACCGCTAAGACTGACGAAGAAGCAAAAGCTTTGTTAGCAGCGTTCAAATTCCCTTTCCGCAATTAAGAGGCTAACGTGGCAAAACTATCCCTAATTGAGCGCGAGAATAAGCGCACAAAAACTGTAGAGAAGTACGCTGTAAAGCGTGCTGAACTCAAGGCAATCATTGCTGATCAATCACGCAGCGATGAAGAGCGCTATGAGGCTCGCTTGAAGCTACAGGCACTTCCACGTAACGCAAGCCCGATTCGTCAAAGAAATCGTTGTTCATTAACCGGTCGTCCGCGCGGTGTATTCAGCAAGTTTGGTTTAGCGCGTAGCAAAATTCGTGAAATCGCCTTTCGTGGCGAAATCCCCGGTTTAACCAAGGCCAGCTGGTAAGCGGCGAAAGAATTAGGAGAACTCATGAGTATCAGCGATCCAATCGCCGACATGTTGACAAGGATCCGCAATGCGCAAGCAGTGCAGAAACCCGTAGTCTTGATGCCGTCGTCAAAAGTTAAAGTAGCTATTGCAAAAGTCTTGCAGGAGGAAGGTTATATCGATAGTTTTGAAATCAAAGGTGAAGCAGCTAAGCCAGTGCTACACATTGAACTCAAGTACTACGCAGGCCGCCCTGTTATTGAGCGTATTGACCGTGTTTCTACACCAAGTCTACGTATCTACAAAGGACGCCACGACATTCCTGAAGTAATGAATGGCTTAGGCATTGCAATTATTTCAACCCCACAAGGCGTAATGACAGACCGCAAAGCACGTGCAAACGGCGTTGGTGGCGAAGTTATTTGCTACGTCGCGTAAGGAGAGAAATATGTCCCGCGTTGGTAAATCACCTATTTCAGTTCCTAAGGGCGCTGAAATCAGCATCAATGGTGCAAACATTACTGTTAAAGGCCCATTGGGTACCTTGACACATAACTTGCATCCTTCTGTTGGTTTAAAGCAAGAAGATGGCGTATTGACAGTTGTTTTAAATAACGACACACCAGAAGCTGGTGCACAGTCAGGTACAGCCCGTGCTTTGGTAAACAACATGGTTGTTGGCGTAACTGCTGGCTTTGAGCGCAAGCTCAGCTTAGTAGGCGTTGGTTACCGTGCTGCTGCCCAGGGCGATTCATTAAAGTTGCAGCTCGGTTTCTCACACGACATTATTTACAACCTGCCAAAGGGCGTAAAAGCTGAGACTCCAACTCAAACTGAAATCATTATCAAAGGTTCCAACAAGCAGCAAGTTGGCCAGGTTGCCGCTGAAGTTCGCGCATATCGTTCACCAGAGCCATACAAAGGTAAAGGCGTTCGCTACGTGGATGAGGTTGTACGCCTGAAAGAAACTAAGAAGAAGTAAGCGAGATTAAAAAATGAATAAAGACGAATCCAGACAAAGACGCGCTAGGCAGACTCGTATTCGCATTGCCGAAGCATTGGCAAATCGCTTAACAGTTATCCGTAGCAATACACATATTTCTGCGCAGGTTTATAGCCCGTGCGGAACCAAAGTTGTAGCAGCTGCTTCAACAATGGAAAAAGATTTACGCCAAGCGATCAAAAACGGCGGTAACGCCGAAGCGGCTAAACAAATCGGCAAATTAGTTGCTGAGCGTGCTGTTAAGGCAGGCATTGTTGATGTTGCTTTTGATCGTTCCGGTCATCGTTACCACGGCCGTATTAAGGCCTTAGCTGAAGCTGCGCGTGAAGCCGGCCTGAAGTTCTAAAAAGGTTTAGGAAAAGATATGGCAAAAATGCAAACCAAGATGCAAAACGAAGAGCGTGATGATGGTCTTCGCGAGAAGATGATTGCTGTTAATCGCGTAACTAAAGTAGTTAAGGGCGGTCGTATTCTCGGCTTCGCTGCACTTACTGTAGTTGGCGATGGCGATGGTCGTATCGGCATGGGCAAAGGCAAATCAAAAGAAGTTCCAGTTGCTGTTCAAAAGGCAATGGACGAAGCACGTCGCAAGATGATCAAAGTTTCCTTACGTAAAGGTACTTTGCAACACACTGTGATTGGTAAGCATGGCGCATCACGCGTGATGATTTCTCCAGCTAAAGACGGTACTGGCGTTATCGCCGGTGGCCCAATGCGCGCAATTTTCGATGTAATGGGTGTAACTAACGTTGTTGCTAAGTCACTTGGCTCAACAAACCCTTACAACATGGTTCGTGCAACGATTGATGGCTTGAGCAAGATGAGCACTCCTTCTGAAATTGCTGCTAAGCGCGGTAAATCAGTTGAAGAGATTCTCGGCTAAGACCAAAAGATTAGGAAGCTATAAATGACAACAACTAACTCTAAAGTCAAACTGCAATTAGTACGCAGCTTGATCGGCACACGCGAAAGCCACCGTGCAACCGTTCGCGGCTTAGGCCTGCGTCGCATCAATTCTGTTTCAGAATTGGAAGACACACCAGCTGTTCGCGGAATGATTAATAAAGTTTCTTATCTAGTTAAAGTCGTTGGCTAATAACTAGCAAGTAAATAGGCGAAGAATATGCAACTCAATACACTCAAACCCGCACCGGGCTCCAATAAAAATCGTCGTCGCGTAGGTCGCGGTATCGGTTCTGGTCTTGGAAAAACAGCCGGTCGTGGTCACAAAGGTCAGAAGTCACGTTCAGGCGGATTCCACAAAGTTGGATTCGAGGGCGGTCAGATGCCAATGTATCGTCGTTTACCTAAACGTGGTTTCGTGTCATTGACACGTCGTCACGTTGGTCAGATCACTCTGAGCGACTTAGCAAAAATTAACTTGCCAGAAGTAGACTTGTTAGTTTTGCGAGCTCATGGTTTTGCTGGTGAGCAGATTAATTCTGTAAAAGTTATCAAAACTGGTGAACTGTCTATTGCGGTAACCCTCAAGGGTATTACAGCAACTGCAGGTGCAAAAGCTGCTATTGAAGCAGCTGGCGGCAAACTGGTTGACTTGGTTTAATTAGTTTTTAGTAAACGATGGCACTCGCACCTACTAACGCAGCAAATATTGCTCAATCAGGAAGCAAGTTTGGCGAATTACGCCAACGCTTGATATTCCTGGTTTTGGCATTGCTCGTGTTCCGTCTGGGTGCGCATATTCCCGTGCCAGGTATTGATCCAGACCAATTAGCACAACTGTTTGCAGGTCAAAAAGATGGCATCTTGGGTATGTTTAACCTGTTCTCAGGTGGTGCTCTATCCCGGTTTACAGTTTTTGCTCTAGGAATCATGCCGTACATCTCTGCGTCAATCATTATGCAGTTGATGACGATTGTTGTGCCTACATTGGAGTCTTTGAAAAAAGAAGGCCAAGCAGGACAGCGCAAGATTACTCAATACACACGTTACGGCACTGTGCTCTTGGCAACATTCCAGGCCCTAGGTATCTCAGTTGCTTTGCAGGCTCAACCAGGTTTAGTTATTAATCCAGGTTTAATGTTTGAACTCAACACGGTAGTCACTTTGGTTACTGGCACGATGTTCTTGATGTGGCTTGGTGAGCAGATTACTGAGCGTGGTCTTGGTAATGGTATTTCCATCATTATTTTCGGCGGTATTGTTTCTGGATTGCCTTCAGCAATTGGTAGCTTGCTAGAACTCGTACGTACCGGCTCTATGAATATTTTGTCTGCATTGCTGATCGTGGTGATTTGCGTTGCAGTGACTTATTTTGTTGTGTTTGTAGAGCGTGGTCAGCGCCGTATTTTGGTGAACTATGCAAAGCGTCAAGTGGGCAACAAAATATACGGCGGACAGTCTTCATACTTTCCATTGAAGTTAAACATGGCTGGTGTCATCCCTCCAATTTTTGCTTCATCTATCATTTTGTTCCCTGCAACTATTGCTGGCTGGTTTACATCCGGCGAGCCAACAAATATGTTCAGCAGAGTTATTAAAGATTTGGCGGCAACATTAGCTCCAGGTCAGCCTGTCTACACAATTTTGTATGCTGCAGCGATTATCTTCTTCTGCTTTTTCTATACAGCTTTGGTTTTCAATAGCCGCGATACTGCAGATAACTTGAAGAAGAGCGGTGCCTTTGTACCAGGTATTCGTCCTGGTGATCAAACTGGTCGTTACATCGACAAGATCTTGGTTCGTTTGACATTGGCTGGTGCGATTTATATGGTTTTGGTTTGCTTGTTACCAGAATTTCTAGTCTTGAAGTACAACGTGCCATTCTATTTCGGCGGTACTTCATTGTTGATTATTGTCGTTGTTGCAATGGATTTTATGGCTCAAGTTCAGTCATTCGCAATGCAGCAACAGTATGGTTCTTTAATGAAAAAAGCTAACTTTAAGATGGGCGCTTAACTGAATGTCTAAAGACGATGTAATTCAGATGGCGGGAGAAATTATTGAGAATTTGCCGAACGCAATGTTTCGCGTGAAGCTAGAGAACGGACATGTGGTTTTAGGGCACATTTCTGGAAAGATGAGGATGCATTACATCCGCATCTTGCCAGGAGATAAGGTAACAGTGGAGATGACTCCTTACGACCTTACACGAGCCAGAATCATTTT
Source organism: Polynucleobacter sp. MG-Unter2-18 (assembly GCF_018687675.1). Classification (NCBI taxonomy): domain Bacteria; kingdom Pseudomonadati; phylum Pseudomonadota; class Betaproteobacteria; order Burkholderiales; family Burkholderiaceae; genus Polynucleobacter; species Polynucleobacter sp. MG-Unter2-18. The sequence continues at coordinate 67,115 of NZ_CP061302.1, forward strand.
CCGAGCGAAGTAAAGATTAAGTAGTACATATTTTTTTAGAGGTGAGTTATGAAAGTTTTAGCATCCGTTAAGTGTATTTGCAGAAATTGCAAGATCATTAAGCGCAAACGCGTTGTTCGCGTGATCTGTTCTTCAGACGCACGTCATAAGCAGCGTCAAGGCTGATCTGGTTAATTAAGAGGAAATCTCATGGCACGTATCGCTGGGGTAAATATCCCAAATCATCAACATACTGTTATCGGTTTAACAGCAATTTTTGGCATTGGCACAACGCGTGCACGCAAAATTTGTGAAACCACAGGTGTTGCTATCGACAAAAAAGTTAAAGATCTTACTGACGGTGACTTGGAAAAGTTACGCGACGAGGTAGGTAAGTTCATCACTGAAGGTGACCTTCGTCGTGAAGTAACGATGAGCATCAAGCGTTTGATGGACTTAGGCTGCTATCGCGGCGTTCGTCATCGTAAGGGCTTGCCTGTACGTGGTCAACGTACTAAGACTAACGCGCGTACCCGTAAGGGCCCACGTAAGTCTGGCGTGCAACTCAAGAAATAATCAAGAAAGTTTATTGACATGGCAAAACAACAATCCGCTTCTGCAGCTTCACAGCGCGCACGTAAGAAGGTTAAAAAGAACGTTGCTGACGGTATTGCACACGTTCACGCTTCTTTTAACAACACCATCATTACGATCACTGATCGTCAAGGTAATGCGCTTTCATGGGCAACATCTGGTGGTCAGGGCTTCAAAGGTTCACGTAAATCAACCCCTTTTGCTGCTCAGGTAGCGGCAGAAGTAGCAGGTAAAGCTGCTGTTGAGTGTGGTATTAAGAATTTAGAAGTTCAGATCAAGGGTCCAGGCCCAGGTCGTGAATCAGCAGTTCGTGCATTGAATTCTTTGGGAATCAAGATCACCGAGATTCAAGACGTAACTCCAGTTCCACACAATGGTTGCCGTCCTCCTAAGCGTCGTCGTATCTAAGCTAGGAAGTTGGCAATACAAGTTTTAGTAGTTTTTTATTAAAGCCCACTGTTCATCTGAATTAAAGGGTGAACTCACCGTTAGTCGTAAGACTGCGGCAAAGAAAGGAAAGCATCGTGGCACGTTACTTAGGGCCTAAGGCCAAATTAGCTCGTCGGGAAGGTACCGACTTATTTTTAAAGAGCGCACGTCGCGCCCTGTCAGACAAGTGCAAGTTAGATACTAAGCCTGGTCAACATGGCCGTACATCTGGCTCAAGAACTTCTGATTACGGTAATCAATTGCGTGAAAAGCAAAAGGTTAAGCGTATGTACGGAATTCTAGAGCGTCAATTCCGTCGTTATTTCGCAGAAGCTGAGCGTCGTAAGGGTAATACTGGCTCAACATTACTTCAGTTGTTGGAATCACGCCTTGATAACGTTGTTTATCGTATGGGCTTTGGTTCTACTCGTGCTGAAGCGCGTCAATTGGTTTCCCATTGCGCAATTTTGCTCAATGGTAGCCCAGTAAATATTCCATCTATTCAGGTCAAACCTGGTGATGTAGTTGCTATTCGTGAAAAAGCGAAGAAGCAAGCACGTATTACAGAATCACTCAATTTGGTTCAGCAGATGGCGGCAGTTGGCTGGGTATCAGTCGACGCAGCGAAGCTGGAGGGAACATTTAAGCAGGTGCCTGACCGTGAAGACATTAGCGGCGAAATTAATGAAAGTTTGATCGTCGAATTGTATTCACGCTAATTAGGCACTCTCAAGGAAAAAATATGCAAACAAATTTGCTCAAGCCAAAAATTATTTCTGTTGAAGCGCTTACTGCCAACCAAGCTAAGGTTGTTATGGAGCCATTCGAGCGTGGTTATGGCCACACACTCGGTAATGCATTACGTCGTGTTTTGTTGTCCTCAATGGTTGGTTATGCACCAACTGAAGTAGCAATCGCTGGTGTTGTTCATGAATACTCCACATTAGATGGCGTTCAAGAGGATGTAGTTAACCTTTTGTTGAACCTCAAAGGTATCGTATTTAAGTTGCAGTCACGTGATGAAGTGACCATCAATTTGCGTAAAGAAGGCCCAGGCGTCGTTACAGCAAAAGATATCGACTTGCCACACGATGTAGAAATCATTAATCCTGATCACGTTATCGCTCACTTGTCAGCTGGTGGCAAGTTGGATATGCAGATCAAGGTTGAAAAAGGCCGTGGCTATGTACCAGGCAATATGCGTCAATACCATGACGAAACTACCAAGATTATTGGTCGTATCGTATTGGATGCCTCATTTAGCCCAGTAAGCCGTGTTAGCTATGCAGTTGAATCTGCTCGTGTTGAACAACGTACTGACCTCGATCGTCTCGTAATGACAATCGAAACAAACGGTGTATTGTCTCCTGAAGAAGCAATTCGTCAAGCCGCTACCATTTTGGTTGATCAGTTAGTTGTATTCGCAGCCCTCGAAAGCAGTGAAGTTTCTGGTGATCTTGCACCAAGCCGCTCTTCAATGGTTGATCCAATGTTGATGCGTCCGGTTGATGATCTCGAACTCACAGTGCGCTCTGCAAACTGCTTGAAGGCTGAGAACATTTACTACATCGGTGACTTGATTCAACGTACAGAAAATGAATTGTTGAAGACGCCTAATTTAGGTCGTAAGTCTTTGAACGAAATCAAAGATGTATTGGCGGCTCGTGGCTTAAGTCTTGGCATGAAACTCGAAAGCTGGCCTCCAGCTAACCTCGAGAAATAATTAGAAAGGAAGCATCATGCGTCACGGAAACGGCTTACGCAAACTAAACAGAACATCATCACATCGCTTGGCGATGCTGCGCAACATGTCCAATTCTCTTTTGGAGCACGAAGTGATTAAAACCACTTTGCCAAAAGCTAAAGAATTGCGCATGGTTGTTGAGCCTTTGATTACCTTGGGTAAAAAAGATAACTTAGCAAACCGTCGCTTAGCATTCAATCGCACGCGCGATCGCGATATCGTGACCAAACTCTTCACAGAGCTCGGCCCACGTTACGCAACTCGTCCAGGTGGTTACCTTCGTATTTTGAAGTTTGGCTTCCGCCATGGTGATAATGCACCTATGGCTTTGGTTGAGTTGGTGGATCGTCCGGAAGTTGAAGAAACAGCAGTAGCTGAAGAGGCTTAAGCCCTAAAGCAAGATTAAAAGCCAGGCTTCGGTCTGGCTTTTTTCATTTATACGGTTATAAATATGTCATGACCCCTGATAAATCTACTGAGTTATTAATTGTTGCCACCACTTTTGCATCACTAGAGGATGCAAAGAAAATGGCGCTTCAACTGATTGAGGGTCGATTAGCTGCCTGCGTACAAATTCAAGAGGGTATGCATTCAATCTATCGATGGGAAGGCAAGGTATGCGAAGGAAACGAAGTTCTGCTTTCAGCAAAGACAGTTGCAGATAAATGGATAGATATTTCTAATTTCATAAAAGGTCATCACCCCTATGATTTGCCTGAGGTGATTGCATATGCTCCTGAAAATTACGACGCGCATTATGGCAAATGGGTAGAGTCCGAGGTAAAGTAGTTCAATGAGATTCCTTAGTAAATTTACTCCTCTAGCAGCTGTATTACTTATGGTGATCAGCAATGCATTTGCTGCGCCAGAATTTCTTCCTCCTGAGAAAGCATTTCAGGCTGAAGCAACGTGGGCGGTCAATACGAATGATGTTGAGTTAGAAATTTTTCCAGCTAAGGGTTATTACATCTATCAAGAGTCTCTGCATTTTAAGATGGGCTCTGAGCCCAATAAATTAGAGTTTGTAAAGGTTTCGCTCCCTGCTGGGATTGAAAAGTTTGATGAGACTTTTCAAAAGAAAATGCAGGTTTACAAGCAGGCATTTCTATTAACTCTAGATAAAAAGGCTGAAATTGGTAAGCCACTCTATCTTGAGATGGAGTTACAGGGCTGTGCTGAGGCGGGAATCTGTTATCCACCTATGACCCTGAAGTTTTTACTTGCGGGGCCAGGTGTAAAGGCCGGCCCCATACCGGAAATATTGGATGAGTTAGGAGCAAGCAAAACCACCAAAAAAGAATTTAGCTTGATGGATGTTTGGCGTGAGCGTGATGACGTCAATGCCATTAGCCGCTTCTTAGACACTACGCCAACGGGATATCTTTTCATAGCCTTCTTCATTCTGGGCTTGGCTTTGGCATTTACTCCCTGTGTTCTCCCGATGCTGCCTATCCTATCGAGCATCGTGTTTGGAACGCAAGGTAAGCAGTCCATTAGTAAGGGTCGTGCAAGCCTCTTGGCGGCGGCCTATGTACTTGGAATGGCTTGTGTCTATGCACTAGCGGGGGTCTTGATGGCTGCCCTTGGCGGGAGCGTTCAAAGAGCTCTACAAAGCCCCATAGCGCTGATTGGGTTTGCATTGCTGCTACTGGCCCTGTCAGGAAGTCTATTCGGTCTATACGAGCTCAGGATGCCCCACTCATGGCAGCAAAAGGTGGATCAATTGGCAGGACGTCATCAAGGTGGCAGCTTTGCGGGTGCTTTTTCCTTGGGTGGAATTTCCACATTAGTTGCTAGTCCTTGTATTACAGCTCCCTTAGCTGGGGTGCTCACTTTTATTGCTCAAACAGGCTCAATGAGCCTGGGTGCAGGGCTCCTTTTTGTGATGGCTTTAGGCATGGGATTGCCACTCCTGTTTATTGCCATTGAGGCTCGCATCTTAATTCCATCCACTGGTATTTGGATGGTCTGGCTACAAAGAACATTAGGCGTTTTATTGGTAGCAACTGCAGCCTGGATTGCATCTCCCTTGTTACAAAATGGCAGTGATGAGGTAGGCAAGACAACGGCTAATGGACAGCGCCAGCATCAGATTGGAAAAGCTAGTTTCGCTGTGATTGATTCCAGTGCGCAGTTGGATCAATTCTTAGCCCAAGCAAAAGAACAAAAGAAACTAGTGCTCTTAGATTTTTATGCAGACTGGTGCATCTCTTGCAAGGAGATGGAGATAAATACATTTGCTAATCCCGAAGTAAATCAAGAGTTGCAGAAATTTATTTTGATACAAGCAGATGTGACAAAAAACAATGCTGATCATCAGGCTTTATTGAAACGCTTTGGATTATTTGGTCCGCCTGGAATTTTGATCTTTGACATCAATGCAGAAGAGTTAAAAGATCAACGCGTGATTGGCTATATGCCACCACAACGTTTTATTGAACGCTTGAAAAGAGCCTTGGGAAATTAAGAGGCTGAGAAGTTAAATGGGTACAACCCATTTAACTTTTTAAACTACTAATTACTTAGATGCTTTTAAAAGACGTGCAGCTTCAAGAGCAAAGTAGGTCAAGATACCATCAGCACCAGCACGCTTAAATGCAAGCAATGATTCCATCATCACAGCATCATGATCAAGCCAGCCATTTTGTGCGGCAGCTTTGAGCATGGCGTACTCACCACTCACTTGATAGGCATAAGTTGGGTAATGAAATTCATCACGCACTCTACGAACGATATCTAGGTAGGGCATGCCAGGTTTAACCATCACCATATCAGCACCTTCGTTAATATCAAGAGCAACCTCCCGCAAAGCCTCGTCAGTATTAGCGCAATCCATTTGGTAGGTTTTTTTATCAGCTTTGCCTAGATTTTTTGCTGAACCTACTGCATCACGAAACGGGCCATAAAAAGCGGATGCATATTTAGCTGAATAAGCCATGATGCGGGTATGAATCAGATTTTCTTGCTCTAGGGCTTCGCGAATTTTTCCAATACGACCATCCATCATGTCCGATGGCGCAACAATATCAACACCAGCCTCTGCCTGAGTAACAGCTTGCTGCACCAAGATAGCTGTTGTCTCATCATTCAGGATGCGACCTTGATCATCTAAAACACCATCTTGACCATGGCTTGTGTAAGGGTCAAGGGCTACATCGGTCATGATGCCTAAATTAGGGAAGCGTTTCTTGAGCTCGCGCACTGCATTTGGAACTAAGCCGTTCGGATTAAACGCTTCTTTACCGTCAGGTGTTTTGAGAGTTGCATCAATCACTGGAAAGAGTGCTAGGACGGGAATACCTAGGGAGACACACTCTTGCGCAATGTTAAAAAGTAAATCGAGTGAAACGCGATTAACCCCAGGCATGGAACTAACGGCTTGAGATTGATTGGTGCCCTCAAGTAAAAATACTGGGTAGATTAGATCGCTTGTACTGAGTTGATTTTCTTGTATCAGGCGACGCGACCAATCATCGCGCCGCATACGACGAGGACGATGAGCCGGAAAGCTCAATATAGAGTTAGCTTGTGATTTCATCTTCTTGAGTCTCCGCTGCAAATAACCATTTAATAACAATATTGTCGGCCTCTTCAAGACCAATGCGCTTGGTGCTGGAGAATAATTGTGCCGTAAGTTTCTTGGAATCACCATGGCCATCAGGTAGCGCTGGATCGTATTGTTGTAACTGTTTGCGTACGGCTTCTAAGGCATGCTTACATTCACTCTTATTGAGCTTGTCGCACTTGCTGAGCAAAATATGGATGGGTTTGCCGGTTGGGACAAACCACTGAATCATTTGCTCGTCCAGTTCGGTAATGCCGCGTCTGGAGTCCACAATCAGCACCATGCCGACCAGTTGCTCCCGTTCCTGCAAATAATCGCTGAGAAGGGCATTCCAGTGGTACTTGGTCTCATGATTGACGGCGGCATAGCCATATCCAGGTAAATCCACCAAATAGGCTAAGAGATCATCTTTTGCAAAAAGGCCAAAATAGTTAATGTGCTGGGTGCGCCCAGGCGTTTTACTAGCAAAAGCAAGACGTTTTTGGTTGCAAAGCACATTAATTGCGCTGGATTTACCCGCATTTGAGCGCCCAGCAAAGGCCACCTCTCGGAGTGGAGTGGCAGGCAGGCAATGGGTGTCATTGACTGTGGTTGCAAATCGGGCTTGAAAGAGTTTAGACATGTCCAGAAGCTATTGTAAAATCACGCAAAATCAATAAATATCTCATAATGTTGGGTGAAAGTTGTAGAAGTAAGGGCCCAAACATTTTTAAGAATTTTTGCCAAGGTAAACATAATGCGTCAAACCCCTCAAATCTCCAAATTAACTAGCTTACGTGCTGGCTTTGCAGTTCTATCTATTTTTGCTCTAAGCGGCCTTGCGGCACAAGCTTATGCCGCTGATCCAGCACCCATGGCCCCAGCTGCAGAGGCAAAGGCTGCTGCTCCAGCTAAGCCAAAAGTTGATGTCGCTGCTGGTGAGACACTCTATAACTCTGGAGATGCCACTCGCGGTGTTGTAGCCTGTATTACATGCCATGGCCCTAAGGGCCAGAGTGCTGTAGCAACTTGGCCCAAGTTATCTGCTCAGCATGCTGCATACACAGCAAAACAGTTGAAGAATTTCAAGGAAGGCACTAGAGCGAATGCCATCATGATGGGCATGTCTATGCCTTTAACTGAGCAAGATATGATCAATATTGGTACTTTCCTATCTCAGCAGGCTCCATCCCAAGGCGTGGCTCAAACCAAAGAAGCTCTTGATTTGGGTAAGAGTATTTATGGTGGCGGTATTGCATCGAAGGGCGTTCCAGCCTGCGCTGGTTGCCACAGCCCTAATGGTGCAGGCATTCCTGCGCAATACCCACGTCAAGGTGGACAGTGGGCCGAGTATTCCTACAATCAGTTAGTGGGTTTCCGTGAAGGCACTCGTAAAAATAGTACTCAGATGACAACGATTGCTACGAAGCTTTCTGATCAAGAGATGAAGGCAGTTTCTGATTACATGGCAGGCTTGCATTAATCGTTACCTAAGTACAAAACAAAAACCCCGCTGATGTAGCGGGGTTTTTTATTACCTGGAATTTACCAAGCGAAGTTAATTTAATCTGGCAAGGTGGTTTCACTAGTAAAGAGATCAGCAATATTTTCACGAGCACGAATGACGTATGCATTCTTGCCATCAACCATGATCTCTGCAGGTTTTGGCCTGGTGTTGTAATTGGAAGCCATCACAAAGCCATAAGCACCAGCAGACAGAATAGCTAGCAGATCACCTTCTTCAACCGCAAGTTGACGATCTCTTCCAAGCCAGTCACCAGATTCACATACGGGTCCGACGACGTCATAAGTAGAGCTTGCAACTTGCTTAGTTTGAACTGGAACGATTCCGTGATAAGCCTCGTAGAGCGCTGGGCGCATCAACTCTGTCATTGCTGCATCCACAATACAAAAGTTTTTCTCAGCACCAGGCTTGAGATACTCAACTTGAGTCAAGAGCACGCCAGCATTACCCACTAAGGATCTACCAGGCTCTAAGACAATATCGAGATGCCCAAAGCCACGTTGAGCAACGCGATTGAGTAAGGTGTTGGTGAACTCAGTAATATCAGGCGGGTTGTCATCGCCATAAGAAATACCAAGGCCTCCACCTAAATCCAGATGGTGGATCTCAATACCCTCTTTTTTCAATTGAGTAACTAACTCGAGCACTTTATCAAGCGCATCAAGATAGGGTGCAGTGTTGGTAATTTGTGAACCAATATGACAATCAATACCAACTACATCAATCTGTGACAGCAATGCGGCTTCACGATATGTCTTTAAAACCTCGTGATAAGCGATACCAAATTTATTACCCTTTAATCCAGTAGAAATATAAGGATGCGTTTGTGCATCGACATCGGGATTCACGCGCAAGGAAATTGGGGCGCGGCAATTGAGCTCAGTAGCAACCCGATTAATTTGGTGGAGCTCTGCAATTGACTCTACATTGATACACTTAACGCTAGCTTTTAATGCTTGCGCAATTTCGTGAGCAGATTTACCAACACCGGCAAACACTAAACTTTTTGGATCTGCGCCAATAGCAAGAGCGCGCGCTAACTCACCGCCGCTGACTAAGTCAAAGCCAGAGCCTAATTTTTTAAAGCAATCAATCACTGCTAAGTTGCTATTCGCCTTCATCGCATAGTGAACGCGAGCTCGTCTTTTGCCAGAGGAATCTACGCAAGCTTTGTCATAGGCCTGATAAGCTTCGGTCAATGCTTTTTTACTATAGACATACAGGGGTGTGCCAAATTCCTTTGCCAAATCTAGCAACGGAATTTCCTCTGCATACCAAGTACCATTTCGTTCTGTAAATCCAGCTAAGTCGGGGAGTGGGATCGCTTTACTTGTCATTGCTTGGCCGATGTGGAGTTAGGAGCTGTAGGGCTTTGGGGTGGATAGAGCTTGCCTTTAGGCTCTGGCTCAGCAGGAGGACTAGGTGCTGGCGGCACATTTGGCAAATATAAGGGACCTCTAACCCCACATCCAACAAGGGATATTAGAAGGCCAATACCAAGAGTTCTTTTAAGAATCGCTATCATGAATGTCTCTAAAACGAATGATTGAATATAGCATGCAGGACTCTAATATGAAGCCAGGCAATTTAACTGTAGAAACGATTGACGATAAGCAATTTTATCAATTGGGTAGTAATTTATTGGAGTCGATAGAGGTAGCCCTAGAAGCCGCAGACGATGCACTAGACCTCGATCTGGATGTGGAGCGCCAAGGTGGAAACGTCATCAACATTCGGTTTAGAGATCGCAGTGTGATTGTGGTCAACACCCAGCCCCCTCTACACGAGATTTGGGTAGCGGCTAAATCGGGCGGCTATCACTATCGTTGGGCGGGTACCTTATCTTCTCCGATGTGGTTGGATACTAAAACTGGACGCGAATTGCTGGGCGACCTATCCGAATTTGCCAGTGCTCAAGCTGGTCAGATGATCACTATTGGCCTACTTCAGAAATAAGTAAGCTAGAAACTTAAACTGCCCCGGTCGCTGTTAAGGTCTCTATAACCTGAGCATCGGGAACGCTCTTAATTTGGGCTTTGCCAATCTTCTCTAAAACGACGTAGCGGATTTGTCCGCCCTCAGTCTTTTTATCTACTTGCATTAATTCCATATAACGTTGTGCGCCAAACTTGGGCGGTGTTATCGGCAGATTCATGGATTGAATGATTTGAGTGAGGCGGTTAACTTCATCTTGAGTGATGAAGTTTAGGCGTCTTGAGAGGTCTGCACCCATGACCATGCCGCAGCCAACAGCTTCACCATGCAACCACTCGCCATAGCCCATGCCCGCTTCGATCGCATGACCAAAGGTATGCCCGAAATTCAATGTGGCTCGAATGCCACCTTCTCTTTCATCGGCTGACACTACAGCTGATTTAATTTCGCAAGAGCGTAAGACCGCATGCGCCATTGCGGCGGTGTCGCAAGCTAGTAAAGCTTTTGCATTTACTTCAATCCAACTTAAGAACTCAGCATCTGCAATCGCACCATGTTTAATCACTTCAGCTAGACCTGCAGAGAGTTCGCGAGCAGGCAATGTCTTCAAGGTATTGAGGTCAGCAATAACCGCTACTGGCTGATGAAATGCTCCGATCATATTTTTTCCGAGCGGATGGTTGATACCGGTCTTGCCACCAACAGAAGAGTCCACTTGAGACAATAAGGTTGTTGGGACTTGAATGAAGCGAATACCGCGCATAAAGCTAGCAGCAGCAAAGCCGGTCATATCTCCAATAACGCCACCACCTAAAGCCACCAACATCGTTTGACGATCGGCCCCATATTTGAGGAGGTCATCAAAAATCAACTGAAGATTTTTCCAGTCCTTATAAGACTCTCCGTCAGGCAAGACAATCGTCCTGACTGGTTTACCTAGTTTCTCTAAAGTCTTGGTGAGGCGCTCTGCATATAAAGGGGCAACAGTCGTATTGCTAACAATATAAATTGATGTTGCTTTTTCACAGGCACTAAATAATTCTGCTTGATCTATTAAATCTGTACCAATATGAATGGGGTAGCTACGATCACCTAGATCAACTTCTAATGTTTTCATGGATAAGTTTATGCGGAAAGTTCGAGTTGCATTATGAGGGTGTTGACTAGCTGATTGACGCTGGGCTTTCCAGTCTCAATAATATAGTCAGCGATTTCGCGATATAAAGGGTCACGAACAGCGTATAGGTTTTCTAAAATCTTTTTTGCATCACCATTTTTCAGGAGTGGCCGACCTTCACCACCTTTAGTGCGATGCCATAACTCTATGGGATTGGCGTGGAGATAAATTACCAATCCTCTTTCACTAAGAAATTGTCGATTCTCAGGCAGAAGCACGGCACCGCCACCGGTTGCCAAAATGACATCATGTTCGGCTGTGATGTCATTAATGGCCTGAGCCTCACGCTTGCGAAATCCATCTTCACCTTCCATTTCGAAGATGACAGGAATCTTGACTCCACAACGATCTTCAATCACATGGTCAGCATCTAAAAAGCGACGCCCTAATTTCTTGGCTAGCAATTTACCGACGGTCGACTTCCCAGCGCCCATGAGGCCAATGAGAAAGATATTGTTGGATGAAGAGTTCACCCTATGATTTTATTAGTGTTTGTCCAGCACGGTGGGGGTTAAGAAGACTAATAGTTCAGTTTTATCTGCCAATTTGGATTTATGGCGAAATAAATGCCCTATCAATGGAATATCGCCTAGGAGTGGAACTTTGATCTCGTCATCACGTTCGGTAGTTTGAAAGATGCCCCCAATGATGGCGGTACCTCCATTTTCAACGGTGACCTCAGAACTGAGATTTTTAGTATCAATCGCATAACCCTGTTCAGTTTTCATGCCAATGGTGTCTTTATTGATCCCTACTAACATGGAGATCTTTCCATCGGGATGAATTTTGGGTAAGACCTCTAGGCGTAAATTGGCTTTACGAAATTGCAATTTACTCCCGCTTTGAGAGCTCACTTGATACGGCAGTTCAGTTCCCTGCTCAATTGTGGCTTTAACCTGATCTCCGGTCATGATGCGGGGGTTCGAGAGAATTTTGCCCTGGCCATCAGACTCGAGTGCTGAGAGCTCCATTTGCAAGAGTTGGGCCGCATTCTTAGATACCAGGGTGGCAGCCAAGGTGGCTGGGTTGAATCCAGCCAAGCCAGTACCTGAGAGATCAAGGTTTGCGCTTGCGTTTTGGTCCGAGCGGTTACCAATGCCATTGGCTTGATATCCCAACTTCACGCCGAGTTCACGGGCAAAGCGCTGATCAGCTTCGACGATGCGAGCTTCTATCAGGATCTGGCGGGGGCTATTAATATGATCACCCCCAAAAGGTAGGGCAGCATCCTCCCGACGAAATTTCTGAAAACTTTGAATTTCTGCATGAGGGCCAATCCAGTAAATATCGCCATTTCTGACCAGGCGCAAGCCTCTGCTAGCCAATATGGAATGGAGGGCAGTTTGCCAGGGAGTGTCCTTGAGATCGATCGAAATTTTGCCCTGAATAGATTCGCTAAGGAGAAAATTGGTATTTCCCATTTGGGCTAAGACCTGCAAAAGTTCAGTTATTTCAATCTGGCTAAATTGAAGGCTAATACGACTCTCTGTAAGGCTGCTTTTAGGGCTGGTTGCTGGGAGATTTCCTTGGGCTGAATTGAGTAAAAAAACCAGCATCAAGGGGAGTAAGGTAGCGTGGAATTTCTGTAAGGTCTTCAATAGAGTCAATCTGAGTTCGTAGATTTAAAGGTGATGGATTTACCTTTGGGATGGGTCAAGATGGCCAACTCTTTTTCAGCTTGGGTCAGGCGCCATTCCCCTAAAGCCAGATCGCCCTTACCCACCATCCTCGTAGACTGGCCGATATGAAAAAAAGCCTGCTCCAAAGCCCCTATACGACTGATACCTAAATACCTCCAGCGACGAAGCTCTGCTTCATACGGGATGGATGTAGGCTTGCTTTGAGCCAGCTGTATTGGTGGTTTTGTCTCAATTGAGTGAATACTCACTTCTATTTTATCTACTACCTCATATAGATCCTCTAGCTCAGAATGCCATTCGTTTTGGGAGGATTCTATTTCTTCTTTAAGGGCTAATAATTGCTCTTGAAGTGTATTTATTTCATTTTCAGCCAGAGACTGATTGGATTCAAAGAAAAAAAAGAGGCCAGCTCCGCAGATTAATAAGGTGCAAGAAAAGATCAAAACCGGGCTGAAATTAAGCCCTTTCACCTCGAATGATTTGGTCAAAACAGAGGGCTTTGAAGTCTTGGTTTGGGGCGATGGATCCATCCTGGGTGGGGAGGAGGTTTTACGAATTCCATGTGGATCTGGAATAGCGGGGTCATCTCCCAGCTCACTCAAAATGTCATCAAAAGACTGGGAGGAGATGTGGCGTGGTGGCATGCCATATTGTTCTTCTCAGAGATGGGAAAGGCGATCAGGGAAGGCAGAATTGAGCGTCAGAAAAATATTAAATAGGCATTTAAATGAGAGGTTTTAGGCCTAGAGGGTGAATTACGTAAGCACCCTATAATTTGAACTATGGCTCTACCCCCAAAAGACAAGCCGCCATTAAACGGGCGGTTTAACCGACAACCTGATAAACGTCCCGGTCAGCCAAGAGGAGGGGCATTCTCGCCCAATAAATCTGGAAGTAATCCGCTCATCAAAGCGCTTCTGATTATTAGTATGGTTTTTGCGGTGGTGGTTACCTTGTTGCTGGGATATGCTTTCTTAGTAGCAAAGCCGAATCTGCCAAAGATTTCAGCCTTGATTGATTACAACCCCAAAACACCATTGCGTATCTATACGGCTGATAAAGTTCTCATAGGTGAGTTTGGGGAGGAGCGCCGTAAGGTAATTCCTTTAAATGAAATCCCGATGAGTATGCGTAATGCAGTTTTAGCAATTGAGGATGATCGCTTTTACTCTCATGGTGGAGTGGATTACGTGGGTATCCTGAGGGCTACGCTTACGAATTTACGCGGCAACCTTTCCCAAGGTGCCTCAACTATCACAATGCAAGTGGCACGGAACTTTTTCCTCAGCAATGAGAAAACTTTCAGCCGTAAGATTTATGAGGTTCTCTTAGCTTGGGAAATTGAGTCTCAATTAAGTAAAGACAAGATTCTTGAGATTTATATGAATCAGATCTTTTTGGGGCAAAGAGCTTATGGATTTTCTAGTGCAGCCCAAATCTACTTTGGTAAAGATCTAAAAGACATTACGATCGCTGAGTCAGCGATGTTGGCCGGGTTACCAAAAGCACCATCGGCATATAACCCTGTAAGCAATTTTCGGCGCGCCAAAATTCGACAGGAATACATTTTGCAGCGCATGCGTGATTTGTCGTACATCACTCCCGAGCAATATCAAATTGCAATTGCTGAAGAGTTACATATCCGTGGTCTCGGTAATGAATTTAGTACTCGCGCAGATTTTCCTGCTGAGATGGTTCGTCAGCTCTTAATTACACAATATGGCGAGGCAATCTATTCGCAGGGAATAGATGTATACACCACAATCTTGAAGGCAGACCAAGACGCCGCATATAAAGCAGTACGTCGCGGTATTTTTGAGTACGACTTACGTCACGCATATCGTGGTCCCGAGGGATTCATTGATTTGCCAGAAGATACAGTGAAGCGTCAACGTGCAATTGACGAAGCTTTGTTGGCTTATCCGCAATTGGATGATTTGCAGTCAGGCGTGGTGCTCGATATTAAGCCAAAAGAAATGCAGGTCATGATTGCTACTGGAGATACGATCACCATAAAGGGTGAGAGTATGAAGCTGGCCGCCGCTGCTTTAACAGATAGCACTCAACCTAAAAAACGTTTGCGTCCTGGTGCGATCGTTAGGCTACTTTCGGACGGTGGCGTATGGAAGTTGGCGCAGTTACCTCAAGTTGAAGCTGCTTTTGTTTCAATGAATACCGAGACGGGCGCGATCCTCTCTTTGGTGGGCGGCTTTGATTTCCGTCGAAATAAGTTTAATCACGTCACCCAAGCTCAACGCCAACCGGGTTCTTCTTTCAAGCCATTTATTTATGCCGCTGCGATTGAGAAAGGTTTTTCTCCAAGCACAATGGTGAATGATGCCCCGCTATCGATTGGCGGTCTGGAAACAGGGAGTCAAGCTTGGGAACCCAAGAACTACGATGGCAAGTATGAGGGTTTAATGCGCTTACGCACTGCCTTAGCAAAATCAAAAAACTTGGTTTCAGTGAGATTAATTCGCTCTATTGGACCATCTTATGCTCAAGACTATATTCAACGTTTTGGGTTTGAGGCGGAGAAGCACCCGCCTTATTTGACAATGGCTTTGGGCGCAGGTTCTGTTACACCTTTACAAATGGCATCAGCTTATAGCGTTTTTGCTAATGGGGGATATCGTGTAGATCCCTATTTAATTAATAAGATGACTGACTCAAAAGGCACAATACTCTTCGAGGCCAAGCCTACTCATGCGCGTGAAGATGCCCCCCGTGTGTTGGATGCGCGAACTTCTTTTGTGATGGATAGTATGTTGCAAGAAGTTACGAAAACCGGCACTGCAGCCAGTGCAAGAGCGAAATTAGGTCGGAATGATATTGCCGGTAAAACAGGCACTACCAATGAGTCACACGATGCTTGGTTTGCGGGATATAACCCGAAGGTAGTTGCAATTGCTTGGATTGGCTTTGATAAACCCGCAAGTTTGGGTGATCGTGAAACTGGCGGAGGGCTTGCTTTACCAATGTGGATCTATTATATGAGTACTGCCTTGAGGGATGAGCCACAACAATCACGCGAAGTGCCTGCGGGCCTTACTCAAGTGGATGGTGATTGGTTTATTCCTGAGTTTTCTAATAACGGCGGTGTACGCGAACTGCAGTAGTTCGCTTAAGCAATGGCAAGGCAAGCGCGTACCATCATTCCTGGTCAAGCAATGCATGTGATGGTTCGTGGCAATAATCGAGAAACAATTTTTTTTGGTGATGCAGACCGCCGCATCTACTTAGATTGGTTACGAGAGGCCGCCAAACAATTTGGTAGCGCGGTACATGCATTTGCTTTAATGCCAAATCATGTACATCTTTTAATGACCCCCCAGAATGACGATTCGCTTGCAAAAACAATGCAATCCCTTGGTAGGCGTTACGCACAGTATTTCAATCAACAGCAGCAACGTTCGGGAACGATTTGGGAGGGACGCTACCGCTCCTCCTTAATAGATCCAGATTATTTTTTACGCTGCCAACGCTTCATTGAACTCAATCCCGTGAGGTCTGGTTTTGAGTTGAGCCCACAGGCCTCTACTTGGACTAGTTTTGCTTCCCACATTGGCGGTAATGCAGAGCCTTGGTTGGTTGATCATCAGCACTTTTGGAGGCTGGGCAACACTCCATTTGAGAGGCAAATGACTTGGGCAGCATTTGTGAAAGAGGGGGCGCCTCACTGGGAAGATCGCCAAATTAATGAGGCTTTGGTGAGATCTAAGCCGTGGATAAGCGATGTTTATGCAAAAAAGCTGTTTAAAGATAATCCTGAACAGGTATTAATCAGGCGTCGTGGGCGACCTAAAAAATTAATATTAGCTAATTCAATAGCTTAGAGCTTCTTTAAGACGTTTAGTAGCAAGCGTTGCAGTGACCATCTTATGACTCTGTCCCTTTTATAAAGATTCTTTTTAGCTCATCCCTAATTTAAATGGGACAGAGTTATTTTATTTCTATTGCTTCAATATGGGTATTCCCCTATATTAGATCCTCCAAAAGTAATCGAGCCCAAAGGGTGAGCGGAAATACTATGACTACATATACAAATACAGACCTTCGTCCAATCACGCAGGGTCTCTACGATCCACAAAATGAGCATGACGCTTGTGGCGTAGGATTCGTCGCCCACATCAAGGGTAAGAAGTCACATGAGATTGTTGCTCAGGGATTGCAAATTCTTGAGAACTTGGATCATCGAGGTGCTGTGGGCGCTGATCCGCTGATGGGCGACGGCGCTGGAATTTTGATCCAAGTACCGGATACCTTGTATCGCGAGGAAATGGCAAAGCAGGGTATCGAGTTACCTCCATTTGGTGAATATGGCGTTGGCATGATTTTCCTGCCTAAAGAGCAAGCATCGCGTTTAGCTTGTGAACAAGAGTTAGAGCGCACAGTTCGCCTTGAAGGCCAAGTTGTTTTGGGTTGGAGGGATGTTCCGGTTGATGTCAAACTGCCAATGTCACCAACAGTACAAATGACCGAACCATTTATTCGTCAGATATTCATTGGTCGCGGACGCGACATCATGACGACCGATGCACTTGAGCGTAAGTTGTATGTGATTCGTAAAACTGCAAGCCATGCAATTCAAGATTTACATCTAAAGCACGGCAAAGAATATTTCGTAGCGTCGATGTCAGCTCGCACCATTGTTTATAAGGGTTTGCTATTGGCGAACCAGGTAGGAGCGTACTACAAAGACTTACAAGATTCACGTACAGTTTCTGCGTTGGCATTAGTGCATCAGCGTTTCTCCACGAACACTTTCCCGGCCTGGGAGTTGGCTCACCCATATCGCATGATTGCGCACAACGGTGAGATCAACACTGTTAAAGGGAATGTCAACTGGGTAAATGCACGAGAGGGGGCAATCAGCTCACCAGTACTTGGCGATGACCTAAAAAAATTATGGCCACTCATCTATCCAGGTCAATCTGATACAGCCTGTTTTGATAACTGTTTAGAGTTATTAGTGATGTCAGGTTATCCATTAGCACAAGCAATGATGATGATGATCCCGGAAGCATGGGAACAGCACACATTGATGGATGAAAACCGTCGCGCATTCTATGAGTACCACGCCGCAATGATGGAGCCATGGGATGGCCCAGCAGCGATGGCTTTTACGGATGGCCGTCAGATTGGCGCTACCTTAGACCGTAATGGTTTACGCCCAGCCCGTTATTACGTAACAGATGATGACCTAGTCATCATGGGCTCTGAGGCTGGTGTACTGCCAATTCCAGAGAATAAGATCGTTCAAAAGTGGCGCTTGCAACCAGGCAAGATGTTCATGATTGATATGGAGCAGGGCCGCATTATTGATGATGTGGAATTGAAGGATGCAGTCTCTAAAGCAAAGCCATATAAGAGCTGGATCGATGCAGTACGGGTGAAGCTCGATGAAGTTGATGCTAGCAAGGCAGATTTAGTAGATGAAAAAAATACGATTCGTCCCGCTGCAAAAT
Organism: Polynucleobacter sp. MG-Unter2-18; assembly: GCF_018687675.1. NCBI lineage: Bacteria > Pseudomonadati > Pseudomonadota > Betaproteobacteria > Burkholderiales > Burkholderiaceae > Polynucleobacter > Polynucleobacter sp. MG-Unter2-18. Next base: position 85,150 of record NZ_CP061302.1, read on the forward strand.
TATTAGATCGTCAACAAGCTTTCGGTTATACCCAAGAGGACATTAAGTACCTCATGGCACCAATGGCAATGAATGGTGAAGAGGCAATTGGATCGATGGGTAACGATAGCCCACTAGCCGTACTCTCAAATAAGAACAAGCCACTCTATAACTATTTCAAGCAATTGTTTGCGCAGGTAACCAATCCGCCGATTGACTCTATCCGTGAAAACATGGTGATGTCTTTAGTGTCTTTCATTGGACCTAAGCCGAATTTGTTGGATACCAACAATATCAATCCGCCAATGCGTTTGGAAGTGAATCAGCCGATTTTAGACTTCAACGATATGACCAAGATTCGTCATATTGGTCACTACACCAATGGTAAGTTCCGCTCGTATGAGTTGGACATTTGCTATCCAGCATCCTGGGGCAAGGATGGTATTGAGGCTCGCTTGGCATCCTTGTGTGCGGAAGCTGCTGATGCCGTACGCTCTGGTTACAACATCTTGATCGTGAGCGATCGTCAGGTTGACGAGCAGCATGTGGCCATTCCGGCATTGTTAGCAACTTCAGCAATTCATCAGCACTTAGTTGAAAAAGGGTTGCGTACTAGCGTCGGACTTGTTGTTGAAACCGGTAGCGCGCGTGAGACACATCATTTCGCACTCTTGGCTGGTTATGGTGCTGAAGCAGTTCATCCGTACTTGGCAATGGAAACTTTGGCTGAGATGGCTAAAGGTTTATCGGGCGATTTGTCAGCAGAAAAAGCAGTCAAGAATTTTGTAAAAGCGGTTGGTAAGGGCTTGCAAAAAGTAATGTCCAAAATGGGTATCTCTACTTACATGTCCTATACCGGCTCACAGATTTTTGAGGCAATTGGTTTGAACCGAGATGTAATTGATCATTACTTCAAGGGCACTCCATCCAATGTAGGTGGTATCGGTGTATTTGAAGTGGCTGAAGAAGCTTTACGCATGCATCAGTCTGCGTTTGGTAATGATCCTGTTCTGACCAACATGCTCGAAGCTGGTGGTGAGTATGCTTTCCGTATTCGTGGCGAAGACCATATGTGGACTCCAGATACGATTGCGAAGTTGCAGCACTCTACCCGTGCTGGTATCGATAAGGGCTATCAAACTTATAAAGAGTATGCCAATCTGATTAATGACCAAACCAAACGTCAGATGACCTTGCGCGGTTTGTTTGAGTTCAAGATTGATCCAGTTAAAGCAATTCCATTGGATGAAGTCGAGCCTGCAAAAGAAATCGTTAAGCGTTTTGCAACGGGCGCGATGTCCTTAGGTTCTATTTCTACTGAAGCGCATGCTACTTTAGCCATTGCCATGAACCGGATTGGCGGTAAGTCTAATACTGGTGAGGGCGGTGAAGATCCAAATCGCTATGTGAATGAACTTAAAGGCATTCCAATTAAGAAAGGTGAAACCTTAGCAAGCATTTTGGGTGACGATGTTGTTGAAGCAAACATTCCTCTGCTAGATGGTGATTCATTGCGTTCCAGAATTAAGCAGGTTGCTTCCGGTCGTTTCGGAGTTACCACTGAATATCTGCGCTCTGCTGATCAGATTCAGATCAAGATGGCTCAAGGTGCTAAGCCTGGTGAAGGCGGCCAATTGCCGGGCGGCAAGGTTTCTGACTACATCGGTAAGTTGCGCTTCTCCGTGCCAGGAGTTGGCTTAATCTCGCCTCCTCCACACCATGATATTTACTCTATTGAAGATATCGCTCAGTTGATTCACGATCTGAAGAATGTGAACCCTGCTGCTGATGTCTCTGTGAAGTTGGTTTCTGAGGTAGGTGTTGGTACGATTGCTGCAGGTGTTGCTAAAGCGAAAGCGGATCACGTAGTGATCGCTGGACATGATGGCGGTACTGGCGCATCACCACTTTCTTCTATTAAGCACGCTGGTTCCCCATGGGAGTTAGGTTTAGCTGAAACTCAACAAACATTAGTGCTCAATGGTTTGCGTAGCCGTATTCGTGTGCAAGCTGATGGTCAAATGAAAACTGGTCGAGATGTGGTGATCGGCGCATTATTGGGTGCGGATGAATTTGGTTTTGCAACAGCGCCATTAGTTGTTGAAGGTTGCATCATGATGCGTAAGTGTCATTTGAATACTTGCCCAGTTGGTGTTGCTACACAAGACCCTGAATTGCGTAAAAAGTTCTCTGGTAAGCCAGAGCACGTCGTGAATTTCTTCTTCTTTATTGCTGAAGAAGTGCGCGAGATCATGGCTCAACTCGGCATTCGTAAGTTTGATGATTTGATTGGGCGCGTTGATCTCTTAGATACACGTAAAGGTATTGAGAACTGGAAAGTTCATGGCTTGGATTTCAGTAAGATTTTTGCTGAGCCAGCGGTGGCTAAAGACGTGCCGCGTTATCAGATCCTGACTCAAGACCATGGTTTGGATAGCGCGTTGGATAACATTCTGATTGAAAAGAGTCAGCCTGCATTGCAAGGTGGTGAGAAAGTCTCCTTCATTGTTCCTGTGAAGAACGTCAACCGTACTGTTGGCGCAATGCTCTCTGGAGAAATCGCTCAGCGTTATGGTCATGCCGGTTTGCCGGATGACACTATTCATATCCAATTGAACGGAACTGCTGGTCAAAGTTTCGCCGCCTTCTTGGCGCGCGGCATTACCTTGGATTTAGTTGGCGATGGTAATGACTACGTTGGTAAGGGTTTATCAGGCGGACGGGTCATTGTGCGTGCGCCACATGAGTTCCGTGGTGATACAGCCAAGAACATCATTGTTGGTAATACCGTTCTCTATGGTGCAATCGGTGGCGAAGCATTCTTTAACGGTGTAGCTGGTGAACGTTTCGCAGTGCGTAACTCTGGTGCCACAACGGTAGTTGAAGGTACTGGCGATCACGGTTGTGAATACATGACTGGTGGCACTGTGGTGGTGCTAGGCGCAACTGGCCGTAACTTTGCAGCAGGTATGAGCGGTGGTATTGCTTATGTTTACGACGAAGACGGTCTCTTTGAAAAGCGCTGCAATACCAGCATGGCGACCTTGGAAAAAGTATTGCCTTCCGCTGAGCAGATTGCCCAAATGCCTCAGTCACAGTGGCATGCCCCTGTTGACGTGAAGGATGGTGGCGAGCGTATGACTGATGAGCAAATTCTGAAGGGCTTGATCGAGCGTCATTTCCGTCACACTGGTTCTGAGCGCGCTAAAGCACTCTTGGCCGATTGGGAAAATGCGCGCAGTCTTTTTGTGAAGGTGCTACCTACTGAGTACAAACGTGCCCTAGGTGAGTTGTGGGAAAAAGCGCAAAACAAAACCGTTGCAGCTTAATCAACAAAGAAGACATTAAGAAAAGATACTAAGGAATCGATATGGGTAAGGTCACTGGATTTATGGAGTTTGAGCGCGTAGATGAAACCTACGAAGCTCCCGTTAAACGCCTCCATCATTACAAGGAGTTTGTTGCGGTGCTGACAGATGATGAAGCTAAAGTGCAAGGCGCACGTTGCATGGATTGCGGCATTCCATTTTGCAATAACGGCTGTCCAGTCAATAACATCATTCCTGACTTCAATGATTTAGTGTTTCACGATGACTGGAAGAATGCATTAGATGTTTTGCAGTCCACCAATAACTTCCCTGAGTTCACTGGCCGCATCTGTCCCGCACCTTGTGAGGCCGCCTGTACCTTAGGAATTAATAGTGATGCAGTTGGTATTAAGTCAATTGAACACGCCATTATTGATAAGGGTTGGGAAAATGGTTGGGTTAAGCCGCAGCTGCCTAAAACCAAAACAGGTAAAAAAGTTGCCGTTGTTGGCGGTGGACCAGCTGGTATGGCGACTGCACAGCAATTAGCGCGTGTGGGTCATGATGTCACTGTATTTGAAAAGAATGATCGTGTTGGTGGGTTACTGCGCTACGGCATTCCTGATTTCAAAATGGAAAAATGGTTGATCGATCGTCGTGTTGAACAAATGCAAGCTGAAGGTGTGAAGTTTGAGACTGGTGTATTTGTAGGCAAAGAAGCAATTGGTGCTGAAGTAAAAAATTACTCCACAAAAACAGTTTCACCTGATCAGTTGATGAAAGATTTTGATGCGGTAGTCATTAGTGGTGGATCAGAGCAGCCGCGTGACTTACCAGTCCCTGGCCGTGAGTTGAAGGGTGTTCACTATGCTTTGGATTTCTTGATTCCCCAGAACAAAGAAAACGCTGGCGATTTCAAAAACGAGATTTCTGCAGCTGGTAAGCATGTCATCGTCATTGGCGGTGGCGATACTGGATCTGATTGCGTGGGAACATCCAATCGTCATGGTGCTGCCAAGATTACACAGTTTGAATTATTGCCACAGCCACCAGAAACTGAAAACAAGCCTTTGGTATGGCCATATTGGCCAACTAAATTGCGTACATCTTCTTCGCATGAAGAAGGTTGTGAGCGCGATTGGTCCGTTGCAACTAAGCGTTTTGAAGGCAAAGATGGCAAACTAGAAAAGTTGATTTGCGTGCGTTTGGAGTGGAAAGACGGCAAGATGACAGAAATGCCAAACTCTGAATTTGAAATTAAGGCAGATTTGGTGTTCTTGGCAATGGGCTTTGTGTCCCCGGCAGCGCAAGTGCTCAATGCCTTCGGTGTTGAAAAAGATGCCCGTGGGAATGCAAAAGCCACTGTTGATGGCCAAAATGCTTACCAAACCAACGTTCCTAAGGTATTTGCTGCTGGCGATATGCGCCGTGGACAGTCTTTGGTGGTTTGGGCGATTCGTGAAGGCCGACAAGCTGCCCATGCAGTAGACGAGTTTTTAATGGGGTCATCCGTTCTGCCGCGATAATATCGAGGATATGAACAGTGGCCACGCCAACTCGGTGGAAGTGAAGCAAAAAACCTCTAGTGGTGGCCAGGGCGAAGTTGTAGTTCAAATTAAGGACGTCAACTTTTCCTATGCCCCTGGCGAGCGGCAAATTCTATCGGGACTCAATATGGAGTTCCGTCGCGGCCAAGTGGTTGCGGTGATGGGTGGCTCTGGTTGCGGCAAGACTACTATTCTCAGGCTCATTGGCGGTCAGTTCACCGCGCAGTCTGGTCAAGTTTTATTCGAAGGCCGAGATATTGGAAAAATGAACGGCACTGAATTGATGGCAGCCCGTCGTCGGATGGGAATGCTCTTTCAGTTTGGCGCACTCTTTACGGACCTCAGTGTTTTTGAAAACGTCGCCTTTCCTTTACGTGAGCACACGAATTTAAGTGAAGCGCTATTGCGCTCTTTAGTGCTCATGAAACTCAATGCAGTTGGCCTGCGTGGCGCACGTGATTTAATGCCGGCGCAAATTTCTGGTGGTATGGCGCGCCGTGTTGCTTTGGCTAGAGCAATTGCACTGGACCCTCCTTTGATCATGTATGACGAGCCCTTCGCTGGTTTAGATCCAATTTCATTGGGGATTACGGCGCGCTTGATTCGGGATTTGAATCAAGCTCTAGGTGCAACCAGTCTTTTGGTTACGCACGATGTAGAAGAAACATTTGAAATTGCTGATTACGTGTATTTCATTGCCAATGGTCGCATTGGTGCTGAGGGAACGCCAGAAGAGTTAAGTCGATCAACAGATCCTTTTGTGCGTCAATTTTTAGATGCCTCCCCGGATGGCCCAGTACCATTCCACTATCCAGGGCAAAGCCTTGAGGAAGATTTTGGGGTGAGTCTCAAGTGAGCATGCTTTATAAAATTATCGATCTCTTGGGTGACCTTGGATTCTTTATTCGTCGCAACTTAACGAGCCTTGGCCTTGCTACACGTATGTTTGTAGCGGTCATTTGGCGCTCTGGTTTTTTATTAAAAAGACCTCGCTTAGTTTCTGATCAGATTCTGTTTGTCGGCAATCACTCATTTGTGATCATTGCAGTATCTGGTTTGTTTGTTGGTTTTGTTTTGGGTTTACAGGGTTATTACACTTTGAATCGTTATGGTTCGGAGCAGGCTTTGGGTTTGTTGGTGGCTTTATCGCTCACCCGGGAATTGGGCCCTGTGATAACCGCTCTCTTATTTGCTGGTCGTGCTGGTACATCACTTACCGCAGAGATTGGCTTAATGAAAGCCGGTGAACAGCTTAGTGCCATGGAAATGATGGCGGTGGACCCATTAAGCCGCGTGATTGCACCGCGCTTGTGGGCAGGCATTGTTGCTATGCCGATTTTGGCGACGATCTTTACGGCGGTTGGTGTGATGGGTGGCTACTTTGTCGGCGTGCCCCTGATTGGGGTTGACTCTGGCGCCTTCTGGGCGCAGATGCAGGGTGGGGTGGATCTCTTCTCCGACATTGGCAATGGCCTAATTAAAAGCCTGGTATTTGGTGTTGCGGTGACTTTTATTGCTCTGTATCAGGGCTATGAGGCGAAGCCTACGCCAGAGGGGGTATCACAGGCAACCACTAGAACTGTGGTGATCTCTTCCTTATCGGTTTTAGCATTAGATTTCTTGCTCACCGCAATGATGTTCTCGAATTAGAAAGAATAAACTGGGACTCTTATGAGAAAAAGTGCAATTGATGTTTGGGTCGGAATCTTTGTAGCCATTGGTTTGTTGGCAGCTCTGTTTCTGGCATTGAAGGTTGGCAATATGAATGCAGTTTCTTTTGCGCCAACTTACAAAATTTCTGCCCGTTTTGACAACATTGGCGGACTCAAGCCACGCGCACCAGTCAAAAGTGCGGGTGTAGTTGTTGGGCGTATTGCGAATATTTCTTTTGATGATAAAACATACCAAGCCACTGTCACTATGACTATTGAGGACACGTATAAGTTCCCGAAAGATTCGTCTGCTAAGATTTTGACTTCAGGCTTATTGGGTGAGCAATACATTGGTCTTGAGGCCGGCGGCTCTGATGACATGTTGGCTGCTGGAGATAAGATTACTCAGACTCAGTCTGCGGTAGTGCTAGAGAACCTAATTAGTCAGTTCTTGTATAACAAGGCTGCTGATAGTGGCCAAGACAAGGGCGCAGCAAAATAATGTCCTTGCTGGCAAATATCAAGCGCATAGTGTTACTGGGTTTGGTTGGGACCATGGTAGGTTGTGCATCCATTCCGGCTGGGGTTGCACCCTCTCCGCATGATCCATGGGAGCCATTTAACCGCTCCGTTTTTGAGTTCAATGAAGGCTTAGACGCCTATCTACTCAAGCCAGTAGTGGCTGGTTACCGTTTTGTCTTGCCAGAATTTGTGCGTGACGGTATCTATAACTTCTTTAGTAATTACAGCGATATTTACACCGCATTGCAGAATCTTTTGCAGGGTAAGCCCGACTATGCCTTTAGTGATCTGATGAGGGTTGTAGTCAACACCACCTTTGGTTTAGGTGGCTTAATTGATATGGCAACTCCAGGGGGTCTACCAAAGCATAAGGAAGATTGGGGTCAGACTTTTGGTGTTTGGGGTATTCCTTCTGGCCCTTATGTGGTTCTACCGTTCTTTGGCCCAAGCAATGTGCGAGATACCTTTGGTACTGCAGCTGATTTAGAGTCTGATTACCTATTTAGATTGCTGCCAGATGTTGCTTTGCGAAATAGCTTGACTGGCTTACGTGTGGTTAACGCACGTAATACCTATTACGAAGCAGGTGACTTATTGGATGGGGCTGCAATCGATAAATACAGCTTTGTACGGGATGCTTACATTCAGAGGCGGCAATACCAAATTAATGAGGGTCGTGAAGACGAGGAGGTATTAATGCCTCCATATCAGAACCCCTACGAATAAAGGCGCCTGAGCCTGCCTTGATTTCCTGATGGGGCTAAAATGAGCTTCAATGACTAGCACCGATCGAGGACACATGAAAAGTTACACTACTATTCAACAATACTGTGCAGTATTGATATCAAGCTTTTTTTTAGCTGTTAGTGGCGCGAGCGCCCAAGCAGTGGATCAGTCCACGCCAGATGCTTTGATTAAGACCGTTGTTTCTGATGTGATGGCTTCCGTAAAGTCTGATCCGGAAATTCAAAAAGGGAATATCCCGCGTATTGTCGATTTAGTGGAAAAGAAAATTGTGCCCTATACCGATATGCGTCGCACTACTGAAATGGCGATGGGTCCAAACTGGAAAAAAGCGACTCCAGAACAACAGGCTCAATTAGTTTCTGAATTTAAGAATTTACTGATTCGTACATACTCTGGTGCTCTAAGCCAACTGCGTGATCAAACAATTCAATTTAAGCCTTTGCGTGCAGCTCCCGACGACAAGGAAGTGGTTGTAAAAACTGTAGTCATTGGTCGCGGTGATCCGGTACCGCTTGATTACCGCCTTGAAAAAACAGCTAATGGCTGGAGGGTTTACGACATGAACATCATGGGCGTCTGGCTAGTTGAGGCTTATCGCAATCAGTTTGCCAATCAAATTAGCCAGAATGGTGTTGAAGGTTTGGTGAAGTTCTTGCAGGATCGCAATAAACAGCTTGCTGCTGCAAAGCCAGCAAACTAAAGACCGCACAAGATCAATCAACGATAAATATTAGATGCCATTTTTATTGCCCAGTTCAGTGACGCAAGACAATGTTTTGCAGTTAGAAAAAGATGGCCTCCTAAATCTTGCGACATTAAGAGTAATAGATTGCCGCAATCTCAAGGATTTTGACTCTACCGTGCTAACGGTCTTATTGGCATGGCAGAAGAAATTACAAGCTGATGGACAGCAGATTACTGTACAAAATGCCCCTGAAAAATTAATCGTGTTAGCCGGCGTATATGGTGTTGCCCAGTTGCTAGGTTTGTCATAGCATGCACGCCGCAATATCAATTAAAAACGTATCTAAAAATTATGGCGCACTTCAAGCGCTAGATGATATTTCTTTATCCATCGAGCCAGGTGAGTTCTTTGGCCTACTTGGCCCCAATGGTGCGGGCAAGACAACACTCATATCCATATTGGCGGGTTTAGTTACTGCTGATGGCGGTCACGCTGCAATCATGGGTGCGGATGTTCAAAGTCAATTCCGTGATGCTCGCCGGATGCTGGGCGTCGTGCCGCAGGAGTTGGTGTTTGACCCATTCTTTACGGTTAGAGAAACATTGCAATTTCAGTCAGGTTATTTTGGGATTCGTCACAACGATGCTTGGATTGACGAGATCATGGCCAATTTGGATCTCACCAATAAAGCGGATAGCAATATGCGTTCCTTATCTGGTGGTATGAAGCGCCGAGTATTAGTAGCTCAGGCCTTAGTTCATAGACCACCAGTCATTATTTTAGATGAGCCTACTGCTGGAGTTGATGTGGAGTTGCGCCAATCGCTTTGGCAATTTATTAGTCGCCTCAACCAAGATGGTCACACCATCGTTTTAACCACCCATTACCTTGAAGAGGCTGAGGCATTGTGTCAGCGTATTGCCATGCTTAAGCAAGGAAAGATTGTTGCTTTGGATACAACCGCAAATTTATTGAGCCAATACGGCTCAGTGAAAAAAGATGGTGAAGGTAAAACAGATCTCGAAGATGTGTTTGTCAACATCATGTCGGGAGGTGCTCGATGAAACCTATTTTAAATAAACTACCAATCTCCTATGGAAGTGGTTTTCCAACGCTCTTGCGAAAAGAAATCAAACGTTTTTATAAGGTAGCTTTCCAGACGGTCGCTGCGCCAGTGCTTACTGCTGTTCTATATTTAATGATCTTTGGACATGTGCTCGAAGGCAAAGAGGTATACGGTCGCTTAAATTACACGGCTTTTCTGATTCCTGGTCTAGTTATGATGAGCGTGTTGCAGAACGCATTTGCTAATACTTCTTCATCCCTTATTCAGTCCAAGGTAACTGGCAACCTAGTCTTTGTATTACTAGCCCCCTTTAGTCACTTAGAGTTTTATGCTGCTTATGTCTTGGCTGCAGTATTTCGTGGAATTGTTGTGGGCGCTGGCGTGTTGCTGATTACCGCATGGTTTGCTATGCCATCTTTTGAATATCCCCTGTGGATCATGGTATTCGCTTTGTTGGGCGCTGCAATTTTAGGAAGCATGGGTTTAATTGCTGGCATCTGGGCAGATAAATACGATCAATTAGCTGCTTTTCAGAATTTCATCATCATGCCAGCAACAATGCTGTCAGGCGTGTTTTACTCCATTCATTCTTTACCGGCTGCATGGCAAGTGGTATCGCACTTTAATCCATTCTTTTACATGATCGATGGTTTCCGTTACGGCTTCTTTGGAGTGTCAGATATATCGCCTTGGAATAGTTTGGCGATTGTTGTCTGCTTCTTTGTCGCGGTGTCAGCGATTGCTTTGCGATTATTGCAAAAAGGTTACAAGCTTAGGAACTAAGTGCGTAAAACTTGCTTCAAAATTAGTATTTAAGAATATTTAGAAATTAGAAATCAGGAGATTGTGATGTTGCCAACCCCAGAACAAATTGAAGGCTATATTCAGCAAGGCCTCTCGTGTACTCATATTAAAGTTGAGGGTGATGGCCAACATTTTTTTGCGACGATTGTGAGTCCGGAGTTTGAAGGCAAGCGTTTGATTCAGCGTCATCAATTGGTATATGGCGCTATGGGTGACCGTATGAAGGCGGAGGTGCACGCTTTATCAATTAAGGCATTTACTCCTGAAGAATTCACACAAAATACCCCAACTTAAAATACGGCATTAGCTTTTTACTGGAATAGATTCATGGATAAATTACGAATGGTCGGCGGCACCCCCCTGAAGGGTGAAGTGCTGATTGCTGGCGCCAAGAATGCAGCTCTACCAATTTTGTGCGCTTGCTTACTCACTGATCAGCCTATCACTTTGCGTAATGTTCCTGACTTACAAGATGTGCGGACTATGCTCAAGCTCCTCCAGGAAATTGGTGTGACTGTTACTTTTCCAGATGAGAATGATCGCAATTGCGTAGTGCTTAACGCGGCCAATATTAAGAGCTCTGAAGCAACTTATGAGATGGTTAAAACCATGCGTGCTTCTATTTTGGTTTTGGGCCCATTACTTGCCAGAATGCACACCGCTAAGGTTTCTCTGCCAGGTGGTTGCGCTATTGGGGCGCGTCCAGTTGATCAGCACATCAAGGGCTTAAAAGCCATGGGTGCCACTATCAAGATTAAGAGTGGCTATATTCAGGCAGAAACTAAATCTGCTGCGGGTCGTCTCCAAGGCGCTTCTATCTTGACCGACATGATTACCGTAACCGGCACAGAAAATTTACTGATGGCTGCTACTTTGGCATCAGGTACAACCATTTTGGAGAATGCTGCACGTGAGCCAGAAGTCGGTGACTTAGCTGAGCTACTCGTCAAAATGGGCGCGAAGATTACGGGTATCGGTAGCGATCGCTTGGTGATTGAGGGGGTTGAAAATCTCCACAGTGCAGAACATGCTGTGATTGCAGACCGAATTGAAGCCGGCACATTCTTATGCGCAGTTGCTGCCGCTGGTGGTGAGGTGCTGGTGAAGCACTGTCGTCCAGACACATTAGATGCTGTGATCGTCAAGCTCAAAGAAGCTGGCTTAGAAATGGAAGTCGGCCCTGACTGGATTAAGGCCTCGATGAAAGGTCGCCCTAAGGCTGTTAGTTTCCGCACTTCAGAATATCCAGCCTTTCCGACAGACATGCAGGCGCAGCTTATGGCAGTCAATGCGATTGCACAGGGCAATGCCACCATTACTGAAACCATCTTTGAAAACCGCTTCATGCACGTTCAAGAGATGAACCGACTTGGTGCTGATATCGCAATTGAAGGAAATACGGCAATTGCCCAAGGCGTGGAGAAGCTGTCTGGTGCTATCGTGATGGCTACCGATTTACGTGCTTCTGCCAGTCTAGTGATTGCCGGCTTAGCGGCCCAAGGAGAAACCCAGGTAGACCGGATTTATCACTTAGATCGGGGATATGACCGTATGGAACAAAAGTTGACCCTCTTGGGGGCCAACATTCAGCGGATCAAGTAAGCCTGATGGATAATTAGTCCATGAAGTTAACCCTAGCCCTCTCGAAGGGACGCATCTTCGAAGAAACCGCTGAGATCTTATCTAAGATCGGTATTCGTCCGCTTGAGGATCCAGAAAAATCACGCAAACTCATTATTGAGACCTCTAATCCTGACGTGCGCCTGATTATTGTGCGTGCTTCAGATGTGCCGACCTACGTTCAGTTTGGCGGAGCTGATTTTGGAGTTGCTGGCCTAGACGTCTTAATGGAAAACGGCACCGATGGCTTATATGTTCCTTTTGATTTAAACATCGCAAAATGCCGCATGTCAGTTGCTGTCAAAGAAGGCTTTGATTACGCTACTGCGGTAAAGCAGGGTTCTCGTTTAAAAGTCGCAACAAAGTACGTTAATTGCGCACGCGAACACTTTGCTAACAAAGGTGTGCACATCGATACGATTCATTTGTATGGCTCGATGGAGCTTGCTCCATTGGTTGGGCTGGCAGATGCGATTGTGGATTTAGTATCCACTGGCAATACCTTGCGCGCTAATGGCTTGGTTGAGGTTGAGCCCATAGCTGATATCAGCGCACGCTTAGTGGTTAATCAAGCCTCTTATAAGCGTAAGCGTACACAGCTCCAGCCATTTTTTGAGTTGCTGAAGTAAAGAAAAAATTCATATGTCACCAGACGTCAAAGTAAAACGCCTTAATAGTAAAGATGCAGGGTTCAAAGAAACTCTGCTCTCTAGCCTTTCTTTACCGATGACGGATGATGAGGCAATTGATTCTGCGGTGGCGAACATTCTGGCGAAAGTTAAAAGTGAGGGTGATGCTGCGGTATTAGATTTCACAAAGCAGTTTGATCGCTTAAATGTTGTTAGCGTTACTGAGTTGGAGATTTCTCAAGAAGAATTAAAAAAAGCCTACGAAGGTTTATCAGCCGAGCAGAAAAATGCTCTCGACGTTGCTGCGCAAAGAGTGCGCGCTTATCACGAGAAGCAAAAGATTGAAGCGGGCTGTCACTCTTGGGAATATGAAGAGGCGGACGGTACGCGCTTAGGTCAAAAAGTCACTGCCTTAGATCGTGTCGGAATTTATGTGCCTGGTGGTAAGGCTGCCTATCCATCTTCCGTTCTGATGAATGCAATTCCCGCAAAAGTTGCTGGCGTCAAAGAGGTCATCATGGTGGTGCCTACTCCAGATGGTGCTCGCAATTCTTTAGTTTTGGCTGCAGCTTATTTATCCGGCGTTGATCGCGTTTTTACGATCGGTGGCGCACAAGCTGTTGGTGCCTTAGCGTATGGCACGCAGACTATTCCTGCGGTCGACAAAATTGTTGGTCCTGGTAATGCTTATGTAGCAGCCGCTAAGCGCCGAGTATTTGGTACTGTCGGTATCGACATGATTGCTGGCCCGTCAGAAATTTTAGTGCTCTGCGACGGCTCTAGTAACCCTGATTGGATTGCGATGGATTTGTTTTCGCAAGCTGAGCACGATGAGTTGGCGCAATCTATTTTGCTTTGTCCAGATGAGAAATTTATTGAGCAAGTGCAAGTAAGCATTAACAAGTTATTGCCGGAGATGTCTAGAAAGAAAGTGATTGAAACATCACTTACGAATCGCGCCTTATTGATTCAGGTAAAAGATATGGGTGAGGCCTGTGAGATTGCCAATGCCATTGCCGCTGAGCATTTAGAGATTTGCGCTACTGAGCCGCGCAAGTGGGCTGAGTTAATTCGTCATGCTGGCGCTATCTTTATGGGCAACTACACCAGCGAATCTTTGGGTGATTATTGCGCAGGCCCGAATCACGTTTTACCAACAGCACGCACAGCGCGTTTCTCGTCCCCATTAGGTGTGTATGACTTCATCAAGCGCTCAAGTATGATTGAGGTTAGTGAAGCAGGAGCTCAAACGCTAGGGGCTGTAGCTAGTACTCTCGCGCACGGTGAGGGCTTAACAGCTCATGCACGTGCTGCTGAGATGCGACTTAAAAAGTAAACTTAGGCGATAGCCAGAATTTCTTTCAAGGCAGTAATCAATTCATTCGTTTGCTCATCAGTACCGATGGTGATGCGCAGAAATTCTTCAATGCGTGGCGACTTGAAGTGACGCACAATAATTCCACGATCGCGTAATGACTGATACAACTTTGCGCCAGCATGTTTCGGATGGCGCGTAAAAATAAAGTTCGCTGTCGATGGCAAAGTATCAAAACCTAGTGAGGCCAACTCATTCACTAATCGCTCACGAGTTTGAATTACTTTTTTACTCGTCGATTCCAAATGCGCTTGATCTTGTATTGCAGCAATTGCTCCCGCTTGAGCCAAGCGGCCTAGTGGGTAAGAGTTAAAGCTATTTTTTACACGCTCAAGACCTTCAATGAGAGCTGGATGCCCCACTGCAAACCCAACGCGAAGTCCAGCTAGGGCGCGAGACTTAGATAAAGTGTGTACGACTAAGAGGTTGTCTGGGCAAGCACTTCCGCGTAGAAGTGGAATGCAAGACTCAGTGCCGTAATCCACATAGGCCTCATCGATCACCACTACGGAGTCTGTATTTCTCCTGAGCAGGGCTTCGATATCTGAACGCGGGATAGCTCGACCAGTTGGGGCATTGGGATTGGGAAAAATAATTCCGCCATTGGGGGTTTTGAGGTCTTGGGTTTGGATCTCAAAATTAGAATCTAGGGGCACTGTTTGATAGTCAATGCCAAATAACTTGCAATAGACTGGGTAGAAGCTATAGGTGATATCTGGAAACTGAACGGGTTTGGATTGCTTGAGAAGGCCTAAAAATACGTGGGCCAATACCTCGTCGGAACCATTTCCTAAAAACACCTGTTTTGGGTCTAGACCGTGCAAATCAGCAATAGCTTTTTTAAGGGCTGCTCCTTCCGGGTCCGGATAGAGCCTCAAATCATCTGTGTTTTGCTGATTTATAGCGGCTAGGGCCAGCGGGGATGGGCCATAAGGGCTCTCATTCGTATTGAGCTTTACCAGTCGCTTCATTTGCGGCTGCTCCCCCGGGGTGTAGGGGGTCAGGGTCTGAACAACGGGGCTCCAAAAGCGGCTCATGAGGGACTCTAGTTAAAAATCAGCAAAAGTGAACAAACGCTAGCAATCAAAATCAGCATTTATATCTGTATTAGGAATGATATTATGAGGCTTCAATCAACACTTCGCCTCGCGGCGCACTGAAGCATGCGGCAAGCCGACGTTACCCGAAACACTTCGGAAACCAAAATTCAAATTGCTATCAATTTAGATGGCACAGGTAAAGCCGAGCTAGCCTCTGGCGTACCCTTCCTAGACCACATGTTGGATCAAATTGCCCGTCACGGCATGATTGACCTCAAAGTAGTGGCAAATGGCGATACCCATATCGATGATCACCATACCGTTGAGGATGTGGGCATTACCTTGGGCCAAGCCTTTGCTAAGGCAGTTGGCGATAAGGCCGGTATTACCCGCTACGGCCACTCCTACGTTCCTTTGGATGAAACCCTTTCTCGCGTAGTCATCGACTTTTCTGGTCGTCCAGGGTTAGAGTTCAATGTGCCATTTACCCGCGCACGCGTAGGTGACTTTGACGTAGATCTCAGCATCGAGTTCTTCCGTGGTTTTGTAAACCACGCCGGAGTGACTCTGCATATCGATAACTTACGTGGCATTAATGCCCATCACCAAATTGAAACTGTGTTCAAGGCCTTTGGGCGTGCATTGCGTATGGCTTTAGAGATTGATCCACGCGCATCCGGTGTTGTTCCTTCCACCAAAGGCAGTCTCTAATCTAGAAAATTTCTAGCGTTGAGTAGAAGACTGTCAAAAAACCACAGATCATAGGCTAACAAGTGGCGCAAACCATTGCGATCGTTGACTACGGAATGGGCAACCTACGTTCCGTCTACCAGGCCTTTCATCATGTGGCGCCAGATGCCAATGTTCTGATTGCACACACCCCCGAAGAAATCCTCAGCGCAGAGCGGGTAGTCCTTCCAGGTCAGGGTGCTATGCCTGATTGCATGAAACATCTAGAAGAGTCGGGTTTATTGGAAGCCTTGCTTGATGCCGCAAAAAATAAGCCTTTATTAGGTGTTTGCGTGGGTGAGCAGATGCTGTTTGATCACAGCGCTGAAGTAAGAGCAAACCCCAGTTCAGCTTGGACTCCTTGCTTGGGATTGATTCCGGGCGAAGTGCGGCGTTTTGAGTTGACTGGAAAATTACAGCCAGATGGCTCCGCTTATAAGGTACCCCATATGGGCTGGAATCAGGTTCGTCAGGATCGCCAGCACCCGCTTTGGAGTGGCATTCCGGATTTGACCAGTTTTTATTTTGTGCATAGTTACTATGTTGTGCCGCAGCGTAAGGAAGATACTGCCGGCTCAACCGAATATGGCGATTGGTTTACTTCTGCTGTTGCAAAGGATAATATTTTTGCAACACAATTTCATCCAGAAAAAAGTGCAGAATACGGATTAAAGCTCTACAAAAATTTTGTTTCTTGGCAACCTTAATACTTATCTAATCTACCGCTATGCTGCTCATTCCTGCGATTGACTTAAAAGATGGCCACTGTGTTCGACTTGAACAAGGTGACATGGATAAAGCCACTGTTTTTTCTGAAGATCCAGGCGCAATGGCTGCGCATTGGATTAGTAAGGGAGCGCGTCGTTTACATCTGGTGGATTTGAATGGTGCGTTTGCTGGAAAACTCAAAAATGAATCTGCCATTAAATCTATTCTGAAAGCAGTGGGTGATGAGATTCCGATTCAACTGGGTGGCGGCATCCGCGATCTTGAAACGATTGAACGTTTATTGGATGACGGTATTAGTACAGTGATTATTGGTACTGCAGCGGTCAAGAGTCCTGGCTTTGTGCAAGATGCTTGTACCGCATTCCCTGGCCACATCATGGTGGGACTTGATGCACGTGATGGCAAAGTGGCAACCGATGGTTGGAGCAAGATCACAGGTCATGAAGTGATTGACCTTGCGAAGAAATTTGAAGATTACGGCGTTGAAGCGATCATCTATACCGACATTGGTCGTGATGGCATGATGAAGGGCATCAATATGGATGCCACGATTAAATTGGCCCAAGCTATCCGGATTCCGGTCATTGCTAGCGGTGGCTTATCAAATAACCAAGATATTGAAGCCTTGTGTGAAGCTGAAGTTGAAGGCGTGATGGGCGTGATTGCTGGGCGCTCAATTTATGCTGGTGATTTAGATTTAACTGCAGCGCAAAAATATGCTGATGAGTTAACGCTCAAGTTTGCTAAGAAAATTATCTAAAGTGCCGACCAGTGCTAACTAAAAGAATTATTCCCTGTCTTGATGTCACGGCAGGGCGCGTTGTGAAAGGTGTGAACTTCGTGGGTCTGCGCGATGCAGGTGATCCGGTAGAGATTGCTAAGCGTTACAACACTCAAGGCGCTGATGAGCTTACCTTCTTAGACATTACTGCTACCTCTGATGGCCGTGATCTCATACTGCACATCATTGAAGATGTTGCCTCCCAAGTATTTATTCCTTTGACCGTTGGTGGAGGTGTCCGTGCAGTAGCAGATGTAAGACGCTTGCTCAATGCGGGTGCTGATAAGGTCAGCATGAATTCTTCTGCAGTAGCCAATCCAGATTTGGTTTCTGATGCTGCGGCGTATTACGGTTCACAGTGCATCGTGGTTGCCATTGATGCTAAAAAAACTGAAGCGGGTAACTGGGAAGTTTTTACCCATGGCGGTAGAACCGCTACGGGAATGGATGTAGTTGCATGGGCTTCAGAAGTCGCTAAACGTGGTGCTGGAGAAATTCTGCTCACCAGCATGAACCGTGACGGC
Source organism: Polynucleobacter sp. MG-Unter2-18 (assembly GCF_018687675.1). Lineage (NCBI taxonomy): Bacteria > Pseudomonadati > Pseudomonadota > Betaproteobacteria > Burkholderiales > Burkholderiaceae > Polynucleobacter > Polynucleobacter sp. MG-Unter2-18. Next base: position 102,887 of record NZ_CP061302.1, read on the forward strand.
AGTAAAGATGGCTTTGATCTGGAGTTAACTGCAGCAGTGAGTGATGCGGTAAGTGTTCCGGTAATTGCCTCTGGTGGTGTGGGAAATTTACAGCACTTAGTCGATGGTATTACCAAAGGCCATGCCGATGCTGTTCTTGCAGCCAGTATTTTCCATTACGGTGAATATACTGTCGGCCAGGCAAAAGAATATATGGCCAGCCAAGGGATTCCTGTCCGCATTTAATGCGCAGACAGATCAACCGAGAAAACCAGACGAAGATGACCATGCAAAATACTTTCACTCCAATTGAGTCTTTAGAGGCTGGAGCATGGCTTGATTCCGTAACTTGGAATGAGCAAGGCCTGGTCCCAGTAATCGCTCAGGAAGTGGGTAGTAAAGATATCTTGATGATGGCCTGGATGAATCGAGATGCGCTATTGGCAACACTGCGCTTGGGCGAGGCAGTGTATTGGACCCGCTCAAGGCAAAAGCTATGGCACAAGGGTGAAGAATCTGGCCACACTCAAAAGGTAAAAGAAATCCGTCTCGATTGCGATGGCGACACCATTTTGCTCATGGTTGAGCAAAAAGACGGTATTGCTTGCCATACTGGCGAGCACAGCTGTTTTTTTCTGCGGTGGGATTCTGGTAAGTCTGCCTGGGTGGATGAGTCTACAGGTCATAAATAAGACTCCCAGCGTCTCTCTAGCAATAAAAGACATAAAATCACTTTATGACTAGTCCAGCACAAAACCCTTCTAATTTAGATTCCGCTTTGGCTCATTTGGCCGATGTGGTGGATCAGCGACGCGATGCGTTCAAGGCTGGCGAGGCAGATCCTAAGACTTCTTATACCGCTTTGCTCTTTTCGAAGGGCGATGATGGGATTTTGAAGAAAATTGGTGAAGAGGCGACTGAGGCAGTGATGGCAGCCAAGGATGCGCGTAACTCCAATCTAGCCCCTGAACAGCAAAAGCTCTTGGTTGGGGAGATGGCTGACCTTTGGTTTCATTGCTTAATTGCACTTTCCCAGTTTGGCTTACGCCCAGAGGATGTTGTGGCTGAGCTTAATCGTCGCTTGGGCACTTCAGGCATTGAAGAAAAAGCCGCCAGAAAAGCGGCTAATAAGGAGTAATTGATGGCGCATGACCCTAATTGCCTGTTTTGTAAGATTTCTCAAGGATTAATCCCATCTCAGAAGGTCTATGAAGATGAGGAAATCTATGCTTTTAAAGATATCAATCCAGCCGCACCCATCCATTTTTTAATGATTCCCAAAAAACATATACCCATGTTGGAGTCTGCAGAACTGGCAGATGCGCCATTGCTAGGTAGAATGATGGAATTAGCACCGCGTCTCGCCAAGGATCAGGGTTGCCGTCCCGGAAAAGATGGTGGCTTTAGAGTAGTGGTGAACAATGGTGCGGATGGTGGGCAAGAGGTTTATCACTTGCATTTACATGTGATGGGCGGTCCGCGCCCCTGGAAAAAATAGTCCGAGGAGATTAAAAATGGGTTCATTCAGCATTTGGCATTGGTTGATTGTTTTGGTAATCGTGATGTTGGTATTTGGTACCAAAAAATTGCGTAATATCGGCACAGACTTAGGTGGCGCTGTTAAAGGTTTCAAAGACGGCATGAAAACACCTGAGGGAACTGAAGAGTCGCAAGATAAAACCAAGGAACAAATTCAGACCGCAGCCGCATCACCAGAGAAAACTGTGGATGTTCAGGCAAAAGACGTCAATAAATAATTGTTGATAGAAATAATGCGCAGCAGTAATGATTGATCTCGGAGTTTCAAAGCTTGCACTCATTGCAGTAGTTGCATTGATAGTGGTTGGCCCAGAACGTCTTCCTAAGATTGCCCGTATGGCGGGTAATTTGTTTGGACGTGCTCAACGCTATATGGCGGATGTCAAATCTGAAGTTAGCCGACAGATGGATGTCGAGGAGTTCAAGAAACTCCGTGAAGAAAGCGTCTCTGCCTTTAAAGATGTTGAGAACTCACTTCAATCTACCGTTCAAGAGGCGGGCGCCAATCTAAGCGATCAGGCCGACATCTTTGAAAATAATTTCACCAGAGCGCCTCTTGATGAAAAAGAGGTGCTTAGCAAGTCAATCCGTCAAGGGCGCAAGAGTTGGGGTGTAAGACGCGCAGCAAGACCAGTTTGGTTTAAGCATTCCACTGGGATGCGCACTCGCGTTCAATCTGGCGCAGCTCGTATGAAGCGTTTTCACCATAGCGCTAATAAGTCAGCAATAAAAGAATAAAAACTACAAGAATATAAATATCCGCGCATGACTGACAAAAATCCAACAGAAGATTCCGGCTTACAAGAATCCTTCTTGTCTCATTTATTTGAGTTACGTGATCGCATTATTAAGTCTGCGCTAGCAATCATTGCGGTGTTCGTCTGCTTGGTGTATTGGGCGCCGGATATTTTTCATTTATTTTCACAGCCGCTATTGGACTCCTTGCCCTCAGGCGGAAAAATGATTGTGACGGATGTCACAGGATCATTCTTTGTGCCGATGAAGGTCACGATGTTGGTTGCTTTCTTGATTGCTTTGCCGGTAGTGATGTATCAACTGTGGGCATTTATTGCTCCTGGCTTATATCAACATGAGCGCAAGCTTATTGTGCCTTTAGTTGTGAGTAGCTACAGCCTCTTTATATTTGGCATGGCATTTGCCTACTTCTTGGTATTTCCAACAGTGTTTGAATTCATGGCTAGTTATAACGCACCACTTGGCGCTGAAATGTCGACTGATATTGATAAGTACCTCAGTTTTGCTATGAATACCTTCCTAGCCTTTGGACTTACTTTTGAAGTACCCGTTGTGGTTGTAGTTTTAGTGCGCATGGGCATGGTTCCCCTAGAAAAGCTCAGAGAGATTCGTCCTTATGTGATCGTTGGTGCATTTGTGATCTCTGCCGTGGTTACGCCACCCGATGTTCTATCACAATTGCTATTAGCAATTCCTATGACTCTGCTTTATGAGTTAGGACTGTTGATTGCGCGTTTTTACGTTCCAAAGCCGTCAGACGATGATGCTGACGCAAGTACAAAGCCAGATACTCAAGCCACGACTTGATCTTGTCCGAAGGTACTGGTAAGCCATTCCGTTACCCGATCAAATCGATAGCGTCTTTGTCTTAAATTCCCCTCCAAGTCTGTATTACTGCTCGCAAAAACTTTTCCTGCTGCAAGCAATGAGCGGCGCTGCTGAGTGGTATCAATCTGAATTAATCTAGGCAGTATCTTTGGTAACTCATGGCGAATATCGACAACGACACAATGCTCATGTTGGAGTTGACCAACTTCACATAGCAATAACTCTGCCTTGCTCAAGTTAAATTGATTAGCCACAATGAGTCGGTGACATAGCAAGATCCACTCCTCATCCAATTGATGCTCTGCATGGTGGTTCAAGGCTTTTTCTGCATGCAATGCTAAGTGATGCCAATCATTATTCTCGGGACTAGAAACATTCTCCAGAACTTTGCTTAGTAATTCTTTTGCTTCAGGTACACCTTGCTGGTGAGCTTGCCAAATCCAATAGGAAGCCTGAAGTCCGCGAACCTTCTCTTCCACTTTTTCACGTTTGCGCCAGAGGTTCGCACCTCTTCTGAATTGAGCCACAGGATGACCCAAATCAGCTGCGCGATCAAAACACCGATCACTTTCATTGGCGTTATATCCAGAGAACTGGGGACGACGATAGATTTCACCCAAAGCAAACCAAGCATCTCGATCACCATCTTTTGCTGCAAGCCCTAACCAGTAAGCCGCTTTCTTGAGAGATGCATTTGATTTTCCACTCGAACCATCCAAATCTCTTACATCAGAGTCGACCTCATTCAATTGCGCAAGACGTAAGCCCAAGGTGAGCTTTGCAATCGTCAGGCCTAGTTCTGCTGCCTGAACTAATACACCCTCATTCTTTTCTGAGAGCCAAGCGCTCCACAGATAGGAAAGTGCTTCATCTTTAGGTTGGAGCTTTATTAGAAGTTCTTTAGCCGAATTGGTGAAGGGGGTTTCTGATTCTACTAAGTGGAGTAGAAATTCTTTTGCGGTTCTTTGTAGAGAAGGTAGGTGGAGATCACCTTCCTGTTTTAAGAGCCATTCAGCAAGCTCTCCTTGAAGCGCTTTTTTACTAGGATCAAGCAGTAGTTCAGCGAGTTGCCACTGCGCTGCATAACTGACATCGATATTCGTATTAGCTAGCTTCCAGAATGATTCCCAGCCAAAGTAAAAGGCGGGTGAATTAAAGGTGAGCCCCAGTGGAACTAAGGAAATTTGCTTCAAAATTCCCAGCATTTCCGGGGAGAGCGTATCTAGCTTAAGAGTTTCAGAAGCGCCAGTGCTGGAATCGTTAACTGCTTGATTTTTAATGGATAAATAGGATTTTTCTAGCCAAATCAATGCATTAGCCGGCTGAATTGGAGTCTTGAATGCCCCTGTTAAATAAGCAGAAGCTAAGTTTTGTTGTGCGGATACGTCACCTAATCGAGCAGATTGAAGGATTTTTAAGAATTCACGACTTGCCATATGACAATTTTGGCATCTAAGGCTCTTAAAAGACAGAAAACAAAGCCCTTGTTGCCCTGATACAACGAAGAAAGCCAAAAAACTGCCTTTCCACAAGCAAAAACAGCCTCTAAATGCCCTGAACCCCTGTCTAGCAATGCAAAACAAGCAAAATTCATGAGTCCCGAATTTTTTTGGGCATTACTTTCAATTTATGGAGATTTAAAGAATGAAAAAATCGCTACTAGCAGTTGCAGCAATTGGCGCATTTGCGTCAGCAGCTCAAGCACAGTCATCAGTAACCGTATACGGAATCATGGACGTAGGTTTCCAAGGTGTTACAACTCGTGTTGGCTCAGCAAAAACAAACAAGACATCTTTTTCTGGTGAAGGTGCTGAAACAACATCACGTTTAGGTTTCAAAGGCACTGAAGATATGGGTGGAGGTACATCCGCTTTCTTCACAGCAGAATTTGCTTTGGCTCCAACTAATAGCGCCCTATCTGGCGATGCAAATACTGGCTTGGCAAATCGTCAAACATTCGTCGGTTTGAAAAAGAATGGTGTTGGCTCTGCAGCTATTGGTACTCAGTACACACCAGTTCATTTAGCTGTTGGCCGTACAGACCCAGGCCAGACAAACAACATGTTGGGTAACGTAATTTACGCAACTAATTCTTCACAAGGTAACGGTCAAACAACCCAGGCCTACACAGTTCGCTACAACAATGCTCTTACATTGCAAACTGAGAGAATGGCTGGCTTTCAACTTTACGGTATTTACAACAACAACAATTCAAATGCCAATAATCCTGCCACAACACAGACTGTAACTAATAACGAAGCTCTCGGCCTTGGCATTAACTATGTATGGCAAAAGTTGAATGTTGATTTGGCTATGAATTCTTCAAAGCAAACTACAATCACAGGCACAACACAAACAGCCGCATCTATTGCTCCACTGTCTGCAACTATTGGCACAATTGCTAACGTCTTGGGTACATCTATTGGTATTTTGAGCAACTATGCTGGTGCTACTTATGACTTCGGTATTTTGAAGGCATATGCTCAGTACATTAATACTAAGTACACCTCTAACTTGGACTCGAATTCTTATATCAGCCGTTCTGCACAGCAGATTGGCGTACGTTCATTCGTGACACCAACAATCGAGGCGTGGGCATCTGTCGGTAACGGTAGATACCAGGGTCCAAATGCTGTAACAATTTCTGCTGCAACTACAACTTCAGCTGACTTTACTGGTTATCAGTTAGGTACGAACTACCTGTTGAGCAAGCGTACAAACCTCTACGCGATTTTTGGCTCTACACAAAGTTCAACCAACGGCTCAATCGCTGCTGAAGGTGGTTCAAGCTATGGCGTTGGTGTGCGTCATACTTTCTAAATTAATTCTTGCGTAGCAGTCTAGCAAAGTTAGTTTAGTATTTTATTAACCCACTGTTGAAAAACAGTGGGTTTTTTTATAACTTTTGCGATGACCATATATCTACAGCTATTAATGGCTTATGAAAACTATACCGGTAATAATCCCCTATTTTTGTGCAGAAGAAGAGTTGCAAAAATGCCTATCTGCGCTTGAGGATCAATCTTATAAACCGATTGATATTTTTGTAAGAGATAACAGCATCGATAATATTTTATTTATTGCTGCAATAAACGAAGGGCTACAAAAGTACAGTTCAAATAAAGATATTGATTACATACTCATTTTGAATCAAGACGCTTATGTACAAAAAGAAACTATCAGATTCTTAGTCAAGAGTATGGAGGCGGATGAAAATTGTGGGATCGCATGTCCAATACAAATATCGAGTAAGGACAACTCCATATATTGGGGAGGGGGTTTTGAAGCATTTCCATTTGGAAGGCATCAAGGCGGGTCTTTGAGTGAGTACAGCAAGGACTTTGATACTTATTGGGCAAATGGAGCTTGTATGCTTTTAAGGGTGAAAATGATAAGAGAGATTGGTTTTTTTGATAAAAATATGAAGTTTATTTGTTCAGATTCTGATTACTCTTATACGGCTAGGTCACGAGGATGGAAGGTAAAGGTTGCTCACCAAGCACATGTTTATCATTCAGCTGGTGCATGTGGTTCGGTTGAAAATAGTTTTATTAATACAATTAAAAATCAAGATGCAATATATTTTGCAAAAAAATGGTTAAATGGCGATCTTTACAAGAGCCTTTCGTATGATGGTGAAAAACTAACACGTATGAAGATTCAGACCTTGATTCAAAACTTGGAGTCAGCAGCTCGAAATAACGTGTAGATCACACATCAACCATCTCGAAGATTTAGTTGATTTTTTTGACCATATCGTAAGTGTCACAAGAGTTATTTTTTAGGTTCTAAGAGTTATCTTCAACATGCCTTTATCAACAGCTTTGACCATATCGTAGATTGTGAGGAGAGCGACTTGGACTGCGGTGAGAAGCCCAGCAAAAACAAAGAACTAAGAGTAATCAATAAACAATAAGAGCTAAATTCTGTAAGTTGATTAATGGTTAGTGGGACTAAATTGGGCTACGAAAAAGGATGGTACAAGAGTCGTGTAAGATGAATCTACCAGCTATTAGCTAAGCGCAAATCGATATTTATTGTGGCTCAGTAGGACTCATTTCATTCACACACTAGATAAAAGAGGGGTAGCCTTTCGCGACTTTCTAGAAACCGACTTCTGCCACACCCCCATAGCCCATTTTTGAAAAGGGCCCCACCCAGATAGCCCCTCCACCTTATTTTGCTCAAATAATTCTAATTTTTTCTGTTCATTACCTCGTCTTAAAAATAAGTGCTGAAGCTGTAAAATACACAAAATGAATCCTCAACTTCAAATAATGCTTCAGCAAGCTTTTGAATATATGCAACAGGCAAAATTTAGCCAAGCCAAGCCAATCCTTGCTTATGTCCTAAAGATGCAACCAAAGAATTTTGACGTCTTGCACGCACTAGGATTTATTTCTGGAACTGAAAATAATCATCAAGAAGCAGTTTATTACTCATTAAAAGCGTTAAAAATTAAGCCTGACGATTTAGAAGTGAATATTAATTGCGCAAGAGCATTGCAAGAGATTGGAAAGCATCTAGATTCAGTAAGGAGTCACCAAAAAGCAATTTTTTTATCCCCGAATAACCATGAGATTTGGCTTGGTTGTGGGAAGTCACTTCAAAGCCTTAAGCGTTATGACGAGGCTATTGCTCACTACGATAAAGCGCTAAGCCTGAAACCTGATTTTGCCGCAGCTTGGTCTAACAAAGGAAATATTTTCTATGAACTCAAGCGTTATGACGAGGCTATCGCTCATTACGATAAAGCCTTAAATTTAAATCCTGATTTTGCTGCAGCTTGGTTTAACAAGGGAAATACTTTGCATGAACTCAAGCGTTATGACGGGGCTATTGCTTACTATGATAAGGCTCTCAGCATCAAGCCCGATATTGATTGGATATTTGGTAGCTTACTACACTCTAAGATGAATATATGTAGTTGGTCAGGTTTGGCAGAATCTTTGGAGAATATTTCCAAAAAATTAGTGGTGAATGAGAAAGTTGTTAATCCTTTTTCGTTGCTAGCGTTAAATGATGATGCTCTGCTTCATAAAAAATCTGCTGAAATTTATATTCAATCAAGATATCCATCTAACCCTGTTTTAGAACCTATTCTTAAGCGTCCACAGAATCAAAAAATCCGAGTGGGTTACTTCTCGACTGATTTTAAAAACCATCCCGTTGCCTTTCTTATTGCCGAGCTTTTTGAGTTGCATGATAAAAGTCAATTTGAATTAGTCGGCTTTTCATTTGGCCCAATAACAAAAGACCAGATGCGCCAACGCCTAGAAAAGTCATTTGACCAGTTTGTTGAGGTTGGTAATAAGTCGGATATTGAAATCGCCCAATTAAGTAGATGCTTAAATATTGACATTGCAGTTGATTTAACAGGCTTTACCCAAGACGCAAGAACGGGAATATTTTCTCATCGTGCCGCACCCATTCAAGTCAATTATCTTGGCTACCCTGGAACTATGGGTGCTGATTACATGGATTACATCATTGCCGATAGAACTCTTATTCCACTGGAGTCTCAGTCATGCTATTCAGAGAAGGTAGTCTATTTACCCAATAGCTATCAGGTCAATGATAGAAAGCGTCTAATTTCAGATAGGCAATTTACAAGGCAAGATCTAGACCTTCCAGAAAAAGGATTTGTATTTTGTTGTTTTAATAACAATTACAAGATATTGCCCGCAACCTTTGCAAGTTGGATGAGAATATTGAAAGCGGTAGAAGGTAGTATCTTATGGCTATTTCAAGATAATTCTTGGGCGGTAGAGAATCTCAAAAAAGAAGCTGAAAAACAAGGTATTGCAGCCGATAGGCTAGTCTTTGCTGAACGTTTGCCTTTACCTGAACATTTGGCTCGCCATCGTCAGGCTGATTTATTTCTTGATACCTTCCCCTATAACGCACATACCACCACTAGCGATGCTTTATGGGCTGGATTACCAGTTTTAACTTTAATAGGCAGGTCTTTTGCTAGTCGTGTAGCAGCGAGCCTTTTAAAAGCGATTGGTTTGCCAGAACTAATTACCAGCACTCAAGAAGAGTATGAAGCATTAGCGATTGAGCTAGCCATAAACCCCAATAAACTTAAAGATATTAAATTGAAGTTAGCCAAGAACCGTTTGACTACTCCATTGTTTGATACACCGCTCTTTACTAAAAATCTTGAAGTCGCTTACAGCGAAATGTATGAGCGTTATCAAGATGATTTGCAGCCAGATCATATAACTATTATTTAGGTAGTGTTTTTAATATCTTAAGAGCCAATTGATCTGGGTCTGAAAGGTCTAACTGCCTATACCCCGAAAGGCGTCGGCATTGAGTCTTGCTAGTGCCCATTACTTCTTTTACATAGTATTAGCACGTTTTCTGTCCCCTCAGTGGAACAGAATTGGGCCCCAGCTTATTTCATATTCTTAATTTTGCTTTACAGGTTAATCTTTGCTAACCCGCTCTCCATTCCCCACTCTCGGCACCACTCTTCTCAAGTACATGGACATTACCCATAAGCATGCCTCTATCAACGGGTTTGTCCATCCGCATGCTGGATAAAACGGGGCACCCCTTTGTGATTTTCAAGAAACCGATTCCTTCTACACCCCCATAGCTCGTTTTTGAAAAGGGTCTCATCCAGCCAACTCTTTCACCTTATTTTGCTCAAATGAACAAGTATTTTTTAAAGAAATGTTGATTTTTGGCTCTATCTTAGGAATAAGTAGGGAACCTATAAAATGGCCTTATGAATCCCAAACTTCAAGCAGCTCTTCAGAAAGCCATCCAAGCCTTTCAGAGCCAAAATTTTGATGGCGCTGATTTAATCCTCAAGGAAGTTCTTCAAAGCGATATCAATAGTGCCGATGCTGTTTTTGAGTTGGGCATTGCTTATGCAAAAGCCAATAGATTTATGGAGGCATCAGCTGTCTTTTGCTGCTTGCAGCCCTATAAAAAAAATGATGTAAGAATTCCTTATAACTTGGGCCTTATTCATTCGTTACTGGGCAGGCATCAACTTGCATTAGCAGCTTATGATTTAGCTCTCAAAATTCAGTCTGATGATGCCGAGATACTTATTAATAAAGGCTCAACTTGTAACGATATTAAGGATTATGTTTTGGCGCTAGAGGTCCTAGAAAAGGCAACCCAAATAAATCCTGATATCGCTGAAGGTTGGTCTAATAAAGGCATTGCATTCAATAATCTAAATTTGTATCAGGAGTCTATCAACGCCTATAACAAGGCCATTAAGCTAAAACCAAGCTATTACGAGGCATGGTCAAATAAAAGTGCACCACTGAACAAATTAAAACGCTTCGAAGAGGCCTCTGAAGCATGCGATAAAGCATTAAGTATCAAGCCTGACTATGCGGAAGCTTACTATAACAAAGGCAATGTATTAAATGAGCTAAAACGGTATGACGAGGCCATTGCTCACTACGATAAGGCTCTCAGCCTTAAGCCTGACTATCATGAGGCGTGGTCCAACAAAGGTAATGTATTAAATGAGCTAAAACAGTATGAAGAGGCTATTGCTTACTATGATAAGGCTCTCAGCATCAAGCCTGATATTAATTGGGTGTATGGAGATTTACTACACTCTAAGATGAATATATGTAGTTGGTCAGGTTTGGCAGAATCTTTGGAGAATATTTCCAAAAAATTAGTGGTGAATGAGAAAGTTGTTAATCCTTTTTCGTTGCTAGCGTTAAATGATGATGCTCTGCTTCATAAAAAATCTGCTGAAATTTATATTCAATCAAGATATCCATCTAACCCTGTTTTAGAACCTATTCTTAAGCGTCCACAGAATCAAAAAATCCGAGTGGGTTACTTCTCGACTGATTTTAAAAACCATCCCGTTGCCTTTCTTATTGCCGAGCTTTTTGAGTTGCATGATAAAAGTCAATTTGAATTAGTCGGCTTTTCATTTGGCCCAATAACAAAAGACCAGATGCGCCAACGCCTAGAAAAGTCATTTGACCAGTTTGTTGAGGTTGGTAATAAGTCGGATATTGAAATCGCCCAATTAAGTAGATGCTTAAATATTGACATTGCAGTTGATTTAACAGGCTTTACCCAAGACGCAAGAACGGGAATATTTTCTCATCGTGCCGCACCCATTCAAGTCAATTATCTTGGCTACCCTGGAACTATGGGTGCTGATTACATGGATTACATCATTGCCGATAGAACTCTTATTCCACTGGAGTCTCAGTCATGCTATTCAGAGAAGGTAGTCTATTTACCCAATAGCTATCAGGTCAATGATAGAAAGCGTCTAATTTCAGATAGGCAATTTACAAGGCAAGATCTAGACCTTCCAGAAAAAGGATTTGTATTTTGTTGTTTTAATAACAATTACAAGATATTGCCCGCAACCTTTGCAAGTTGGATGAGAATATTGAAAGCGGTAGAAGGTAGTATCTTATGGCTATTTCAAGATAATTCTTGGGCGGTAGAGAATCTCAAAAAAGAAGCTGAAAAACAAGGTATTGCAGCCGATAGGCTAGTCTTTGCTGAACGTTTGCCTTTACCTGAACATTTGGCTCGCCATCGTCAGGCTGATTTATTTCTTGATACCTTCCCCTATAACGCACATACCACCACTAGCGATGCTTTATGGGCTGGATTACCAGTTTTAACTTTAATAGGCAGGTCTTTTGCTAGTCGTGTAGCAGCGAGCCTTTTAAAAGCGATTGGTTTGCCAGAACTAATTACCAGCACTCAAGAAGAGTATGAAGCATTAGCGATTGAGCTAGCCATAAACCCCAATAAACTTAAAGATATTAAATTGAAGTTAGCCAAGAACCGTTTGACTACTCCATTGTTTGATACACCGCTCTTTACTAAAAATCTTGAAGTCGCTTACAGCGAAATGTATGAGCGTTATCAAGATGATTTGCAGCCAGATCATATAACTATTATTTAGGTAGTGTTTTTAATATCTTAAGAGCCAATTGATCTGGGTCTGAAAGGTCTAACTGCCTATACCCCGAAAGGCGTCGGCATTGAGTCTTGCTAGTGCCCATTACTTCTTTTACATAGTATTAGCACGTTTTCTGTCCCCTCAGTGGAACAGAATTGGGCCCCAGCTTATTTCATATTCTTAATTTTGCTTTACAGGTTAATCTTTGCTAACCCGCTCTCCATTCCCCACTCTCGGCACCACTCTTCTCAAGTACATGGACATTACCCATAAGCATGCCTCTATCAACAGCCTTTGCCATATCTTGGATTGTAGGTAAGTTAAGTTTTACTACGGTACGAAGCTCGGTATAAAAAGCTAAGTAAAGCCAAAACTTCGAGAATCAAGCACCTAAACAATAAAAAGCAGGCTCAAGTTTAGGTGCAGGAATTACTTAGCTTAATGGTTGCATAAGTACAAATACGTTTACATATTCTCTAATTGGGGGGGGTATTAAAAAGTAATTAGGGTATAAGACTCGATCCCTGCGATAGCCCTGAGAACTTTTTGGAGCTAGTTCAATCTCGATCCATTCGCCTTGGCACAGTTACTTATATTCTCCACTGGTTATTTTTAACTATTGTTACGCTAACCCTTGCTAAAAATAAGTGCTGTGGCTATAAAATATCTGTTATGAATCATCAACTTCAAATATTGCTTCAACAAGCTATTCAAGCCTTTCAGAGCGGTAATTTTGATAGTGCCGACTTTATCCTTAAAAGAGTTTTACAGGTCGATTCAAAAAATCTTCCAGCGTTACATATTCTTGGTTTAATTAGAGCTTCACAATCAAAGTATAAGGAAGCAGCTAATTATTTAGCTTTAGCAGCCCGACTGAATCCGAATGATGCTTCTATACATTACAACTTAGCAAAAGCTCTTGCCGACTCAGGAAATGATAAAGATGCACTTACCCATCATAAAAAGGCAGTTGCTCTAGCCCCCAATAATCCAGAAGCTTGGCTTAGCTACGGAAAAACAGCATCTAATTTAGGTCGCCATCATGATGCTTTGCTTTCCTATGAGAATGCTCTCAGTCTTAAACCTGATTATGTGGAAGCTTTATTAAATAAAAGTACATCTTTAAAGGAGCTTAAGAGGTATGAAGAAGCTATAGCTTTGGCAGAGCAGGCTTTAGTAGTAGATCCTCATTTGGCAGAGGCTTGGGCTAATAAAGGCGTTGCCTTAAATCAGCTTAAACGTTATGACGAAGCTATTACCCAATACGATCAGGCACTATCTCTTAAGCCTGACTATGTTGAGGCATGGTTGAGTAAAGGTAACGTGCTAAATCAGCTTAAACGTTATGACGAAGCTATTACCCAATACGATCAGGCACTATCTCTTAAGCCTGACTATGTTGAGGCATGGACTAATAAAGGTATTGCCTTGAAGGAGTCTAAACGATTTGAAGAAGCAATCACTCACTTTGATAAAGCATTAACTCTTAAGCCTAGCTATGCAGAAGCCTCTTGGAATAAAAGCCTTTCTTTACTGTTACAAGGAGATTTTGAAAATGGTCTTCCGCTTTATGAGAGCAGATGGGCATTGCATAAAACTAGCGAAGTTTCCAGCAAGCGTTTCTTCGATAAGCCAACCTGGCTTGGAGAAGAGTCGCTCGATGGCAAAAAAATCCTACTGCATTTTGAGCAAGGACTCGGAGATTTCATTCAGTTTTGCAGATATGTCAAACTAGTTGCAGATTTAGGCGCCAAAGTTATTTTGGAAGTGCCAAGGTCACTTGCTAGTTTAATGAAGAATTTAGAGGATATTTCAGAATTAGTCATTGAGGGCCAAGAGCTGCCATTCTTTGATTACCAATGTCCTCTATTGAGTCTTCCGCTGGCATTTAAAACTAAGCTAAATACAATTCCGAGTCCTAAGGAATATATTACTCTCAATAACCACCACGATAAAACCATTGAATGGAAAATAAAATTAGGTTCAAAGTTAAGGCCACGAGTTGGCCTAGTTTGGAGTGGGAATCCTCATCATAACAATGACCATAATCGCAGTTTATTGTTACGAGATCTTCTTCCGTTCCTACCAAATAAATTTGAATACATAACACTGCAAAAAGAAGTTCGTGAAGTTGATAAATTAACGCTTGATATAAATCCGCATGTTCTGAGTTTTTCTAATGATTTAAATGATTTTCTGGATACTGCAGCATTAATTGACCAGTTAGATTTAGTGATTAGCGTTGATACAAGCGTGGCGCATTTAAGTGGTGCATTGGGAAAAAAAACATTATTGCTGTTACCTTATGTGCCAGATTGGCGATGGTTATTAGACAGGGAGGATAGTCCATGGTACCCGTCAATTAAGCTATATAGACAGCCGGCGATTGGCGACTGGAACAGCGTCTTTGATAAGGTCAAATTCGATTTGAGCTGTACTTGAGATTTTCAGTCTGTATATCAATGATGGGCTATGCATGATTTTATTATTTTCTTAGAAATTATTTGAGGGTTAACGAAGGGTTTGATTAGTTATAAATCGATCCACTATTTCATCTAGACATCAAGTAGAAATAAAAATCCTAAATTAGAATTAAACCTATGTATTTTTCTTACTTGAACTTATGTCCAATATGGCTTAGATGTATTTTTGATAGTTTTAATAAATCACCACGTTAATATGGTGGAGGTTTCTATTTGTAATTGTTGAATTGACTTAATTCATACTCAAGAAGAGGTTGTCTAGTCATATATAAAGCAATAACCAACATTAATTCATTGTAAAGTAGCGATATTAATTTTTACAGCTAGCAAAGATTTTTTGATACTTAGCTTATATCTAATGCGCTACAGTATCAAAAATTGAAGTGTAAAAATTGCTAAGATGAGCTATAAATAATCAGGTATTGAAATTGATAAGTTCACGGCGAACGCTTTCAATGACTGACGTCCAGTCATCATGTGATGGCTGGCTAAATACTTTTGCAGTTGGGTACCAAGATTCTCTTTGCCCATCCGACCATCTCCAATCAACAGAGAACTGGGTTAAAACCCAGACTGGTTTACCCATTGCCCCAGCCATATGAGCAACAGAGGTATCTACGGAAATTACTAAATCAAGATTTTCTATTAATGCAGCGGTGTCAGAGAAATCATTTAATTGATCATCATGGTTGAAAATTTTTGGGCCCAACCAAGAATCCGTTTCTAATTTTTCCAGCTCAGCAACAGCTTCCCCTCCCTTTTGTAAGCTATGGAACTCAAAGTTGACATCTTTAAGTACCGTAAACATTTTCAGGGGGATACTTTTCCGCACTGCATAATCCCAGAGTCCAGGCGTATCTGCTCTGTGCCCACTAGACCAAACTAATCCAATTCTGAATTTTTCCTTGGCGCCTAATTTATTTCTCCAGTGCTGAACTTTTTCGGTTGGCGGCAAAATATACCCAATACCTTTTGGTATTGTATTGATGGTTGTTTTTAATGCCAAAGGTAGACTGAGTAAGGGAATGTGAAAATCAAATTCTGGGGGCTGATCACCCTGTCTAATTAGCTGGTCTACGCCTTCCAGGTTGATGAAAGATGTCAATAAAGGCTCTTGAACTTCAAAAAAAACTTTTGCACCCAAGTTGGCAATCAATTTAATGTATCTACAGAATTGAATCGTATCTCCTAGTCCTTGCTCGGACCAAATTAAGATAGTTTTTCCTTTTAGTGACTCTTGTCCAAGCCATAGGGGTTTTAAATAATGTCGATTTGAATTTTTTTGAAATTCTGTTTTCCATCTCCACTCATAAAAAGTCCAGCCATTCTCATAGTCGCCAAGATGAAGAAGTGTAAGGGACTTGTTCCAATTTGCCGGAATATCATCTGGCTCAATAGCGATTGCTTTGTTATAACTTAGCAATGCTTCATCGAATCTTTTTAATTCATGGAGGGTAAATGCTTTATTCGCCCATGCCTGTGCAAAACTTGGATTTAGGCTCAATGCTTTGTCGTAGTGGGGTAGGGCTTCCTTAAATCTTTTTAACTCATGAAGAGTGGTTCCTATGTTGAACCAACTTTCAGCTAATTCGGGTTGTAATCCTAGAGCCCTTTCGAAACAATCGAGAGCTTGTGCATGGGATTTTAAGTTTGATAAGCTTTTACCGAAATTCAGCCAAGCAGATGGGTTGTTAGGAGTTAAGTCGACTGCTTTTTTATGGTGGGTAATGGACTGCTTATGGCACCCACCATCAGCAAGAGATTTGGCTAGGTTGTATTGAATAGATGCGTCATTGGGATTAATTCGGGCGGCTTTACCTAGCAACTCAGCCGCTTCCTGATATTTTTGTGCTGATGCTCTGATAAGTCCCAAAATACTCAAGGCTGCCAGGTTTTTTGAGTCAACCCTCAATATCCCCTTAAGAATTGAGTCGGCAACACGATGATCGCCTCTTTGAAAGGCCTGCAAAGCTTGTTGAAGCATTAATTGAAGCTGGGGGTTCATATTGTTATTTTTTGAGGCTATCCCGAATTTCTCTCAATAGCAGAATATCCTCTGGTGCTGGAGGGGTTGGTGGCGCATCTATTATTCGTATTTTGTTGACGACTTTCACCATCTGGAAAATGACAAATGCTAGAAGGATAAAGTTAATGGAAATTGTGATGAAGTTTCCATAGGCAAAAATGGGTACCCCAGCCTTTTTGAGGGCATCAAAGGTTCTTGGAACACCCTCAGGGATTCTGCCTAGCACCAAGAACAGGTTGGTAAAGTCAATATGACCCCCCAAAAGGGTGGAAATCACCGGCATCACAATGTCATTGACCAGGGAATCCACAATTTTCCCAAATGCCCCGCCAATGATAACGCCCACTGCTAAATCAACGACATTTCCCTTAACTGCAAAGTCCCGAAATTCCTTTAAAACAGCCATAAATACCTCTCATTTCAAGTGGATTGAGATTAACTCAAAATTAACCCTATAACTTTGATGAATGCCCGATTTTTACTTTAAAATCTCACCTTTAAGTATTTTTACCTATAAATGCTCTTTTCGAGGAATTTTGTAAATGAGTGACAAGCCCAGTATGGATAAGGATCGTCGTAAATGGTTGATCGCTACTTCAGCGGTTGGAGGCGCTGGTGCGGCCGCAGCCCTTTACCCGTTTGTTGATAGTTTTCAGCCTTCTGAGCGTGCTAAAGCCGCTGGAGCTGCCGTCGAAATCGATATTGCTGGTATGCAGCCAGATGAGATGCGCATGGTGGAGTGGCGTGGTAAGCCTGTATGGGTGGTGCGTCGCACCCCTGAGCAGGTTGCCGAGCTTTCCAAGATTGATGCAGAGCTTGCAGATCCTGATTCTTTAAGGGATCCAGCTCAATTTACCCCTCCTTATGCTCAGAATCAATGGCGCTCAATTAAGCCTGAATACATGGTAGTAGTTGGTATTTGCACCCATTTAGGATGCTCGCCTACACCTAAGTTTGAGGCAGGCGCTCAGCCTTCTTTGCCAAATACATGGCAGGGTGGTTTCCTCTGCCCATGTCATGGCTCAACCTTTGATATGGCGGGCCGTGTATTTAAGAACAAACCAGCCCCAGACAATATGGAAGTGCCGCCGCATATGTATTTGAGCGACACCAAAATTCTAGTCGGTGAAGATAAGAAGGCCTAAGGAGAAATAAATGGCATTTCACGAAAAAGAAGTCCCAGCAAACGCATCCGTCGCAGTGAAGATGATGGCTTGGGTTGATTCACGGCTACCTGTCACTGAAGCCTTCAAGCGTCATATGAGCGAGTATTACGCTCCTAAAAACCTGAACTTCTTCTACATTTTTGGTGCGCTAGCGATTGTAGTTTTAGCGATTCAGATCATTACAGGTATTTTCTTGACCATGAACTACAAACCAGATGCTGCTAAGGCGTTTGAGTCAGTTGAATACATCATGCGCGAAGTTCCATTCGGCTGGTTGATTCGGTACATGCACTCGACTGGCGCCTCGATGTTCTTCGTAGTGGTTTACATGCACATGTTCCGTGGTTTGATCTACGGCTCATATCGCAAGCCACGTGAGTTAATTTGGATTTTCGGTTGCGCTATTTTCTTAGCTTTAATGGGTGAGGCGTTCTTCGGTTACCTGCTCCCATGGGGTCAAATGTCCTATTGGGGCGCTCAAGTAATTGTGAACTTATTTTCCGCAATTCCATTGATTGGTCCAGATCTATCTCTTTGGTTACGTGGCGACTACGTAGTTGGTGATGCAACGCTCAACCGCTTCTTTGCATTCCACGTGATTGCTATTCCTTTGGTATTAATTGGATTAGTTGCGGCACACATTCTTGCATTACATGAAGTGGGCTCAAACAATCCAGATGGAATTGAGATTAAGAACACGGTTGATGAAAAAGGTATCCCTTTAGACGGAATTCCCTTCCATCCTTTTTACAGTGTCCATGACATCATGTATCTGGGCGGTTTCTTGATCATCTTTGCTTCGATTGTTTTCTTTGCACCTGAGATGGGTGGTTACTTCTTGGAAGCGAATAACTTCATTCCAGCAAACCCATTTGTTACGCCAACACATATTGCTCCGGTTTGGTATTTCACTCCGTTCTATTCCATGTTGCGCGCCACTACTACGAATTTCTTACTGCCTTTGTGGATTTTCTTGGCAGTAATTTTGGGTATGTTTGCTCTCCGGTCCAAAGACATCAAGGTAAAAGGCGCATGTGTAGCTATCGCATTGGTATTAGCCGCCGGTTTCTATGCGTTTGATGCGAAGTTCTGGGGTGTTGTAATTATGGGTGGATCTGTTGTGATTCTCTTCTTCTTGCCATGGTTAGATCACTCTCCAGTGAAGTCAATTCGCTATCGCCCCCAATTCCATAAGTATATTTTTGGAACCTTCATCTTGACTTTCGTAGTTTTGGGTTACTTGGGTATCGAGCCGCCATCACCTCTGTACGAAAAGATTTCTCAGATTTGTACTATTTATTATCTGGGCTTTTTCTTGGCAATGCCGTTCTGGAGCACGCTTGGTACATTCAAGCCAGTTCCAACGCGCGTTACTTTTAAGCCTCATTAATTCAGATACTCGAGAAATTAGGAACTAGTATGAAACGAATTTTGCACACTGTGATGGGCGTCTGTCAGGCAACTGCATTGATTGCTGCCCTTGGTTTTGGTTTAACTGCAAATGCAAGCGAGGGTGGTTTCCCGTTGGAGACTGCACCAAATCGCGTTAGTAATAATGCATCTTTGCAAAATGGCGCTAAGATATTTGTTAACTATTGCTTGAACTGCCACTCTGCTACAAGCGTGCGTTACAACCGTATGCGTGATATTGGCCTGACAGATCAGCAAATCAAAGACAACTTGATTTTGACCGACGCTAAAGTTGGCGACTTAATGACCATTTCAATGTCACCCAAAGATGGCAAAGCTTTCTTTGGTAAAACCCCTCCTGATTTATCTGTTGAGGCCCGTGCACGCGGTACTGACTGGCTCTATACCTACTTCCGCACTTTCTACAAAGATGACACTACCCAAACTGGGTGGAATAACTTGGTGTATCCGAACGTTGGTATGCCGCATGTCCTCTGGCAGTTGCAGGGTGAGCGTGCTGCAAAGTTTGAAGAGCGCCCAGATCCACATGACGCAAGCCGTGTAGAGAAAAAATTTGTTGGATTTGAGCAGTTGACTCCGGGAACTATGAAGCCACAAGAGTATGACGACAATATTGCTGACTTAGTTGCTTTCATGTCATGGATGGCTGAGCCAGTACAACTTGAGCGTAAGCGTTTAGGTGTGATTGTGTTGATCTTCTTGGCAATCTTCACTCTGGTAGCTTCACGTTTGAATAAGGCGTACTGGAAAGACATTCACTAAGCTTCAGTTTTTGAGATTTAAAGTCGCAGTTGTTTGTGCGTTTGTTGTATTGAAGTAGATATTTAAGGAAATAAATTTATGATGGTGTTGTACTCGGGCACAAATTGCCCATTCTCGCAACGCTGCCGTCTGGTGCTTTTTGAAAAAGGCATGGACTTTGAAATTCGTGATGTGGACTTGTTTAACAAGCCAGAAGACATCTCGGTGATGAACCCTTATGGCCAAGTTCCAATATTGGTCGAACGCGACTTGATTTTGTATGAGTCAAACATCATCAATGAGTATATTGATGAGCGTTTTCCTCATCCGCAATTGATGCCGCCCGATCCTGTTGCACGCGCACGCGCACGTCTCTTCCTCTTCAATTTTGAAAAAGAGTTGTTTGTACATGTTGCAGCTTTAGAGAATGAAAAAGGCAAAGCAGCTGAGAAATCTCATGAAAAAGCTCGCTTAGCAATTCGTGATCGCTTAACTCAGCTTGCACCTATTTTTGTGAAGAATAAGTACATGTTGGGCGAAGAGTTTTCTATGTTGGATGTAGCAATCGCTCCTTTATTGTGGCGTTTGGAGCATTACGGTATTGACCTCTCGCGTAATGCAGCTCCTCTCTTGAAGTACGCTGAGCGTATTTTCAGCAGACCTGCTTATATTGAGGCATTGACTCCTTCAGAAAAGGTAATGCGTCGCTAAGCGGCTCATTTCTCAGGCTGGCAGAATAAGCATGTCTGATATCCCAAGCAATAAACCCTACTTAATCCGTGCTCTACATCAGTGGTGCACGGATTTTGGTTTTACGCCCTTCATGGCTGTCTTTGTAGACTCTAGTGTTGAAGTGCCCATGGAGTTTGTGAAGAAAGATGAAATTGTTTTAAATCTCTCCTTGGAGGCCTGTCATCAACTGAATTTGGATAATGATTGGATCAGTTTTCAGGCAAGATTTGGCGGGGTTCCAAGGAAAATTATGGTTCCTGTAAGCCATGTTTTAGCGATCTATGCACGAGAAAATGGCCAAGGAATGTCCTTTCCATTTGATGCCAGTCAGGCCGGCAAGCTCAAAGATACAAGTCCTGAGAATGCTGAAAAGCCAAAAGCTAGCAGACCTTCCTTGACGATTGTGAAATAGGTTAAAATATTATCCGTTGCCCCTTTAGCTCATCTGGTAGAGCAACTGATTTGTAATCAGTAGGTGGTCTGTTCGAGTCGGACAAGGGGCACCAAAATTCCAAACCTAAGTTCTCACGAGCTTAGGTTTTTTCAATTTTAGAAACCGTATTTAATTGCGATGAAGTCTGCTTAATTGAGTAAGTTCGTTCTTCTAGTTTCTGGTAAGTAAAGCATTGCCACTATAGCCCCGCCAGCTAAGAAAACCGTCGGATACCAGAGTCCCGCAAGATTACTTTCCCAGTATTGATTCAACCAAGTCACAATTAAAGGTAGAAGCCCGCCTATCCACCCAGCCGCTAAGTTGTGCGGAAGGGTGGCTGCGCTATTTCTAGTTTTGGCTGGGAATAGCTCTGCAAGTAGGGCTGTTTGTGGACCCACTACAAGGGCAAGGATTGCAGATAAGCCAATCAAGACTCCTGCTATCAACGAGATAGATCCGCCACTACTTTGTAGAAAATAAAACGCCGGCAATATTAGTGTGGCTCCTAAGGTGAGGCCGCTTACAACGACAGGCTTTCTACCGATCTTGTCAGATAGCCATCCTGCAAGTACTGTGAAAGGCAATAGCGCAACTATTGCATAGACGCTGAGCTGATCTACCAACTGAGGGGCGAGCCTTACAGTAGTCTTCAGGAAGATCGAGGTGTAAACCTGTACGCAGAAAAAAAGCACTGCTCCACCAGCAGAGATGCAGAAAAAAAGTAGAAACATTCGCTTTCTGGTTTCAGGGTCTTTGAGATTGTCTCGCAATGGACTCTTTGATTGAGATTCAGTTTTACTAAGCTGTAAATAGACTGGCGTTTCCTCTAAAGCCATTCGTGCTCTAAATGCAATTAAAAGCAGAATCAGCGAAACCCAGAATGGCACACGCCACCCCCAGGATAAAAATTCTTCTTGAGTAAGATAGGTTTGTAGCAAGGCAATTTGAATCGTGGATACCAAGATGCCAAGGGGTCCCATGAGTTGCAAGAAGCTAGTCTTAAAGCCTCGATTAGAGTCACCTGCATGCTCTGTGAGGTAGACGGCGCTGCCCCCAATTTCTCCTCCTGCCGAGAGGCCTTGAAGTAGTCTAAGACTCACCAACAGAATAGGTGCCCAGATTCCAACCTGAGCATAGGTCGGCAAAAAACCAACGCAGACTGTAGCAATCCCCATGAGGGAAATGGTGATCATAAAGACGGGACGCCGGCCAATACGATCGCCAATGCTTCCAAAAATAGCTGCTCCTATGGGTCTCACCACCATACCTACACCGAAAGTCGCAAGGCTAGCTAATAGGGCTGTACTGGGATCGCTTGAGGGAAAAAAGAGGGGGCCAAAAACTACAGCCAGAGTGGCAAAGGTGAGAAAGTCATACCACTCTAGAAAGGTTCCAAAGCAAGCAGCAATAGCTACTTTTCTATAAGAAGGTGGTGAGGTCTGTATTTCTGATGCGTGCGTAGCAGTCAATTTTTATTCAGAGTCAGTTGACGATTCAATTAAGGGGGCAGATAAATTTTTACTAGGCTTAACACCGAGCTCACGCACCTTTTCTGCAGTACGAATCAGATTGCCTTTACCGGATTTGAGTTTACTAAAGGCATCATGGTAACTCGTTTGGGCTTGATCTAAACGTTGACCCAGTTTTTCAAGATCATCAACAAAGCCAACAAACTTGTCATAGAGCGTGCCACATTGTTTTGCAATTTCTAGAGCGTTGCGGTTTTGGTGATCCTGACGCCAAAGATGTGCAACAGTTCTCAGCGTAGCCATCAAAGTACTTGGACATACGAGAACAATATTCTTGGCAAGTGCCTCTTGGTACAAATTAGGCGCTGTCTTCAAGGCTAACAGGAATGCAGGTTCAATGGGCACAAACATCAACACAAAGTCTACTGAGCCAATTCCATACAAAGAGCTGTAATTCTTGCTTGAGAGCCCTTGAATGTGTTGTCGAAGAGACTGAATATGTGCCACCAATTCTTGCTCTGAGATAGTTGGATCGGTTGCCTCGGCATGGCGTGAATACGCGGTAATAGAAACCTTACTATCAACTACTAAGCTTCTACCCTCTGGCAGTTTAACCACTACGTCAGGCTGGAGACGTGAGCCATCAGTCTGAGTATGGCTATCTTGAACTAGATACTCTTCGCCTTTTCGCAGGCCTGAAGATTCGAGAATGGACTCTAAAACCAACTCACCCCAATTACCTTGTACTTTCGAGTCGCCCTTCAGCGCCTGAGTCAGCGAACGTGTCTCATCAGACATGCGTAAATTGAGATTAGCTAGACGCTCAATCTCACTCTTGAGTGCAAAGCGCTCACGTGCTTCGTTACCGTAAGAAGTATTTACCTGCTCTTTAAATTCCGAAAGCTTAGTTTGTAGCGGCTTCAGAAGAGCATCTAAACTAGCAACGTTTTGTTCAGTAAAGCGCTTGGACTTATCCTCCAAAATTTCATTAGCAAGATTTTTGAATTGGCTAGTAAGCGCCTCTTTAGCCTCATTGAGGGATTCAATTCTTCCTAAACCTTGTTTACGCTCTGAGTCTAGTGCTGCCTCAAGTCGAATGGCATTCTGTAATGCCTGATCACGCTCAGCTCTTAAGCTGGCGGAAAGCGCAGCATCATTTTGAATTTGCTGCTCAACTCTAGTGAGGGTTGAGCGTAAATTGAGCGCATAGACCAAAAGGCCTGCACATAAACTGAATGGCAGGCCAAATAGTAAAAGAGAGCTTAAGTCAAAAGTCACAAGTGTGAGTTATGCAGATTTTGTGCAATTAACCTTGTACAAGCTTTTTCAACTCACCGCTTTGGAACATTTCAGTCATGATGTCTGAACCACCAATGAATTCACCATTGATATAGAGCTGAGGAATAGTTGGCCAGTTAGCAAATTCCTTAATACCCTGACGAATGGCTTCATCTTCCAAAACGTTAACGGTATGAAGAGTCTCCACACCACTTGCGCGCAAAATATTGATCGCATTTCCAGAAAAGCCGCATTGCGGAAACTGGGCGTTGCCCTTCATAAACAATACAACGGGGTGGCTGGTAACGATTTCTTGAATTTTTGCTTGGGTATCCATATTTTTTTTCCTGAATTTATGCCATTTAAAGATGATGATTTACTGCTAATAATGAGGTAATTTTAAGGCTATCTGAAGAAAAGGGTTAATTCCCTGTATCGGTTTTAGAGCCTTTTTCGTCCAGAAGCTACTCGGCAGTGGCCTGCCAAATCGAGGTGAACCTGGACGTCTATTAGACCCGCCCCTTTCATTAGCTCCATCACCGCTTTGGATTGATCAAAGCCATGCTCAACGGCAATCAAGCCACCAGATTTAAGGTATTCACCAGTCCCGGCAATAATGCTTTCTAAGCAGCTCAGCCCGTTAGCGTAATCGGTTAGAGCGGATACAGGCTCAAAACGGAGATCCCCTTGAGTGAGGTGGGGGTCTTGATGGGCGATGTAGGGCGGATTACTCACAATCAGATCAAATTGGCTTGGTTCGGTCAACGCCGCATACCAACTGCCTTGTAAAAACTGGACTTGATCTAGTAGGTTTAAGGAATGTGCATTTTGCTTTGCAATGGCTAGAGCCTCGGTTGTTTGATCTGTCGCAATTAGTAATGCCAGTGGTGCAGCGCTTGCGATAGAGAGTGCAATAGCACCAGAGCCAGTGCCCAGATCTAGTACCCTTGTGCATTTGTTGAGTTTAGCAATCTCAGTAAGGGCAATCTCTACGAGGAGCTCAGTTTCTGGGCGAGGAATAAGTACTCCAGGGCCAACCTCTAACTCAATATTATGAAAGCCCTTCTTGCCTAAGATATACGCAATAGGTTCTCCTAGAACTCTTCTGGAAACTAATGTTTCCCATTCTAGAAAAGCTTGCTCATTCAAACTCATACCATCACGAGATAGCAGGGCAGAGCGTGGGAGTTGGTAGTGCTTCTCTATGATGTGGGCAAGTAATATCCGCACCTCATTTGCTGGCAATGCACAGTTGCTAATTAATTCGCGTAAGGGCGGGCTGGCGCTCATCCTGGGGTGGAATTAATTATCACCAAGTGCTGCAAGAAGCTCCGCCTGATGTTCAGACGCAAGGGCATTGCATAGATCGTCTATATCACCATCCATCATGGCATCAATTTTATACAGCGTGAGATTGATGCGGTGATCGGTAATACGACCCTGTGGAAAGTTGTAAGTCCGAATGCGATCACTACGATCACCAGTGCCAACTAAAGACTTTCTGGTCTGTGCTTCTAGCTGATGTTTTTCACGTTCACGAGCATCCATGATGCGAGAGACAAGAACCTTCATTGCTTGTTCACGATTGCGGTGCTGACTGCGATCATCTTGGCACTCAACCACAGTGCCAGTTGGTAAATGAGTAATACGGACAGCGGAGTCCGTTTTATTAATATGCTGACCACCAGCCCCTGAAGCTCTAAAAGTATCAATGCGTAATTCAGCGGGATTAATTTTGACCGCTTCTAATTCATCAGCCTCGGGCATCACAGCTACTGTACAAGCTGAAGTATGAATACGTCCCTGAGTTTCTGTTTGGGGAACACGTTGCACGCGATGGCCACCAGACTCAAATTTGAGGCGTGAATAAACAGACTGACCTACTAGGCGTAAAACAACTTCTTTATAGCCACCAAGATCAGATTCGGCAGCATTGACCACTTCTACTCTCCAGCCCTGACGTTCTGCAAAGCGCGTATACATTCGGAGTAGATCGCTGGCAAAAAGTGCGCTTTCATCACCGCCTGTACCTGCCCGAATCTCTAAGAAGACATTGCGTTCGTCGTTGACATCTTTGGGTAGGAGTAGTTTTTGAAGCACACCCTCAAGCTCTTCCATGGCGGCTTGAGCTTGTTTTTGCTCTTCATCAGCAAAGTCCTTCATATCAGGATCCTTGCGCATCTCTTCTGCAGCTTGAGCATCAGCCTCGGCTTGTTTATATAAGCCAAATTGCTCCACTACCGTCGCAATATCAGAATGCTCACGTGTGAGCTTCCGATAGTTATCCATATCCTTGGTGGACTCTTCGGTAGTTAATAAGGAATTGAGTTCGGCTAAGCGCGTATCTAGGTGGTCTAGCTTAGCCCGCATGCTGGGCTTCATCTAATGGTCTTCTGGCTTGGAGTGTGAGGCGAATAATTTGGGAAGTAACTTAATCAGTGCTTCACGCTCAGCGCCATTGGAGTGTTGCAAAGCATGTAATGAGCCATGTAAGAACTTATTTGTTAAGCCTTGAGCCATTGCATTGAGAACTTCTTGGGGATCCTCGCCACGCATCAATCGTTTCATCGCGCGATCGAGTTCAAGTTGCCTGAGGTGCTCGCCTTGTTGCTGAATATCCTGAATGAGTGGCACAGTCTTACGACCTTGCATCCAGTGCATGAAATTACCCACACGATCTTCAATAATGGCTTCAGCCTGACTCACCGCTGCTTGGCGTAAAGAAGCTCCCGTCTGAATCATCACGCCTAGATCATCTACCGTATAAAGGTAGATGTCATTTAAGCGGCTAATCTCTGGCTCAAAGTCACGTGGAACCGCTAGATCAATCATGACCATCGGTTTACGACGACGCTGCTTAAGAGCACTCTCCACCATTCCTAATCCGATAATCGGTAGTGATGATGCTGTACTTGAAATGATGATGTCAAATTCATGTAATCGACTTGGCAGATCTGAGAGCTTAAATGATTCTGCCTCAACATTTTGAATAGAAATTGAGTCTGCTAATTCTTGTCCGCGTTCAATCGTGCGATTGGCAATGGCTACTGCCTTAGGCTTGCGTGCCACGAAATGGGTAGCGCACAAAGTGATCATGTCACCAGCGCCGATAAACAGAACACGTTGATCAGCAATACTTTCAAAAATACGTTCGGCTAATCGAACGGATGCTGCTGCCATTGAAATCGAGTGGGCGCCAATCTCTGTCGAGCCACGAACTTCTTTTGCGACTGCAAAGGTTTTCTGAAAGAGTTGATTGAGATATGTACCAAGGACGCCTGCATCATTTGCAGTACGCACAGCATCTTTCATCTGACCCAAGATTTGGGTTTCACCAATCACCATGGAGTCCAACCCACAAGCAACTCTAAAGGCATGACGAACTGCATCAGATTGCGGTAGCGAATAAATATGTGGCTCCAAACTGCTAGGAGCAAGTTGTTGGGTTTTGGCTAACCAGTCAAACGTCGCTTCATGTAAGAGGCTGGCTGCATCTGCATCATTAGCGGCGCAGTAGAGTTCAGTTCTATTACAGGTAGACAGGATTGTGGCCTCAGGCAGGCCGGCCTGATTCGCACCAACAAGATGTTGGCGAAGATCGTGCAACGCTTCTTGAAGAAATTCAGGGTCAAAGGCGACCTTTTCCCGAATGGCGACCGGCGCTGTGTGATGATTGATGCCGAGTGTCAACAACTTCATAATGGTGATTATAGATTTGATGGCGGCAACAATGGGGGTGGCAATGGGGTTTTTAGCTTTTCTGGTAATTGGTGGTCTAACTGGCGTATTTGCCTTGGTTTTTTACCCAGGAAAACGTCAATCTAAGCTAAGGGCTAAGAAATTTCTTATGGCAGTCTTGGTTGGCGGTGTTTCTGCCCTAGCTAGCTCCTATATAGGGCAATTTACAGGTGTATTTCAGTCAGGTCAGATGTTGGAATGGCTCAGTGCCATTGCAGCCTCTTGCCTTGCAGGCTGCCTCTATGCAGTCTACGCAGCAACACAGAATTAGTTAAATAGGTCACCATGAGGGACGGTCCAGCAAATGGGGCTTGCTCCGTGCTCTAGCAGCCATTTATTGGCTTTGGTGAAGTGCCCGCAACTCTCTTTTCCGCCAGGCTGAATAAAAGGCCGATCTGTTTTATAGACCCCTAGCCCAGAAGGGTGTGAGGATTGCAGAATCAATTGATCTGGTGCTATTTCAATAAGGGGTAACTTGGATTGGGCGTGACCACCCCACAGCATCCAAACCAGATGCGGCTTTTGCTGCGCTAAGGCGCTTATCAGTCGATCAATCAGGGATTTCCAGCCCAGATTGGCGTGACTGCCTGCTTCACCCAATTTGACACTGAGAGCGGTATTGAGAAGTAAAACGCCTTGCTCAGCCCAAGAATGAAGATCCCCGTTGTTAAGGGCGTCAAAACTTTCCAGTGCTAGCGCCTTGCTGATATTACGTAAGGAGCTCGGAAATTGGCGAGAATTCGTCGGAATATTACTCGGAATAGAAAAAGCCAAGCCCTGGGCTAGCCCAGGAGAGTGATACGGATCTTGCCCCAAGATGACGACCTTAACCTGATTCAGCGGAGTCAGAGAGAGTGCTTTGAAGAAATTCTGAGGCTCTGGACAAATCTTTTCGAACTCTTTATTGAGCTCAGTCCTGAGATTGGTCTGTAGTTGTTGCCACTCAGGGGATTCAAAATAGTCTCCGAGTAGAGTGCGCCAATCTTCCGGAATATCAGCTGCAGAAAATGAATGCATCACTCAGCTGGTGTGAGTATGTACTGGGCTGGAATTTGATCATCCTTAAGAACAGTCATGCGCTCGTGCTCTAAATCATCTCGATAAAAACAAATCTGAATGATTTGCCCTGTGATCAAGCTAGATAAAATTTTATCCCAGCGAGCAGCAGTAACACGCTCACCATTGATGCTAGCTAGAAGATCTCCGGTAGCTAGACCAGCCAATTGCGCGGCACCACCGTCGAGTACGTGGGTTACCTTTAGCCAGCCGCCTACTTCGGTATGACGCAGCCCAAGTTGCAATTTAATTTGCTCAAGCTTGGAATGGGTTTTTTGTTTCACTGAAATAGTTTGGGAATCAATCCATTTCTGAATTGGAATATCTTCAGCGCCAAAAATGTAGCGGGATTGAAATTCATTCCAAGTTTTAGAGAATCCCTTCCCTAGTAATTTGAGAATCAAGTCGTCCATGCCGTCTTCAGCAATGCCATCCAACGTAACTCCATGGGTTTGCCAAATGAGGCGCATCAAATCATCTAAGGATTGGCCGTTGCTTGTAAATGCACGAATCTTGAGATCTAAACCTAAGGCGAGTAATGCGCCCTTGCCGTAATAACTTACTACTGCATTCGGCGTGTTCTCATCGGCCTGGTAATACTTAGTCCAAGCATCAAAAGAGCTGTCCGCTAGGCTTTGCTTCAATCTACCAGGCCCGCGCAAAATACCATTCCAATTATTAGCCACTAGCTTGAGGTAGGTTTTGAGGTCAATACGTGTGCTACGGAATAATTGCAAGTCATCGTAGTAACTCGTAAAGCCTTCAAATAACCAAAGTAAACGAGTATGGTTTCTGCGATCAAGTTGATAGGGTTGAAATGCTTTTGGCTGAATGCGTTTAACTAACCAAGCATGGAAGTATTCATGACTACAGAGGCCTAGAAACTCACGATAGGATGCCTCATCAAGCGGGGAATTTATTTGGGGAATCTGATCACGACGGCATAGCAGGGCGGTGCTATTGCGATGTTCAAGTCCGCCATATCCAGAGAGAACCGCATTCACCAAAAATAAATAATTCTGGAAAGGTGCTTTCTTAGTCTTTGGCTCAAAGAGATTAATTGTGCTGGTACAGATAGCCTGCAGATCTTTTGCCAAGCGCTCAAGATCAATTTCATGGATGCAACCTTGAATGGCCATGGCATGTGACACGCCATTCGATTGCCAATGTGCAATCTGAAACTCACCCATCGCAATCGGATGATCTAAGAGATCATCATAATTTTTGGCGAGATAAAAGCCGTAACCTTGATCATCTACTTTGGCTTGTTGTAATCCCGTTTGAACAGTCCAGGAGTTCGCGCAAGTATCTTGAGGAGAAACTAAGACTACAGTGCAGGGTAAAGACTCCTGCCCCTTGACTGCTAAACATAAACTGCTTGGGTTGATAAAAGCACGCTCAGTATCTAGATAGGCGGCTCGTACTGAAGAATCAAATGCATATACCGTTGTGAGGATTTCTACTGCACCAGCTACCTTGGGTAAGCACCATTGATCGTTATCAATTCGCTCTAAGACTAGCGCTTCATTTGGCTTATTTAGTGCAAACGCTTCGATCGTTTCAATTTGTTTGCTGAAATCACGTATTAAATAGCTTCCCGGAATCCAAGCGGGTATTTGCAAAATCTGTCCGTTGGGCGAGGGATTTTGAATGTGTAGCTTCACATGAAAGCGGTGACCATGTAAATCCGCCGACCAAATGGTGTACTGGATTGCTGGTAAATCAGAGATATTTAATTTGTTCATTAGGATTACCTCTCACTTCAGACTGCTAAATTTCTTTTCAATATCGGTGATTTGAACTGCACCTGGAAAGCGACTGCCATCAGTAAAGAAAATAGTAGGCGTACCTGTAATGCCATAGGTTTTGGCAAAGGCCATATTTTTATCTAAAGGTGTGCTGCAGTCGCCCTTACCGGTAGGTGTAATGCCATTGATCATCCAATCAACATAGGCTTTTTGGGGATCTGCAGAGCACCAAATTTGTTTCGACTTTTGCGCGGAGTCAGCTGAGAGAATCGGAATAAGGTAGGTATAGACCGTAACGTTATCTAATTGCTGCAAGGATTTATCTAAACGCTTGCAGTAGCCACAATTCGGGTCGGAAAAAACAGCTAACTGTCGACTGCCATTACCTCGCACTACTTTTAAAGCATTTGATGAATTGAGTTCAGACCATTTAATGCGATTGAGGTCTGCCTGTTTTTGCTCCGTAATATTTTTCCCAGTAGCGATCTCAATGATTTCGCCTTGGATTAAATATTTACTATTCGCATCGGTATAAAAAATTTCATTTCCAACTAATACTTCATATATGCCGGAAATGGGTGATTGAGAGACACTTTTGATTTTGGTGTTTTGGCCAATCTTCTTTTGGAGTTCAGATCGAACTTGCTGTTCCGATTGCGCGTTGACTATTCCTACTAAAAATATTAGAGAGCAAGCTAAAGAGAGAGTAGAAAGTAATTTATTCAAAATCAGCATCTCCAAGCGCGCGCTCAATGAGGCGCCGTTTAATGAAGTGACTGCGATTGACCATACCCAGCCCCCAATTACGTAATTGCCTTTCAGTACTACTACTTGCTGAAAAAAGTTTTTTAAGTTTATCTGTTACCCAAAGTAATGCGCTGGTGTCGCCTTGACGTTGTCTTTCATAGCGACGCAGTAGCACTATGTCATTGAGTAGTCGAAAAGATTCTCGTTTACTCAGCACGTGAAGTAGTGATGCAACATCTCTGAGGCCTAAATTTAAGCCTTGTCCTGCTAATGGATGAATGACATGAGCCGCATCTCCAATCAGCACAACCTTGGGATTTTCAGCTGGGCCAATGAAGCGACTCGCCTGAATTCTTCTAAGAGGAAAAGTGGCTGGTATCGAATTGAGCTTGAGCTCCCCAAGTTGAGCAGCTATTGCTCCATTAGCAATCGAGGAAAACTTTTCAGCCCAGCCTGAAAAATCTAGTTTTAAAAGATCCGCAGCATTTTCTGGCGAGGTTGACCATACCATCGATACTTGTTTATTTGGTAGCGGTAACATTGCCACAATATCGCCGCCTGGTAAAAACCATTGATAAGCAGTTTCTAAATGGGCACTACTGCAAATCCAATTGGCTACCACGGCATTTTGCGAGTAGCTTTCCTCTTTTGCAGAAATCCCCAACTCCGAGCGGATGGGTGAATTAGCACCATCAGCAGCAATCAGGAGTTGGGCTCTCAAGCTTGAACCATCTTTTAGGTGGAGTAGAACCCCATCAGCAATGGTTTTAATTTTTTCGACTGCGCCATTCATACGCTCTAATTTATTTTGGAAGCGTGAGGCTTGATCCAAGGTGTGTTCGATCAGATTCGATTCGCCAATCCAGGCTAACTGGGGAATGCCTGCTTCAAAAGCGGATAGATGCAGCTGATCCTGGTTTTCACCGCGATCGCCAAAAATACGCATATCTCGAACAGCTTGCATACGACTGTGATCAACGGCATCCCAAACTTGTAGATGGGTTAATAGTTTTTGGGTGCCGGGAGAAAAAGCATAGATACGTTGTCCCCATTGACTGCCCTCGGGGGCAGCAACCACTTGACCTAAATCGGGGGCAATCTGAACCGTTTGCAGTCCAAGTTGCGCTAGACCTAAAGCACAAGCCTTGCCCACTATGCCTCCGCCGACTACGGCAATATCTACAGTCCGTATCTGAGAGGTATTTTTAGGTAATTTAATCGAGGTATTTGGGTGAACTTCTGACATATCTCGATGATATCGAAACTAGCCCTTTACAATACAGCCATGTCTTTGAAATGTGGCATCGTCGGCCTGCCTAACGTCGGCAAATCTACCCTCTTTAACGCGCTTACCAAGGCTGGAATCGCGGCAGAAAACTATCCTTTCTGCACGATCGAGCCTAATGTAGGAGTGGTCGAGGTTCCTGACCCCCGTCTTGCCGCTTTGGCTGAGATTGTAAAGCCCGAGCGCATCCTGCCTGCAGCTGTCGAGTTTGTCGATATTGCGGGATTAGTGGCTGGTGCCTCCAAAGGCGAAGGTCTAGGGAATCAATTTTTAGCCAATATTCGTGAAACTGACGCCATTACCCATGTGGTGCGCTGTTTTGAGGATGCAAATGTGATCCACGTAGCCGGAAAGATTGATCCAATCTCCGATATTGCCGTGATTGACACCGAATTGGCTCTGTCAGATTTAACTACAGTTGAAAAAACGCTACAGCGCTCAAGTAAGGCGGCAAAGTCAGGTAATGACAAAGAGGCTACAGCCTTAGTGGCTGTGCTGACCAAAGTGCAGGCTCACTTAGATCAAGCTCAGCCGGTACGCAGCATGAAGCTGACTGAAGAAGAAAACTTGCTCTTAAAGCCACTCTGCTTAATCACAGCAAAGCCGGCAATGTATATCGCTAACGTTAAAGAAGACGGTTTTGAAAATAATCCTCATTTAGAGGCGGTTATTCAGCATGCAGCCAAAGAGGGCGCCCCAGTAGTGGCGGTATGCGCTGCAATCGAGGCTGAGATTGCTGATTTGGATGATGCTGATAAAGCGGAGTTTCTTGCCGACCTAGGTATGGAGGAGTCTGGATTGGATCGCGTAATTCGTGCGGGTTATAAGCTATTAGGGCTACAGACCTACTTTACCGCTGGTGTTAAAGAGGTTCGCGCCTGGACCATTCATCAAGGTGATACTGCCCCCCAGGCTGCTGGGGTGATTCATACGGACTTTGAACGTGGCTTTATTCGTGCGCAAACTATTGCATATGAAGACTTTGTGCAATTCAAGGGCGAATCTGGTGCCAAAGAGGCTGGCAAGATGCGTGCCGAAGGTAAAGAGTATGTTGTTAAAGATGGTGATGTATTAAATTTCCTCTTTAACGTTTAAAGCATCATCCTTAAAGAAAAAGCCCTTAGTAATAAGGGCTTTTTTGCTTTCTTGCGGGAAGTTATTAACCCGCTTTGACAGCCTTTTCTAGACACTTGGAAATTTCTTCATAGCGTTTGATGGCGATCTTGCTAGGAATCACTTCTTTTTTACGCCCATCTTCATTTGCAGCCATTTTGATATAACCCCTGGCGCTGAGGTTCTTCAGTCGTCCGTGGAGGGTCGCTTGGGAGCCCAGATCAGAAAGGGAAATCAGGTCGCCAACTAAGATTGACTGCTTGGCATGAAAGCTCAGAATAATTTTGTCCAACAGACTTTCTTCAATGGAATCGAGTTTTTTCCCAGTATTGATGCGGTCAAGAACATCAATTAGATTTAAAAAACGAATATAGCAAGAGGATTTATCGGTGGACATAAGTGATTGAGGTTTGTGGGCTATTAGCTATAGGGTTAACGACAGGAATATAAACCTGCAAAAATTTAATTACTAGCATGACATACTATTAAATAAATAGATATGTCGGCAATCATGAAAAAAATACTCCTAGAGTGGAATTTAGGCTTTTTAATTAGTGCGGTAACGTACACAATTTTGTTTTATCTCAATGCATGGTTGACGACTTATTTGGCATACGGCTTGGGAGTGAATTGGATTTATCTTCCTGCTGGCCTGCGTTTATTTTTGACTCTCGTCTTTGGCTTATCAGGTGCTCTTGGTATTGCAGTCACCTCATTCTTAATTTCCTACCTAGGTGATTTTCCGCCAGAGCTGATCACTTGTATTGGCGTGGGATTAATATCTGGATTTGCTCCTTACTTAGCAAGAATTTTTGTGGTGAGTAATGTAAATATCTCGCCCGATCTGGGTAATTTGAGCTTACCAAAATTAGCCTTCTGTATTTTGATCTATGCCGTACTAAGTGCAGGCTTGCATCAATGGTGGTTTCTAGTCAGGGGTCTTGATGAGACCGGAAGCTTCAATCACTTCCTTGTCATGCTGTTGGGTGATCTGTTGGGAACAGTTCTACTGATTGGCCTTATTAAAGCTGGACTTGATTTACTTAAGTCTTCTAAGATGGCTTAATTAAATAGCTCACTTAAAGCCACACCCGGGTCATTAGCGCGCATAAAGGCCTCGCCTACCAAGAATGCATTGATCTGATGATCGCGCATCAATTGCACATCCGCACGATTCATGATTCCAGATTCGGTAACCAGAGTTTTTCCAGAAGGAACCATTGATAGCAAGGAGAGGGTTGTTTGAAGGGTAACTTCAAAAGTCTTCAGGTTACGATTATTGATTCCTAGCAATGGCGTTTTTAATTCAAGGCCTTGCTCTAGCTCGGGAGCGTTATGAACTTCAACGAGGACATCGAGACCGAGTTCATGAGCACAAGCTTCTAGCTCCTTCATTTGATTGAGATCTAAGCAGGCCACAATGAGCAAAACAGCATCAGCACCGATTGCCCTTGCTTCATAGACTTGATACGGGTTGATCGTAAAGTCTTTGCGTAAAACTGGAATATTGCATGCAGCTCTTGCAGCCTGAAGGTAAGCATTAGTCCCCTGAAAATACTCCTTATCCGTGAGCACAGATAAACAGGCTGCCCCATTTTTTTCATAAGATTGAGCAATCTCCGCCGGCTGAAAATCCTCTCGCAAGATTCCTTTGCTAGGGCTGGCTTTCTTAATCTCGGTAATGACGCCAGCTTTACCTGCTGTGATTTTGCGCTCAATAGATTGAATAAAGCCTCGCGGCTTTAACAGTACATTACGATTATTTTCTTCGGCCTGATCGCGCTGATTAGCTAAAGAAATTTTTTTCAAATCGGCAGCGATCTCTATTTTCTTGGTAGCAACAATTTTGTCGAGGATATCGCTCATGAAGATCTTAATTAGTTTTGGGTTGCAGCTACAAATTGGTCTAGCTTTTGACGAGCAGCACCAGATGCAATCGCTGCTTGCGCCATCTGAATGCCGCTAGCAATGCTTGGCACTACGTCAGCTACATAAAGTACTGCACCAGCATTGAGGCTAACAATATCACTTGCTGGGCCGGATTTTTTATTGAGCACATCTAAAACAATCGCCTTAGATTCTTCGGCATCGGCCACCTTAAAGCTACTGGTAGGTGCCGTACTTAAACCAAAGTCTTTTGGATGAATCTCATATTCACGAACTTCACCATCTTTTAATTCACCAACGAGAGTGGGGCCCTCGAGAGAGATCTCATCCAAGCCATCACGGCCATAAACCACTAATGCATGATCCATTCCCATTGCTTGCAATACCCGAGCTTGAATGCCGACTAAGTCTGCATGGAACACGCCCATTAGGATGCGCTTAGCATCTGCTGGGTTTGTAAGAGGCCCTAGGATATTAAAAATTGTACGCACACCCAAATCTTTGCGAATTGGCACAACATTCTTCATTGCAGGGTGATGGTTTGGAGCAAACATAAAGCCCGCACCCACCTCAGAAATACACTTCGCGACTTGCTCTGGTGAAAGCGACAGCTTCACGCCTAAGGACTCCAAAATATCTGCGCTACCGGATTTGCTACTCACGCTGCGATTGCCATGCTTAGCAATTTTTGCACCAGCCGCTGCGGCGACAAACATGGCAGCTGTAGAAATATTGAAAGTGTGAGCGCCGTCTCCACCTGTACCCACTACATCAACTAAATTTTTTCTATCCTCAACATGTACTGGCGTCGCAAATTCACGCATGACTTGGGCAGCTGCTGCAATTTCACCAACAGTCTCCTTTTTGGTGCGCAGGGCAACGAGTAGGCCAGCAACTAAAGTTGGTGGCATCTCACCACTCATAATCAGGCGCATCATGGCAGTCATCTCATCATGAGAGAGTTCACGATGTTCAATGCAACGCTGTAGTGCTTGCTGTGGAGTAATGGACATGGAAATCGACCTAGTGCCTGTAAGTTATTTGGCTTGTAAGAAGTTCTTCAGCAACGCATGACCATGCTCAGAAAGAATCGATTCTGGATGGAACTGCACACCTTCTACCGCGAGTTCTTTATGACGTACACCCATAATTTCACCATCAGAAGAAGTGGCTGTTACCTCAAGAACGGCTGGCAATGAACTCTTTTCAATAGCAAGTGAGTGATAACGCGTTACTTTGAATGGATTGGGTAAATCTTTGAAAACGCCAACACCTGTATGGTGAATATCATCCGTTTTGCCATGCATGACTTTCTGGGCCCGAACAATTTGTCCGCCAAAAGCCTCGCCAATTGCTTGATGTCCAAGGCAGACGCCGAGAATAGGAATTTGTCCAGCATAGCGTTGAATTGCGGCTACAGAAATTCCTGCCTCCGCTGGACTGCAGGGCCCTGGTGAAATGCAAATACGTGCAGGATTGATCTTGGCAATCTCTTCAACGGAAATTTCATCATTGCGGAAGACCTTCACCTCCTCGCCAAGTTCTGCAAAATACTGAACGAGGTTGTAGGTAAATGAATCGTAGTTATCAATCATGAGGAGCATCGAGTCCTCCTTGCACTAAATCCGCTGCCATTAAAACTGCTCGAGCTTTCACTTCGGTTTCTTTCCATTCGGCAGTAGGGTCAGAGTCTGCCACCACACCAGCACCCGCTTGAGAATGCAGTACACCTTCACGAATCACGCCGGTACGAATGGCAATCGCTACATCCATATCTCCAGAGAAGGAGAGGTAGCCAACAGCACCACCATAAACTCCGCGTTTCACAATTTCCATCTCATCAATAATTTCCATCGCCCGAATTTTAGGGGCGCCCGATAAAGTGCCGGCAGGGAAAGTTGCACGCAGAACATCCATATTGCTCATATTGTCTAATAGCTCGCCTTCAACAGAGCTCACAATGTGCTGTACGTGAGAATATTTTTCAATCGACATAGAGTCTGTCACTTTGACGGTCCCAGTCTTTGCGATACGACCTACATCATTGCGTGCTAAGTCAATTAACATCACATGCTCTGCGATCTCTTTTGGATCGGCAAGTAATTCTGTAGCAAGGCGCTCATCTTCTTCGGGTGTCGCACCACGAGGGCGTGTGCCAGCTAATGGACGAATCGTCACAATCTTCTGGCTCTCACGTTGCTCTTGTCGCACCAAGATCTCTGGTGATGAACCGACTACTTGCAGATCACCAAAGTCATAGAAGTACATATAAGGTGATGGATTTAAAGAGCGCAATGCACGGTATAGACTGAGTGGTGAATCTGTAAATGGTTTACTAATGCGCTGGCCAATCACTACCTGCATGCAATCGCCAGCCAAAATATATTCTTTGGTTTTGAGGACGGCATTTTCAAAATCTGCTGCTTTGAACTTGCGGATTAATTCTGTTTTAG
The DNA here is from genome assembly GCF_018687675.1 of Polynucleobacter sp. MG-Unter2-18. Taxonomy (NCBI): domain Bacteria; kingdom Pseudomonadati; phylum Pseudomonadota; class Betaproteobacteria; order Burkholderiales; family Burkholderiaceae; genus Polynucleobacter; species Polynucleobacter sp. MG-Unter2-18. The sequence continues at coordinate 140,698 of NZ_CP061302.1, forward strand.
TGCTTGGTAATGAGGCTGGCATGCTCACAGGTTTGCTTAAGCAAGCAAGCAATTCTTTTAATCGAGCTTGGCCCTTATCAAAGCTATCTGTCACGCTGGGGTCTGCGTAAACAATTAAATAAATGCGACCTGCAACATTATCAATAACCGCCAACTCTTCAGTGAGCATCAACTGAATATCAGGCACACCCAATTCATCTGGCAGATGGTGTTTTGCTAAACGCGACTCAATATAGCGAACTGTGTCATACCCAAAGTAGCCTGCAAGACCGCCACAGAAGCGTGGGAGTCCGGGCTGAACTGCAACTTTAAAGCGCTTAAAATACGCGTCTACAAAATCCAACGGGTTGTCATGATTACTTTCAACTACCTTGTCGTTGAAGAGTACTTCGGTGAGTGGTGCATCAGGCGTACCCACTGTTCTCAAAACAGTTTTTGCAGGTAAGCCAATAAATGAGAAGCGACCAAAGCGCTCACCACCCAGAACAGATTCAAGTAGATAGGTATTCTTTTGACCAAAGGCTTGAGTGAGCTTGACGTATAGCGAGAGTGGCGTCTCTAAGTCAGCTAAAACTTCTTTCACCAATGGAATGCGATTGAAACCCTGTTTTGCGAGGGCAAGAAATTCATCGTGCTGCATTACGCTTTCCCTGACTTCGCTAGTTCTGTGCGCATCGCTTTTATAACGTCTGCATAATTATCTTTGCCAAAGATTGCAGAGCCTGCAACAAAAGTATCTGCTCCAGCTTTGGCTACTTCTGCAATGTTGTCGACCTTAATGCCGCCATCCACTTCAAGACGAATATGGCGACCAGTTTCTTGTTGATGGCGATCTAGACGCGCACGTACTTGAGCGATCTTATCTAGCGTACTCGGAATAAATGACTGACCACCAAACCCTGGATTAACCGACATCAATAAAACTAGATCAAGTAACTCAAGTGTGTGATCTAAGTGATGTAGCGGCGTCGCAGGATTTAAAACCAAGCCAGCCTGACAACCTTGGTCGCGAATCAAATTAATTGTGCGGTTCACATGAGGACTGGCCTCTGGATGAAAGCTAATCAGGTTTGCACCTGCTTTTGCAAAATCTGGAATGATGCGATCTACTGGTTCCACCATGAGGTGCACATCAATCATCGCTGGCTTGCCATCTTTTGTTGCGTGTGGACGAATTGCCTCGCAAACCAAGGGGCCAATAGTCAGGTTGGGGACGTAGTGGTTGTCCATCACATCAAAGTGAATCCAGTCTGCACCCGCCAAGAGAACATCCTGAACTTCCTTGCCGAGGCAAGCAAAGTCAGCCGACAAAATGGAGGGGGCAATGACAAACTGGCTATTTGAGGGTGATTTCTGACTGTCCATCCCTAGATTCTAGCTTGCAGTTGGACTCAGGATGGAGCAGAATTCGAGCATGAATCCTCATGAAATCAGCATTACGGTCAAAACCCAGTATTTGGCCGACCAGTCTGACCCAGATAATCGTCAGTTTGCCTTTGCCTACACGGTCGCTATTAAAAACACCGGTACGGCCAGCATCCAGCTAATCGCCCGCCATTGGTTTATTACCGATGGGGAAAATGATGTCCAGGAAGTGCGTGGCTTGGGAGTGGTAGGCCAACAACCGCTGCTGCGCGCGGGGGAGCAGTTTGAGTACACCAGTTGGGCCACCTTACCAACGCCAGCGGGAACAATGCGTGGAGAGTATTTCTGTGTCACTGAAGAAGCTCAGTTTTTCCAGGCCCCAATCCCTGAATTTGCTTTAGTGATGCCCAGAACCTTGCACTAGGGTCTCAAAAGCTCTATTTTTTTCCCTTACCGGTCCACAGGACGATAAAAAGCAGCAGGGCTAAGGCTAAGCCACCCTCCAAGGCAAACAAGATCATGGGGTATTCATCGAGTAAATTGGCAATCATGATTTCCATATCCAAATTGATAAGTCGCAAAAATACTTCGCGAGTCTTTGTCTGCAGTGTATTCGCTGTCAGCATTGCCAGCTTATTGGCTGCTTGCTCTACGCCTTCTACCCGAGGATCTGCTTATCGATCTAGTGGTGCTGCGCCAACTAGCTACAGCTCCTCTATCGCTAGCTTCCGATCCGTCTCGTGGCAGGACTTGCCCGGCTGGCAAGAGGATGATTTAACCCAGGCTTGGCCAGCTTGGCTCAAGAGTTGTGATGCTTTGCGTAAACGCAATAGCGAAATTAATTGGCGCCAGGTGTGCCCCCAAGCTTCAACGATTTCAGGTCGTGATGGACGTGCGATACGCCAATATTTTGAGGGAAACTTTCAGGTGTACGAAGTGCGTAACAGCGCTACAGGTAACGAATCTGGGCTAATCACCGGTTATTACGAGCCTGTCATGAATGGCTCCCAGACTCGCACAGCTATCTATTCCGTTCCCTTATACAGCCTGCCAAATGCCTGGAAAGGCTCAAAACCAAGCCCTGCGCCAGCACGTGCTGAGCTCATGAGCTCCGGTGTGCTTCGAGGCTCAGAAATCGCGTGGGTGCAAGATCCTGTAGCTGCCGCTTTTATGCAAATTCAAGGATCTGGAAAAATTCGTTTGGAAGATGGGCGCGTATTACGACTCGGTTATGCCGGCACCAATGATCAGCCATTCAAGTCTTTTGCCCAGTGGTTGCTTGATCGCAAAGAGATTACGCGCGGTGAGGCAACGATGCAGGGTATTTCTGCATGGGCCAAGCGCAACCCAGGTCGAGTAGAGGAGATGCTTAATGCCAATCCTCGATTTGTGTTCTTTAAAGAGTTGCCAAGTAACGTCAGTGCCGATCTGGGGCCTAATGGCGCATTGGGCGTGCCTTTAACTGCTGAGCGTAGCATTGCTATTGATTTGAAAGCCATGCCTTTAGGCGCCCCAGTATTTTTAAGCACCACTAAGCCGCTAAGTAGTCAAACCTTGCAAAAGTTAGTAATGGCTCAAGATACAGGTAAAGCCATTGTGGGCGGGGTGCGGGCGGATTACTATTGGGGATCAGGCGATTCCGCAGGTGAGTTGGCGGGACGCATGAAGCAAGATGGCAAGATGTGGTTATTGTTGCCTCGCTGAACAAGTTATTTTTGAAAGAGATCGATGACCTACAACACCATATTGACTGAAGTGGATGGCAAAGTTGCCGTCATTACCCTCAATCGTCCTCAAGTATTAAACGCCCTAAATGATGAGTTAATGAATGAATTAGGTGAGGCGCTGTTGGGTTTTGATACTGATGACAATATTGGCTGCGTCATTATTACCGGCAGTGAAAAGGCATTTGCAGCTGGTGCAGATATTGCAACAATGGCTAAATATGGTTTTGCTGACGTCTATCGCGGTGACTTTATCTCGCGCAACTGGGAAGAGATAAAAAAAGTACGCAAGCCAGTGATTGCTGCAGTATCTGGATACGCTCTTGGCGGCGGATGTGAGTTAGCGATGATGTGCGACACCATCATGGCAGCAGACAGCGCTAAGTTTGCGCAACCGGAAGTAAAGCTAGGAATCATTCCTGGGGCTGGTGGTACGCAGCGTTTACCGCGCGCAGTCTCAAAAGCAAAAGCAATGGATTTAGCTTTAACAGGTCGCATGATGGATGCAGCTGAGGCTGAGCGCTCTGGACTTGTTTCTCGTATTTTCCCGCAAGCAGATTTACTAAAAGAAGTGAAAGCAATTGCTAAGACAATTGCGGATATGCCGCTGCTAACTGCAATGATGGTGAAAGAAGCAATTAATGCGGCTTATGAAACTACGCTCTCAGAAGGTATTCATTTTGAGCGTCGTTTATTCCATTCGTGCTTTGCGACTCATGATCAAAAAGAAGGCATGGCAGCTTTTATGGAAAAGCGCCCAGCTCAATTTACGAACTCGTAAAAGCATTAGCAATCAGAGTGAATTATTTTTCCAAGTAGCGTTGAGCTAGCTTGACCCAATAGCTGACTCCTACTGGGATCAGCGCGTCATTAAAGTCATAAGAAGGATTGTGAAGATGGCATGGGCCCATGCCATGACCTACCGAGCGGTGATCGCCATCACCATTGCCTAGAAATACATAACAACCAGGTTTCTCCAGGAGCATGAATGCGAAGTCTTCTGCGCCCATTGTTGGATCGATAGAGGTATTGACGTTTTGCGCTCCAACCAGTTCACTCATGACCTCGCTTGCAAAACTTACTTCCTTGTCATGATTGATGAGTGGAGGATAGTTGCGAGCAAAGCTGACTTCAGCTTGACAGTCAAATGCGCTAGATACGTTATGAGAGATTTCTCGTAAGCGTTTTTCAATCAAATCCAAAACTTCTAAGGTGAATGTGCGAACGGTTCCGCCAATAAAGGCGCTATCTGGAATCACGTTGCTTGTCTCGCCCGCATGAAACTGTGTGACCGATAAGACTGCTGCATCCACAGGGCGTTTATTACGAGTAATGATGCTTTGCAGGGCTTGGACAACTTGAGCCCCCGCAAGTACAGGGTCAGCACTATTGTGTGGCAAGGCGGCATGTCCACCTTTACCTCGAATAGTGATTTCAAAAGTATTGCTTGATGCCATCATTGGGCCAGACGTCACGCCAAAATGCCCTTCGGCAAGTCCTGGCCAGTTGTGCAGACCAAAGACAGCATCGCAAGGAAATTGCTTAAAGAGTCCATCGTTAATCATTTCTTGCGCGCCAGCACCACCTTCTTCGGCAGGCTGAAAAATGAAAATTACTGAACCGGTAAAGTCTCGATGATTAGATAAGTATTGAGCAGCACCTAGTAGCATGGCAATGTGACCATCATGACCACAGGCATGCATCTTGCCGGGATTCTTTGAAGTATGTTCAAAGTTATTGTGTTCTTGTAATGGCAGTGCATCCATGTCGGCACGCAATCCAATCATCTTGCCTGAACCTAAGTCCCCATCCAGTTTTCCGACAACTCCAGTTTTCCCAAGGCCGCGATAAACCGTGATTCCCCAGCTCGAAAGCGCTTCAGCCACAAGATCGGAAGTACGATTTTCTTCAAAACGCAATTCTGGATGCGCATGGATGTTGCGGCGAATCTCTTGAATAGCTGATGCGGAGTCTATGATTTCTGGAAGTAATCGCATAGCTTTATCTTATCTGAATTTATTCAGGCAGTTTTATGTGTCCTGCAGCAAATCGTAAGGCCTCAATGGAATAGGGGGCATTCTCTGATTTCTGAAGATGCGGAGGCAGGGTGGGAATAATGCCTAAAAATGGCGCAAATATTCGTTCCTCTAAGGTTTGAATATTCTCATCTAAAAGAGGCATTTCCTCTGAAAGTGTATTGGCTACCCAGCCCGCAATTGTCAACTGGCGCGACACAATTGCTTCGCAAGTGAGTAGGGCATGATTGATGCAACCTAAGCGCATGCCTACTACCAGAATGACTGGTAAATCCATCGCCTGCGCTACATCCCCCAAATCTTCCTGCTCGTTTAGCGGGACCAAAAACCCGCCTGCGCCTTCAACTACTACCGAATCAAATGCTGAGGCCAATGCATTGAATTCATCTAAGATTCGGGTGGCATCTAAATGCACCTTATTTTGCTTGGCAACGAGATGGGGGGCTGCTGCCACATCTAAAACAAATGGACAAAGACTTTGCTCGTGAGCATTTAATCCTGAAGCAATCCGCAATGTCTCCAAGTCTTCATTGAGTTTTTGGCCGCTAGCATCAACATAAGTCCCTGCAACCACCGGTTTGAAGCCTATGGTGCGAATACCATCTTCCCTCAATTTCAGAATGAGTGCGCCGCTAACCAAAGTTTTGCCAACTTCAGTATCAGTACCAGTGACAAAAAAACTGCTAGATGTTCTTGGTGTCATAAGTTACTTTTTACTTCTTGCTCAATTACCTGCAATGTCTTGATCAGCTCTCGTAAATCATCAACGCTATGATTTGCAGAAAAAGTGATACGTAGACGCGAGCTACCGACGGGTACGGTAGGTGGTCGAATTGCTGGAATCCAATAACCTGCCTCATCTAAGAGCTTGGCGGCTGCCAATGCACTGGCATTGCTTCCTAAGATCACAGGCTGAATTGGGGTTGATGAGGGTGTTTTTTCCCAGCGCTGGAAAGTCATTTCATTGCGCCAAATTTGAATCAATTGATTTAATTGTTTACGACGTGCAATACCTTCCTTGCCCTCGATGAGTTCCAAGCTAGTAAGTAGGGTGTGTGCAATCGCAGGCGGCGTAGCGGTACTATAAATATAGGGACGCCCTTTTTGGATCAGCCATTCAATAAAAGGCGCAGCTGCACAAATAAATGCGCCGCTGACACCAGCTGCTTTGCCAAGCGTGCCAACATAAATAATCCTTTCTGAATGCACGGCCGATTGCTCCAGAATGCCATGGCCCTGTTCGCCAAGCACTCCAAAGCCATGCGCATCATCTACCATCAGCAGCGCATCATATTGTTCAGCAATCCGAAGTAGATTTTTTACGGGCGCAATATCCCCATCCATACTGAAGACCCCATCGACCACAATCAATTTAAGTGGGTGCGCATCTTGCTGTAATACTTCTTCTAGAAAATCGAGATTTTGGTGATCAAACAAAGTCACTTTAGCTTTAGTTTGTGAACTTGCTAGACGTACACCATCAATCAAAGAGGCATGATTGAGTTTGGCTGAATAAATACTGACTTCACCTTGATTAGCAAGTTTACTTAGACCGGTAATCGCATTGATGTTGGCAAGATAGCCAGTACTAAAAAATAGTGCTCTTGGATTGGGAATATATTTACTCTCACAAGCCGCTAATTTTTTTTCAAGTAGATCATGCGCAATGCTGTGACCACTGATTAAGTGTGACGCACCGCTACCAACCCCATATCGTTTTGCACCTTCGGCAAGCGCAGCAACTAATTCAGGATGATTTGCTAGGCCCAAGTAGTCGTTACTACAAAACGCCTTGAGTTCTCGTTGGTCAACTTGAGCCTTGGTATCACAGGGTGACGCGGTGGTACGCAATTTGCGTCTAAGTAATTGCGCATCTAGGTCGTCAATCTGGTGCTCTGCCATAGCTCGAGCTTTAAAGTTTGTACTCATACCAGCACCTGATTGAGCGCGCGCTGTACAGAGATACCCATTCGCATCATTTCTTCTGAAGAGAGAATATACGGCGGCATGACGTAAATCGTATTACCAATGGGTCTGATGAGAATACCTTCTGCCATTCCTGCAGAAAAGATCTCTCGTGTAAAAGTAGTTTTACGCTGGAGTGATTCAGGTTTGACATCAAATGCCAGGATCATGCCTTGCTGACGCCAATGTTCAATGCGAGGATCTACTTTTGCCCAAGCAAATGCACTAGCGAGATCTTTGTTGCGTTCAATGTTTTTTTCAAGAACAGATTCAGTTTCGAAAATGTCTAAGCAGGCGAGTGCAGCAGCGCATGCTAATGGGTTACCTGTATAGGAATGCGAGTGCAAGAAACCTTGTTGCAGTTGATCGCCATAGAAGGCCTGATAAATTTTGTCAGTTGTCATAGAGAGTGACAACGGCAGATATCCACCGCTGATGCCCTTAGAGAGCGTCAAGAAGTCCGGCCAAATTCCCGCATGTTCACAAGCAAAGAACTTTCCTGATCGACCACAGCCTACTGCGATCTCATCGGCGATGAGATGAATGTTGTAACGGTCACAGAGTGATCTTACAAGGCGTAAATATCCAGGAGAGTACATTGCCATTTGTCCGGCGCATTGAACAAGCGGCTCAACAATGATTGCGGCGATATGATGATGCTCTGCCTTTAGTAACTCTTCTAATTTTTCTGCTGCTCGCATGGCGACATCGTCAGCACTTTCACCAAGCTGCGCTTTTCGTGAATCAGGTGAAGGTACGGTAAAGACATCTTGCAATAGCGATCCATACGCTTCTCGAAATATCGCAACATCAGTGACTGCTAATGCACCTAAAGTTTCACCGTGATAACCATTTTCTAGGCAGACAAATTTTTTCTTTTGGGGATGATTACTCAGTCGCCAGAAGTGGTGGCTCATCTTTAAAGCAATCTCTACTGCAGACGCACCATCGGATGCAAAAAATACGTGACCTAAGTGGCCTTGAGTTAAAGCAGATAGTTTTTCGGATAGCTCCACTACAGGGGGATGGGTAAAGCCAGCGAGCATGACATGCTCAATTTTTTCAAGTTGACTTGTAATGGCCTGATTGATGCGCGGATTGGAGTGGCCAAATAGATTGGTCCACCAGGAGCTAATGCAATCGAGGAGGGCATTGCCCTGGTCATCAAAGAGCCAAGCACCCCTACCTTTAGTAATGGCAATTAATGGTAATGACTCGTGATGCTTCATCTGAGTGCAGGGATGCCAAACAGCATCTAGGCTGCGATCAACCAGAGAGGTTTGATTTGGATCAGAAATAAGCTTCATGTTTGGTATTTGACCACTAGTTTTTCCTAATTTAGGCTTCTATCTGTTATGTTTATGCCTTGAATTGATCTATTTTCTGGAATTCGACCATGCAGGCCACGCAAACTATTGAAAAACCCCTCACCCAAGTCAAATCTCAAAAGGATTTACATAAAGAGGTTGACGCTTTGGGTGCTTGGTCGGTAGCCCAGGTTGAGGCTCTATTTGCTCTGCCATTTAGTGACTTGATGTTCAAGGCACAAGAGACCCATCGTGCCAACTTCCCTGATGGTGATGTGGAATTGGCTACGCTTTTGTCAATCAAGACCGGCGGTTGCCCAGAGGATTGTGGATATTGTCCTCAGGCGGCTCGTTATGACACTGATGTCAAGGCGAACAAGTTGATGGATTTAGATGAGGTGCTTGAGGCTGCCAAAGCTGCCAAAGCTGCCGGATCAAACCGTTTTTGCATGGGTGCTGCTTGGCGGGAGCCCAAAGATCGTGATATTGAAAAAGTCACGGCCATGATCAAGGGCGTGAAGGCTTTGGGCCTTGAAACCTGCGCGACTCTGGGGATGCTGGAGCCCAATCAGGCTCAAGCCCTCCAAGAGGCAGGCTTAGACTTCTACAACCACAACCTGGATACCAGCGAGGACTTCTATCGCTCAGTTATCTCTACTCGGGGCTATCAAGACCGTTTGGACACGATCTCTAATGTGCGTGCCGTAGGCATGTCAGTGTGTTGTGGCGGTATTGTGGGCATGGGTGAGTCTCGTGAACAACGTGCAGCCTTCTTGGCGCGTTTGGCTAATTTAAGTCCGTATCCAGAGTCAGTACCAATTAACCATTTGGTTCCTGTGGCTGGAACCCCTTTGGCAGATCAGAAACCCTTGGATCCGCTCGAATTTGTGAGAACCATTGCTGTAGCTCGTATCACTATGCCGCGTGCGCGTGTGCGCCTCTCGGCTGGACGTCAGGAGTTGGGTAGGGCAGTTCAGGCTATGTGCTTTCAGGCTGGGGCCAATTCGATTTTTTATGGTGAGCAACTACTCACTACCGGTAATCCTGAGGCAGAACAAGACCGCGAGCTATTGGCTGAACTAGGTTTGAAGACTAAGCAAAGTAGCAAAACAGAGGTTTTAGTTTAGTTTCTCAGGCTTATGGCGCTAATTGATCGCTTCATTACTGAGTTTGATACAGCCCTACGTTCGGTAGTCGGGGGCGCTCATGCTCATCGCCCAATGCCGGGTTCAAATACTCCATCTAGTGGATTATTGGATGCCAAAGAGAGAGAACATGCAGCTGGGTTAATGCGCGTGAATCATGTGGGCGAGGTCTGCGCTCAAGCTCTTTATCAGGCTCAAAAATTAGTAGCTCGCAACCCTGAAATTCGGCAGATGTTAGATGACTCTGGCCAAGAAGAGATGGATCATTTAGCTTGGTGTGAAACACGCCTCCAAGAGTTGGGCTCACACACTAGTTATCTCAACCCAATTTGGTATGCAGGATCCTTTGCAATCGGCTTGGTTGCTGGCTTAGCGGGCGATAAGTGGAGTCTTGGATTTGTTGCTGAAACAGAAAAACAGGTAGAGAATCACCTCGAGAGTCATCTCGAAACATTGCCATTAGAAGATGAACGTTCTCGTGCAATTGTTGACCAAATGCGCATCGATGAAATTGAGCATGGACAGGCCGCCATTTTGGCTGGTGGAGCGGTCTTGCCGAAGCCCATTCAGAGTCTGATGCAGGTCATGTCTAAAGTGATGACAAGCACCGCTTATAAAATTTAGCCGTTACTAATTTTTCGAATATTTTTATTTAATATACTGTGTATTAATACAGTATATTTACCTATTATTAGGCTAAATAGCTAAGACCTATTCTTAAGTATATTTTCCAAGCCATTGTTTCAAGTAGCATTTTTATAAGCACCATTTTATTAACATATGACGCTAAGTGTTTGTAATCACTAGGAAATTTCCTAAAAAATAAGCCAAAAAGACTTGACCCTCTTATTACGATCCTCTAAAGTGGGAGGAAGTGTGAAAAAGTGGGGTAAATGGTGTTTCAAGGTGCGTCAGCTCTCAATTTAGATGCAAAAGGCCGCATGTCTGTGCCGGCAAAGCATCGTGACGCCTTGTTAGTTCAAGGTGAGGGCCGAATTACGCTCACAAAACACCCCGACGGATGCCTGCTGCTATTCCCTCGACCTGAGTGGGAAACCTTCCGCTCACGTGTTGCGCAATTGCCAATGGATGCCCATTGGTGGCGCCGCATCTTTCTTGGCAACGCTGCAGAAGTCGATTTGGACGGCGCCGGAAGAATTTTGGTGAGCCCAGAGTTGCGATCAGCCGCTGGCATTGAAAAAGAAGTGATGCTGCTCGGCATGGGTAGTCATCTAGAGTTGTGGGACGCCGCTACTTACGCTGCAAAAGAACAGGCTGCCATCGCACAAGGTATGCCTGAAGCCCTGAAGCAATTTAATTTTTGATGACAGGGCGCCATGAACATAACTCATCGCCCAGTATTACTGGCCGAGGCGGTGACAGCGCTGGTCAGTGGACCGCTGATCACTTCCCCCGCAGCTTCAAAAAATCTACTTTTGATCGATGGAACCTTTGGGCGCGGTGGTCATACTCAAGCATTGCTAGCGCAACTACCTGCGAATGCGCGAATGATTTCTTTCGACAAGGATTTGGATGCGATCGCAGTAGCAGAAAAAATCAACGACTCCCGTTTACGCATCGTTCACGACAGTTTTGCGCAGATGGATCAGTACGCAGATCCAGAATCCGTCGATGGAATTCTGTTAGATCTCGGTATCAGCTCTCCACAAGTGGACGAAGCACATCGTGGGTTCTCTTTTCGCAAGGATGGTCCGCTCGATATGCGCATGAACACAGACCAAGGCCTAACAGCAGCGGAGTGGTTGGAGCAAGCATCACAAGAGGACATCACTTACGTGATTAAGACTTACGGTGAGGAACGTTTTGCATTTCAGATTGCTAAAGCCATTGTGGCAAAGCGAGAAGAAGGCTTATCTCCAAAAACAACCTTGCAATTAGCAGGCCTGGTAGCCGGCGTGGTTCGTACAAGAGAAGTTGGTCAAGATCCTGCGACTCGTACTTTCCAAGCACTCCGTATTTTTATTAATCGTGAGTTAGAAGATTTAGAGCTCGGATTAAAAGCAGCGCTCAATTTATTAAAGCCAGGTGCACGCTTAGCAGTGATTAGCTTTCACTCTCTCGAAGATCGGATTGTGAAACAGTTTTTGCAGTCGCATGCCAAAGTTGAAGTACCACGTGGACTACCTGTCCGCGATAGAGATTTACCTCAAAGTGCTTTAGAAATTATTGGGCGCGTCAAGCCAAGTGATGAAGAGGTTCGAGAAAATCCCCGTGCTCGTTCCGCCATCATGCGTGTTGCTGAAAAACGTACAGGGGTATTAGCTTGAATCGCGCTACGCTCACCTTATTGGTATTGCTATTAGTTTGTGCACTATCTTTGGTAGCAGCTCAACAGCGAGCACGTAAATTATTTATTTCCTTAGATCGCGCACAAATCGAGGAGCGCAAACTCAATCAAGACTGGCTACGCTTGGAGTATGAGCAGCGCAATCTATCAAAGTCTGCAAGAATTCGCGATGTTGCTCGCAATCAGTTGCACATGGCTCCCATATCTCCAGAGCGTACTTTGTACTTAAAGGAGGCTAGATGAGGACTGTAGGTTTTTCAACTACGCCCAATCTAGTATTGCGTCTGCCGATGTGGCGGTCACGCCTAATGCTATTCATGTTGTTCTTCGTGTTCATGCTGCTGTTAATCCGCGCTTTTTGGATTCAGGGTCCGGGAAATGCTTTTTATGAAGCCAAAGGTGTACGTGGTACACAGCGTGAATTGGAATTACCTGCTTCACGTGGAAAGATATTAGATCGCAATGGCCAAGTGATTGCTACGAGCTTAGAGGCAAAGTCGGTGATCGCTTATAACGATACTGTCCCCGATGATTTAGCCGCAGATAAGGTTCAGAAGTTAGCCAAACTATTGCAGCTAAGTGAATCTGAATTACGTAAAAAGTTAAAAGAGGATCGTAAGCAGATTTTTTTGAAACGCCAAGTAGATCCAGCTGTAGCGCAACAGATTAAGCAATTGGAAATTCCGGGCATTGGCTTAAATAACGAATATCGTCGCTTTTACCCAGAAGGTGAAGCGATGGCGCACGTTGTTGGCTTTACAAACGTGGAAGATCGTGGCCAAGAAGGCATGGAACTTTCAAGAGAAAAAGAATTGGCTGGGCACCCAGGCGCTCGTCGAGTAGTTGTAGATCGCCTCGGTCGCGTAGTTGAAGATGTTGCCATTTTGCAGTTACCGCAAAACGGTAAGGATTTGCAACTTTCTATTGACAGCAAGATTCAGTTTCTGGCCTATAACGCTGTTAAAAATGCGGTTGAGCAGCACCGTGCAAGTGCTGGTGGCGCAGTCGTCTTGGATACGCAGACTGGCGAAATCTTGGCTTTAGCAAATTACCCGAGCTATAACCCAAACGATCGTAAGAAGTTAACGGGTGAGCAGTTACGTAATCGCGTTTTGACCGACACCTTTGAGCCTGGCTCAACAATAAAACCGTTAACCGTGGCAATTGCTTTGGAGAAGGGTGCCATCACACCAAATACCAATATGGTGATTGGTGCTAAGTACTTGGTGGGTCCAAAACCGATTACAGATACCCACCCTTACAGCAACTTAACTATTTCTCAAATTATTCAGAAATCTAGCAATATTGGTACGGCCAAAATTGCGATGAATAATTTATCTGCGGAAGAGATGTGGAATTTTTATACATCGGTTGGTTTGGGTCAGGCACCGAAGATTGGCTTCCCAGGTGCCGTAGCTGGTACGGTCCATCCCTATAAGAAATGGATGCCAACAGATCAGGCGCGAATTTCGTTTGGCTATGGCATTTCAGGCTCACTCTTTCAGGTTGCTCGCGCGTACACAATCTTTGCGCGTGATGGCGAGTTAGTACCCCTTACGATCGAGCGAAGTCCAGATTTTAAGCCTGGTACACAGGTAATTTCTGCTAAGACAGCCATTGAGATGCGTAGCATGATGGAGTCAGTAACTGAGCCTGGTGGGACTGCCATTAAAGCGCAAGCTGAAGGTTATCGAGTTGGTGGAAAAACAGGTACAGCGCATAAATTAGTAGGTAAGGGCTATGGCAATAAATACCGCGCTTACTTTGCAGGTCTAGCACCAATCAGCGCCCCTCGCATTGTGGTTGCCGTCATGATTGATGAGCCGACTGCTGGTAGTCATTATGGTGGTGATGTTGCTGCGCCAGTTTTTTCCACTATTGTGAGTGAGACCCTGCGTACGTTAAATGTATTGCCAGATAGCAATATGAAGCAGATGACACTGCAGGATATAAATCCTACAGAAATTCAGATTGCTACAGTGAAAACAAATGCAGCGGTTTTAAAAAGATGATGGCAATGGTCTATATTGAACCCCATCTTTTAATTTCACATCTACGTGATCTCACTTCAGCGAATGCAAAAGTGACTGCGGATAGCCGTCAAATTGATCCTGGCGATATCTTCTTTGCATACGCTGTTGGTCATGGTAATGCCCTGCGAGATGGTCGTGATTACATTGCAGCTGCCCTAGCAAATGGTGCAGCGGCAGTAGTGTTCGATCCTGCCGATGGTATTGCGAATGAATACTTAAATAACCCAGGATGTTTTGCTGTCGAGAATTTAGCAGTCTTAGCTGGAGAACTCTGCGCGGAGTGGTATGACTACCCAAGCAAAAATCTCAATGTCATCGGTGTCACAGGTACCAATGGAAAAACCAGTATTACTCAGTGGCTGGCACAGGCTATGGATGAACCTAATCATCGCACTGCAGTATTGGGTACATTGGGTACTGGGTTTCCGGGTGCACTCATTCAGACTGGTTACACCACGCCAGATGCGCCGCAATTACAGACCCAACTAAAAGAATTGCTTGATAAAGGAGCTCAGAATCTTGCTATAGAGATTTCTTCTCATGCATTAGATCAAGATCGTGTTGCTGGATTGGATGTTCGTAGTGCTGTATTTACCAATTTGACTCAAGATCATTTGGATTATCACGACACTATGGGGGAGTACGCTGAAGCAAAAGCAAAGCTATTTACATTGCCCCAACTTAAAAATGCTGTCATCAATTTTGATGATGTATTCGGGCGAGAATTGGCGATGAAGCTACTTGCTGGCGATGGTCCTCAAGTATGGGGCTATGCCTTAAGCAGTAATGCATTTAATGGATTTGAAAAATTTGGTGATCGTCTGAAGCGTAGCTATACGGAAAACACTTTATTTACAAATGCTGATTATAAATCTCAATTTAATTGCGATGCTATAGGCTCAAGCGCCATTCAGCTTGCGGTTTTGGGTGAATTCAATCTCAGCAATTGCCTTGCTGTTTGGACCGTTCTGCTAGCTCAAGGTATGAGTCTAGGGGATGTTTCTAAACGCATGAATAAGCTAAGTGCTGTTCCAGGACGTATGGAAGTGATTTGCCTGAATAAAGCGCAGAGAACTGAAGGCCCATTGATTGTGGTGGACTATGCACATACACCAGATGCCCTCACTAAAGCATTGACCGCATTGCGCCCAATTGCAAATCAACGCAATGGAAAAGTATGGTGTGTCTTTGGTTGCGGGGGTGATCGAGACTTAGGTAAGCGCCCCCAAATGGGTCGTGCAGCTCAAGAGTTTGCTGATCATATTGTGATTACAAGCGATAACCCTCGATCCGAAGATCCAGTATCCATTATTGCCATGATTCAATCTGGTATGTCAGGTGATTTAGGAAATGTTCAAGCGCTACCTGATAGGGCGGCTGCCATTATGGCTGCGGTACGAAATGCTGATGTCAAAGATATTGTCTTGGTTGCTGGTAAAGGCCATGAGTCAACTCAAGAAATCAATGGTAAGAAATTTGATTTTTCCGATCAAGAGCACATTCGATTAGCAGCAGGGGGTAGCGTATGAGTACGCCTATGACCACTCTTGCTCAAGTTCATGCCATGTTGCCAGGCAGCCAGCTGATTCACACTGATACAGAATCTGCACGAGAGATTGCTATTTCTCGTGTTGGCAGTGATAGTCGTCAGATTCAGTCTGGCGAATTATTTATTGCTTTAGCGGGCGAACGTTTTGATGCACACGATTTTTTGGGTGATGTCGCTAAAGCCGGTGCAAGTGCAGCACTCGTTAGTCAAAAGGAAAAGTGCCCTATAAGCTTAGCTGCAGTATGTGTCCAAGATGTTAAGCAAGGTTTAGGTGAGCTGGCGAAGGCATGGCGTACACAATTTTCTATCCCCGTAGCTTTGGTAACTGGCTCAAATGGTAAGACCACCGTAAAAGAGATGATTGCTTCCATCTTTAAGGCTGCTGTCGGTGAAGAACGCACACTGGTTACTAAAGGTAACTTCAATAATGATATTGGCCTGCCCTTAACCTTATTGCGCATGCGACTAACTGACCGCTTAGCGGTAATTGAGCTGGGTATGAATCATCCTGGTGAAACGGCAGAGTTAGCAGTCATTGCCCAAGCTAATATTGCTCTGATTAATAATGCTCAGCGAGAGCATCAAGAATTCATGGCGACTGTGGAGGCGGTTGCAAAAGAACATGGAAGCGCCTTAAGTTCGCTCCCTACAGACGGTGTCGCAGTATTTCCTGCGGATTCTCCATTTTCTGATGTTTGGTATCAAGCTGCTGCAGGTCGCAAGGTAATTGACTTTGCTTTGTCTGCTAACTCTGAATTATATAAGGCTTCTGTTTTAGGTAAGTTAACCGCTAACGGAAAAATTGAGATTGCAACAGAACTCGGCAAGATTGAGGTCCAGCTCAACACCTTAGGAAATCACAATGTGCGTAATGCATTAGCAGCTAGCGCAGTTGCCTTGGGTGCTGGTTTAAGTTTGGAGCAAATTCAAGCAGGTCTGGAATCTTTTGTCCCAGTAAATGGACGTATGCAATCCAAGCCTTTAAATGCAGATCGTACTTTGATTGATGATAGCTATAACGCTAACCCCGATTCTGTGAGAGCTGCTATCGATGCGCTTAAACAGTCTGGAAATACTTCTTGGTTGGTGTTGGGTGATATGGGTGAAGTTGGCGATCAAGGCCCTGGCTTCCATGAGGAGGTTGGCGCCTATGCTGCAGAGCAGGGCGTTAGCAAGTTATTTGCATTCGGAGAGCAGTGCAAATTTGCGGTGCAGAAATTTAATGAGTCACAGAAGTTTTCGCCTAGTAGTAGCGCTACTCATTTCGCTACATTAGATCAGTTGATTGAAGAGCTTAATTTGGCACTAGTAGACCACGAGTCAAGCAAGCAGCAGCATTTAGATATTTTGGTTAAGGGATCTCGTTTTATGCGTATGGAGCGTGTAGTGCATGCCCTATTAGAGGAGGCTAAAACATGCTCTTAATGTTGGCGCAATGGTTGCAAGATGATTTTGGATTTTTCCGAGTCTTTAGTTACATCACGTTTAGAGCAGTGATGGCAACATTGACTGCTTTGCTGATCGGTTTAGCAGCCGGTCCGTGGGTTATTCGGAAGTTAACCGCATTGAAGATGGGCCAAGCAGTCCGTACAGACGGCCCACAAACCCACTTAGTGAAATCAGGCACACCTACGATGGGTGGTGTATTAATTCTGTTGGGTATTTTTATCTCCTGCATGCTGTGGGCTGATCTGAGTAATCGTTTTATTTGGATTGTGATGATTGTCACTTTTGGGTTTGGCTTGGTTGGTTGGGTTGATGATTACCGCAAAGTAGCGCGGAAAGATCCTAAAGGAATGGCCTCGAGAGAAAAATTCTTTTGGCAAACTTTGATTGGCTTATTTGCTGCTATTTATTTAGCTTTCTCTGTGTCCGAAGTAAATAACCTCAAAGTTTTGCAGCTGTTCTTTGATTGGCTTAAGAGTGGCTTCGCTTTGGACTTGCCAGCTAAATCAAATTTACTTATTCCTTTCATGAAAGAGGTAAGTTACCCACTGGGTGTTATGGGTTTCATCATTCTGAGTTACTTGGTCATTGTGGGAAGTAGTAACGCCGTTAATCTAACGGATGGACTAGATGGTCTAGTGATTATGCCAGTCATATTAGTAGGCGCTGCTTTAGGCGCATTTGCTTATGTGATGGGTAATGCGATTTACGCAAAGTATTTATTGTTTCCTTATATTCCTGGCGCAGGTGAGCTCATGATTTTCTGTGGGGCTATGGGCGGTGCGGGATTAGCATTCCTTTGGTACAACACACATCCTGCTCAAGTATTTATGGGTGACGTTGGTGCACTTGCACTAGGTGGTGCGCTCGGCACTATTGCTGTGATTGTCCGTCAGGAAATCGTGCTCTTTGTTATGGGTGGGATATTCGTGGCAGAAACACTGTCAGTGATGCTGCAAGTTTTCTGGTTCAAATTTACTAAGAAGCGTTTTGGTGAAGGTCGTCGTATTTTTAGGATGGCCCCACTGCATCACCATTTCGAATTGGGTGGCTGGCGCGAAACGCAAGTTGTAGTTCGTTTCTGGATCATCACCATTTTATTAGTTCTCATTGGCCTCTCCAGCCTGAAATTAAGGTAAGCCAAAGAATATGCATAACTTAGACCAAGCCTTCGCTAACCCAGATCTCATCGCAGATGAGGGGTATCAAGCACCCCAACATTTCTTGATCTTAGGATTGGGTGAATCTGGCTATGCTATGGCCAAATGGTGTTTGCGGAATGCTGCAAAGGTCAGTCTGGCCGATACACGGGATCGTGAAAATCTGAATGAGCGACAAAAGGCCTGGTTAGCAGATCTTGAATTTGCTGGACTCCAAGATGCTAATTTTGGTCCTTTGGACGACTTCAATCTAAAAAATATTGAAGTTATTGGAATGAGCCCTGGTTTATCACCACTTCAAGAGCCAGCAGCTTCTTTCTTGGCTAAAGCAGAGGAATTGAGTATTGATATCTGGGGGGAATTAGAATTCTTTGCCAGAGCCATTGCTGCATTAGATCGCATGGCCCAGGTTAAACACTCACAATACAAACCTGCTGTATTGGCCATCACTGGAACAAATGGAAAGACAACCACAACGGCCTTGACAGGGCAGTTGTGCGAACGCGCTGGCAAGAAAGTTGCTGTAGCTGGCAATATCAGCCCAGCAGCGTTGGATAAGTTGATGTCTTGTTTGGATGAGTCCGATCAAGTTGCCGATATGCCTGAGATATGGGTACTTGAGTTATCTAGCTTCCAACTGGTTTACACGCGTACCTTTAATGCAACAGCAGCGACTGTATTAAACATTACGCAAGATCACCTGGATTGGCATGGAGATATGCAGGCTTATGTTGAGGCAAAAGCTAATATCTTTGGTCGAGACACTGTCTGCATCTTGAATCGCGATGATGCGCTGGTCACGAATCTACTTACTGACGAGCAGAAATCCAATAAATCAGTGATTACTTTTGGTGCTGGCCGTCCTGATGAGCAGGGTACTTTTGGCATAGAACATGATCTGCGTGCTGGTGGAATTGATTGGTTAGTCTGGGCTGAAGTGGATGAAGATCTTGAGCCACAACCGAAGCGTCGCCGTAAAGCAGTTGTCGTAGAGGATGAACCATTAAGGCTCAAGCGATTAATACCTGCAGATGCTTTACGGATTCGCGGTCGCCACAATGCTTTAAATGCCTTAGCTGCATTAGCCTTGGCACGATCAGCTGGTTTACCGATGAATCTACTTTTACACGGTTTACGGGATTACCATGGCGAGCCTCATCGTGTTCAAAGTGTTTCGATTGTGTCGAATGTTGAATATGTGGACGATAGTAAGGGCACTAATGTAGGAGCAACGGTAGCTGCTCTAAATGGTTTAAGTGCCAATGAGCCTGGTAAGCGGATCTGGTTAATTGCTGGTGGTGAAGGTAAGGGCCAAGACTTTAGCCCCCTACGCGATCCTACATTACGTTTTGTAAAAGGTGTTTTCCTCATTGGCAAAGACGCCCCAATCATTGCTGAAGCTTTGGGCGATTCAGTGCCGTGTGTCATGAGCGAGACTCTGCAAAACGCAGTAGCACAAGCAGCAAAACAAGCTCAGTCAGGCGATATCGTATTGCTATCGCCGGCTTGTGCCAGCTTTGATCAGTTCAGTGATTATGTTGCACGTGCTGAGGCATTTGTTTCTGAAGTTCAGGAACTAGGAATGCAATTTGAAGGAGCCGATGCATGAGTTTGAAGGAAAAACTTTTTCCTGAGAATCGCTTGGGTCTTGGTCGCTTCTGGAATTTTTCTAGAGGCGGAATAGACAATTTCCGCAGTGGCTTGAGGGATGCAGTTTCTGGTGTCGAGCAAACTCGCTCACGCATGATGGACTATGACCAGCTGTTGGTTTGGGCGGTGCTCTCTTTAGCCCTCATCGGTCTAGTCATGGTGTACTCAGCCTCCATTACTTTGGCAGATGGCCCTAAGTACGCAAATTACAGTAGTAATTTTTTCTTAATTCGTCATTGCATTTCATTAGCAATCGCAATTAGTGTTGCCATTTGGGTATTTAAGATCCCAACTCACGTATGGGATCGCTATTCTCCAATCATTTTTGGATTCACCGTCTTGCTATTGATTGCCGTGCTTATTCCTGGTATTGGAAAAGGCGTGAATGGTGCCAAACGTTGGATTCCATTGGGTCTCATGAACTTCCAGCCATCTGAATTAATGAAGTTTGCTGCAGTGATATTTGCTGCAAGCTATACAGTTCAACGCCAAGAATATCTCCACTCATTTGTTAAGGGCATGCTACCAATGGGTATTGCTGTCGCCTTAGTTGGCGGCTTACTGATGGCTGAGCCAGATATGGGTGCACTCGTAGTGATATCGCTCATTGCATTTGGAATTTTATTTTTAGGTGGCATCAACGCCAAATTATTTGGTGGACTATTGGCTGTCGGAATTTTAAGTGCCGTGACAATCATTGCCTTCTCACCTTTCCGTCAAAAGCGAATCATGGCTTTTATTGATCCTTGGCAAGTCGACAATGCAGCAAATAAAGGCTATCAATTAACCCACTCTCTGATGGCATTTGGTCGTGGAGAATGGTTTGGCCTTGGTCTAGGTGGTAGCGTTGAAAAATTACACTACCTGCCTGAGGCGCATACCGATTTCATCATGGCGGTGATTGGTGAAGAGCTCGGATTTGTCGGTGTAGTGGTGATGATCTTCTTGTTCTACTGGATCGTGCGTCGCGCATTCCTGATTGGCCGCACTGCTTTGCAATTAGATCGCAGTTTTGCGGGTCTTGCTGCTAAAGGTGTTGCGATATGGATTGGTTGGCAAGCATTTATCAATATGGGTGTGAACTTAGGTTTGCTTCCTACAAAAGGCTTAACACTTCCACTAGTAAGTTATGGCGGCTCAGGAATACTAATGAATGCTGTTGCCATTGCAATGCTACTTCGGATTGATTACGAAAACCGAATCTTAATGCGGGGTGGCAAGCTATGACCAAGCCATCGATACTGATTATGGCCGGTGGCACTGGAGGGCATATTTTCCCGGGGTTAGCTGTTGCTGAATATCTGCGAATTTGTGGCTGGAATGTATCTTGGCTTGGCAATCAAAGCGGGATGGAGTTTCGCTTAGTAAAAGCTTGTGACTTCCCATTTGAGGCGGTTAACTTTGGTGGCTTGCGCGGTAAGGGTATCAAAGCAACATTGATGTTGCCATTCAATCTTGCAAGAGCTTGTATGCAGAGTTGGAAGATCATGCGCCGCATTAAACCAAATGTAGTTTTAGGTATGGGTGGTTACATCACTTTTCCTGGTGGCTTGATGACAAAATTCTTGAAGAAGCCATTGGTTTTACATGAAGCTAATTCTGTGGCGGGAAGTGCTAACCGTGCTTTAGCCAAAATTGCTATGCGTACCTTGACTGGATTTCCAGATACGATGACTCATGCTGAGTGGGTAGGTAATCCAATCCGTGAAGAATTTGAAACTGTGGCCGCCCCAGCAAAACGCTATGAAGAGCGCACGGGCCCTCTCTCAATTCTGGTGGTAGGCGGAAGTTTGGGTGCTGCTGCCTTAAATGAAGTCATCCCAGCGGCTTTGGCATTGATGGATAAAAATGCGCGACCTCATGTAATTCATCAGGCGGGTGATAAGCATCTCGCTGATCTACAACAGCGCTATACAAATTTAGGTGTTGCTGCTGATATTCGCCCTTTTATTGACGATATGCCCAGTGCCTATGCCCAAGCAGATCTAGTGATCTGCCGCTCTGGTGCAATGACCGTTTCAGAGATCGCAGCTTGTGGCGTTGCATCTTGTTTAATTCCATTTCCATATGCGATTGATGATCATCAGACTGCAAATGCACGATTTTTATCTGATGCAGATGCGGCAATTTTATTGTCACAACAAGATCTCAACCCACAGGATCTGGCATCCATGATTCAAAACTTGAGTCGCCAAGATTTACAAGTGATGGCTAAGCGTGCGCATGCTTTAGCAAAGCCTCATGCAACCCAGCGTGTGGCCGAAGTATGTGCAGACTGTGCAGGAGTGGGTATATGAAACATATCGTTCAGCAAATCCATTTTGTTGGTATTGGCGGCGTAGGCATGAGTGGTATTGCCGAAGTTTTACTGAACCTCGGATATCAGGTATCGGGATCCGATTTGGCTGAAGGTGCTGTAACAAAGCGCCTACAGGATTTGGGTGCAGTTATTCATATTGGACATGACTCTAAAAATATTGGTACTGCAGAGGCAGTAGTGATTTCTACTGCAGTTGCGGGAAATAACCCCGAAGTGCTAGCTGCTCGTGCAGCTAAAGTTCCTGTTATTCAGCGGGCTGTCATGCTCGGTGAGCTTATGCGTTTAAAGCAGGGTATTGCGATTGCAGGTACTCATGGCAAAACAACGACAACTAGTTTAGTTGCCTCAGTCTTGGCTGAGGGTGGTTTAGACCCCACTTTCGTTATTGGGGGCAAGCTAAATTCTGCAGGTGCTAATGCACGCTTAGGTCAGGGTGAATTCATTGTCGTTGAGGCAGACGAGTCTGATGCCTCTTTCTTGCAATTATTTCCAGCGATGGAGGTAGTTACCAATATCGATGCTGATCATATGGATACCTATCAGCATGATATGGCCAGATTGAAGCAGGCTTTTGTGCAGTTTATTCAGCGTATGCCTTTTTACGGTGTTGCTGTTCTGTGCATTGATGATTCCAACGTTCGAGATATTATTCCGTTTGTATCTCAGCCAGTATTGCGATATGGCTTATCTGATGATGCGGATATTCGTGCAAGTAATGTGCGGGCTGAAGGTACTCATATGCACTTTACGGTTGATCGTAAAACTGTACGTCGTCATGGCAATAAGCCAGGTCGTCTTGAGGTGCAATTAAATTTGCCCGGCTTACACAATGTTCAAAATGCCTTAGCAGCAATTGGTATTGCAACGGAATTAGGTGTTAGCGATGAGGCTATCGTGAAGGCTTTATCTGAATTTAGTGGCGTTGGTCGCCGCTTCCAAAGGTATGGCGAAATTCCTTTGGCATCTGGTGGAAGCTTCACATTAATAGATGATTACGGGCACCACCCTGTTGAAATGGCAGCTACTTTATCTGCAGCCCGTGGGGCTTACCCTGACCGTCGCTTGGTATTGGCATTTCAACCACATCGTTTTACAAGAACTCGTGATTGCTTCGGTGAATTTGTGCAGGTTCTCAAAAACTTTGATGCACTAGTGTTAACCGAGGTATATCCAGCTGGTGAGGCAAAGATTCGGGGTGCGGATGGACAAAGTCTTATGAAAGCTGCTCTCACTACTGATAAGACAATTGCTTCCTCCTTAGATAGTGCAGCCGTGGCTTTTGCGTCAAGTGTTGCAGAAATGCCAGAAAAACTTAGCACTTTATTGCGTGATGGTGATGTCTTAATCACGATGGGCGCTGGCTCGATCTCTGGATTGCCTCATGTACTGGCGGAGACGAAACATGTCTAATCAAAACATGCATATGCATTCCTGGGGCGAGCGCGTGAAGAGTGACCTCGCTCATTTGGATGTCAAATCATTAGGTCGAGTAGGCGTCTTGCTGGGTGGTCGCTCTGGTGAGCGAGAGATATCCTTAATGTCGGGTAATGGTGTATTGGAAGCCCTGCTCTCTAAGGGTGTTGATGCATATCCGTTTGATCCAGGTATACGCTGTCCAACCGAAATAGCAAATGAAAAATTCGATCGCGTATTTATCTCCTTACATGGACGTTATGGTGAGGATGGCACTATCCAGGGATTACTCGAGCTATTAGGCTTGCCTTACACCGGTAGTGGTGTGCTGGCTTCTGCATTGGCAATCGACAAAATTGCGACCAAGCTTGTTTGGCTTAGTAGCGGTCTCTCCACCCCTGAATTTCAAGAGCTTAAAGCTGACAGCGACTGGAATGCGGTAGTAAAGCATTTGGGCTTGCCATTAATTGTGAAGCCCGCACATGAAGGTTCGTCACTTGGTTTAACTAAAGTGAAATTCGCTGAAGAATTACCCGCTGCCTATAAGTTAGCCGCCGGGATGGATAAAAAGGTGATTGCAGAAACTTGTATTGTTGGTGACGAGTTGACTTGTCCGCTGGTTGGATTTGGTGCAAATGCTGAAGCCTTGCCTGTAATAAAAATCATTCCACCAGAAGCAAACTACGATTTTCATAATAAGTATTTTTCCGATGAGACTAAATATCTATGTCCAACTGGGCTTACGGCAGAGGTAAATAAAGAAGTTCAAGAATTAGCTTTAGCTGCCTATCGTGCCCTTGGTTGCAAGACGTGGGGTCGCGCTGATGTGATGCTCGATCAAAAAACTGGCAAACCTTATCTCTTGGAGATGAATACATCCCCGGGAATGACTTCACACTCTTTGGTTCCGATGGCAGCAAAAGCAGCCGGTGTTGAGTATTCCGAATTAGTTCTTTGGGTCATTAGTCAAACTTTGCATAGCAAAGGGGCTACGCAAGCATGAGTCGGATTAGCTTCTTCTTGAATGGTTGTGGTGAAGTGATTACTTCGCTGGCTTCCCCGATTTGGAATTATCCAGATCGGATGCAAAAGCTGAGCCGTTTCTTAATGCGCTGTTTCGCGGTCATGGTTTGCGTTGGAATTTTAGTATGGGTGAGTCAGCGCCCCGTCTTTGCTTTACGTCAAGTTGTCATTGAGCCAGTAGCTGGACAAACGCTCAAGCATATTAATAAACCGGTAGTCAAGCAGCAGGTTTTGGAAACAGTCCAAGGAAATTTTTTCAGCGTGAGGTTGGAGGATGTGAAGCGTGGGTTCGAGTCCATGCCTTGGGTGCGTCACGCTAACGTTCGCAGAGTTTGGCCCAACGGATTGATTGTGAGCATTGAAGAACAAAAGCCATTTGGCACATGGGGCGGTGCCGAAAGTCACATTTTAATGAATACCCATGGCGAACTCTTTGCTGGACGTGTATCTGATGTAGGGGATGGCATTTCTTTGATTGATTTCTCGGGACCAGAAGATGCTAGCAAAGAGGTGATGCGCTTATATGAAAGAGCGAATGCTTGGTTTAAGCCTTGGAGTACGGAAGTGAAAAGCTTAACTCTCTCTGATCGTTACGCTTGGAATGTGAAGTTGTCCAATGGCATGAAGGTGGAGTTTGGTCGGGATGAAGAAAATTCAGACAAAACATTAACTGAAGATCGTGTGGCACGCCTTTTTAAGTATTGGCCGCAGGTTCAAGAGAAATGGGCTAATCGAGTAGATGCAATCGATCTGCGCTATGCAAATGGTTTTGCAGTTCATCTTGCTTCAGCAAGTTTGAAAAAAAATGAAGTAGATGGGAAAAAAAGCGAGCAGAAGCAATGAGGAATGAGAATGAGTAAAGACAACCGCGATTTATTGGTCGGACTAGATATTGGAACATCCAAGGTGGTTGCCTTGGTTGCTGAGCTAGCGGCTGATGGCCAATTTAACGTTGTTGGCGTTGGTCAAACTGCGTCTAAAGGTTTGAAGAAGGGTGTAGTTGTCAATATTGAAGCTACTGTTCAGTCTATTCAGAAAGCGCTTGAAGAGGCTGAAGTTATGGCCGATCGCCAGATCGTGCAGGTCTTCACCGGCATTGCTGGAAATCACATTGTGAGTTTTAACTCCAGCGGTATGGTGGCAATACGTGATAAAGAAGTTAGCGCTGGCGATGTTGAGCGTGTTTTAGAGACTGCTAAAGCAATCAACATTCCAACGGATCAGCAAATTCTCCACATTCTTGTTCAGGAATTCATTATTGATGGACAGGAAGATGTGCGTGAGCCTATTGGTATGAGCGGCTTGCGCCTCGAAGTGAAAGTACACATTGTTACTGGTGCTGTTAGTGCCGCACAAAATATTGTGAAGTGTGTACGTCGTTGTGGCTTAGAAGTAAATGATCTTATCTTGCAGCCGCTCGCATCTAGTTTGGCCGTATTAACTGAAGATGAA
Organism: Polynucleobacter sp. MG-Unter2-18; assembly: GCF_018687675.1. Lineage (NCBI taxonomy): Bacteria > Pseudomonadati > Pseudomonadota > Betaproteobacteria > Burkholderiales > Burkholderiaceae > Polynucleobacter > Polynucleobacter sp. MG-Unter2-18. Next base: position 166,594 of record NZ_CP061302.1, read on the forward strand.
AAAGAGTTGGGCGTTGTCTTAGTAGACATTGGCGGCGGTACAACTGATATTGCGATTTACTGCCAAGGCTCTATTCGACATACTGCGGTAATTCCAATTGCGGGCGATCAAATAACTAATGACATTGCCATGGCATTACGTACCCCAACTATTGATGCAGAAGATCTCAAGATTCAATATGGTATTGCTCGCCAAGATATGGCAGATCCAGCCACCATGATTGATGTCCCAGGTGTTGGTGATCGAGAACCACGACCGATGTCAAAACAAGCTTTAGCTGCCGTGATCGAACCACGTGTTGAGGAGTTGTTCACTTTGGTACGGGGTGTAGTTCGTGATTCTGGTTACGAAGATATGGTGTCTTCAGGAATCGTCCTGACTGGTGGGACCACTTTAATGCCGGGGATGGTTGAGCTTGCTGAGCAAGTCTTCTTACGTCCAGCGCGTATTGGTACCCCCGAGTACCGTGGCCATCTACATGAGGTTTTACGAAGCCCTCGCTTTGCTACCAGTATCGGTTTATTGATGGAAGGCCAGGCGCAGTTGTTGCGTGGTCGTCGAGTATCGCAATCAGGCGCGTTGCAAAGTGTGATCTCGCGCATGAAGGAATGGTTCGCAGGAAATTTTTAAGTTTTTCGTCGTCGTCAATGTAGTACTTATTACCTAGGAGGGTATATGGAATTTGAAATGTTAGATCAAGAAACAGCTGGAAAAACCATTATTAAAGTGGTTGGAGTTGGTGGAGCAGGTGGTAATGCAGTTCAGCACATGATTCGTCGCGGTGTTAATGGCGTAGAGTTTATTTGCATGAACACCGATGCTGGCGCTTTACAGCGTTCTGAGGCATCTGTGAATTTGCAACTAGGCTCTAGCGGACTCGGTGCTGGCGCAAAACCTGAAATCGGTGCAGCTTCCGCTGAAGAAGCGCGAGCCCGGATTGCAGATACATTACAAGGTGCACATATGGTGTTCATCACTGCTGGTATGGGTGGTGGCACAGGTACTGGTGCAGCGCCAATTGTTGCTCAAGTTGCTAAAGAAATGGGTATTTTGACTGTTGGCGTTATCAGCAAGCCATTTGATTTTGAGGGTGTTAAGCGTCTAAAGGTTGCAGAGAATGGCGCTACCGAACTCGAAGCTTATGTTGATTCATTGATCGTCGTTCTCAATGAAAAGCTCTTTGAAGTCATGGGTGAAGATGCAGAGTTTGATAAGGCATTTGCCTGTGCAGATGATGTATTACATAACGCGGTCTCAGGTATTGCAGAAATCATTAATGTGCAAGGTTTGATCAACGTCGACTTTGAGGACGTGAAAACAGTGATGGGCGAACAAGGCAAGGCGATGATGGGAACTGCAACAGTATCCGGCATGGATCGCGCACGCTTAGCTGCTGAAGCTGCAGTTGCTTCACCACTTCTCGAGGGTGTCGATTTATCTGGTGCACGTGGTGTATTGGTTAATATCACTGCTAGCCGTTCATTAAAATTGTCCGAAACTCGCGAAGTAATGGCGGCAATTCGTGGCTATGCTGCAGATGATGCTACTGTGATTTTCGGCACTGTTTATGACGAGAGCTTAGGTGATGCACTGCGTGTCACTGTTGTTGCTACTGGTTTGAACAACCCACAATCACGTCAACATCATCAACCAGAGGTAGTTTGGAGACAGGCTACTGGTACACATGATGCGATGCCAACAATGGCTGACTTAAATAGTTTTGCTCCAGCAAGCGCTTCAGCAGCAATCAGTAGAGTTAATTTAGATTCAGCTCCGATTACTAGTGCCGGTTTGGCAATGACGGGTACAGGTAGTGCACCCTCGATAGCTTCTCAACCCGCATCTAGTAGTGTTGATTACAGTCAATATGATTTGCCACGTGTATTCCGTAGTTCACGGGAAGCTACACCAGCCCCTACTCTAGGTGCTGATAGCTCGCCACAGGCTAAAGCCATGTTGGACAAAGGGGCTGATTATTATGAAATCCCAGCTTTTTTACGTAAGCAAGCAGATTAAATCACTGCTCAATACAATAGGTTCTGCAGAATGCCAGCGCGGCGCCCCTCCGGACGACGAATCCCGCGCTAGCGTTGGCATACTCATGACAACTATTTAATTGGAGAATTTATGATTGCAGTCGGACAAAAGTTACCAAACGCCACACTTTATGAGTTTTTAGATGAAGCGAGTGAAGGTTGCGCCATTGGGCCAAACGCCTTTGAAGTTGAAAAACTCACTGCCGGTAAAAAGATAGTGATCTTTGCATTACCTGGTGCATTCACGCCAACTTGTTCAGCAAAGCATGTTCCTAGCTATGTTGAGCACTTTGATGCAATCAAAGCAAAGGGTGTTGATGAAATTTGGTGTATTTCTGTAAATGACCCATTTGTGATGGGTGCCTGGGGCCGAGATCAAAAGGTTGGCAAAAAGATTCGCATGTTTGGTGATGGTAGTGCTGAATTTACTAAGAAACTTGGCCTAGAGTTGGATTTAGTTGCTCGCGGTTTAGGTATTCGTTCAGATCGCTACGCTATGATTGTTGAAGATGGTGTTGTGACAACCTTGGATCGTGAAGCGCCTGGCAAATTTGAAGTAAGTGATGCCGCTTCTATTTTGAAAAAGCTTTAATAAATCATTCCTGAATTTAGATAAATCATGATGAAGCAACGCACAATCGCTACCCCGATTAAAACCGTGGGAATTGGTTTGCACTCTGGGCGTAAGGTGACTTTGTCTATTAAGCCTGCACCAGTAAATTCAGGAATTGTATTTGTACGTGTAGATACCCCAGAGCAATCGGTTATACCGGCCACTGCTCTGGCGGTTTGCGATACCCGCCTGGCCTCTGTGATACAAAAGGATGGCGTGCGTGTCTCCACTGTGGAGCATTTACTTTCAGCCTGTGCGGGCTTGGGACTTGATAATTTATTCATCGAGCTCGATGGTGAAGAAGTACCCATCATGGATGGCAGCGCAGCCTCATTTTTATTCTTAATGGAGTCAGCTGGTATAGCTGAACAAGAAGCTTCTAGGCAGTTTGTGGTGATTAAAAAACCTATAGAAGTGAAGGAAGGTGACAAGCTTGCACGCCTAGAACCTTTCTTCGGGTTTAAGTTAGATTTCACTATTGATTTTAAACATCCGGCAGTTGATAAGACTGGCCAACGTTTTGTGGTGGACTTTGCTGAGCATGCTTATCGTAGTGAAATTGGCCGTGCCCGAACCTTTGGTTTTGCTCACGAGGTTGAGGCCTTGCGAGAGATGGGTTTAGCGCGAGGTGGAAGTTTGGATAACGCGATTGTGCTCGATGAGCATCGTATTCTCAATAACGAAGAGTTACGTTATGAAGATGAGTTCGTGCGTCATAAAATCTTAGATGCCATTGGCGACCTGTATTTAGTTGGGCATCCAATTGTGGGCTCCTATGTTGCTGAAAAATCAGGGCATGCCTTAAACAACGCTCTCTTGCGTAAGCTTTTAGAAGATCCTAGCTCTTACGAAATTGTCAGTTTCCCCGAAAATAAGGCTCCGGCAGCCTATTCCAAAGAGAGTCAACCCCTCTTTTTCTAGGTTTATTTAGGCTTGCTCTGAAGTAGGCGTTTAACAGCCTGATGTAGATCCGAATCAGGCGCCAATTTATCCAATAATGATTCCCAAGAGGCTCTTGCAACGGCATTAAAACCGGTCGGCTTTTGGCTAACTTGACGTCCCTCTCGTGGCTTGATTTCCCAGGCAGAGGGCGCCGGCTTTAGGCGTACCTTAATGCTGGTGCAGACAACTCCTTTTTTAGCTAACTCATTGATTAAACTAGGTAAAACTTGCTGAAGACGGGTTGCAATACTCGCCCCGTTCACCAGTAAAAAGAGTTCGTTTTGAGCTCCAGAACGCCAACCAGCCTCAATTTTGGGAGCTAAATTTTCTAAATCTAGCTCGAATAGAGCGACTTTTAGAGCAATTTTGAGTTTAGCCAGATCTTCGGTCTTGACCAGAATGCTACCCAAGCCCTCTGACTCGCGTAAATACTCCAACCACTCATGGGCGGCTTTTGTGCGAACAGGTTTGGGAGCAAAGTTCATATAAAAAGAGGATGCGGGTGATAAACTCAAGGTCTTAATTTACTTCAATATCCCATGGTAATCGGTCTTCTTAAAACCCTGGTCGGCAGTCGTAACGACCGCCTCTTAAAACAGTATCGCAAAGTAGTTGCCAAAGTTAGCGCTTTCGAGCCTAGCATGCAAGCTTTGGATGATGCCGCACTGCAAGCAAAAACTGCTGAGTTCAAGTCACGTTTAGCTGCGGGTGAGTCATTGGATGATATTGCTCCAGAAGCTTTTGCTGTAGTTCGTGAAGCAAGTACACGAGTGATGAAGATGCGCCATTTTGATGCGCAGATGATGGGTGGCCTTGCACTGCATCAAGGCAAGATTGCTGAAATGGGAACCGGCGAAGGCAAGACCTTAACCGCTACGCTCCCTGTCTATTTAAATGCCCTCACAGGTAATGGTGTTCACGTTATTACAGTAAATGATTACTTGGCTCAGCGCGATGCCGAGTGGATGTCAACGCTCTACAACTTCCTAGGCATGAAGGTTGGTGTGAATCTATCGCAAATGGATCACACCACTAAGCAAGAGGCTTATGCAGCTGACATTACCTACGGAACTAATAACGAATTTGGTTTTGATTACCTTCGTGACAATATGGTGCAAGACTTGGGTCAGCGTGTTCAGCGTGGCCTAGCCTATGCGATTGTTGACGAGGTAGACTCCATTTTGATTGATGAGGCACGTACCCCATTAATTATTTCTGGTCAGGCCGAAGATCATACTGATTTGTACATCAAGATCAATGCACTGCCCGCCTATTTAGAGCGTCAAATTGGCGAAGAGAAAGCGGATGGCACTGGTGTTGAAAAACCAGGCGACTACTGGGTTGATGAAAAGTCTAATCAAGTCTATTTAACAGAGCGCGGTCATGACAAGGCTGAGACAGTCTTAGTTGAGATTGGCGCCTTGAATGATGGCGACTCCTTGTACGCCCCACAAAATATTACTTTGATGCACCACGTTTACGCAGCACTGCGTGCGCATACACTCTACAACCGCGATCAGCAATATGTTGTTCAAAATAATGAGGTCATCATTGTTGATGAGTTCACGGGACGCTTAATGCAGGGCCGTCGTTGGTCTGATGGTTTGCATCAAGCTGTAGAGGCAAAAGAAGGTGTGCAGATTCAGAATGAGAATCAGACGCTAGCCACCATCACTTTCCAGAACTACTTCCGTATGTACGGCAAGTTGGCTGGTATGACAGGTACTGCTGATACTGAAGCTTATGAGTTCAAGGAAATCTATAGTCTTGAGACTGTAGTCATTCCTCCAAATCGTATTAGCCAAAGAAAAGATCGCCAAGATCAGATCTATAAGACATCGCGCGAGCGTTACGACGCAGTGATCAAGGATATTGAGGATTGTTACAAGCGTGGTCAGCCTGTCTTGGTAGGCACAACTTCGATTGAGAACTCAGAGCTGATTGCAGGCTTGTTAGATCAACGCAAATTGCCGCATCAGGTCTTGAATGCGAAACAGCATGCTCGCGAAGCCGAGATCATTGCTCAGGCTGGTAGACCAAAGATGATTACCATTGCTACTAATATGGCAGGTCGTGGAACAGACATTGTTTTGGGTGGTAACGTGGGTAAGCAGTCCTCTTTAATTGAGGCGGACACAGCTCTTTCAGATGCAGAAAAAGCGGGCAAGATTAAGATTTTGCAGGACGAATGGCAAAGCTTGCATGATCAAGTATTAGTTGCAGGTGGTTTGCACATTATTGGCACGGAGCGCCATGAGAGTCGTCGTATTGATAATCAGCTGCGTGGTCGCGCTGGTCGTCAGGGTGATCCAGGCTCCTCCCGCTTCTACCTTTCTTTAGATGATTCGCTTTTGCGTATTTTCGCTGGAGATCGTCTACGTGCAGTCATGGATCGCCTTAAGATGCCAGATGGTGAGCCAATTGAAGCGGGCATGGTCACTCGTTCCATTGAGTCAGCTCAGCGTAAAGTGGAAGGCCGTAACTTTGATATTCGTAAGCAATTGTTGGAGTACGACGACGTTGCCAATGATCAGCGTAAAGAAACTTATCGCCTCAGAAATGAAGTATTAGAAAGTAGTGATGTTGGAGATCTGATTGCTAACTTGCGCGAAGATGTATTGCGCGGCATTTGCGCTCTATACATTCCTTTGGAGTCTATGGAAGAGCAGTGGGACTTGCTTGGCTTGGAAAAGGTATTGGCCAGCGACTGGGGCTTAACAGTTGATCTGAAAAATTGGGTTGAAAATGCTGCGTCTATGGACGATGAGCAAATTGTTGATCGTGTACTGGCGGCCGCAACAGAAACTTATGATGCAAAAGTAGAACTTTCTGGACGTACATCTTTCGCTGGCTTTGAGCGCTCGGTTTTGCTTTATAGCTTAGATACCCATTGGCGTGAACATTTAGCAGCCTTAGACCATTTGCGCCAAGGCATCCATTTACGTGGCTATGCTCAAAAAGATCCAAAACAAGAATACCGCCGTGAAGCATTTGAGCTGTATGGTGAGTTGCTCAATGTCATCAAGAATGATGTTGTGAAAAGCATTATGACGGTGCAGATTCGTAGTGCCAGTGAGTTAGATGAAGCCTCCGAGTCAATCAATGAGGATTTAGCCAAACTCTCAGATGTGCAATATCAGCATGCTGATACAGACCTTGAGGTGGCTGGATCAACTGGCGATCGTGGCGCAGCCATCGAAATTGCTCCAGCGCCATTACGTGCTGGTCCTAAGGTAGGCCGCAATGATCCTTGTACCTGCGGAAGTGGTAAGAAATATAAGAACTGCTGCGGCGCGTTAAGTTAAGCCAAATAGAATCTAAAAGAGCTGTTAGACCCGGCAGTTCTGCAAGGCCTCATCTACAATTGTCAGACCATGACAGTTAACCTACCACTCCCCCAAAAAGACCAACTAAAGCCTGTCAAAGGTTTTCAGATGGGCATCGCTGAAGCTGGAATCAAAAAAGCCAATCGCAAAGATTTATTGGTGATGACCTTAGTCCCTGGCTCACAAGTTGCCGGTGTTTTTACTTTAAATCGTTTCTGCGCTGCGCCGGTTCAGGTTTGCCGAGAGCATTTGGCTTTAGATGGTTCTAAAGGCGAGATTCGCGCTTTGGTGGTCAATACTGGTAATGCCAATGCAGGTACTGGTGAGCGAGGCATGCAAGATGCTTTAGCAACTTGTACTGAGTTAGCTAAAGAGCTCAAGATTAATTCAGAGCAAATTCTTCCGTTTTCAACGGGTGTGATTCTTGAACCGCTGCCAATTGATCGGTTGATTGCTGGATTGCCTAAGGCAGTCGCCAATCTAGGCGAAGACCATTGGCTTGATGCGGCAGAAGCTATCATGACAACGGATACGCAGCCTAAGGCGACATCAGTAATAGTGCAGACTCCAGCTGGGCCTGTGACTATTACCGGTATCTGTAAGGGCGCAGGAATGATTCACCCTAATATGGCAACTATGTTGGGATTCATCGCAACTGATGCTGGTTTTGCGCAGGGCCTACTTGCTGCCTTGACTCAAGAGGTTGCTGATCAATCATTTAACGTCATTACGATTGATGGTGATACTTCGACAAATGACTCATTCATCATCATGGCAACTGGTCAATCAGCCGTGCAGATTAAATCAGTGGATGATATTAGTTATGGCGTAGTTCGGACTGCGTTAATTGATCTCGCACGTAAGCTTGCTCAAATGATTGTGCGAGATGGTGAGGGCGCTACAAAATTCATTACGATTGATGTGCAAGGCGGCAAGACTGAAAAGGAGTGTCGTTTGGTAGCAGAGGCAATCGCCCACTCGCCTTTAGTAAAGACAGCCTTCTTTGCGAGTGACCCTAACTTAGGCCGTATTCTTGCTGCGATTGGCTACGCTGGCATTACTGATCTTGATGTGAGCCAAGTACAAATGTGGCTTGGAGATGTGTGGGTTGCCAAGAATGGTGGCCGCAATCCTGCTTACCAAGAGGCTGATGGCCAGAGAGTAATGCAGGCGCCAGAAATTACTATCAAGATTGATCTAGGTCGCGGATTAGCCCAGCAGACAATGTGGACTTGTGATCTATCGCATGACTACGTTTCCATTAATGCTGACTACCGCTCATAGGAATTCGTTATATGAATGAAAAATTAGAGCAACTCTTAAGTCATTTAGAAACGTTTCTGCCTAAAGTATTGACCGAAGAGCAGTGGAAATCTTCAACTGCTTTTAGATGGCGTCGTCGCGATAGTATCTTTGGAAGCATTGGATTTTTGCAGCCAGTAAAGCATGTTGCTGATATCTCCTTTGAAGATCTAAAAAATATCGATCGTCAACGTGATGCAATTCGTGATAACACGAAAAATTTTATTCAGAAGAAGCCAGCTAATAATATTTTGTTAACGGGCGCACGTGGGACAGGAAAGTCGTCGCTCATCAAAGCCAGCTTGCATGAGTTTGCTAGCCAAGGCTTGCGCTTAGTTGAAGTTGAAAAAGAGCATCTAGCTGATTTGGCTGACATCACAGATTTATTGGCTGATCGGCCAGAGCGGTTCATTATTTTTTGTGATGACCTTTCATTTGAGGATGGTGAATCTGGTTATAAGGCGATGAAGTCGGCTTTGGATGGCTCTGTATCCGCTCAGGTAGACAATATTTTGATTTATGCCACTTCTAACCGACGCCATCTCTTGCCTGAATATATGAGGGACAACGAGGGTTATGTTCATGGTGATGATGGAGAAATTCACCCTGGTGAAGTCGTAGAGGAAAAAATTTCTCTATCAGAGCGTTTTGGTTTATGGCTTTCTTTCTATCCACCAAAACAAGATGAGTATCTAGAAATTGTTGCCCATTGGTTACGCCATTTTGGTTTAAGTGATGCTCAGATTGAGGACGCTAGAGCCGAGGCATTGGTCTGGGCTTTAGAGCGTGGTTCGAGGTCTGGTCGTGTGGCTTGGCAGTTTGCGAAGCACTGGGCTGGTTCACATGCCGCTTAATTACTGATGATGCATGAGTGATACTAATCGACCCGTGACGGAAGTTGCCGCTGGAATTCTGTTGGATGCGGAAGGTCGCTTTCTTATGGGTCAGCGTCCAGAGGGTAAGCCTTATGCTGGCTACTGGGAAGTGCCTGGTGGAAAAATTGAAGCCGGTGAATCTGTATTCGCAGCTTTAAAACGTGAATTACAAGAAGAGCTTGGAATAGATATTGAGTCTAGTGAAGAGTTGATTATCTTGGAGCATGACTACCCACATGCTTATGTACGCTTGCATGTCAGCATCATTCGAAAATGGACTGGTGTACCCACAGGTTGTGAAGGTCAGGCACTTTCTTGGCAGATGCTTGGAGATGCGCTTCCGACAGTAGAGCCCTTATTACCAGCTGCCTGGCCCATGCTAGAAAAGCTTAAACAGCTAAAAATTTAGAGCTGGCAGAGGGTTAGTCTGAAAGGCACATCCTCATTTGTAGTCTGCGGCTTTTTATCTTGATCGATCTTCAAAAAGCGAATTGAAAGCAGATATTTATTGGCACTGATTTCTGAGAAGAGGGTGTCATCTTCAACAGCAATGCGCATTAATTGATATACCTTGCCTGACGGTGCCTGCTGGTAAGCACCATGATGTGCCACAACATCTTTAGCTTCACCAGATTGACGAAGTAGCCTTAAGAAAATTTGGCAAGCTTCATGCCAGGGTAAAAGCGGCGCAACATATTTTTCTAAAATCTCTCTACGTTGAGTTGAAGAAGTATTTTTCCAGGCATGGTAGCTAGGCAAATCAATTGGACTTGTTCCACCAGGAATATTTAGCCGAGTCCGAATAGCGTTAAGCCACTCACTTTCGGTAATTGCAGCATTAGGCTTACCGACAGACTGATTAATATTTTGCGCAGCTTTGTCGATTTCAGACAGCGTCTGCGTAAGCGCTTCTTGGTCTACCTTTTGGGAGGACTTTAAGCCATTTAAGGCATATCTTTGGCGCTCAAATTCTTTTAGTAACAGGGATTTAATATCACCTCTAGAACCAATATCACCCAAGTCAAACAACATCGCAATCGCATTGTGGTGTAGCTCGGGGTCATCTGATCGAAGGAAGTGGTTAAAGCGGGCGAACAAATACTCCAGCCGAAGCATGCTTCGAACTAGTTCATTGAAAGGATATTCGTAGACAATCACAAGCCTATATTCTATGACGAACTGAAAGGTTCTTCTAAAATTTTGAGTAATTGTTGATGCAGTTTTAAAACCGCTGGTTTGAGCTCATCTAAGCTACCTTGATTTTCAATTACAGCATTAGCTGTAGTTAAACGAGCATTTCGGCTAGTTTGCGCATTGAGAATCTTTTCCACCTCTGAGCGTGTCATATTGTTGCGGTGCATCACTCGTTTGATTTGGGTTTCTTCTGGGCAATCCACCACCACAAGATAGTCAATGAGCTTGGTCCAAAATCCAGATTCAATTAGTAGGGGAACCACAAAGACAAGGTAAGGTACTCCAGACTTGGCTAGTTCAAGGGCTTGCTTGACAGTTTCCTCTTGAATCAAGGGGTGGGTGATGCGCTCTAAAGCCTGACGGGCGCTAGGATCCTCGAAGACTACAGTTCGCATTTTGGGTCGATTAAGAGCGCCGTGAGGATCAATGAAGTCAGCACCAAAGGCCTCGGTAATCAGTGGAATGGCTTCTCCGCCCGGGGCAGTGATTTGATGTGAGATCTTATCTGTATCAATAATGCCAGCCCCATACCCGCCCAGCAGAGCACTAACTGCAGTTTTTCCAGATCCAATCCCACCAGTTAAGCCAATAAGAGGAATTTTCCCCTTCAAGGCTTTTAGATCAGTTTGGGCAGAATCAAAGTTTGAATGAGTTGAGGCCATAACAACTCAATGATGCCAGCAATAGCTAAAAAGGGGCCAAAAGGAAATGCTTCCCGTAAATGATGCCTACGCAATTTGAGCCAAATGATGCCACCCAGCATCCCTGTAACGGAAGCTATCAGGAGGATGCTAGGCAAGGTACTCCAGCCTAACCAGGCACCTAGTGCGGCCAAGAGTTTGGCATCTCCCATACCAATACCATCTCGGTTTTTCAGAAGACGATAGCCGGTATTCAGTATCCATAGCAAACCATAGCCTAGAAATGCTCCAATAAATGCCGAGCTTGGGGTTGTAAAACGCAAGTCTGAGAATGCGTTAAAAGCAATACCTAAAGTGATCAAAGGGATGGTGATTGCATTCGGTAGACGCAGAGTGCGCCAATCGATATGAGCCAAATACAGTAAAGCCAGTATCAGCAGAGATTGAATTATCCAGATGCTTACTGTCGGATCCACTAAACGATTTGTCCTAAATTAAAGATGGGTAGATATAGGATTATGACTAGGCTCCCAATAATGGCACCAACAAAAAGAATTAATGCCGGTTCTAAACTTTGACTGAGTGTATTGAGTCGGCTACTTAGCTGAGAGCCTAAAGTGGTGGCGCGCTTATTTAACATTTCAGCCAATGCACCGCTTTCAGTGCCAACATGAAGGAGTAGCAAAGTTTCTACGTCAAGAAGTCGTGATTTAGGGTCTGCTCGTTTAAGCGATTCTCCTAATGGCCAGCCACGAGTAAGGTGTTTAAATATCTCCGCACTAAAGTCATGACTCACCCAGTGATTGGAAGATTGTGCAGTAACTCTCAGAGCGTCTGGGAGTGGCAAACCTGTTTCCAATAAATGACCTAAGGTACGACACCAATGACTCAGGATTGCTAGCCTAAATAGATTACCAAAAAATGGAATGCGCAATAAGAGTGCATCACAATATTTTTGGAGTGAGCTTAATTTGAGCCAGAGATAGAGAAAGCCTGTGGCCGCTAAGAGAATGCTCAGCAATATTCCTATAAGGTAATTTTGGATGCCTGTAGAAATAAAGATGAGGATTCTGGTTGGCGCTGGTAGTTCAGCCTGAAAATGCCCAAAGACTTCTTTAAATACGGGCACAACCCAGATCATCATGACCAAGACAAGCAAAAAAGATGTCGCTAAAGTAATAATGGGATACGTTAGTGACTGTTGGATTTTTCTTCGTAACTCAATCTGGGCATCCAGTTGTTGTGAAATTGTGCGTAGTGCCAAGCTCAGATCACCCGTTCTCTCGCTTACTCTAATAAGGTTAGAAAACTCTGGGGAGAATTTTCCATCTTGTGCACTTAGACAAAAAGAAAAACTATTACCCTTTTGAAGTAGTTCACGAACATCCTCTAACCAAGCCTGCCAGGGTTTTGGTGCAGACTGAATTAGTAGCTGGATAGCATTGAGTAAGGGAAGGCCAGCTTGAAGAAGGACGAGCATCTGTTGCGCAAAATGTAGCTGCTCAGACTTGCTGAGCTTTCTCTTAAAAAGCATTTAGGCTAATGCCAAGTGCCAAGCTCGGCATCTAGCGATATCTGATCTATTAATCCAGAATTAAGCAAATGTAATCCTGCAGAGTAGATATCTAACGCTTGAGCTGATTCAAATAACTGTTTGCTTCCCAAAACCTCATGGACGCCAATGCGCCCGAAATAGCCTGACCCCTTGCAAAGCTTGCAGTTCTCTTTACTCAGAATAGGATTGCATTGATTACAGCGTTTACGAATTAACCTTTGAGAGCTGACGCAACGAAGACAAGATTCAATAGATCTTTGATCTACCCCGAGGCTTTTGAGTCGGCTTAAAGCACCAATGGCATTACGTGTATGAAGGGTGCTTAAAACCAAATGTCCTGTTTGTGCTGCTTGAATGGCTAGCTGCGCAGTTGCAGAGTCCCGTATTTCACCAATCATGATGACATCCGGATCTTGTCGCAAGAGTGCGCGAATAATGGTTGGAAAATCTAACCCTGATTTTGGGTGATAAGCCACTTGATTTATCCCAGGCAGCCGGATTTCAATTGGATCTTCGACTGAACAAATATTGCGTTGTACTTGATTCAATGAGCTCAAGCAGCTGTATAAGGTTCGCGTCTTACCGCTCCCGGTAGGTCCCGTTACCAGAATTAATCCATTGGTCTGATTAATAGCCTCTTGAACCATTTCCAGTTGCTCTGGTAGTAGGCCAATTTGATTTAGCGCCAGCTCTTCTAGGCGGCTAGGCAAAATACGTACTACCGCTTTTTCACCATGCAATGTGGGAAGAATGGATACTCGGCAATCAATGTTAGGGTGACTAAAGTCGTAGCCAATCACAAGGCGACCATCTTGAGGTAAACGTTTTTCTGCAATATCAAGACGCGCCAATACTTTGATGCGCGTAATTAGACGCTCATGAAAATCAATGGGGTATTGGTTTTGTAAGGTGAGAAGGCCATCAATTCTCGTGCGTATTATTGTTTCTTGAGATCTCGCCTCAATATGAATATCCGTAGCCCGATGATTTAATGCATCAACAGCAATATCATGCCAGGTCCGAATAATGTGAGAGTCATGCAGTAATTCACTCAATCTTGATTCGGTTGAGAAAGGGGTTTATATAGCTTCACTGTTTTCACGCCATGCTCATCAAACTGTACGATTTCCATCACTACGCCAGTAATTCGAATGCTGACATCGTAATCAGGGATCGCTTCGAGCTTTTCTAGGATCAGGCCATTTAAGGTGCGCGGCCCATCGAGCGGGAGATCCAATTTCAGAAGGCGATTTAAATCTCGTAATGAGGCGGTACCGCTAGCAAGGTAAGTGCCATCAGCTAGCCAACGAGGATCGTTAGAAAGATTGGAGAATGAGGTGGTGAACTCGCCGATAAGCTCTTCCACGATGTCTTCAAAAGTCACTAGACCAAGGACTTCGCCATATTCATTTACTACTAAGCTTAAGCGCTGTTGGTTGTCCTGAAAAAATTGCATTTGCTGAAGAACGGGCGTCCCGCTAGGAATGAAGTAGGGCTCATTGAGTAGAGACCTGAAGTCTTCATGAAGAAGCTCTGCATTGCCTAGCAATGAAAGTGCTTTTTTCACAGACAGAATTCCAACAATGCGCTCAGAGTCGCCATCACATACTGGAAGTTTATTGTGATAACAGGTTTCTAATTGTTCGATTACCTCGTCAATAGGCCGAGAGAGATCTAGCACTTCGATCTTGGAACGCGGCGTCATCACATCATCAACCAAAATATTTTCAAGATTGAAAAGATTTAACAAGATATTGCGATGATGTGTAGAAACAAAGCGATTAGATTCCAAAACTAAGCTACGCAATTCTTCTTTGCTCATAACCCCGTTATCCGTCGACGCTTGTAACCCGGAGACCTTCATCAACCCCGATACGAAGCTATTAATAAACCAGAGTAGTGGCTTAAGTACATAGGTAAGAGGAAGAATGAACCAGCCAACATTGCTTGCAATTTTTTCTGGAAAGGCTGCGCCGATCACTTTCGGGGTGATCTCGCTAAAAATAATGATGAGTAGTGCAACAACCAATGTAGCAATCGATAACACTAGGCCGCTATCGCCAAAAATATGTAAAGCAATGCCGGTAACTAAGATTGGTAGGATGGTATTGATGAGGTTATTGGATATCAGCAATACTGAAAGTAGTGAATCCATCCGCTTTAATAGTCGTTCGGCAAGTGCAGCTCCAGCGTTACCGCCATGAGCCATAGCCCGAAGACGATGACGATTGGATGAAAGCATGCTGGTTTCGGCCATAGAAAAGAAGCCGGATAGTGCGAGTAAAAATAGGACTAATGCGACTTGGCTAATAAAAGGCCATTCATCAAAAAAAGTGTCCATCAGCTATACCTGCAAAGAATAAGGAACAATCAATATAGCAAAGTGCCATTTCACTAGCTATAGCTTTATCGGAATCCTATATGAATTTATCCCTCAATCTGTGTCAGAATCTTCCGCATGCCCACTCTTAAATCAGCTGAGTATTGCGTGATATCCGCCCCCTTTGGACGTCTAGGCGTGCAAACAGAGCTGGTAGACGGGAGTTTGATGATCTCAAAAATCGATTATCTGTCGCCAGATGTTGCCTTGATTCCTCCAGGAAATACGTTAGCAAAAACTTTCTCAAAACAGTGCGCTCAATACTTCAATGACGCTTCATCAGCATTTGATGTCCCACTCAAGCCCGCTGGAACAGCCCACCAGCAAAAAGTCTGGAATGCCACCCTAGGTATTGAGGCGGGAAAGACAATCACCTATGGTGAGATTGCAAAAAAGATTAAAAGCGGACCTCGTGCCGTTGGGACTGCATGCGGAGCCAATCCTTACCCACTGGTGACCCCGTGCCATAGGGTGGTTTCTGCACAAGGTCTTGGGGGTTTTATGAAGGAAGATAGCCCAGGTTTTTATCGCCAGATCAAAATTTGGCTCTTAAAGCATGAGGGAGCTCTCTAACAAGTATTTGCCGAGAGTTTTCTGAGTTGCTTAGATGCTGCAGAAAAGAATGATTTCATCAAGAATGTATTTCCGGCTGCAATCTTCGTGAAGGCATAGAAAATCCAAACGGTATTTCTAGAAAGTTTCACCTCAGATTGATTGCTAAATTCTTTTCTATCGGCAATTTTTTCAAGCGTCATGACCGCAAGACCAAAGGCTAGAAAGCAGAAGCGTCTCATACCTATCTCATTCTCTGGGAGCAAAATAATGTAGCTCATGGAGTCTTGAAGTTTTTTGTGAGCAATCTTTAGAAGCTCTGCTTGGCTCATCTGCGCTGGCTTCCAGGAGACTCCACGTGCATGGTCCTCCGGTGAGTCTTTCAGAATGTTAGTCATTTGTAAGGCTTGACCAAAAGCGATGGCTAACTGCTCATGGCCTTGAATGCGTTTTGCAAACTCAGGGGAATAATGGCTAAAGATGTCTGTGAGCAACTCTCCCACTACGCCGGCTACTACATAACAATACTTTTCAAATTCTGCGAGATCTTTTAGTCCCTCTTGCGTTTGTCGATTATGAAAATGGGACATACCATCAGACATAATCGAAACGCAGCGATTAATGGCGGCTTGATCCCTATCTGGGAAAGTATGCAGAATGCGAAGAACAGTAGGGGTATGCGCGATTAAATCAAGCTCATCAACATTGGAATAGCCCCTTAAGGCATCTAGGCAGGGGCTTACAAATGACGTTACTGGAATAGTTCCTAGCGTTGCCTCCAAAAATAGCTTAGATAAGTGCTGCTTTTCTGCTGGATTGAGTTCAGCCGCATCCTCGATGGTGTCGACAATACGGCACAGTAAGTAGGTGTTGCCAACTACCACTTCAATTGCTGGCGGCAATAGAGGGATTGTGAGCGCAAAAGTACGCGATACGGAACCTAAAATCGCTTTTTGATAGGCTAAATCGCTATTGAGGTTCTCTGTAAGGTGGATGGCTGAATTCACCCCTGAATTATGTCAGACCAGCATGCCCAAATTTAGCTCTAGTTGCTTAAATGACATAAGTAACAAAGCCATATAATTTGTGCAAATTCCAGAAGGAGAAATTAGGCGATGTTGATTTGGTTTGTCATCATCTATTGGGTGGTTTCTGTAGGCATTGGCCTATGGGCTGCGCTACGAGTCAAAAACACTGCTGACTTCGCTGCGGCTGGTCATAGTCTTCCTTTGCCTATTGTTACTGCAACCGTATTTGCTACTTGGTTTGGCTCAGAGGCGGTTTTAGGCATTCCTGCAACCTTCCTAAAGGAGGGTTTAGGAGGAATCGTATCTGACCCCTTTGGCTCATCTTTATGCCTCATATTGGTTGGCCTGTTTTTTGCTCGCCACCTCTATAACCGTCGAATGCTCACTATTGGTGATTTCTTTAGGGAAAAATACGGTCGTACAGTTGAGGTGCTGGTTACCCTTTGTATTGTGGTTTCTTATTTAGGCTGGGTTTCAGCTCAAATTAAAGCCCTCGGCTTGGTCTTTAATGTAGTTTCCGACGGCAGTATCACGCAAACGGCTGGCATGTTGATTGGTGCTGGGAGTGTGCTGATTTATACATTGTTTGGTGGCATGTGGTCGGTAGCCATAACCGATTTCATTCAAATGATCATTATTGTGGTGGGCATGCTCTACATTGGTGGGGAGATGACAACCCAAGCGGGCGGTATGGGTATAGTTTTTGATCATGCACTTGCAGCAGGTCAATTTTCTAATTTTTGGCCTGATATGAACCTTGCCTCCATTCTGGGTTTTACTGCGGCTTTGTGCACCATGATGTTGGGTTCCATTCCCCAGCAAGATGTCTTTCAGCGGATTACCTCCTCTAAGAACGTCAACATTGCAGTTCAGGCAGCATTATTGGGTGGAGTCTTGTATTTCGTATTTGCCTTTGTGCCGCTATACCTAGCTTATTCAGCAACCATCATTAGCCCTACTTTGGTAAAGCAGTACATAGACACTGACCCGCAAATGATTTTGCCTAAGCTGATCTTGAATCACGCTCCATTGATTGCGCAGGTAATGTTTTTCGGTGCCTTACTATCGGCAATTAAGAGTTGTGCTAGTGCCACTTTGTTAGCGCCCTCTGTCACTTTCGCTGAAAATATTGTGCGAGGGTTTTTTAAGCATTTATCTGATCAAGACTTACTGAAGATTATGCGAATCACCGTTCTATGCTTCACGGTAGCAGTAACCTTTTTTGCGATTAATTCAGAGCTATCTATTTTTAAGATGGTTGAAAATGCCTACAAGGTCACGCTAGTAGCAGCTTTTGTGCCACTGGCATTTGGCGTGTATTGGTCAAGAGCAAATTCTTTAGGCGGCTTATTGGCTGTTTTAGGGGGGTTAGTGACATGGATTGGCTGTGAAATGATGGCTCCGACAGCAATCCTACCCCCTCAATTGGCAGGCCTTTTGGTCAGCATTATCGGCATGCTATTGGGTGGACTAATTGCAAGTCCGAGGCCAATATCAAGCTCAGGAGCGTTGGATAAGTAGAGCCTCAATATTTTATTGCACCCCTAAATGTTCTCCTCTAATATGAGATTAATTCAAAATTTCTTATCTTTATGGAGTTCCTATGAAAATCTGTGTGATCGGTGGAGGGGGTGCGATTGGCGGCTATCTTGCTGTCATGTTGGCACGAGCCGGTAATGACGTTACTGTAGTTGCGCGTGGCGCCACCTTGGCGGCGATCAAAGAGCGTGGCCTTGCATTAATTATGGATGACCAACCTGAGCCTTTGGTGGCGCAGGTAAAAGCAGTTGAAAAAATTCGGGATACCGAAACACCAGACGTAGTGATTTTGGCGGTAAAAGCCCACCAGGTTGAGCCAGTCATTGAAGATCTTGCTGCAATCATGGGCCCGGAAACAATCTTAATTCCGATGCAAAACGGAATTCCTTGGTGGTACTTTCAGAAGTTGGGTGGCAACTATCAGGATCACTCTGTTGAAACGGTTGATGCGGGCGGTGTTGCCAAAAATGCAATCAATCCCAACAACATCATTGGTTGCGTAGTGTATCCAGCAACCTTTACACAAGCTCCAGGTGTGATTCGTCACGTTGAAGGCAATCGCTTTCCTTTAGGTGAGTTGGATGGTAAGCAGACCGAGCGTATTCAGAAGGTATCTGAAATGATGTCGGCAGCTGGATTTAAGTCACCTATCTTGGAGGATATTCGCTCTGAGATTTGGTTGAAATTGTGGGGCAACATGACTTTCAATCCCATCAGCTCTCTGACTCATGGAACATTGGAAGGCATTTGCCAATATCCACTGACTAAAGAGTTGGCTCGCAATATGATGGCTGAAGCACAAACCATTGCCGAGAAGTTGGGTGTCACTTTCCGTGTGGACATTGAGCGTCGTATTGCTGGTGCAGAAAAGGTTGGCAAACACAAGACCTCTATGTTGCAGGACTTGGAAGCAGGTCGTAGCTTGGAGATTGATGCTTTGTTAGGCTCTGTAATTGAGCTCGGTCAGATTACCAAAATACCAACACCATGCCTTAATACAGTCTTTGCTTTAACAAAGTACCTTGATGAAAATGTCCAAGCCTCCAAAGGTAGCTTGGCATTGCCATCTGTCTCTGGTTACTAAAATCTATAGAAGTATTTAGATTTACTCTCTAAATTAGCAGGATATTAAAAACCCCTCACCACGAAACATGGTGAGGGTTTTTGTTTTGAGACTTTAGTTTTAGATCAACAGTTTTGATGAGCTATTCAAAGCGATTATCTAAGCGTCCAACACCATCAATTATGATGCTGACATTGCTACCAGGCTTCATTGAGCCAACACCAACAGAGGTACCACAGGCGATGATGTCACCAGCCTGAAGTGGGACGTCTTGAGAAATTAGGCTGACCAATTTTGCAGGTGCAAAAATCATATCTGCAATGGGGTAGTTTTGACGCTCTTGATCATTCAAAATGGTTTTGATTGTTAATTTACTTGGATCTACATCAGTAGTGATGTATGGGCCGAAGACGCCAAAGGTATTAAAACTCTTTGAGCGTGTCCACTGTGCGTAACCGGGATCGCGATTCAAAATCTCGATTGCAGTGACATCGTTAATGCAGGTGTAGCCAAAAATAGCATGAGCAGCTTGAGCCTCATCGACTTCATGACAGGCTTTGCCGATGACAATACCAAGCTCCCCTTCATAAACCACTTTTCCAGAGTAAGACTTGGGAGTGCGAATGACTTGATTTGCTGCCAAGAAAGAATTATTGCCTTTTAGAAAATACAATGGCTCTACTGGAACGGCATGCTCAAGCTTGGTAACTAGCGCATGAAAGTTATCTACCATAGCAACCATCTTAGATGGGATGCAAGGGATATCGATAATGACATCAGATAGTTTTAATGTCTCACCAGTAGCTTGCGGATGATTAAATAGATCGCCGGTGTACACGGCAATTTGATCACCTTGTACTTGTCCTAAGCCGGTCTTGCCTTGGTGTTGAAATCTGAGCCATTGAGCCATAATGAATCCTCCTGATGGTTAATATTTATAAGCAATATCTTACAGGGATGGATTGATGGTTAAGCATTCTGAATTACTATTTGCGCCTGAATTAGATCAACCAGTTCGCTATATTGAACGTACCCGTAATTACTATCTTGGTTTGGGGTATGAAACACCGTATGTTTGGGCGCATTACAGTAATGTGCCTTTTACTCCGTTGCAAAAACCGCTTAGTCAATCAACCCTCGGTTTAGTGACTACTGCCGTACCCTTTGATGCCAGTAAGGGCCTACAAGGACCTGGTGCACCTTATAACGCTGCCGCTAAGTTTTATGACCCCTATGTATGCTCGATTGATGAGAATGTAGACTTGCGTATTGCCCATGTCGGTGTTGATAGGCTCAATGCCAATATGCAGGACAGTAATTGTTGGTTTCCAATTGGTGCGGCTAAACGGGCTGTTGCAAAGGGGCGCATTCAATCCCTATCCCAGCATTTTTATGGCTTGCCAACCAATCGCAGCCAGCGCCATACTCTGGAAATTGATGCGCCCTCCATTTTGAGCAAGATGCGCGCAGATCACGTTGACCTTGCTGTATTAATTCCAAATTGCCCGATTTGTCACCAAAGTCAAAGCTTATTGGCGCGTTATTTGGAGGAGGCCGGTATCCCCACAGTCATCATGGGCGCGGCGAAAGATATTGTGGAATATTGCGGTGTGCCACGCTTGCTCTTTAGCGACTTTCCGCTGGGCAATGCTGCAGCGCTTCCTGATAATGAGCAATCGCAAGGCTCGAATTTTGAATTAGCTCTGCGTTTGCTGGAAAGTGCTCCAAGCGCACGTACAACGGTGCAGTCACCCTTGGTCTGGAATTCTGATGCTTCTTGGAAATTAGACTATTCCAATCTAGAGCGTCTAAGTGCCGAGGAAATTACACGTTTGCGTGATGAAGCTGAAAAGGCGCGTATTACAGCGCGCGATATCAGAATGAAAAGTGTTGGCGCTTAGGTCTGCCTAGACAACGAGTATGTACTCAGGGCATGTAGCGCTGTTGTCGCTTCATTTTGAGGAAATTCTTTAAGGCATTCGAGTGCTAGATCAACTTCGCGCTTTGCGGCAGCTTGGGTGTAATCCAGAGCTCCAGAATTTTGAACTGCACTCAGAATCTGTTGGAAAACATCATCCGGCAAATCTTGATTTTGTTCAATTGCTGCACGAACCAGTAAGCGCTCTTCGGTGCTACCGTTTTCAAGGAGATAGATGAGAGGCAAAGTAGGTTTGCCTTCCCTTAAATCGTCACCAGCATTTTTTCCCATTTGAGATGCGTCTGCGGTGTAATCCAGCAAGTCATCCATTAGCTGGAAGGCAGTACCAATATGGCGACCAAAAGCAGCCGACTGCCCCCTGTGTTTGTCATCAGCACCGGACAAAATCGCCCCAAGCTCTGTGGATGCCTCAAATAATTTCGCGGTTTTATAGCGGATGACTCGTAGGTAGCTTTCTTCATCTACCTCAGGGTCGTTCATATTGAGAAGTTGCAAAACCTCTCCTTCAGCTATCGTATTAGTGGCATTGGAGAGGATTTCCATGACTCGCAGGTCATTGGGCCCCACCATCATCTGAAAGGCTCTCGAATACAGAAAATCGCCCACCAGCACGCTCGCGGCATTACCAAAAGCAGCATTAGCAGTTTCTCGACCCCTTCTCAGGGTGGATTCATCGACAACATCATCATGCAGTAGGGTGGCTGTGTGGATAAATTCCACTACCGCGGCTAGTTCTAAGGCATGCGGACTTACTGCGCCATTGGCTAAAGCCTTGCTGACCAAGAGTAAGAGAGCAGGTCTAACCCGTTTTCCACCCGCCTGGATGATGTAGGAGGAGATTTGATCAATTAAGGCAACTTTTGAGGCCAAACGTAGGCGAATAACTTCGTCTAAGGCCTTGAAATCTAAGGCAATTGGGGCCAAAATTTGGCTTAATTCGTTGGTTTTGACAGTGCTCGTCATGCAAGATATAATAATCGGCTTAGCTCATCCAGGGTGGATTAGCTTAAATGTAGATATTAATTGAGGTTTCACACCATGTACGCGGTCATAAAAACCGGTGGCAAACAGTATAAAGTTGCTGCAGGCGAAAAATTGAAAATAGAACAGATACCAGCGGAAATCGGCAGCGAAATCACTCTTGACCAAGTCTTAGCCGTAGGCGAAGGCGCTTCACTCAAATTGGGTGATCCATTGGTTAATGGTGCAGCTGTGATGGCCACTGTCGTCTCCCAGGGACGTCACGATAAAGTGACAATCTTTAAGATGCGCCGTCGCAAGCATTATCAAAAGCACCAAGGCCATCGTCAGAATTACACAGAAATTCTGATTAACACGATTAAAGCCTAATTTAGGCTAACGGCTCAATAGCAGGAGAAAAGATATGGCACAGAAAAAAGGCGGCGGCTCGACACGAAATGGCCGCGACTCAGAATCGAAACGCTTAGGCGTTAAAGTTTTTGGCGGCGAGCAAATTAACGCTGGCAGCATCATCATTCGTCAACGCGGTACACGAGTTCATCCGGGTATGAACGTTGGTATTGGTAAAGATCACACTTTGTTTGCACTAGTTGACGGACAAGTGGAATTTGGCGTTAAGGGTGCTTTGAAGAAGGCCCAGGTTTCAGTTCTCCCGCGTTCATAAGACGCCTGACTGAGACACGTTTGATTCAGATTTATTCCGAATTTAACTCTTAGGAACAGGCCTCGCTAAGCGAGGCCTTTTTTATTCATGAAATTTATAGATGAAGCCCGTATTGAAGTCATAGCTGGCCAAGGTGGCGCCGGGAGCGCCTCTATGCGCCGCGAAAAGTTTATTGAATTCGGTGGTCCTGATGGTGGTGACGGTGGCAAAGGCGGAAGCGTTTGGGCTACTGCGGATCGGAACATCAACACCTTAATTGACTATCGCTATGCTAAAACGCACACCGCAAAAAATGGTGAGCCTGGTCGTGGCGCTGATTGCTACGGTCGCGCGGGCGACGACATTGAATTGCGTATGCCAGTTGGTACGATTATTTCTGATTATGAAACTGGTGAGCCGATTGCTGACTTAACTACTCATGGTGAGCGTCTTTGTTTGGCGCAGGGCGGTGTTGGTGGCTGGGGAAATATTCACTTTAAGAGTAGTACGAACCGTGCACCTCGGCAGAAAACAAATGGCAAAGAGGGCGAGCGCCGTAAGCTCAAGCTGGAATTAAAGGTATTGGCTGACGTAGGTTTGCTAGGTATGCCTAATGCTGGTAAATCGACTTTGATTACTGCTGTATCTAATGCGCGTCCAAAGATTGCAGATTATCCATTTACAACCTTGCACCCAAATTTAGGGGTGGTACGTGTAGGCGCTGAGCGGAGTTTTGTGATTGCTGACATTCCGGGATTAATTGAAGGTGCTGCTGAAGGTGCGGGCTTGGGCCATCGTTTCTTAAGGCACTTACAACGTACTGGTGTGCTGTTACATTTAGTGGATATTGCACCATTTGATGACAATATTGATCCAGTAGCAGATGCAGTTGCTATTGTGAATGAATTGCGTAAGTACGATGAAGCTCTGGTTGAAAAACCACGTTGGTTGGTATTAAACAAAGTCGATATGATTCCGGAGGAAGATCGCAAGAAGGTGGTTGCGGACTTTATTAAACGGTTTAAGTGGAAAGGTCCGGTATTTGAGATCTCTGCTTTGACAGGCTTAGGTTGCGATAAGTTGTGCTACTCATTGCAGGATTATTTAGACTCTATTCGTAAGGATAGGGATGATGAAGATGAGCGTGCTGCTGATCCGCGTTATCAAGAGCAAGCTCAGCCAGAAGATAAAACTTCAGATTAAGCAGTAGTCATTTGAGATCCGTATTGGTTATGAACACTCAGAAAGCTAAAAGAATCGTCGTGAAAGTAGGTTCAAGCCTGGTCACCAATAATGGTGAGGGCTTAGATCATGCTGCAATTGCTATGTGGGCTGACCAAATGGCCACCTTACTAGCTGATGGTCATGAAGTGTTGATGGTCAGTTCTGGTGCGATTGCTGAAGGAATGCAGCGTCTTGGTTGGACTAAGCGCCCAACAGAAATTCATCAGCTACAAGCGGCTGCTGCGGTTGGTCAAATGGGTTTAGTTCAGGTTTACGAAAGTTGTTTTGCACGTTTTAATTTACGTAGCGCGCAGGTCTTGTTAACTAATGCTGATTTGGCTGATGCTGAGCGTAATGCCAATGCCAAGGCAACTTTAGATACCTTGCTCAAGCTCGGTGTTGTTCCTATCATCAATGAAAACGATACTGTAGTTACTGATGAAATTAAATTTGGCGATAACGATAGCTTAGCTGCTTTAGTAACGAATTTAATCCATGCAGATTTATTGGTAATCCTAACTGATCAGGGTGGCTTATATACTGCCGATCCTCGTCAAGATGCTTCCGCGACTCTTTTGAGTGATGCGATTGCAGGAGACCCTGCTTTAGAAAAAATGGCTGGTGGTGCTGCAAGCGAGTTAAGTAAGGGTGGCATGCTGACCAAAGTATTGGCCGCGAAAGTCGCCACTCTAACAGGCGCAGATACTATCATTGCTTCTGGGCACGAGTCCCAGGTTCTCACCCGCTTGATGCGTGGTGAAAAAATCGGTACCCATCTTGTCTCTAGCGAAAGAAATTAATATCCCTCAATGACGCCAAAGGAATTTGAAGGTTTTGTTCCCCCCGTGAATGTTTTGACATTTAGCGAGTTCAAAATATTTCTGATGTTTTTCTCTTGGGACGCAAGGTTACAAAAAGCGCCTTGAGCTAAAGCGGCTTGGTAGCGATTGGGCATGTGATCCTGAATGCCTCGCCAGCTAGAGAGTGGATTTTCTTTCCAAACTCCACTTTCAAAAGTGCCATATAGGCGCCATTGGAACGAATCACAGCGAATACCTTCATACTGAACTTGGCTATTGCCATTGGGGCTAGTCAGAATCACGATGTATCTAGTGATGCCATCATTACCAATCAAAATTGAGTTGGTATCGACTGCAAACTTAAAAATGGTCTGCTGTGATACGTAAAAAGGTTGAGTGGTCTTATTGTTCGGGGGGTTCAGTGGCATTGCTGTGGCACCCTCTTTAAAAACCATCGGTGCAAATGGATCAACACCACTTTCTAATGGATCTCCTGCACATCCTGCTATGGCTAAACTGATGGCTAAGCTAAGAATTGAAAGTCGAAGATTGCAAATAGAGAGTTTCATCATGGCTTATCGGTAGGTTTTATTTCTGTTGGCTCATCTTCCTCACTCCCATACAGGGATTGAAATAAGTCGAGTGGGGATCCCCAGGCAAGCTGTTGCATCCGCATGCCACGGGATAAATAGCGCGCAAGCTCAGAAAGGGCTAGTTGATAAACTTCGCGCTTGAAATCAATGACTGAATCGAGTTGAATCCAAAAAGGAACCCAGCGCCAAGCATCAAACTCAGGATGCTCCGAAGCACGAAGGTGAATATCGCTATCTGAGCCCACTAAACGCAGTAAAAACCAGATTTGCTTTTGGCCGCGATAGCTAGCACGATGATTTTTTGAGGTTTGCTGGCGGCGTAAGAATTCCTCCGGGACGTCATAACGAAGCCAGTCCCTGGTCCGTCCAATAATTTGGACATGTTCTGGCAGCAAGCCAACTTCCTCATGCAATTCGCGGTACATGGCCTGCTCTGGGCTCTCTCCATGTTGAATCCCACCCTGCGGGAACTGCCACGAATGCTGCCCAACGCGTTTTCCCCAGAAAACCTCGTTATGGCTGTTGAGGATGACTATGCCGACATTGGGTCTATACCCTTCACGGTCAAGCATGAGATCGTGCCTCAAATCCTTTAAAATCAATGATTTGATTATATCCATACATGAAAGCTTCTCAATCATTTCTCGCCACGCTAAAAGAAGCCCCTTCAGACGCTGAGGTGGTATCGCACAAACTCATGGTGCGCGCTGGTTTAATACGTAAGCTCAGCGCAGGTATTTATAACTACCTACCCTTGGGTTTGAAGTCCATTCGCAAGGTTGAAAATATTATTCGCGAAGAAATGAATCGCGCTGGTGCCATTGAGTTACTCATGCCAATGATTCAGCCTGCAGAGTTGTGGCAAGAGACTGGTCGTTGGGAAAAGATGGGGCCAGAATTGCTCCGTATCAAAGATCGTCATGATCGCGATTTTTTAATTCAGCCAACCTCTGAAGAAGTGGTGACCGATTTAGCGCGTAACGAAATTAAGAGTTACAAACAACTCCCAGTGAATTTTTATCAAATTCAGACTAAATTCCGCGATGAGCGCCGTCCACGTTTTGGAATTATGCGTGGACGCGAGTTTAGTATGAAAGATGCCTATTCTTTTGACCGTGATGCTGAGGGCCTGAAGAAGTCCTATCAAATCATGTTTGATGCTTACACTCGTATTTTCAAACGCATGGGTTTGAAGTTCCGTGCAGTCACAGCTGATAACGGTGCTATTGGTGGTTCTGGCAGTCAAGAATTTCATGTGATTGCCGATACTGGTGAAGACGCCATTGTGTATTGCCCCAATTCGGACTACGCCGCTAATCTTGAGGCTGCTGAGTCGGTCTCATTGATTGGTGTGCGTGCTGCTGCAGCTAATACTTTGACTAAAGTTGCGACACCAAATCAAACAAACTGTGCAGAGGTTGCCCAGTATTTAAACTTGCCACTAGAGCAGACTGTGAAGTCCTTATTGTTTGCTGCTGATCAAGAAGAAGGTTCGGCAAAATTATTTATGGTGTTAGTGCGCGGTGACCATGAACTTAATGAAATCAAGGTAAGCAAGATTCCTGGTATGGCTGAATCCCGCTTTGCCAGTGAAGCTGAGATCAAGCAAGCTTGTAATGCGCCAGCGGGTTATTTGGGGCCGGTTGGAGTTACTGCTGATGTAACTGTAGTCGCAGATCGCACCGTTGCTAATATGTCTGACTTTGTATGCGGCGCTAATGATGCTGGTCATCACTTAACCGGTGTGAACTGGGGCCGTGATTTACCAGAACCTTTGGTGATGGATTTGCGTAATGCTGTAGCGGGAGATCCTTCCCCTGATGGTAAAGGCGTGGTTGATATTTGCCGCGGCATTGAAGTGGGTCATGTATTCCAATTGGGTACGCGTTACTCTGAAGCGATGGGCTGCACTTACTTAGATCAGCAAGGTAAAGCACAGCCAATGGTGATGGGTTGTTATGGCATTGGTGTAACTCGCTTACTAGGTGCTGCAATCGAGCAGGGTAATGATGAGCGTGGAATCGTTTGGCCGATTTCGATGGCACCATTTGAAGTGGTGATTTGCCCGATGGGTTACGATAAATCAGAGGCAGTGAAAGCTACTGCTGATCAATTACATGATGAATTAATTGCTTCTGGGGTAGATGTAGTGCTCGATGATCGCGGCGAGAGACCGGGCGCGATGTTTGCTGATTGGGAGTTAATTGGCGTGCCGTTCCGCGTAGTGATTGGCGATCGCGGTTTGGCAGATGCTCAAGTGGAATTCAAAGGTCGTACAGATGCCGAATCAGAGAATATTCCACTAGCAGAAATTAAAGCAAAAGTGATTGCTGCAGTTGATGCAGCTAAAAAACTCGTTTTTTAAACCAAACAGTTTTTAACCATTATTTTTTAAAGAGTCCGCCAATGCCCTTGGCCGCTCCTTTAGCTGCCATGGAGGCCATGGTGCGGGCCATCTTGCCGCCCTTGAACTGCTTCATCATGGTTTGCATTTGCTCAAACTGTGCCAACAGGCGATTCACTTCTTGAACCTCAACGCCTGCACCAGCTGCAATGCGACGCTTGCGAGTCGCTTTTAGCAATTCAGGTTTTGCGCGCTCTTTAGGTGTCATGCTATCGATAATGCCGCGCATGCGCTTTGTCTGTTTGTCAGCAGCACTCATATTTGTTTTGGAGGCTGCTTGTGCCATATGACTTGGTAGCTTATCCATCAAGCTGGCCATACCACCCATCTGTTGCATCTGTGCAAGTTGATCTCTGAAGTCGCCTAGATCAAATCCACCTTTAGAAATCTTACTTGCTAACTTTTCTGCTTTTGCAACATCGACGTTCTGCTGAGCTTGCTCAACTAGCGCAAGAATATCGCCCATGCCCAAAATACGAGTTGCCATTCTCTCGGCATCAAATGCTTCGAGACCATCCATTTTTTCGGCAACACCAATGAACTTGAGCGGCACACCGGTAACCTGGCGCACAGAAAGCGCTGCACCACCTCGTGAATCGCCATCTAACTTGGTGAGGATTACACCAGTGAGCGGGAGTGCTTCATGGAAAGCTTTGGCTGTATTAACGGCATCTTGACCCAGCATGGCATCAACCACAAACAGGGTTTCAATTGGATTGAGATTGGCATGCAAGGTTTTGATTTCTTGCATAAGCGCTTCATCAATACCGAGACGACCAGCTGTATCTACTAGCAGCACATCAAAATAATGGCGGCGTGCCCAATCTAGAGCGGCTGCAGCAATTTCACTCGGCTTTTGATTGATATTGCTTGGGAAAAATTCAGCACCAACTTGTTTACTGACAGTTTCTAGCTGTTCAATAGCCGCAGGACGATAGACGTCACAAGAGACGGTCAGCACTTTCTTTTTCTTCTTTTCTTGCAGAAACTTGGCTAATTTACCAACTGATGTGGTTTTTCCTGCGCCCTGCAAGCCAGCCATGAGGATTACCGCTGGTGGTTGGGTTGCTAGATTCAGTTCACCGCTTTGGGTAGCGTCACCTCGCATGACCTGAGCCAGTTCGCGCTGAACAACGCCAACCAGCGCTTGTCCTGGACTGAGGCTTCCAACCACTTCCTCGCCAAGGGCTTTAAATTTAATTTGCTCGAGTAAGGATTTAACGACTGGAAGCGCAACGTCCGCCTCCAGCAAGGCCAGGCGGATCTCCCGGAGCATTTCTGCAGTGTTCTCTTCGGTCAGGCGAGCTTGGCCCCGCATTGTTTTAACAACACGAGATAGGCGATCGGTGAGATTCTCAAGCATTTATCGATTAGACTTTCTAGATGGATATTTTAGGTTACTCAAGCTTGAATTGGCTCCCTTCTGCGCTTTATTTGCTTCTTTTGGTCTTTTTGGGTTCACGGCCCAAGGGAAAAATTGAATCCCCGGCTTTTATAGGCCTAGTTCAGGCATTGATTCTATTGATTTTGCTGGTGCATGGAATTGAGCTTCACGACTCGGTTTTTACGCCTGAAGGATTTGTATTTGGTTTTGCTCAGGATCTTTCTCTGATAGCTTGGGTGGGTCTCGCGTTTTACTGGTTTCAGTCATGGTTCCTGCCGATTTCCAGTTTACGTTGGCTTGTCTTATGTTTTGCTCTGATTTGCTCTGTACTGCCAGTGATGTTTTCCGGCACCTTGATTTCGCCAAAGGCGGTATCCGATCCTTGGTTTAAGGGGCATTTTATTGTTGCCACTATTTCAGTTGGATTGTTGAGTTTGGCAGCGTTGCATGCCATGTTGATGAGTATTCAAGATCGAGCATTACACCGTCAGCTAGCCGTCACACCTAATAGCCGCATCTCCCATTGGTTGGAAGATTTGCCACCACTAATGGCAATGGAAAGTCTTCTCTTTAACTTGCTCTACGTGGGTGTTGCGCTACTGAGCTTGACAGTCTTTTCTGGACTCCTCTTTTCCCAAACATTATTTGGTAAACCACTTGTTTTTGATCACAAGACCATCTTTGCTTTGATTTCCTGGCTCTTATTTTCTGGTCTTCTCATAGCCCGTTGGCGTGTTGGTTTGCGTGGGCGCGTAGCTGTTCGTTGGGTCTTGAGTGCTTATACCGCCTTGCTTCTGGCCTATGTTGGCAGTCGATTTGTTTTGGAAGTGATTCTTCAGAGAGCATGACGTTTTGATTAAGTGGCTTCTTTTATTTGCTGGTGTAGGCGTTTTGTACCTTTGGATAAAAGGCAAAAAACAAGCAAAGCTCAATACGGATGAGGCTGCCAAGATAAAGGCAGAGCAAAACAAAGTTGTTGAGCCGGAGGTGATTGTCCAGTGCCACCATTGCTCTATTCACCTTCCAAAATCTGAAGCAGTCATGCAAGAGATGCGCTTCTATTGCTCTCAAGAGCATCTCGATAGCTTGGATGCCCAAGGTTGGCTTGGTTCGGCCGCTTGGCGTATCTCACCTAACCAAGATATGCGACCAGAGGGTCTTGTACCGGATTTGGCGGTGATTCATCACATCAGCCTTCCGCCCGGAGAATTCGTCAATCGCAATTCCACCCAATTTATCGTAGATTTTTTTCAAAACAAATTGGATTCTTCCTTGCACCCCTATTTTGAAGAAATTGCTAATCAAAAGGTATCTAGCCATTTTTTGATTTCTCGTCGTGGCGAGATCTTTCAGTTTGTATCTACTCAAAGCAAAGCCTGGCATGCAGGCGTCTCATCTTTTTTGGGGCGAGATAAGTGCAATGATTTTTCGATTGGTATTGAGTTGGAGGGAGATGGCGACCATCCCTTTGAGGATATTCAGTATTCTGCGCTGGCTAAATTAAGCGCCCAAATGCATTCTGTTTACCCCAATCTTCAATTTGCTGGGCATAGTGATATTGCCCCGGGTAGAAAAGTCGATCCAGGTATGCAATTTGATTGGAAAAAGTTTCAGGGTAAAAACAACATCCCTGCCGAAAAATTACCCTTTGGTTTAGATCCACGTTAGGACTCTAAATTAGTATGTGAGCACACGCTCACTTTTCTGCCCTTTAGCTAAAAGGGCTACAAAAACTGCACCAAAATGAACCCTAGTTAATTGAAAATATAGGGAAAAATACTTATAAATATTCGTCAGAAATGACTTACTAATTTCTCAATATTTCCCTATACTTAGTGTCAAATGCACTTCGAAACACTAGATGTAGTGTTTGAATACAGCAATACCCTATTGTTTTTTAAAGAATTTTGTCCAAATAACTATATATAAGCAGGAAAAATATGACATACGCCAACCCCCAAGCAGTGGGACAGACTACCGGCACAAATAACCCAGGGATCAGCTCCTCCGAATCGATGAATCAAACTCCATCTGCTGGCTTTGTAGCTGGCGGAGTAGGTGGCGGCCAAGCTACTCAATTATCTGATTACAAGATTATTCGCCGAAATGGTTCAGTGGTGGCATTTGAGCCATCCAAAATCGCCATTGCAGTTACAAAAGCATTTTTGGCGGTTAATGGCGGTCAGGGCGCGGCTTCTGCTCGCGTACGTGAGCAGGTTGAGCAGCTAACCCATGCAGTAGTTCGCGCCTTATTGCGTAGTCGTCCAAATGGCGGGACCTTCCACATTGAGGATATTCAAGATCAAGTGGAATTGGCATTGATGCGCAGTGGTGAGCATAACGTTGCTCGTGCATATGTTCTTTATCGTGAAAAGCGCAATCAAGAGCGTGCTGCACAGCAGACCACTGCACAAGAAACTCAAGCGTCAACCCAGTCTACTGAGCCAGGTTTGAAGGTGTCAGATAACGGTGTTGAGAAGTTATTGGATATGGCGGCCTTGCGCACCATTATCGAAGCTGCCTGTGAGGGTCTTGGCAACAATATTGATGCCAGCCCAATCATTACTGAAACCATCAAGAATTTATACGATGGCGTACCAATGGCTCAAGTGTATGACTCTGCAATTTTGGCATCACGCACTTTGATTGAAAAAGATCCTGCATACAGTCAGGTGACTGCACGCATATTGATGCACGTGATTCGTAAGGAAATCCTTGGTCACGAAGTATTGCAAGGCGATATGCAAGCTGAGTACGGCAGCTATTTTGCCAAGTATATTAATGAAGGTATTTCTGCTGAGCTCTTAGACCCACGTATGCGTGAGTTTGATTTACCAAGATTGGCAGCTGCCTTGAATGCAAGTCGTGATTTGCAGTTCAACTATCTTGGTTTGCAAACTTTGTATGACCGTTATTTCTTGCACATTGAAGATCGCCGTATTGAAATGCCGCAGGCATTTTTCATGCGCGTTGCAATGGGCTTGTCTTTGAATGAGTTGGATCGCGAGCGTCGTGCAATCGAGTTCTATGAAATCCTTTCTACCTTTGATTTCATGTCTAGCACGCCAACCTTATTTAACTC
The DNA here is from genome assembly GCF_018687675.1 of Polynucleobacter sp. MG-Unter2-18. Classification (NCBI taxonomy): domain Bacteria; kingdom Pseudomonadati; phylum Pseudomonadota; class Betaproteobacteria; order Burkholderiales; family Burkholderiaceae; genus Polynucleobacter; species Polynucleobacter sp. MG-Unter2-18. The sequence continues at coordinate 198,690 of NZ_CP061302.1, forward strand.
AGCGACAACACGTCCTCAGTTATCTAGCTGCTATCTAACAACAGTGGATGACGATCTTGATGGCATTTATGAAGCATTGAAAGAGAACGCACTCTTGTCAAAGTTTGCTGGCGGTTTAGGTAATGACTGGACAAACGTACGCGCTTTAGGAAGTCATATCAAGGGCACTAACGGTAAGTCACAAGGTGTTGTGCCGTTCTTAAAAGTGGTGAACGATACAGCGGTTGCAGTAAACCAGGGTGGTAAGCGCAAGGGTGCAGTTTGCGCCTACTTAGAGACATGGCACTTAGATATTGAAGAGTTCCTTGAGTTGCGTAAGAATACTGGTGATGATCGTCGTCGTACGCATGACATGAATACCTCAAACTGGATTCCTGATCTGTTCATGAAGCGTGTGATGGAGGGTGGTGAGTGGACACTATTCTCACCTTCAAATACGCCTGACTTGCATGACAAATTCGGCAAGGCCTTTGAAGAAGCTTATGTTGCTTACGAGAAAAAAGCAGACGCTGGTGAATTGAAGCCATTCCGTCGCATTCCTGCGCAGCAATTGTGGCGCAAGATGTTGGGTATGTTGTTTGAAACTGGCCACCCATGGATCACATTCAAAGATCCTTGCAATATTCGTAGCCCGCAACAGCATATCGGCGTAGTTCACTCCTCTAACTTGTGTACTGAAATCACTTTGAACACAAATGAGAGTGAGATTGCGGTTTGTAACCTAGGGTCTGTGAACTTGACAGCCCACATGACAACAGATGCATCCGGCAAGATGATTTTGGATCACGAGAAACTCCAAAAAACGGTCCGTACTGCAATGCGGATGTTGGATAACGTGATTGACATCAACTATTACGCTGTTGCTAAAGCTCGTAACTCCAACTTGAAACATCGCCCTGTCGGTATGGGCATCATGGGCTTCCAGGATTGCCTGCACATGCAACGTATTCCTTACGCTAGTGATGAGGCAGTGAAGTTTGCTGATTCTTCAATGGAAGCGGTTTGCTACTACGCCTATCAAGCCTCAAATGAGTTGGCTGAAGAGCGTGGCGTTTACAGCACCTATAAGGGTTCATTGTGGGACCGTGGCATTCTTCCACAAGACTCAGTGGCATTGTTGGCGGCAGAGCGTGGTGGGTACCTTGAGGTAGATGGTTCCTCCACTATGAATTGGGATGGCTTGCGTGCCCGCATTAAGGAGCACGGTATGCGCAACTCAAACTGCGTTGCGATCGCACCGACTGCAACAATTTCCAATATCATTGGTGTATCAGCATGTATCGAGCCGACATTCCAGAATTTGTTTGTGAAATCTAACCTCTCAGGTGAGTTCACCGTAGTAAACGAGTACTTGGTTCGTGATTTGAAAGATCGCGGTCTCTGGGATGAAGTCATGATTGCGGATTTGAAGTATTTTGACGGTACCTTATCCAAGATTGACCGTGTTCCACAAGATTTGCGTGACTTATATGCCACCGCATTCGAAGTAGAGCCAAGTTGGTTGGTTGAAGCTGCCTCACGTCGTCAGAAGTGGATCGATCAGGCGCAGTCACTCAATATTTACATGGGTGGCGCATCTGGCAAGAAATTGGATGACACGTACAAGCTGGCATGGTTGCGTGGTTTAAAGACTACCTACTACCTCCGCACAATGGCTGCAACGCACGTTGAGAAGTCTACGGTTGCAAGTGGCCAGTTAAATGCGGTATCTAGTGGCGGTGGTGTGAATGGTACAGATGCAGCATCAGCCCAAGAGTTGGACGGCCCTGCTTGCACAATGCGTCCAGGCGATGCTGGATTTGAAGAATGTGAAGCATGTCAGTAAGCCATTTGCTAACTGATTTAGAAAAATAAGAATTAGGAGAAAGTTATGTTGAATTGGGAAGAAGAAGTAGCTCCTGCGATAGCCAAGGTTGGTTTGGTACCGCAGCCTGTATTTGCGGAGCCACAACGTCCACAAGCAGACCAGGTTGCGATTGTTGCCCCCCAGAATGTTGAGTCTGCACCTGTGCAAGCCACTTCATTGACTGGCGGCGCAGCTTTGCGCGTCAATGCTGCTGATAAGCGCGTGATTAATGCCAAGACTGATGTGAATCAGCTAGTTCCATTTAAATATAAGTGGGCTTGGGAGAAATATCTGGCTGGTTGTGCAAACCATTGGATGCCACAAGAGATCAATATGAACCGCGATATCGCGCTTTGGAAGGATCCCAATGGCTTAACTGAGGATGAGCGTCGCATCATCAAGCGTAATCTTGGATTCTTCACAACAGCAGATTCTTTAGCGGCAAACAATATTGTTTTAGGTACCTATCGCCACATTACTGCTCCAGAATGCCGTCAATATCTGTTGCGTCAGGCTTTTGAGGAGGCAATTCATACTCACGCCTATCAATATATTGTGGAATCTTTAGGCTTAGACCAGAGCGAAATCTTTAATGCGTACAACGAAATCGAGTCTATTCGCGCTAAGGATCAGTTCTTAATTCCGTTTATTGATGTGTTGACAGATCCTAATTTCAAAACCGGGACATTAGAAACTGATCAAATGTTGCTCAAATCATTGATCGTTTTTGCTTGCGTAATGGAAGGATTATTCTTTTATGTTGGTTTTACGCAAATACTTGCAATGGGTCGCCAAAACAAAATGACGGGTGCTGCTGAGCAGTATCAATACATCCTTCGTGATGAGTCTATGCACTGTAATTTTGGTATTGATTTAATTAATCAAATCAAGCTGGAGAACCCGCAGTTATGGACTTCCGCGTTCAAAGACGAGATCAAATCTATCTTCGAAAAAGCAGTGGAATTAGAGTACCGTTATGCAGAGGATACGATGCCTCGTGGAGTGCTCGGATTGAACGCGCCGATGTTCAAAGGTTACCTAAGATACATCTGTAATCGCAGATGTTTGCAAATAGGACTTGACGCGATGTTCCCAAATGAAGAGAATCCATTCCCATGGATGTCAGAAATGATTGATCTGAAAAAAGAGAGAAACTTTTTTGAGACACGCGTTATTGAGTATCAAACTGGCGGTGCGCTAAGTTGGGAATAAGTTTTAATTAAAAGCGCATGGCCGGCTAAATAGGAGATTAGACGGTTGGATAGTTTTAAAAGTCAGCAAAACCAGACTCAAATCCGAAAACCCTTGTTCTAGGGTGCCTGGTCTACTCTCTCTATTTTTTCTAGCAAATTTAAGAAGCCGTTACCTTTTGGGGTCACGGCTTTTTTTCCAAGATTCATTAGCGTGCAGCACTTAGCATCAAGCCGCGCGCCGATGAATGGCTCGCTCGTCGGCTCCAATCGGTTGCAAAACCAGGCGGAAATGAATGGTCGGGTCTTCTTAATCGGTAGTTTGTACTAATCCTCACGTGAAGGAGCATTACTATGGCAATCGCCAAGAAGAAAGTTGCTGCAAAGAAACCAGCTGCAAAGAAAAAAGTTGCTGCTAAGAAGCCTGCTGCTAAAAAAGTTGCTGCTAAGAAGCCTGCTGCTAAGAAGAAGCCTGCCGCTAAAAAGCGTCCTCCTGCTAAAAAAGCTGCTGCTAAGAAGCCTGCTGCTAAAAAGCGTCCTGCTGCTAAGAAGAAGCCTGCTGCTAAAAAAGTTGCTGCTAAGAAGCCTGCCGCTAAAAAGCGTCCTGCTGCTAAGAAGCGCGTAGCTGCAAAAAAAAAGTAAGTAAGCCTGCTGCGAAGAAAGCGGGCAAAGCTGTAAAAAAGCCCGTGGCTAAAAAAGCTGCCGCTTCAACAACGTTGAATCCTGCCGCTGCTTGGCCCTTCCCAACTGGCACACGTCCATAAGCTTTGCTTACAGGCGGGTGAAGTTCAAAGGGATCTCTCACGAGATCCCTTTTTTATTGCTACCTAAGTGAATTATTGGCTTTAGAGGGCAAATCCAAATGCGGATTTGAATTGAGCGGCGATGTCATCTTTGCTCATTTGGTGATTTTGTGGTCCCTGATGGGTGATTTTGATCGAACCCATCAAGCTGGCTAATCGCCCGGTAGTTTCCCAATCCATGCCGTTTTCTAATCCAAACAGTAAGCCACCCCGAAATGCGTCGCCGCAACCAGTTGGATCAACTAATTTTGCTGCTGGTACCGGCGGAATCGCAATACATTTACCGTCAAAGTAGATATCCGCACCTTCAGCGCCCTTAGTCACGATTAATGCTTTTACTCTTTCAGCAACTTTTGCCAGGCTTAAACCAGTTCTTTGGGAGAGCATTTCGCCTTCATAGTCATTTACTGCGAGGTAGCTCGCTATATCTACAAGCTCTAGCAGCTCTGGACCATTAAACATCGGTAAAACCTGGCCTGGATCAAATACAAAAGGAATTCCTGCTTCAGCTAACTGATGACAGTGCTCCCACATTCCTTGACGACCGTCAGGGGCGACGATTCCAAATTTAGCGGCGGCTTTAGCATTTTTACTGCGCTCCGCAATCACCGAGGAAACTTGATTGAGATGTGATTCGCCCATTGCGCCCGGATGAAAAGCGGTAATCTGATTATTGGCTTGATCAGTGGTGATCATCGCTTGAGCGGTAAATGCCTGATCAATTTGGCGAATATGCGTTGCATCAATCTTGAGTTGTTTGAGGCGATCAAGATATGGGGCCGCATCACCACCAACGGTTGCCATGATGATGGGATCGCCACCCAGAAGACTGAGGTTATAGGCAATATTGCCTGCGCAACCACCAAATTCACGTCGCATTGTAGGAACCAGGAAGGCAACATTCAAAATATGAATCTGCTCTGGCAGGATTTGATCAGCAAATTTGCCTTCAAAGTTCATGATGGTGTCGTAAGCGATGGAACCGCAGATCAAGCTAGCCATAAATAATTACTTTCTAATAAGAATCAATTGAAATAGGTGTGAAGTGGAGTTTGAAGTCTACTTTTCAGTGTAAAAAATTCTGACGCGATACCCAGCGGCGTTTTGTGGGAGTGAAATCGGTAATGCAGATGAAAAGATTTCACCGGCAGGGGCGCCTTGACGTAAAAAATCAGGATGTGAGTCTTGCCAAGCAGTCGGTAACCATTCTTGCGGAGTGAGTTGAATCTTTTTGATTTCAGACTCCTCTGCATCGGTGAGAGAAATTTCTAAATTCGGAAATAAAACGGCGATGGCAAGACGATTTTGTATTCCAACTTGCAATACAGATTGATTTGAGGGGTTTTTAAGGCTCTCTCGCGCGTTTTCAGGCAAAAGAGTAACCGAGGTTATTTTCCAAGCAGCAAAATCGCTTACAGGGCGATTTACACACCCCAGTGCACGACACAATTGTTCATCTAACTTCTGCAAAAGAGAAAATGCACTGCTTGCAATTGCAGGAGAGCTGCCATCAACGCGTGTTGCTAATGTTGGTAAAAGGAAATTTCTGGAAAGGTGCTCGCCACAAACAATGAGTAGGAGGAAAAAAAGACTAAGAAAAATGAATTTAAAACTTTTTTTTTGAGCTGGTGCTGAAGTAACTCTATATTTATCGACTGAACTTGCCAAAGCACCTTGTGTAGGAAATTCGCCGTGTAAACAGACCCAGCCTTCACTTTCTTTCCAAACGGAAAGTTTTAACCATTGGCTATAGGTTGCAATCACTTCTTCTGCTTGGCGCGCCAGCACGCCAGAGAGAACAATTTTTCCACCTGGACGCATTTTGTTTACCAGCGCCGGCGCTAAAACTTGTAGAGGATTGGCCAAAATATTGGCCATGACGATGTCGTATTTAATTTCTGCCGCAAGTTCAGGTGCATTTTCATTGGGCAGAACAAAACGAATGGTCGTCTTGTTGATTTCTGCATTGCTACGGGCCGCAACCATCGCTTGTGGATCAATATCAGTTCCAACTACGGGTTTACATCCCAATTTTGCAGCGGCAATGGCCAAAATTCCAGACCCACAGCCGTAATCCAGCAAGCTTTGATTCGCAAGTTGTGTGTTTTGTTCAAGCCAAAGCAAACAAAGGTGTGTGGTTGGATGGCTGCCGGTGCCAAATGCTAAACCTGGATCTACCGCCAAACAAATTGCATTGGGGTCGGTAGGCGCCTCATGCCAAGAAGGCACCACCCAAATACGCTCACCAATCTGAATAGGAGTAAATTGACTTTGGGTTAAGCGAACCCAATCTTGTTCTTCAACAATCTTTTCTTGTGGGGCTGGGAGATTGAATCCTGCTTCCTGAAGGGATGTGAGAAGCTCGGGAATGAAGTTTTCTCTATCAGAATCATCAATCTCTGGATTAAAAAGTGCAGTTACAGAAGATCGATCCCAAGCTTGAACTTCTGGCGAGAGTCCTGGCTCGCCATAGAGTGGATTTTCATCGTAACCACCTGCGGCATCATCTTCAACGGTAACGGAGAGCGCTCCCACTTCCAGTAAAGCATCACCTAAGGGTTCCGCAATCTCTGCTGGGACCGTGAAAACAAGTTCACGATAGGACATGCTTACTCCAAATGGACATCAACTAACCTGTAGCTTAAGGCTTACCGCGACTAGCGGCTTGCTCTTCAAGGCGATGCTCGAGATAGTGAATGCTGGTGCCGCCTTCGATAAAGTTCGGGTCAAGCATGAGTTCACGATGCAGTGGCACATTCGTTGTAATGCCGTCGATCACCATCTCGGAAAGGGCAATCTGCATACGGCGTATCGCTTGCTCGCGAGTATTGCCATAAGCAATTAACTTGCCAATCATGGAGTCGTAATTAGACGGCACTACATAACCGCTATAGGCATGCGAGTCGACGCGAATTCCGGGACCGCCTGGCATATGGAATGAACCAATTTTTCCTGGGCTTGGTGTGAACTTGAATGGGTCCTCTGCATTCAGACGGCATTCGATGGCATGACCACGGAAAACAATGTCTTTTTGGCGGTAGCCCAGTTTTAAGCCAGCAGCGATGCGAATTTGTTCTTGAACAATATCAACACCTGTAATCATTTCGGTGACTGGATGCTCTACTTGAACGCGGGTATTCATCTCAATGAAGAAGAATTCACCATCTTCGTACAAGAATTCAAAAGTACCAGCACCTCGGTAACCAATTTTTCTACAGGCTTCAGCGCAACGCTCACCAATTTTGGCAATAGCGCGACGATCAATGCCAGGTGCCGGAGCTTCTTCAATCACTTTTTGGTGGCGACGTTGCATTGAGCAATCACGCTCACCCAACCAAATGGCATTGCCATGGGTATCAGCCAAAATCTGAATTTCTACGTGGCGAGGCTTTTCTAAAAACTTCTCCATATAAACTTCGGGATTACCAAAGGCACGACCAGCTTCTTCTTTAGTCATGTTGACCGCATTGAGAAGGGCTGCTTCGGTATGCACGACACGCATTCCACGACCGCCACCACCACCGGCAGCTTTGATGATGACTGGGTAGCCAACGCGTTTTGCAGTGGCAATAATTTCTTTTGGATCGCTTGGCAAGGCACCCTCTGATCCAGGAACGCAAGGGACGCCAGCTTTGATCATGGCACGCTTGGCTGAAACTTTGTCACCCATGAGGCGAATTGAGGTTGCAGTAGGGCCAATGAATGCAAAACCGGACTTCTCAACACGTTCTGCAAAGTCGGCATTCTCAGAAAGAAAACCATAGCCAGGGTGAATTGCTTCAGCATCCGTCACTTCCGCCGCTGAAATGATGGCAGGCATATTGAGATAGCTGAGCGGTGATGGGGCAGGCCCAATGCAGACCGCTTCGTCAGCAAGCTTCACATATTTAGCTTCTTTATCTGCGGTAGAGTAGACCACCACAGTTTTAATTCCCAACTCGCGACATGCGCGTTGGATACGGAGAGCAATTTCTCCGCGATTGGCAATCAGAATCTTATCGAACATGTCGGCTCTGAGTTAAGTAACGGTGGATTGGAATAGATCTAAGAGAGATCTATTAAGCGATGATGAATAGCGGTTGATCAAATTCAACGCCTTGACCGTTTTCACACAGAATTTGTTTAATGACGCCGGCTTGCTCGGATTCGATCTCATTGAGGAGCTTCATCGCTTCAATAATGCACAGCGTTTGACCCACTTTGACGGTGTCACCCACTTTGACGAAATCTGGAGACTCAGGGTTAGGTGCGCGATAGAAGGTGCCGACCATTGGTGAGCGAGCAATAAAGCCAGATTCAGCGGGCGCTTCTTCAGTAGCTGGTGCTGCAACTGGGGTAGTCGCAGGAGCGGCTTGCATCACTTGGGCAGGCGCTGGATTGGCGTAAACCACTTGACCTGTGTGAGCTTGAGAGCCGGCATTCACAATGCGAACACGATCTTCGCCTTCATTGACTTCTAATTCAGAAATTCCTGATTCAGAAACAAGGTCGATTAGGGTTTTTAGTTTTCTTAGGTCCATGGATAGGCTTCCTCTCTGGTAATTCTTAATTAATCTTTATTTTGTAAACGGGCGATGGCCGCTTGCAGTGCTAATTCATAACCAATTGCGCCCAAACCGCAAATAACGCCAGTAGCAATATCAGACAGGTAAGAGTGTTTGCGGAACTCTTCACGCTGGTGAATGTTGGACAGGTGTATCTCTGTAAACGGTATGGCAACCCCGGCCAGTGCATCGCGCAAGGCAACACTGGTGTGGGTAAAGGCGCCTGGATTAATGATGATGAAATCCACCCCATCTTGTTTGGCCTTTTGAACTCGGTCAATCAACTCCCCTTCATGATTGCTTTGGAAGGTGGATAAATCGACGGAGTATGACTTGGCAATCGCACCAAGCTTTATATGAATATCTTCAAGGGTGGTTTTACCGTAAACCTCTGGCTCACGGGTTCCCAACAAATTGAGGTTAGGGCCTTGGATAACGAGAATTGAAGTGTTTTTCGACATAGATCGATATTTTTAGAGGCAGTTAGGTTTAATTGCGGAGATAAAACTTTTCTCTGAAAACTGCTTATTCAATGAAGAATTCTCTTCATCTTGAAGACAAAGTATACCTCCGGAGCGCTGTCCCAAGCCTAAAAATGATGCAATAAACTGGCTATTTTTTATGATTTAAAGCGTAAATATTGCAAGTTTCAGCTCAGAAACTACTAATTTTGAACTTGATAATGACTGCAAAGATCATTTAAAAGCTCTTATAAAGCCGATTTAATGACACTTCTTAGTTCTTCTTCGCTTATCTTTCCTAATTTTCTGCTAGTAGCCTTGCCTTGAGCATTAATGATGACGGTGTAAGGAAGTGCCCCTTGGGCATTCCCCATCTGTTTCGAGATATTGCTGCCCTCAAGTCCGCCGATCACGATTGGGTAAGAAACTGGGGTTTTTTCTAGGAATTCGCGAATGTTAGAGGGTGAATCAATGCCAATGCCGACAAATAAGACATTTTGACTCTTGAACTCTGCTTGTAATTTGTCCAAAGTTGGCATTTCTTCGACGCAGGGAGGGCACCAGGATGCCCAAAAGTTCACGACGAGGACTTTTCCACGCCATTCTTTGGTTTCAACTGATTTTCCATCGGGTGTTTGCCATGAGTTGGCAAAAAAGGCTTTGATAGCGGGGTCGTCAGCTAGCTCTGTTTTGAAGATCCATTTCGAGGTCGCCATTCCCGCAGCAAGGGCTACGAGGTTAAATCCAATGATGCCAATCCACTGTCTTCGGTTCATTGCTACTCCTTAGCTAAAATTGCCCAATGCATATTCATATCTTGGGCATTTGCGGTACTTTCATGGGCGGCATTGCCGCAATCGCTCGGCAGGCCGGACATCGTGTTACTGGTTGTGATGCCAACGTATATCCACCGATGAGCACGCAGCTTGAAGCGCAGGGCATTGAGCTCATCGAGGGATTCTCGCCCGACCAATTATTACAGTTTGAGACGATGCCGGATTTATTTGTAATCGGCAATGTTGTTTCTCGTGGCAATCCACTGATGGAGGCCATTCTGAATCAAGGGCTTCCTTACACCTCTGGCCCTCAGTGGCTAGGTGAGCAAGTTCTTTTTGAGAGGCATGTTTTGGCTGTTGCCGGTACGCACGGCAAAACCACTACCTCCGCCATGCTGGCCTGGATCTTAGAATTCAATAATTACAAGCCGGGTTATTTGATTGGTGGGGTGCCATTGAATTTCACTGTATCTGCCCGCTTAGGCGAGGGTAAATACTTCGTGATCGAAGCTGATGAATACGACACGGCATTTTTTGATAAGCGCAGTAAGTTTGTTCACTATCGCCCACGCACCGCTTTGTTAAATAATCTCGAGTTCGATCACGCCGATATTTTTGCTGATCTTGCTGCAATCGAAACGCAGTTTCATCATTTAGTACGTACCGTTCCAGGGGGTGGTCTCGTTGTGGTTAATGGTGAAGAGCCTGCTCTTGAGAGAGTCATTGCAAGAGGTGTTTGGGCGCCTGTCGAAAAGTTTGGGCAAGATAGACACAATGCCTGGTCATTAATTTCTCAGGCAGAAGATGGCTTTACTGTTTTGCAAGATGGTAGAGAGGTCGCCACAGTGACTTGGGCATCAGACTCGGGAGTCATGGGCCGTCACAATCAACTCAATGCATTGGCAGCCATTGCGTCAGCAAATCATGTTGGCATTGCACCAGCCGATGCCGCACGCGCTTTGGCTGAGTTTAAAAATGTGAAGCGCCGTTTAGAAACGATTGGTGTCGCAAATGGAGTAACCCTATACGATGACTTTGCACATCACCCAACCGCAATTATTACCACGGTAGATGGCTTACGCCGCCGCGTAGGGCAATCACGAATTTTGGCAGTATTAGAACCTCGTTCTAACACGATGAAACTTGGGGTGATGAAAGCTCAACTACCCAATAGCCTAGAAGCTGCCGACAAGATTTTTGCTTACGGCGCAAGCGCTGGTAAGGATTCTTTAGGTTGGGATTTAGATGAAGTCTTGGCCCCATTAAATGCAAAGAGTCGCAATCGAGCTGCAGCCTTTGATGATCTATCTACTTTGGTTAAGGCTGTTGCAAATGAAGCGAAGCCTGGCGACCATATTTTGGTGATGAGTAATGGCGGCTTTGGCGGAGTGCACCAAAAAATATTGACTGCAATACAAGAGAAAGCAAAGTGATAGGCATGAGACTAAAAGATAAGGTAGCCATCATTACTGGTGCTGCAAAAGGCATTGGCTTTGCAACTGCCAAACGTTTTGCGCAAGAAGGTGCAAAGGTCATGATTGCCGATGTGAATCCCGAGGCGGTTAAAGCTGCTGCAGATCTTATTTCTGGCTCAGAAGCGTACGTTATGAACGTAACTGATCGTGCAAGCATTGAAGCAGCTGTTGATCAAATCATGCAACGCCATAAACGCATTGACATTTTGATTAATAACGCTGGCATCACTCAAGACGCACGTTTAGTCAAAATGACGGAGGCTCAATTTGATTCGGTGATTGATGTCAACCTCAAGGGTGTCTTTAATTGCACGCAGTTGGTAGTGCCGCATATGTTGGAGGCTGGCAAAGGCGCTGTCGTCAATGCTTCTAGTGTTGTGGGTATTTATGGAAACTTTGGACAGACTAATTATTCAGCAACTAAGTTTGGGGTGATTGGCTTTACTAAAACCTGGGCGCGTGAATTGGGTCCAAAAGGTATTCGGGTAAATGCAGTGTGCCCAGGCTTTATTGCTACTGAGATGGTCAAAGCCATGCCAGAAAATATTCTGAAAGATATTGAAAGGCGCAGTTGGCTCGGTCGCTTAGGGACTCCTGAAGAAATGGCAAACGTCTATTTATTCTTAGCAAGCGATGAGGCTAGCTATGTGAATGGTGTTGCTCTTGAAGCCAGTGGCGGGATCTCTCTCTAAGCATGCATCTTTTATATGAAGAGGGTGGCGACATCAAGGTCGCCACAGTCCAGTCTGCTTCGGGTGCTGGAGATGCAGAATCATGGCAAGCAACTAGTTTGTCTGGGAAAAAGATTAAGTTAAAAGCCAAAGAGGTTTGGTTGCGCTTTGAGAAGCCAGAGCCACAGGCATTGATGGATGAGGCAAATGCCCTATCAAAAGAGATTGATCTGCAGTTCTTATGGGATTGCGCACCTGACGAAGAGTTTGGCTTATTAGATGTTGCTCATGAGTACTTTGGCGCTCAAGCCACCGTACCGCAACAGACTGCATTGGCCATCGCCTTACAAAGTGCGCCAGTATTTTTCCGTCGCAAAGGGCGTGGACGTTTTCAAAGGGCGCCACTAGAACAACTGCAGGCTGGTTTGGCTGCGCTTGAGCGCAAGCAAAAAGAATTAGAGCAGCAGACTGCATGGCAGCAAGAACTAGTGGCTGGCGTGTTTCCAGAGACGCTTCAATCCCAGGCAACTCAACTTCTGTTTTCTCCGGATAAAAATACCTCTGCTTACAAAGCATTGATTGCAGCGTGTACTGAGTCAGGAGAATCAGCTGCACAGCTCATGATTCGCTGTGGTGCGATTGACTCACCTTTGCAATATCACCAAGGGATGTTCTTAAAAGCGCATTTTCCTCAGGGCGCTGCACACGACCTGAGTTTGGTGGTTGATCAAGCTGCTCTAGATGCCGCTATTTCAGAATTGCCTCTAGCTGAAGTGACTGCATTCTCGATTGATGACTCAGGTACTACTGAAATTGATGATGCTTTATCAGTTACTAGGCTCGAGGGTGGTGGATATCGTATTGGTATTCATATTGCGGCGCCTGGCTTGGTGATTGTCAAGGATGATGCTTTAGATAAAGTCGCACGTAATCGGATGTCTACCGTGTATTTCCCTGGCGACAAGATTACGATGTTGCCCGACAAGGTGATTGCACAGTTCTCATTAGATGAGGGCGCCGCTCGCCCAGCTTTATCGATTTATGTGGACATTGATCCAGCTGGAGTCGTAGATAAAGAGACTCTGCAGTTGCGTGCTGAGATGGTTCCGATGGGGGCAAATCTGCGCCTAGAGAATTTAGAGCATCTGGTAACGGAAGAAAGTTTGGCTGATGAATCAGCTGGCTATGCTTATCGTGAAGAGCTGAGTGTTTTATGGGCCGCGGCAAAGTTATTGCACGCAGGGCGCCAGGAACAGCGTGTAGCTAATGGATTGCGTGCTGAGCAATTAGGGGTCTTGGATCCTAATGCCTTAGCAAGAGACTTTCATTTTCAAATTCAAGAAGTGGATGGCGCACAGAGGGTGGAGATTAGTCCTCGTCAACGTGGCTCCATCCTCGATACTATCGTTGCTGAGTGGATGATTTATTGCAACAGTGCTTCAGGACGCTTATTGGCGGATCATGGGATACCTGGTCTGTTTCGGACTCAAAAGGGTTGGGGTCCTTTACGTACGCGTATGCAGACAACTCCCGGTCCACATGAAGGATTGGGTTTGGAGTATTACGCCTGGTGCACATCACCTTTGCGCCGTTACTCAGATTTGGTAAATCAGTGGCAGTTAATCGCAATAGCAAAACATGGCATTACTGCCAAGATGGTGGCGCCGTTTCCTCCGCGTGATGCTGCATTAATGGGTATCGCCGCCGACTTTGAAGCTTGCTATTCAGCCTATGGTGAATACCAAGATCGCCTTGAGAAATATTGGTGCTTGCGCTGGCTTTCTCAAGATGAGACTCCTAAGCAAGTCTTTGTGAGACATCTTAAGGAAGGTATGTCGCGAGTAGAGCCTGTCCCATTGCATCTTCCAGTTCCTGAGTTGGTGACCCATCCGCGCATGACCCGAGCTGAAGTAAGTGTGGCTGACGTAGACCTATTGCAGCTCACTGCCGGGGTTCGAGTTCTTCATATAGAAATCCCAGAAGTTCCTGAGAGTGATGCAAGTCTTACCTAGGCTGTCGCAGCTAGTAGGACGCTTCAATACTGGTTGGCGCCGCCACCCATTTCGCTATGCGCTAGGCCTTTCGATGTTGGCTCACCTCATCTTGCTATCTTTCCGCTGGGGTATGGGGGAAATAGAAAATCGTCGTCTAAACACACCGCTCAGTGTTGTCTTGGTAAATGCGAGTAATCAAGTGGCGCCCAAGCAGGCCAATAAATTAGCCCAAGCAGATTTGCAGGGAGGCGGCAATACCTCCAGTCAAGATGCTAATGCGCTCCATCAGGCAAGACTCGGTGCAGATGCCCGTCTCGAGGTTTTAGAAAAACAGCAAAAGCAAATGTTGGCTAAGCTTGAAGCGGATCGAGCGCTTTCGGGCGGTCGCAAAAGTGGAGATGAGAAACAAGCGACATCCCAACTAAATTCCTTGGAAGCTGAGTTGGCTAAACGTTTACAGGCCAATGGCCGCGAGCCTCGTCGTAAGGTTTTGACTGGGGCAAGTACTAAAGCAGTTGTCTTTGCCCAGTATTACGATGCCATGCGTCAAAAGATTGAATCTTATGGAAGTGCTTTTTTTCCACGGGCTAATGGTCGCCCCTTGTACGGAAGTTTAGTGATTGTGGTGAGCGTAGATGCTCAGGGGCGAATTGCCAATAATGCTCAAGGTAAAGATGGTCTTAGTATTGGGCGAAGTTCTGGCAATCCCGAGTTGGATCGCCAGGCCTTAGCAATTGTGCGTGCTTCCGCCCCCTTTGGAGTTTTCCCCGCAGAAATGCGTAATCAGCTTGATATCCTAGATTGGGTTTCCACTTTTGATTTCACACGAGATGGATCTGATCGCTTAGATTTGCGCCCTTAATTCAGAAGACATCACTCAATTTCGCTTATCCTGTAGTTACTATGAGTCAAGTCACCTCCGCCCAATTGCATACTGATCCCAGCAAATATCATGGTGTAGATGTTTATGCGGTTGCCGGTAATCCGATCTCACACAGTAAATCACCTGCTATTCACAAGCGATTTGCTGAGCAGTCAAATCAGAAAATGTATTACGGGCGTTTACAGCCCGAGCTTGGAGAATTCAAAACCGCTGCGCAAGCTTTCTTTTCTGCTGGTGGTAAGGGTATGAATGTCACCGTCCCATTTAAGTTGGATGCTCAGGCTCTCGCAGATGTATTAACGCCTCGTGCTCAGCTCGCCGGGGCTGTAAATACTTTGCGTATTGAGGATGGAAAAATATTTGGTGACAACACGGATGGCGCTGGCTTAGTCAGAGATTTATTGGCTCAGGGTATTCAGATTGAAGGCTCTCGAATTTTATTGTTAGGTGCTGGCGGCGCATCTCGCGGAGTGCTGGGCCCTTTATTGGAGCAATCGCCCAAAGAGTTGGTTATCGCCAATCGATCCAATGCCAAGACTGAGGATTTGGTTCAATTATTTAGTGATTTGGCTCGCTCTCTACAAGTGATATTGACGGCAGTAACTTTGAACGAACTGGAAGATGTGAGTAAGACGGCATCTACCTTTGATCTCATTATTAATGCTACTGCTGCCGGACTATCTAATGAGTCTCCTATTAGCGATACCGCCGCAAGCAATATCTTTACTCCACAGTCTTTTGCCTACGATATGGTCTACGGCAAAGTCACTACCTTGATGCAGCAAGCATTACATCGCGGTGCACGGGTCAGTGATGGCTTGGGTATGTTGGTTGAGCAAGCTGCCGATGCCTTCTTAATTTGGCGTGGTGTTCAGTTTTCTGATGCAATTGATTCTCGCGCTGTATTGGCAGAACTTCGCACTTCTTAATTTATAGCTAAGCTGTAATGCGTTGGCTTTATTACCTTCTGAAATGTTTGCTGGGTGGTTTTATTGCCATGCAAATGTACTTTGTCATTCAGATTGGATTATGGGTAGCGCTTGATCCTAGCAGTACTGCATTTCAGAGAGCTGAACGTTGGCGCCTTTGTAGTCTATCTTGGTCTTGCCCGGTTAAGTCATCTTGGGTTCCGTATGACAAGATCTCGGCCAATCTCAAGCGTGCTGTTTTAGTGAGTGAAGACGATATCTTCTTTCAGCATATGGGTGTGCGGGTTGAGGATATGAAAAAGGCATGGACCAAAAATTCACAACTCAACCAACAGGGTAGTGGTAAATCTAAAACAGCTTTGCGTGGCGGCTCTACGATCACACAGCAACTAGCAAAGAATCTTTTTCTTTCTTCCGAGCAGAATTATTTTCGCAAAGCTCAGGAGCTCATCATTACGGGTTTATTGGAGGTGATGCTTCCTAAGCAACGTCTTTATGAAATCTATCTGAACTCGGTTGAATGGGGCGAAGGCATCTTTGGTATTGGCGCTGCTTCTCAGCATTACTATGGCATTAAGCCAGCATCGCTTAATCGTGAACAGGCCGCAGCTTTAGCCTCTGCATTGCCAGCACCGAAGTGTTTCGATAAATCACAATACTGTCGTAAGGCCAATATTCACTTCCCCACGCGGCAAGAATTTATCTTGGAAAATATGGATAGGGTTGCTTTAGCACCCAATCCGAAACCTAAAGCGCGCTAGCGTTACTTAGTGCTTGCAGTTCTTAGCGCATCTCTCGTTGCGATGGCTACTTTTCTGGCCGCCTCAGCAAAATCATTTCCTGAGCTTGCATACAAAATTGCTCTGGAGGAGTTGATTATCATGCCTGTACCTGGCTGATTGGGTATGGAGCCAGCTTTAACGGTGGCATCGATATCGCCACCTTGAGCGCCAATACCTGGAATGAGTAAAGGCATCTCGCCAACAATGGCTCGCACTTGAGCAATTTCTTTGGGAAAGGTAGCGCCAACTACTAGGCTAATTTGTCCAGAGGCATTCCAGTTCTGTGCGGCAAGCTTGGCCACATGCAGATAAAGCGGCTCTCCATTGGAGGCTACATTCAAGAACTGAAGGTCGGAGCCCCCTGGATTTGAGGTTCGACATAAAACAATCACGCCCTTACCAGCGTGCTTCAGATAAGGTTCGATCGTGTCAAAGCCCATGTAAGGGTTCACGGTGACGGCATCTGCACCATAGCGCTCAAAGGCCTCTAAGGCGTAGTGGTCTGCGGTGCTGCCGATATCACCACGCTTCGAGTCCAATATGACAGGGATATGCGGATATTGATCTTTAAGATAGCGAGTGAGCTTTTCAAGTTGAGCCTCGGCTCTTTGGGAGGCAAAGTAAGCGAACTGGGGCTTAAAGGAGCAGGCAGTATCCGCAGTGGCATCAGCGATCTCGCGGCAGAACTCAAAAATCCCCTCAGGCTTGTCCTGAAATACAGCGGGTAAACGCTTGGGATCTGGATCAAAGCCCACACACAACATACTGCCTTGAGAAGCCCATGCAGACTGGAGTTGTTGGATAAAGGTATTTGAGCTGGAGTTCATTAGGATTAAGCTTATTTTAGTCAAACTGTCATGGTCTATAGGATAAACTAGCGACCATTCCTTAGGAGTTCACCATGATCAACTTGTTCGTCCTGCAAAATGGCCGCCTCTCTCAAGAGCAAGTGGAAGATCGCAATGAATTGTTGCAATACTCCAACCCTATCTGGATCGACGTTGTTGACCCCGAAGAGGAAGAGCTCCTGTGGATCAAAGAGGCTTTTGGCGTTCTCTTGCCTGAATTAGATGATTTAGGCGACTTAGAAGCTTCTGCGAGGTATTTTGAGGCGGATGATGGTCACCTCCACATTCGTACTGACTTCTTATTGGACGAAGAAGAAACCTCTCGTAACGTACGAGTTGCTTTCGTGATGACCAAGCAAGTTTTGTTCTCGATTCATGACGAAGATTTACCGGTATTCCGCTTGGTGCGTTTGCGTGCCCGTTTGCGCCCAGGTTCAGTTAGTAATGCGAAAGATGTTTTGCTCGACCTGTACTCTACTGATGCCGAGTATTCTGCCGATGCCTTGGAAGAGGTTTATGAAAATCTCGAGCAAGCAGGCAAGCGTGTTCTGCAAGATGACATTACCGATCATGATGCAGAGGAAGTGCTCGAAACGATTGCCAAG
Source organism: Polynucleobacter sp. MG-Unter2-18 (assembly GCF_018687675.1). NCBI lineage: Bacteria > Pseudomonadati > Pseudomonadota > Betaproteobacteria > Burkholderiales > Burkholderiaceae > Polynucleobacter > Polynucleobacter sp. MG-Unter2-18. Next base: position 216,497 of record NZ_CP061302.1, read on the forward strand.
GAAGAGGATACCAACGGACGTATTCGTCGCAATGTGATGGATACTCGTCGCGCATTGTCTTTTTTGATGCGCAGCAAATTATTGTCTGATGAGCAGCAAGAAGAAGCGCGTCAGATTTTGCGAGATATTGATTCATTAGAAAACCATACCGCGTTCTTATTCGATAAGATCAACTTCTTGATGGATGCGACAGTCGGTTTTATTAATTTGAACCAAAGTAAGATCATCAAGATCTTCTCGGTGGTATCGGTTGCCTTAATGCCACCAACTTTATTAGCTAGCGTGTGGGGAATGAACTTCCGCTATATGCCCGAACTAGAACAGACTTGGGGTTATCCAGTTGCCATTATTTCAATGGTGATTTCAGCGATGATTCCATTGGGCTACTTCCGCCACAAGGGTTGGCTTAGCTCACGTTAATGCACTAGGCATTTTTTGGTTTAAGTAATTCCAAAAATTGAGAGAGTGCAAAATCACGCGCTTGCTCTCGCACTACTTGGCGATCACCGTTGAAGTGCTTGGTCAGCGTGACTGTATTAATAACATCATGCCCAACATTTTCTTTGATCGCCAAGCCAAAGCAGATGGTGCCAACCGGCTTTTCTGCTGAACCACCCGTTGGACCAGCGATACCGGTAATGGAGATAGCAGCGTTGACATTGGCATGACGTAGCGCCCCCTCGGCCATGGCTTTGGCGACTTGTTCGCTGACTGCGCCAAAAGAGTCAATGGTTTCCATTGAAACGTCTAAGCATTCTGATTTTGCGGCATTGCTGTAGGTGACATAGCCTCGTTCAAGCCAATCACTCGAGCCTACTAAGTCCGTTAGTGTGGCGCAGACAAGGCCGCCAGTGCAGGACTCTGCTAAGGCAATTTTCCAGCCTCGGTTCACTAGAGTCAGGGCAATAGCTCTCGCCAGCTCATGTTGGGGATCGTTATTGTTTTTCATGAGAGATAGCCCAATCCAATTTGCACAAGCGCTATTGTGAGAAGTGTAAAAAATGCAGCAGCAAGATCATCTGCAATGATTCCGAAGCCGCGCCATAGTATTAAGCCAACACTTGATGGAGAAGAGTTGTCACTAATCTCTACATGTTTAAAGTGTCGATCAATCATTCCGATCGGACCGGGTTTTACGGCATCAAAGAATCGGAATAGTGCAAATGCCAAGATCTGCATCCATAAGTTTGCTGGCATGATGAAAATCAATATGAGCCAGAAGGCCACCACCTCATCCCAAACAATTCCACCAAAATCTTTTTTCCCCAACTCTTCACTGACTTGTCCGCAGATCCAGCACCCTAAAAGAATCCCTACGCCAATAATCCACCACCATGCTTCAGTTGATAGAAAGAGTTCGCCCAACAAGAAAGCAGCCCAAGCCCACAGTGTTCCTGCAGTGCCAGGTGCAAATGGCGCCAAACCACTGCCTAGTCCAAACGCCAGAGCGCGGCTGGGTTTGCTAAATACCCAGCTCAAGCTGGGGGTGGGTACGGTCGAAGTTGGCGTATTAGTTTGATTATTCATGCGAAGTGATCAAAAGATTTGAGCAGTTGATTTACTTCTTCAGGACTTAATCTAGCCCCATTGATATCAATGAGCTGGATTTCTGGTGAGTGGTGTTGCATTTCCTTGATGCTGCCAATTTGAGTGAGCGGAAGATTTAAGTCCCCACTGATTTTGGTGATGGTATTTCTTAAGCTACTTGTGGCAGTAAAGCACAGCTCGTAATCATCACCGCCACTTGCGGCATATTGATTTTGAATATTGGGCGATTGTTTGCGTAGTGTGGTGGATTTAGGGATCCGCTCTAAATGGATTTCTGCATCTTTACCTGATTGCTGGAGGATATGCCTCAGATCACCCAATAGACCATCGGAGGAATCTACAGCAGAATTGGCCACGCCTCTTAAGGCGATGCCTAAATTAATTCTAGGGGTCGGTTGATGCATGCGCGCCTCAATTACTTCCAAATCTCCCTTTTCTAATTCAATTTCATGACGCAGTGCAGCAAGAGTAAGTCTGGCATCACCAACGGCTCCCGAAACCCAGATGTCATCGCCTACTAATGCGCCTGACCTACGAATGGCTTTATCTTTTGGAATACTGCCAAAAGCAGTGATGCAAATATTGAGTGGGCCGGCAGTAGTGTCTCCGCCAATGAGTGGGCAGGCAAATTGATTAGCGATGGCAAATAAACCTTTGCTAAACGCTTCTAACCAGGCTGAATTCGCCTCAGGCAGCGCCAGTGCTAGTGTGAAGCCCATTGGCCTAGCACCCATAGCGGCTAAGTCTGAGAGGTTGACTGCTAGGGCTTTCCAGCCCAGCCACTCTGGATTGGCGTCTGCAAAAAAGTGTCTACCACTGACCAACATGTCACTGGTAATGGCAATTTCCTCGGCAGGGTCAGTTTTTAGTAGGGCGCAATCATCTCCAATCCCCAGTTTTACTGAGCCGGGATTGCTGACAAGCATCAGTTCCGACTGCGTTTTAAAGAAACGCTGAATGAGGTCAAATTCGCCAAGTGAGGATATTTGAGATTGCATGCCCCATTTTATGGCTCTTGGGAGTCTTTCATCTGAGAGGAATAGAATTGGAAGCTTGAATACCTCTGATTGATGAGTGAACTGATGAGCAAACCAAGCAATAACAGTAAAGAACAGCAAATAGCAGATTTAAGAGCGGCCGCTCTTCACTATCATGAGTTTCCAACTCCGGGGAAGATTGAAATCGCCCCAACGAAGCAATTAACCAATCAGCGTGACTTAGCCTTGGCCTATACGCCTGGCGTTGCTGCGCCTTGCGAGGAAATTGTTAAAGATCCTGCTAATGCCTTCAAATACACAGCCCGAGGTAATTTAGTTGGTGTGATCACCAACGGCACGGCAGTATTGGGTCTGGGAAACATTGGGCCGCTAGCGAGTAAGCCAGTGATGGAAGGTAAAGCAGTTCTCTTTAAGAAATTTGCTGGCATTGATGTTTTTGATATTGAAGTGAATGAAAACGATCCAGATAAATTAGTTGAAATCATTGCGGCGCTTGAACCTACTTTTGGTGGTATCAATTTAGAAGACATTAAAGCGCCAGACTGTTTTATTGTTGAGCGCAAGTTACAAGCGCGCATGAAGATTCCGGTTTTTCATGATGATCAACATGGAACTGCGATTGTGGTTGCTGCTGCGATTCTGAATGGCTTAAAAGTGGTTAATAAGGATGTTGCTAATGTGAAATTAGTAACATCTGGTGCTGGCGCTGCTGCATTGGCTTGTTTGGATTTATTAGTTGACCTGGGTATCCCACGTAAGAATATTTGGGTTACTGACTTAGCAGGCGTTGCATACAAAGGTCGTCAAGAATTAATGGATCCTGAAAAGGAGCCCTTCTGTCAGGAGACTGATTTACGTACCTTAGATCAAGTGATTGAAGGCGCTGATATTTTTTTAGGGCTCTCAGCTGGCGGTGTTCTTAAGCAATCCATGGTGAAGAAGATGGCTGATAAGCCATTGATCTATGCCTTAGCAAATCCAACGCCTGAGATTCTGCCTGAGGAAGTAAAGGAAGTTCGTCCTGACGCAGTGATGGCAACGGGTCGAACCGATTATCCAAATCAAGTGAATAACGTCCTGTGCTTTCCATTTATCTTCCGTGGCGCATTAGACGTCGGTGCTACCACCATCACACGTGGCATGGAAGTCGCAGCAGTCAAGGCTGTGGCGGAGTTAGCACGAGCTGAGCAGAGCGAAATAGTGACCTCGGTATACGGTATTGAGAACCTATCTTTTGGCCCGGAGTATTTAATTCCAAAACCGTTTGATCCACGTTTAATTACCGTCATCGCACCCGCTGTTGCTAAAGCGGCAATGGAGGATGGCGTAGCCCTGCGTCCAATTAAAGACTTCGATGCTTACCGCAATCAGTTGCAACAATTTGTGTACCACTCCGGTACTTTGATGAAGCCATTATTTAGTATTGCCAAAGGAGTGCCTGCCGCTCAAAAACGTATTGTGTTTGCTGAAGGTGAAGATGAGCGCGTATTGCGTGCAGTACAAATCATTATTGATGAGCATTTAGCAACACCAATTCTGATCGGTCGTCCTGCGGTAATCGAGCATCGTATTGATAAGTTCGGATTACGTATCAAAGCGGGTGAAGACTTTGAGATTGTGAATCCAGAGAATGATCCACGCTTCCGTGATTTCTGGCAAACCTATTTGGCCTTGACTGAACGTAAAGGTGTTACCGAATCTTTTGCTAAGTTAGAAATGCGTCGCCGCAATAGTTTGATTGGATCGATCATGATTAGCAAAGGTATGGCTGATGGCATGATCTGTGGAACCGTTGGTAACTTAGCAACTCATCTGAAATACATCGATGAGGTGGTGGGTCAAGAGCCGGGCGCCAATGTTTATGGCGCTATGTCTGGATTGATTTTGCCGGGTCGCCAAGTCTTCTTGGTAGATACCCACGTGAATATTGATCCAACGGCAGAAGAATTAGCCGAACTCACACTAATGGCTGCAAACGAAATGCGTAAATTAGGGATAGTGCCCAAGGTGGCACTCTTGTCTCACTCCAACTTCGGTTCTAGTAGCGCTCCATCTGCAGTCAAAATGCGTGATGTATTAGCTTTAATTCAAAAAGCTGACCCTAGTCTTGAAGTGGACGGCGAAATGCATGGTGATAGCGCTTTGGATGAAACCATTCGCGCTGGTGCGGTCACTTCATCACCATTAAAAGGCGATGCTAATTTGTTGGTTCTGCCAAATATTGATGCTGCCAACATTTCTTATAACTTATTGAAGACTGCTGCTGGTAACGGTATTGCAATCGGACCATTGCTTTTAGGGGTTGCTAAGCCAATTCATATTTTGACGCCAGCAGCTACAGTGCGTCGTATCGTCAATGTGACCACCTTGGCGGTAGTTGAAGCAGCAAGCAATGCTAGAGGGGCGGCCTAAGACCTAGGGATGGGCTTATATTTATGTTAGTTAGTGTTAACTAACATAAATTATTACTATATAAATCAATGGTTTATATAAAATGCACTGTAATTGGGCTTGATTTGATGGCGTGTTAAGGGTAATCTAGCATCCATCATGAATAATCGCTCTGAAAACGGCACTACAGTAGGCTTTGACGAACACAGCCGGGCTGAAAGTTGGGATAGTAACGATCGACTCGAAACCGAGTCATCCGCAGCCAATATCTATGCTGAGGGCGGTTTATCTCGTTTACAAACCTATGCAGCAAATCAAGTTTCGGGGAAAAAAGTGACAGCTTCTTGGCGTGCCGCTTTGGCCGTTCGCGATGCCGGACCACCGGCAATGTTGCGCAGTGTGCGCCCTAATATCGTGCAATCTATTCGTGCTTTCCGCACTCCTGATCTTCAGGAGGCAGCAACTGAGCTTGGCCAGCATTTCATTTACGCTAATTGTGCAAATGCGATGACTAAAGGTGAAGTATTGGAGGCGATTGCGATTGCTTACACATTCACCAAGCAACAGGCGAAGAATTTTGATCCTTTATTGGATGCTTTGACTACTACTGTTGACAAGTCTGGCCCTCAACCCGGCTTCGTAGTGGTACTTGAAGGATTGCCTTGTACTCAGAAGTTTGATAAAGAGGCCCGTGAGACTCTGCTTGATGTGTTCCGTGATGCCGTGGACTTCTGGTCTGAGCGCCGAACACCATACCGCGTGTTCTACTCTTTTGCCTAATCACACGTTTTAACGAACAAAGCAGTAAGGCAGTAAATCAGCAAAAATCGCCTTTATTTGAGGCGATTTTGCATTTCTGGATCCCAAATGCTGTGAACAGCGGTAATTGCCACAATCCCAGCAGTTTCAGTTCTCAATATTCGATCACCCAGAGAGACGATTTGATAACCCGCTGCCTGAGCTTGTGCTTCCTCTTCTGGGGTGTGTCCACCTTCGGGCCCTATCATGAGAATAATGTCCTGTGGAGGGCTATCGATCAATGCTGAATATAAGCTTTTATCAGTATCTGGGCTTAAAAGTAGTTTAAGTTTAGCTTTTTGTGGCTTCTGTAGGTAACTTGCAAAACTTTGTACCGGCTCTACAGCGGCTAAGACTGTGCGATCACATTGTTCGCAAGCAGCTTGAACAATACCTTGCCAGTGCAAAAGGCGCTTTTGGGCGCGCTCAAAGTCACTAGAACGGGTTAATTTGGTAACTGAGCGCTCACACTGTAATGGGGCAATGACCTGAGCCCCAGTCTCAATCGCCTTTTCAACCACCCAGTCCATCTTGTCGCCTCCAGCCAGGCCTTGCGCCAAAGTAATTGCATAGGGGCTCTCACGATGAGTATCTTGGCGAATATCGCTCAACTCGGCTTCCCCTGATTTATTGCCCAGCGAGAGCAGTTTGGCTTGGGCAACTTGACCATTTCCATCAAAGATAGGGAAGAATTCACCGACTTGGATGCGGCGGACGCGCAGGTGATGTGCGAGCTCAGGGGTGAGGGTATTTGGCTTTTGGTTTTCCCATGGGCCGGGAAGATAAAATTGAGGCATTACTGAAATATAGCTAATTAATTTTCTCGAGACCCAATTTACGATGTCAAACCTTCAAATTCGTATGGCTAATGCCATCCGCGCTTTATCCATGGATGCAGTACAACAAGCCAATTCGGGGCATCCTGGAATGCCAATGGGTATGGCTGATATTGCAGTCGGTCTTTGGAATGAGCATTTGCAACACAATCCAACCGATCCCCATTGGATGAATCGTGATCGCTTTGTTTTATCTAACGGCCATGGCTCGATGTTGTTGTATTCCTTATTGCATCTCACGGGCTATGACTTGCCAATTGGCGAATTGAAAAACTTCCGTCAGTTACATAGTAAAACTGCTGGACATCCTGAGTATGGAATTACTCCCGGAGTAGAAACCACTACCGGTCCGTTAGGTCAGGGTATTTCAAATGCGGTTGGTATGGCTTTGGCAGAAAAATTATTAGCAGGGGAATTTAATCGCCCCGGTTACGATATTGTTGATCACTACACCTATGTGTTTTTAGGTGATGGTTGCTTAATGGAGGGTATCAGTCATGAAGTATGTTCATTGGCTGGCACACTCAAGCTCAATAAACTGATCGCACTATGGGATGACAATGGTATCTCGATTGATGGCAAAGTAGTTTCTTGGTTTAACGAAGATACGCCAAAGCGTTTTGAGGCTTACGGCTGGAATGTCCTTCGTGCTGTGGATGGTCATGATGCAGAGGCTGTATCTAGCGCAATCGCTCAAGCGAAGAAGAGTGACAAACCGACATTGATTTGTTGCAAGACTGCGATTGGTCAAGGCTCTCCCAATATGGCAGGTAGCGATAAGGTGCATGGCTCCCCATTGGGCGCAGTTGAAATTGCAGCAACCCGTGTTGCATTGAACTGGCCATATGCGCCGTTTGAAATTCCAAACGATATATACGAAGCTTGGGATTTCAAGAAGCGTGGCCAAGCTGCTGAGCATGAATGGAATAAAGAATTTCAGGCATACAAAAACAAATATCCAGAATTGGCTTCTGAATTGCAGCGTCGCATGCAAGGCGATTTATCCCAAGATTTCTCTAAAACTTTAGATGCTTATTTAAAAACCTGTGAAGTTAAAGCAGAAACGATTGCTACTCGTAAGGCTAGTCAAAATGCCATCGAGGCTTTGGCGCCAGCGTTACCCGAGTTCATGGGTGGCTCTGCTGACTTAACAGGATCTAACTTAACGAACTGGTCTTCATGTAAACCTGTACGTGGTGAACAGTGGGGTAATCACATTAATTACGGTGTGCGCGAATTTGGTATGAGCGCCATCATGAACGGTATCGCTTTACATGGTGGATACATTCCATTTGGCGGCACCTTCTTAACCTTCTCTGATTACAGCCGTAACGCATTGCGTATGGCTGCATTGATGAAGTTGCGAAGCATCTTTGTCTTTACTCATGACTCTATTGGCTTGGGTGAAGATGGTCCAACCCACCAGTCTGTTGAGCATGTGGCGAGCTTGCGTCTTATTCCGAATTTAATGGTGTGGCGTCCATGTGACACTACTGAGAGTGCGGTTGCATGGGGTGCTGCGATTGAGCGTAAGCATGGCCCAAGCGCTTTGATCTTCAGTCGTCAGAACTGCCCATTTGTTTCACGCAATAGTCAGCAAGTAAAAGATATTGCCCGCGGTGGATATGTTTTGCGTGATCCCAAGAAATTAAAGATCAAGGCAGTAATCATTGCTACTGGTTCAGAAATCGCCTTGGCATTGCAAACAGCGGAGCGTCTAGAGGGTGAGGGTTTTGGTATACGCGTGGTATCGATTCCATCAACGACAGTATTTGATCAACAAGACGCTGCTTACAAGGTAAAAGTTTTGCCGGCGGATATTCCGCGTATTGCTGTTGAAGCGGGCATCAGTGATTTCTGGTGGAAGTATGGTTGTGCAGCAGTACATGGTGTTGATACCTTCGGAGAATCTGCGCCAGCACCTGTACTCTATGAATACTTTGGCTTAACGGTCGATCAGATTGCTAAAACAGTGAAGCAATGTATTGCAAAGAAATAGACAGCATAAGAAACAAAGTATTTATCTAAGAATTCAAAATGAGCAAGGGAAATGGAATGACAATTCGTGTCGCAATTAACGGTTATGGTCGTATTGGTCGTATGGTCTTACGTGCTTTGTATGAAGATCAAGTCAATGGCAAGCCTAGGCGCGATATCAAAATCGTCGCAATTAACGCAATGGGTGATATCGACATCAATGCGCACCTGACGCAATATGATTCTGCACACGGCCGTTTTCCTGCTGAAGTCAAAGTAGACGGTGATTGCATGGTGGTCAATGGCGATCGCATCAAGATGTTCTCTACTCGTAATCCTTTAGAAACTCCCTGGGGTGAGTTGGGTGTGGATTTAGTGCTTGAGTGTTCAGGCAAATTCACTTCCAAAGAAAAAGCCATGGCGCATATTTCTCAAGGTGCAAAGAAGGTATTGATCTCTGCCCCAGGTGAAAAAGATGTGGATGCCACTATTGTTTATGGTGTGAACCAACAAGTTCTGAAGCCGAGCGATGTTGTAGTTTCTAATGCGAGCTGTACAACCAACTGTTTAGCTCCATTGGTTAAGCCATTGCTAGAAAAAATTGGGATCGAGTCTGGTTTGATGACTACGATTCATGCATTTACAAATGACCAAGTTCTGACTGATGTGTATCACAAGGATATGCGCCGTGCTCGTTCTGCTGTGAGCAGCATGATTCCAACTAAGACGGGTGCTGCTAAAGCGGTTGGCTTGGTTTTACCGGCATTAGCAGGGCGCTTTGACGGTTTTGCAATGCGGGTGCCCGTCATTAACGTTTCTGTTGTGGATTTAACCTTTGCTGCCAGCCGGGCTACTAGCGTGGATGAGGTGAACTCCATCCTAAAAACAGCCAGTGAGGGTGAGTTGAAGGGTATTTTGGGTTTCAATACCCTGCCTTTGGTATCGATCGACTTTAATCACGATCCACGCCCTAGTATTTACGATGCTTCCCAAACTCGCGTATCCGCCGATGGGAAGCTGGTCAAAGTCTTAGCTTGGTATGACAACGAGTGGGGCTACTCAGTCCAGATGCTCAATGCTGCCCAAGCATTGATGGCTGTAAAGTAAATCGTTAGGTAAGATTTAAGGTTAAAAGTTCTTAAAATCCTGCTTTGAATGCAAAAAAGACCTCAATTGAGGTCTTTTTTCGTTATTTGCCTCTATCTTCCTGAATTAGGATTTTGGTTTATTGCGACAATTCTTCTTTTGGCAGTGTCCATACATCGCTAAAGAGTGCTCCTGAAGCTTAAAACCGAGGTTTTTGGCAATATCTCGCTGCCTTTTTTCAATAGCCTCATCCACAAACTCCTCAACGTGACCGCAATCGAGGCACACTAAGTGGTCATGGTGTTGACCCTCATTCAGCTCATAAATAGCCCTACTATCCCCTTTGCTGGACTCAAAATGACTGCGAAGCAAGATGCCTGCTTGCTCAAACTGGGTTAGCACTCTATAAACCGTGGCCAGACCAATTTCTTTGTCATTCTTAGCTAGAGCCATAAAGACATCTTCAGCGCTAAAGTGAGTGCCACTATTTTGATGAAAAAAGTCCAAGATTTTCATGCGTGGACCGGTTGCCTTCAGGCCAATGTCGCGCAAATTTGCTGGAGTCGGATTTTGGTTCATATTCATGGGTTTGGGAGCTAAAATCAATGTCTTAATGATACGGCCTGCCATGCAAAATTGCCTTCAACTTTTTACCCGTCTACTGAACTCTATTTTTGAGATGTTTGACCTCGCTCGGACGAGCTTAGTTATTGCTGCTATTAGTTCGGTAATGATTGCTACTGGTTGTACCAGCGCTGTCGATGACACCCAGCGCGCTTGGATGAATAAAGTCTTTAGACCTTATGTTCCAGATGTAGTGCAGGGCAACTTTATTTCTAGCGAGCAATACGCTAAGTTACAAGTTGGTCAAAGTCGTGAGCAAGTGCGTCAAATTCTGGGAACGCCTTTACTGGCCAGTTATTTCCATGCTAATCGCTGGGACTATGTTTTTGAATTTAAGCGCGCTGGTCAACAAATGAGTAAAGAGCGTCGTGTGACAGTATTTTTCGAAGGCGATAAGCTGGTGAAGTTTCAGGGTGATGCATTACCAACCGATATCGAGTTGGTTGCTGAGATTGATGGCTACGCAAAAACGAAGCGCTCATTCTGGGATGTTATGACTGGATCAAATAAGCCACCAGTGACTCCACCTTTGCAGCAGCCTGAGTTGCTGGTTCCCAGCCCAACGAATAATTTGCCCGCCGGGGCTATAGTGCCTGCAGCTCCTGCCAGTAGTTCATTTTGGGACTTCTTTAGTTTTTCAAAAAAGTCGCCAGATGCGCAGCCCGTACCTCAACAGTTAGGCCCTGGAACTCTCAACGTTCCACAGGCTAGTGAAGCAAAGTAAAGATAAAGTTGTGTTGATGTCGAGTGAAGTTTTTCGACAACCTTGAATAAGAAACGAAGATACAAATGATGAAAATCGCAATTGCTGGTGCAACCGGCCGCATGGGAAAAATGTTGATTGAGGCAGTACTCAATTGCGCGGACGCTGACCTTGTTGGTGCTCTGGAGCATGACTCTTGCCCTTTGCTTGGTGAAGATGCTGGCGCATTCTTGGGTAAAAAAACTGGCGTAGCCATTACATCGGACATTGCAAAGGCATTGACTGGTGCTGAGTTCTTAATTGATTTCACTCGGCCAGAAGGCACGATGGCTCACTTAGCTGTGGCGCAAAAGACTGGCAGCAAAATGATTATCGGTACCACTGGCCTTAGTCCAGAACAGATTGATAGCCTGAAAAAGGCTTCTGCAAATTTAGCCATCGTTTTTGCGCCCAACATGAGTGTTGGCGTGAATGCCACATTCAAATTATTAGAGATAGCTGCAAAGATGTTGAATGAAGGTTACGACATTGAAATCGTTGAAGCCCATCACCGTCATAAAGTAGATGCCCCATCTGGTACTGCCCTTCGAATGGGCGAGGTGATTGCGGATGCGCTTGGTGAGAAATTGGACGATGTTGCGGTTTACGCACGCGAAGGTCATACCGGTGAGCGCAAAACTGGCTCGATTGGTTTTGCCACTATCCGTGGTGGAGATATTGTGGGTGATCACACTGTCTTATTTGCAGGCGAGGGTGAGCGGATTGAGATTAGCCATAAGTCTTCTAGCCGTCAGTCTTATGCACAAGGTTCTTTGCGCGCTGCACGCTTCTTACAAGCTCAGGATTCCGGTCTTTATGACATGCAAGATGTTCTTGGCCTACGTAAGTGAATGTTCAGTAAATCAGAATAGATGAAAAGAGTTGTATTGAATGAGTAAGGATTACGATCACCGCAGTATTGAAGCAGCGGCAAGCGCTGATTGGGAAAGTGCGCAGGCTTATAAGGTAGCCGAGAACGCAGTAGATGCTTCCGGTAAGCCAAGACCAAAATACTACGCCTGTTCTATGTTGCCTTATCCATCCGGTAAGTTGCATATGGGTCACGTTCGCAACTACACCATCAATGATGTCATGGCGAGACAGTTGCGCATGCAGGGCTATAACGTTCTCATGCCGATGGGCTGGGATGCGTTTGGCATGCCCGCTGAAAATGCAGCGATTCAGAATAAAGTACCGCCAGCGAAATGGACCTACGACAACATCGCTTATATGAAAAAGCAAATGGCGGCGATGGGTCTAGCAATTGATTGGTCACGCGAAGTGGCTACTTGCAACCCGGATTACTATCGCTGGAATCAATGGCTCTTTTTAAAGATGCTAGAAAAGGGCATTGCTTATCGTAAGACTCAAGTGGTTAACTGGGATCCAATCGATCAAACCGTATTGGCAAATGAGCAGGTGATTGATGGGCGCGGCTGGCGCTCTGGTACTCTAGTTGAAAAGCGTGAGATCCCAGGCTATTACTTCAATATCACCGCCTATGCAGAGCAATTACTTTCTGGTCTAGATAATTTAGGTTGGCCTGAGCGCGTCAAGACCATGCAGCAGAATTGGATTGGTAAGAGTCGTGGTGTGCGGTTTGCGTTTAAGCACGAGATTGCAGATGCGCATGGTAACTTTGTTCAAGATGGTCAGTTGTATGTATTTACGACACGTGCTGACACCATCATGGGCGTTACTTTCTGTGCTGTTGCCGCTGAACATCCATTGGCAACATTGGCAGCTGCCAATAATCCAGAGTTAGCTGTATTTATTGAGAAATGTAAAACAGGTAGCGTGATTGAAGCTGATCTAGCCACTCAAGAAAAAGAAGGTATGTTCACCGGCTTGTATGTGACGCATCCACTGACTAATGAACCTGTGCCAGTTTGGGTTGGTAATTATGTCTTGATGTCATATGGCGATGGCGCTGTTATGGGTGTGCCCGGACACGATGAGCGTGACTTTGCATTTGCCCTCAAATATGACTTACCGATTAAGCAAGTGATTGCTTTGCGTACTCCGTCAGATATGTTCAACACCAGCCACTGGCAAGATTGGTATGCCCAGAAGGATGATGTCGTTTGCCTTAATAGCGGTAAGTACGATGGACTATCCTATGATGAGGCGGTTGATGCTGTAGCTCAAGATTTAGAGCAAATGGGTGTTGGTGAAATCAAAACCACTTACCGTTTGCGCGATTGGGGTATCTCTCGTCAGCGTTATTGGGGAACACCGATTCCGATTATTCATTGTGGTGATGAGAGTAATCCTGGTTGCGGCGCAGTTCCAGTGCCTGAGGCGGATTTACCAGTGGTATTGCCTGAAGATTGCGTGCCTGATGGTAGCGGTAACCCGCTCAATAAGCGTGCCGACTTCCTGAATGTGAAATGTCCAAAATGCGGCAAGCCTGCGCGTCGTGAGACTGACACGATGGATACCTTCGTAGATTCTTCTTGGTACTTCATGCGTTATACCGGCCCAGATGCGAAGACCATGGTTGATAGCCGCAATGAATACTGGATGCCAATGGATCAGTATATTGGCGGCATTGAGCATGCGATTTTGCATTTACTCTATGCGCGCTTTTGGACCAAGGTCATGCGTGATCTCAATCTCATTACTTTTGATGAGCCCTTCCAGAATTTGCTAACGCAAGGCATGGTGCTCAATGAGACTTATTACTCTGAAGAAGCATCTGGTAAAAAAACTTGGTTGAATCCTTTAGATGTAGAGCTCGAGCTAGATGACAAAGGCCGCCCTCACAGCGCCAAGCTGAAAGGCGATACTTCTGGCACGCCAGTCATTATTGGTGGTGTTGAGAAAATGTCTAAGAGTAAAAACAATGGCGTTGATCCTCAAGCTTTGATCGATCAATACGGCGCGGATACTGCACGCCTCTTTGTGATGTTTGCTGCTCCTCCTGAGCAGCAGCTTGAGTGGTCTAGTGCTGGTGTAGAAGGTGCCTCACGTTTCTTGCGTCGTGTCTGGATGTATTCCAGTAGTCAGGCGGATGCAATCCGTGCTGCCGATCCAGTATTACCAAGCGATTTAAATGATGCTGAAAAAGAATTGCGTCGTGAGGTGCATACCATTCTGAAGCAGGCTAACTTCGACTATCAGCGCCGCCAATACAACACGGTAGTTTCTGCGGCGATGAAAATGCTCAATGTCTTAGAGCCCGTGAAATTAGGCGATAACACTGCGGTGCGACCTGCTGTGTTGCGTGAGTGCTTGAGTATTTTGATTCGAGTGCTTTACCCAGTGGTACCTCACTTGACGCATGCTCTTTGGAATGAGATTGGATGCGATCAATCATTTGGTACTCTTTTAGATGCACCATGGCCTCTAGTTGATGAAGCGGCGCTGATTCAAACTGAGTTGACCATCATGTTGCAAATTAATGGCAAGTTGCGTGGCGATATACGTGTTCCTGCGGATGCGACTAAAGAGCAAATTGAAGCTTTGGCATTGCAAAGCGAGCCTGCTGTAAAAGCATTAAACGGCGCAGCACCTAAAAAGGTGATTGTGGTTCCTGGCCGCTTGATTAACATTGTTGCTTAGATCGCTAACGCTTTATTTTGAATAGAAACTAAATACATGCCCGTAAATCACCTTCGACGTACCATGCTTGGGCTTCTAGCCTTGGCTCCAGTCAGTGGTTTGCTTGCTTGCGGCTATCGTTTGCGTGGCATGGTCGATTTGCCATTCAAAGTCATCGCGATTACTGGAAGCCCATCACCACCTCTAAGAACGGATCTACAGACGGCGATTTTGACGGGCACAGATGCTAAGGTGGCGATTAATCCTAAAGATGCTGATCTCATTTTAGAAATTACCAGCGATCTCAATGGTCGTGAAATCTTGGCCTATAACTCGAATGGTCAAGTCTCTGCCTATCGCTTAAATATTCGGGTCGGATTTAGGGCGTATGACAACACTGGGGCAGATGTTGTGCCTGAAGCTGAAATCTACATGACTCGTGATATGGACTTCTCGGTGTCTACCGTTTTGGCGACCGACGTCCAAATGCAGCAATTTTTATCTTTGATGCGCAGAGATCTTGCGGTACAAATTCTGCGTCGTGTTTCTGCATCTGCCCGAGCACCACAGGCTCGAAGATTTTAAAGAATGACGATCAAATCGCATGGTTAAGAGCGATGCCCTACAGCTTCATTTGAAGTCGCTCAATTCTGCGGCTTCATTAAAGCCTCTCTACATATTTAGCGGTGATGAGCCTCTCCTGATGATGGAGGCAATGGACCAGTTACGTACCACTGCTAAAAAAATGGGCTATACCGATCGTGAAGTCTTATTGCAAGAGCGCGGATTTGATTGGAGCGCCTTGCTAAGTGCTGGCCAAACGATGTCTTTATTTGGAGATAAGCGCTGGGTTGAGTTGCGCATACCAACAGGTAAGCCGGGTCGTGATGGTGCTGATGCGCTTAAGCAGTTCTCCGTCCAAATCGAGTCTCAGTCGGTAGGCTCTGAAGGCCCGGATACGATCTTTTGCATCATCTTGCCTAAATTGGATGGCAAGACCAAAACCTCTGCTTGGTTTAGTGCTTTGGATGAAGCTGGCATGGCGATTCAATTGGATTCCTTGGATCGGTCGCAATTACCGCAGTGGATTGCGGGGCGCCTAAAAAAGCAAGGTCAAGAAGTTCAGTCTAGTCCAGATGGGCAGCGTGCTTTAGCCTTCATTGCTGAGCAGGTAGAGGGAAACCTCATTGCCGCTCATCAAGAAATTCAGAAGCTGGGTTTGTTGCATCCTGCCGGCATCCTTGCTGAGGAACAAATTCGGTCGGCCATTTTGAAGGTAGCTCGTTATAACGTCTTTGAATTAACTGAAGCGATGTTAGCTGGTGATCTTCCTCGTCTTAATCGCATGTTAGATGGTCTTAAGGGTGAGGGTGAGCCCCTAGTCCTGATTCTGTGGAGCGTAACTGAAGAGCTTCGGATACTATCGAAATTGAAGGCAGCAAGCGATGCTGGAGAGTCTGTACAGAACTTAATGCGCGCTAACCGGATCTGGGGCAATAAAGAGCGTTTATATCCTATGGCCCTAAAGCGAGTTCAGCCTTTGAGGTTGCGCAGGGCAATGCAGGTGGCTGCAGGTTTAGATCGTCAGGCTAAAGGATTGCAGGCGGCAGAATTACCGGCAGATCCTTGGGATGGCTTGCGTTTGGTGGGTAATTTATTGCGCTAGATAAAACAATATTAATTTTGACATAGTAAATATATGAGTAATTCAACAAATACCATTCAGCAAATGATGCAAGATATTGGCCGACGTGCTCGTCAGGCGTCACGCGCAATGGCGCGGGCATCCAGCGAGCAGAAAAATAAGGCCTTATTGCATATCGCCAAGTTGGTTCGTGAGCGGTCTGAGGAAATTGTCCGAGTGAATGCACTCGATGTTGCTCGAGCAAAAACCAATGGTCAAGATGCAGCGTTTATTGATCGCCTTACGATGACACTAAAGACCATTGAATCTATGGCATTAGGTTTGGAGCAAATTGTTTCTTTGGAAGATCCGATTGGCAAAACAACGCCATTGCAAAAGCAGGCTTCTGGTATTGAGCTCGGTCAGATGCGCGTGCCACTTGGTGTGATTGGCATCATTTATGAATCTCGTCCAAATGTCACGATTGATGCGGCTGCACTATGCCTGAAGTCTGGCAATGCAGTGATTTTGCGTGGTGGCTCAGAGGCAATTGATTCAAATACCTTGTTGGCGCAATTGATTCAAGAAGGTTTAGATGCTGCCAATTTACCCATGGATGCAGTGCAGGTTGTGACCATCACAGATCGCGCTGCCGTTGGCGAAATGATCACCATGACCCAATATATTGATGTAATCGTTCCACGCGGTGGCAAGAGTTTGATTGCCCGTTTGATGGCAGAAGCGCGCGTGCCAATGATTAAGCATTTGGATGGTATCTGTCACACCTATATTGATGCCGATGCGGATGTTGCAATGGCAATCAAGGTTTGCGATAACGCCAAGACTCAGCGCTATGCGCCCTGTAACGCAATGGAAACGCTCTTAGTAAATAAAGCGATCGCTTCACAAGTGTTGCCAGCACTTTGCAAAATCTATCAAGATAAGGGTGTGGAGTTGCGTGTTGATGATCAAACCCGAAGAACTCTTGAGGCGGCAGGTTTTAAAGACTTAGTCAATGCCACTGAAGAAGATTGGCAAACAGAATATTTGGCACCCATTTTGTCGATTAAAACTGTTGCGGATATCGACGAAGCAATGGGTCACATCGAACAATACGGTAGTAAACATACTGATGCCATCATTACTAAGAATCAAGCGCAAGCCAATCGCTTTTTGCGTGAAGTAGATAGTGCCAGCGTGATGGTCAATGCCAGCACCCGTTTTGCCGATGGTTTTGAGTATGGTCTTGGCGCAGAGATTGGCATCTCGAATGACAAGCTACATGCTCGTGGCCCGGTGGGCTTAGATGGCCTCACTTCTCTCAAATATATCGTCATGGGTCATGGCGAGATTCGTACTTAATCCAGCTTCATTACAGAACGGAAATTAATCATGATGGGAAATGCATATTTATGGACCAAGACTTTTCATATTGTCTTGATTGCATCTTGGTTCGCAGGCTTGTTTTATCTCCCGCGTATCTTTGTGAATTTGGCTGATGAAAAAAATCCTGAGGTCTATGCGCGCATTCTAGGAATGGCGAATCGATTATTTAGATTTATGACTATATTGGCAGTACCTGCCGTATTGCTAGGCCTAGCTTTGTGGTTGCACTTCAGAATAGGTGCTGGCGAGGTATGGATGCATGCCAAGATGTTCTTTGTACTTCTAGTAATCGGCTATCACCATGCTTGTTGGGGTTTGCTCAAAAAGTTCCGTAATGGTGTCAATACCCATTCAGGGGTTTGGTATCGTTGGTTTAACGAAGCGCCAGTCCTTCTTCTTCTGATCGTGACCGCTTTGGTAGTCATTAAGCCTTAATTTTTTATTTCATCCCTTTTAGATTGCTAGCCTCATGAGATTTTTTGTTGTTTGTCCAGGCGGACTGGAAGTGCCTCTTGCACAAGAGCTAGCAAGTATTGCGCAGCGCCCTGACTGTAAGGCCTTGGGTGCCTGGGTGATTGATCCTACGCCTACTAGTCCTACGGGTGGAGTAGGTTTGGCAGCGCCAATATCTGCTGCTATGGCATTGAACTTACATTCACGGATTGCAAGTCGAGTATTGCTACAGATGGCGGAATCGCCATACCGCCAGGAAGAAGATTTGTATAAGTTGGCTAGTGGTTTAGCTTGGGAGGAATGGTTTTCTTCTAAACAAACTTTACGCGTTGATGTGACGGCTCATCGTTCACCCTTGAAGAGCTTGAATTTTGCGACCCTAAAGATTAAGGATGCAATTGTTGATCGCCTCCGTGATGTCACTGGCGATCGTCCCAGTATCGATACCGCATTCCCGGATGTGCGTGTACAGGCGCATCTCACTGCAACTCATGCCACGATCTATTTGGACACTTCAGGTGAGGCCTTATTCAAACGTGGCTGGAGGGATGAAAAGGGTGATGCACCTTTAAAAGAAAATCTTGCGGCCGGTATCTTATCGATTACCGGCTGGAAGCCTTCGCAAACTTTATTTGATCCAATGTGCGGTAGTGGCACCTTTTTGATTGAGGCTGCACAAATAGCTTTAGCTATTCCGCCAGGTGCTATTCGGGCGGGGATGTACGGTGATGACGCGAAGCCGAGTCGATTAGCCTATCGCCCTCTAGTGACATCAGCTCATGGGTTTGGGTTTCAGCGACTCAAGCCATTTAATGAGACTGCCGAGCAAAAGCGTTGGGCAACTTTGAAAGACGCTGTACATTCTGAGATGTTGGAGAGGCGTAAACAGTTCCCAGATTCAGAGTCTTTGGGTATTAGCGGTGGTGATATTAACGAGCGCTTGGTAGCGATGTTTAAAAGCAACTGGCAACGGGCTCAGTTGCCTGGATTGCCAGTAACGCGTCAAATTGATGCTTTAGCAAGTAGGCCGCCAGTAAATAATCAAAATGGTGTGATGCTATTGAACCCGCCTTATGGTGAGCGCTTAGTGATTAAGGGTGGACGAGGCCAAGATCGCGCTGGAGTTGGCGAAATGGAGCGAGACACATACGAACAAGCTGAAGAGCCAGAAGATCGATATGCCTTTAATCTAGAGACAGGACGTCAAAGTGCTAAACGCTCTAGCCGCGAGTCTCTCAAAAAGCTACAAGCTCAAGAAGAGCAGGACCCTAAGCTTGTGGAATTTTTGAGGCAGTTTGGCCAGCATCTCAAGGATACTTTTGGTGGCTGGAATGTCTTTGTATTAACAGCAGATATGGCCCTTCCCGGGCAGTTGCGTATTAAGGAATCTAAGCGCACCCCTTTATTTAATGGCCCCCTGGAATGCAGATTATTTAAGTTCGAGATGCACCAAAGGCGTGACACTACATCCGATTTAAAATAAAAAGATAAATAAGGAAGACGGTAATGGAATTCAAAACATATATGTGCTTAATTTGTGGCTGGGTTTATGACGAAGCTGCAGGTTTACCTGAAGAGGGTATTGCGCCAGGCACGCTTTGGAAAGATGTACCCATGAACTGGACCTGTCCTGAGTGTGGCGCACGTAAAGAAGACTTTGAAATGATGGCGATCTAATAGATCAATTTAATTAGACAATATTTAAATTCATTAGCTAAATCGGGAAAAGTATCTTGGGAAAAAATGACATCTTATTTGAGCGCGCACAAAAAACAATTCCTGGGGGTGTGAATTCTCCAGTACGCGCTTTTCGTCAAGTAGGCGGTACACCGCGTTTTGTTGCTAAAGCAAAAGGCCCTTACTTCTGGGATGCTGAAGGTACGCGCTATATTGATTTAATTATGTCCTGGGGCCCTATGATTGCAGGCCATGCTAATCCAGAAGTAGTTGAGGCAGTAAAGCAGGCTGCAGAAACTAGCTTTAGCTACGGCGCCCCTACCGAAGGTGAAATTGAATTAGCAGAACGCATCTGTCAGTTGGTCCCCAGCATAGAGCAAGTACGGATGGTATCGAGTGGAACCGAAGCCACTATGAGTGCTCTGCGTCTTGCACGTGGTCATACAGGGCGTGATCTCATTATTAAATTTGAAGGTTGTTATCACGGCCATGCTGATAGTCTTTTGGTAAAGGCAGGTTCTGGCCTTTTGACATTTGCAGATTCAACTCAAAATGCACCCTCTTCTGGTGGCGTTCCACAAGATTTGGTTAAACACACCTTAGTACTGCCATATAACGATGTGCAAGCCTTGAAGGAAGTGTTTGTAAAGCAGGGTGATCAGGTTGCCGCGGTGATTATTGAGCCGTTTGCTGGCAATATGAATCTCATTAAACCCTCAAAGGAATTTCTATCGACATTACGCCAGTTGACCAGTGAGTATGGCAGCGTATTAATTTACGACGAAGTCATGACGGGCTTTAGGGTTGCTTTAGGTGGCGCGCAATCTCTACAAGGCATTACTCCCGATCTGACTTGTCTTGGTAAGGTCATGGGCGGAGGTATGCCGATGGCTGCTTTTGGCGGTAAAAAAGAAATTATGTCTAAGTTAGCGCCGCTGGGTAATGTTTATCAGGCAGGCACCTTGTCCGGCAACCCAGTAGCTGTAGCGGCGGGATTAAAGACGCTGGAGATTATTTCTCGAGAAGGTTTCTTCGATTGTCTTACGGGGCAAACTGAAAAGCTCATGTCTGGGTTCAAGATTGCGGCAGATGAAGCAGGCGTACCTTTTGCGGTAGATAGTGTTGGTGGGATGTTCGGCTTTTACTTTGCCAATGAGGTCCCAACCTCTTTTGAGGCGGTCACTAAAACTGATATTGAAGCGTTTAAGAAATTTTTCCACTTGATGTTAGATCAAGGAGTGTATTTAGCGCCCTCTGCTTATGAGGCTGGATTTACTTCTATTACTCATGACAATGCAGTTTTGGAAGAAATTATCACTGCAGCGAAAACTTCATTTAAGAAGCTATAAGAAACCATAAGAGGCGGAGTCAGAATTACATTCTGAGTGGATGGTCGTAGCCATCTGCTTGGATAATTTTTAGATCCTTGCTTGGTTTACCTGATTCTGGAACTTCCATGGCAGTCAGTTTTCCACCCCAGACGCAGCCTGTATCGAGGCCAATGACATTTTCATGTTGGAGTAGTCCTAGAGTTGACCAGTGCCCGAAGTAAATCAGGGCGTCTTGCGTTTTTCGTTTAGGAGTTTTAAACCAAGGGACATAGCCTTTGGGGCCATCTTCAATACCTTCTTTACTCTCGAATTCCATTGTACCGGCAGGAGTACAAAAACGAATGCGGGTCAGTGCATTGGTGATGACGCGTAAACGCTCATAACCTTTAAGAGAGTTACTCCACTTATTTGGTGTGTTGCCATACATATTCGCTAAGAAATCTTTATAGGATTTTTTACGTAGCGCTTTTTCTACTTCCTGTGCACACTCAATTGTTTGCTGCAGGTCCCATTGTGGTAGAACTCCTGCATGAACAGTGAGTACTTTTCCGTTACTCAGAGCCATTGGCCTATAGCGTAGCCAATTCATTAATTCTGCTCTATCGGGTGCATTTAGAATCGGTTGTACGGTATCAAGCCCTTTAGTTTTTCGGATGCCAGCATCTACCGCAAGCAAATGGAGATCGTGATTTCCGAGAATGCACTCAATGCGTTTCTCTTCTTGTAATTTCTTGAGGTAACGTAGGGTGCCTAATGAGTCAGGGCCCCGATTCACCAGGTCACCTAAAAAAATCATCTTGGACTGTGCGGGGAGCTTTTTGACGAGTGCCTTCAAAGAGGGCGTACAGCCCTGAATATCACCTACAGCATAGATCTTGTTCATACCCTATCTTAAAGCGGAAAGTGTCAGAGTTTTCAATAACTTAATCGGTCGTAGATTCTGGGCTGACTTTTTTGACAACGCTATAACGCACCAAGGTCTTTTTGCGTGCTTCATCATGATTAACAACTGGCAGGGGATAGTCGCGACCCAGAAGAATGCCAGCAGCCTCTAGTTCAATATGGCCGGATTCCCAAGGCGCATGAATTGACTTCTTGGAGAGCTTGTCTAGTTGAGGTAAGTACCGACGAATAAACTTTCCTTCAGGATCGAACTTTTGGGACTGGGTAATCGGATTGAAGATGCGGAAGTAGGGCTGCGCATCACATCCCGATGAAGAGGCCCACTGCCATCCACCATTGTTGGAAGACAGTTCAAAGTCATTGAGGTGTTTTGCAAAATACATCTCTCCCCAGCGCCAATCAATACCTAAATCTTTAGTAAGAAAGCTGGCAACTACCATGCGCAGGCGATTGTGCATATATCCACTTTGGTTGAGTTGGCACATGGCAGCATCTACCAATGGGTAGCCCGTCTTGCCATCACACCAAGCTTTAAATAACTTCTTAGCAGTGGCACCGCTTTCCCATTCGATATTGTCATAGTCAGGTTTGAAAGCGGCACCCTCAGCAAGGCGCGGGTGATTGGCCAGAATCATGAAATAAAAATCACGCCAAATCAGTTCGCTTAACCAGATCGTTGCACCCATACTGCCAACGAGCATGCGGCGGTGGGCTTCGCGTACTAAGCCGCGAATGGATAGCATGCCAAAGCGCAGGTGTGTAGAGAGATAGCTCACCCCTTTAATGGCAGGGAAATCTCGGCCGATTTGGTATTGATCGATGCGATGGAGGAAGTCCTCCAAGAAACTCTGGCCACCTTCTGATCCCGGAGGCAAGTAAGCCTCAATACCTGTCGGGCTAAAGCCCATAGATTCTAGAGATGGGAGGGACGCCTCTAATGATTTGGGGATAGCAGCTAACTGACCTTTTTTAGGATCACAGTCATAAGCGGCAATATCTTTTTCTTGTAGCGTCTTTAGCCAGTTGTTCTTGTAGGGCGTAAAGATTGAAAACACCGTATTCGAGTTAGTCAGAATTTCTTTCTTCTCAAAAATCACTTGATCTTTGAAAGTCTTTAATTCAATGCCAAGCTTGTCTAGTGTTTTGGCTATAGAGTTATCACGGGTAATTGCTAAGGGCTCATAGTCATGATTGATATAAACGGTATTAACACCTAGAGTCTCAGCAATCTTCGGAATGCATATAGTGGATTTGCCAAACTGAAAAATCAATCCGCCACCTTGCTTGCGTAATTGCTCGTCGATTTGCTTCAAACCTTGCCAAATAAAGTCTACGCGGCGATCATGTTTGAGGCCACTTGTATCAAGATCTCCGGACTTGAGAGGATCCAAAATATCAGTATCGAAAATAAACGTTAGCCAAACTTGGGCATTATTTTTTAGGGCGTGATGAAGCGCGGCATTGTCATGCAGGCGTAAATCACGGCGTAGCCAAACGAGAGCTTTTTTCATAGCCCCTATATTAGGGCCAATTAGACCGACTCGCTTGGCTTGCGAGTAATATTCTGCCTATTAAACAGATTGATAGCTAATGGATACATTATTTTTCGTTTTTTCAAAACTAGTGCAGTTTTGCATTGAGCCTCTCAACTGGGTCATTGGTTTTGTAGCGATCAGCTTGTTATTTCTGAGCCTGAGAAAACCCCATTTGTGCAAACGATTCTTACTGTTCGCTTTGGCAGACTTATTACTGGTTGGATGGCTCCCTACTTCTGAGGTCTTTTTGAGGGCTCTTGAAGATGGCGTGCCTAAAGTTCAACTTGCACAGACGTCAGAAGCAGACTTTGGTGGAATTATTATTTTGGGGGGCGCGATTGAGGGCGGTGAAATCGCTCTGGATCGGGGTGAGATCTCTATTGGATCCGCTGCTGAGCGTGTTACCAAAGCCTTTGAACTCATTCGCAAATATTCTGATCTGCCATTCATTTTTAGCGGCTTCTCTGGCCGCCTATCGCCCGTAGGAATGTCCGAGGCGGATGCTTTTAAGCAATTGGTTTATGAGCAGGGTTTGCAAGATAAAAAAGCCCATTATGAAAACCAGTCCCGCAATACCTATGAAAATGCCGTATTGATGAAGCCTATGATCTTGGATTTAGGGGCTAAAATCGCCAAAGAGGCTGATGCACCACCAAAACCTTGGCTGCTGATTACTTCAGCATCACACATGTACCGGTCAGTAAAGATTTTCCAAAAACAGGGGATTGCGGTAATTCCTGTTCCAGTGGATTACCAAACGGGGCTCAGATTGCATTGGGGCTCTTTTGATCTGACGGAGGGTGCCCGACAGTGGAATAACCTCCTGCATGAGACGGTTGGTCTTCTGGCCTACTGGATCACTGGAAAGATCTAACTAAGGCAGAGAATTCGGTAAAATAAACTCACATGAACACGGCTAAAAAAGCCCCTGTGGGTCAAGCTGCAACACCCACCCAAACTTCCCAAGCTTCCGCTGCTGGGTCCTCAATTGCTTATTCTGCTGATCATTTAGCAAACCAATTTCTGATTGCTATGCCTGGGATGGCCGATCCCAATTTTGCAGGTTCAGTTATCTATCTTTTTGAGCATACTGAACGGGGTGCAATGGGCTTGATGATTAATCGCCCGACCGAACTCGATATGGGTGCCTTATTTGAGAAAATTGAGGTCAAGCTAGAGACTGAGCCAGTATCTGAACAGTCGGTCTATTTTGGTGGCCCAGTGCAAATCGAGCGGGGTTTTGTCTTGCACGAGCCCACTACAGAGGTAGCTTATAGCTCTTCCTTAGCTATTCCAGGAGGCTTGACCATGACGACATCTAAGGATGTACTTGAGGCCGTTGCAGCTGGTTCTGGGCCCAGTAAGTTCTTAATGACCTTAGGTTATGCGGGCTGGAGTGCTGGTCAGCTTGAAGAGGAGATTACCCTCAATGGCTGGATCAACGTTCCCTTATCCCAACAGCAAATGATTGAGATTATTTTTAATACTCCCTCTATCAAGCGCTATGAGCGGACGATGGGTCTTTTGGGGTTTGATCCATCCCATCTATCTGGTGAGGCAGGGCATGCCTGAGAGTATTCATAAGGGCGCAGAGTTGACCGTAATGGCTTTTGACTTTGGGACGAGACGAATTGGTATTGCTGTTGGAAATACTCTGACCAAAGCTGGCCAGCCATTAAAGATTATTGAGGAGCCATCTGAGGATGTGAGATTTAAGGCTATTCAGACCCTCATCAAAGAGTGGCAACCAAATCGGTTGGTGGTGGGGCTGCCTTGTCACCCTGACGGTGCCGAACATGAAATGAGTGCAAAGGCCCGCCGCTTTGGTAATCAGCTACAGGGACGCTTTCATTTACCAGTGGAGTGGGTGGACGAGCGCTATACCTCAGCTGTTTTAGAGGGAAATCCGGACATGCAAGACAATTTGGATGCGCAGTCTGCAGCCTTAATTTTGGACCAGTATTTTCTTGAAAAGAATTGGATTAGTTGAGATGAATGCAGAGCAGTCGTATCGGAAACTATTGGAGGCAATCAAGCATCGTAAAGATGCAAATGAGGTCTTTGAGTTGGCTGGTCTTGCGATGGGTGGCGCCTGGATTGCGGAGCGTTTGGCTACCGATCTCAATTTGACCCACTACGGCGTGATTAATGTGGCTTTTCATCGGGATGATTATGCGGAGAAAGGAATGGCTGCGCTTAGTACTGCCAGTACTATGTCCACTAATCTTCCCTTTGAGGTGAATGGCGCAAACATTATCTTGCTCGATGATGTTTTATTGACTGGCCGTACCGTTCGAGCAGCCCTTAATGAGTTATTTGACTTTGGTCGGCCGGCACAAGTGCAGTTGATGGTATTGGCCGATCGTAAGAATCGTGAGTTACCAATCTCTGCTGATTTTGTGGGGGAGCAAGTAAGTATTCCAGA
The DNA here is from genome assembly GCF_018687675.1 of Polynucleobacter sp. MG-Unter2-18. Lineage (NCBI taxonomy): Bacteria > Pseudomonadati > Pseudomonadota > Betaproteobacteria > Burkholderiales > Burkholderiaceae > Polynucleobacter > Polynucleobacter sp. MG-Unter2-18. Next base: position 242,374 of record NZ_CP061302.1, read on the forward strand.
CAATCAAATATTGGTTTTAGAAAAAGATGATGCTGGCAAGTTCAGCTTCCAATTAGAGGCGCGTATAGCATGAGCATAGATACCACGTTAGTTAATGACTCATTGAGCAGTCTTGTAAACCAATTTAATAGTATTGGTGAATTAACTCATCTTCTCACCCTAGAGGGTTTACCTAAAGAGCAGATTCTGCATATTTTGGATACTGCTCAGCAGTTTGTGAGTATTACTGATCCTGCTAGAGAGGTAAAAAAAGTACCTCTATTGCGAGGTAAAAGCGTATTCAATCTCTTTTTTGAGAACTCCACCCGTACGCGTACCACTTTTGAGATCGCTGCCAAACGTTTATCGGCCGATGTAATTAATCTGGATATCTCCACTTCTTCTACGGCTAAAGGTGAGAGTCTTCTAGATACGATTGATAATTTGGTGGCTATGCAAGCGGATATTTTTGTTGTACGCCACAGCGTCTCTCGGGCGCCGATTGAGATTGCTCAGCATGTTCCACCACATGTGCACGTTGTCAACGCGGGTGATGGTAGCCATCAGCATCCTACGCAAGGCTTGCTTGATATGTATACGATGCGCCATTTTAAGAAAGACTTTAGCGGGCTAAAAGTTGCTATCGTTGGCGATATCGTGCATAGCCGTGTTGCTAAATCCAATATCTGCGCATTGAGAACTTTGGGTTGTACTGATATCAGAGCTATTGGCCCTGAGAGCCTGCTGCCAAGTGACTTGGACATGCTTGGAGTTAAGGTCTTCCATAGCATGGAAGAGGGCCTTAAAGGCGTTGATGTAGTGATGACTCTACGTATTCAGAAAGAGCGCATGGAAACTGGTCAGGTGCCTGAGGGCGATGCCTTCTTTAAGAAATATGGCTTAACTCCCACACGCCTTGCCTTGGCTAAACCAGATGCCATTGTGATGCACCCAGGCCCAATGAATCGTGGCGTAGAGATAGATTCATCAGTTGCAGATGGTCCTCAATCCGTCATCTTGAATCAAGTGACCTTTGGTATTGCGGTGCGGATGGCAGTGATGTCGATTGTTGCGGGGAATTAGAGGCAATTTATGGCCTCAATTGCAGCTCTATGAAGATATGCCGTCTTGAATTTCTTTAAATTTAGCAAGAATAGTCTTCGCCATTTCATCATAAGAAAAGCGGCCTTCAATGAATTTTCTTCCTGATGCTGAAACATTCTCAATTTTTTGCTTGTCCTTAAGCAGCGTATAGAGTGATTGCTTGAATTCATCAATATTATTAAAAAGAATTAAATTCTGATTATTAATCAATTCTGGGTGGAGTTCATCGTAATTATCGGAACAAAGAACTGATCCCGAAGCCAAAATTTCATAAGGCCTCATGTTGATTCCGCTTTGAGTCTCTAGTATATTTTCTGGTTTTGCAATAATGCTCAGAACCACTTTGGATGAGTTGTAGAGCTTATTTAACTTTTCCCCGTAGCACTCAATACCTTTAATTGCCTTAAGTAGAGATGGCTTAGATAAAGCAGGTGCTACCCACCTTGAGCCATAGAGATTAACTTTATTGGTTACCTCTAATGCCGCTAGAATAAATTTCTCCCGGTGTACGCTATGTTTTCCAACGAAGGAGATGTCAATTGATTTTTTAGTACCGGGAATATAGCGGAATTCATTATGGTCGACTGCGTGTGGCAAATAACTTGTATTTTCAAATCCTAGCCCATTCAAGATGCTTATCGCAATCTTGCTGTAAGAAAAATACCAACCAAGATTCGCGGCAAATAAGGTCAGCCTCTTGGGGTCTTGAACGGGATCCACAAGCCAGGCAACCTTAGGGGCTTTAATTTGAGAGAGTGTTGATTCTGAATAATGAATGCCGTGTATAAAAAATACGAAATCAGGATTATTTTCTTTGTAAAACTTCACTAGCTCTGTATTGAGATAGTTCCAATGCGTTAATGAATGTCTTGAAAAAAGAAATTTCCCCTTTTTAAGAATCCGAAGGTTGTGGGCCCACTTGTTAATCGCGTGGAATACGTATTTATCGACCCAATGGTGATGTTCATTTGCCAGGAAGGTAATTGTTTCTACCTCAGCATTTTCAAACCCCTTTTCCAGTCCTGGAACGATAGCTGGCTTAGATTGATAAACAATAAGGATGCGGGTCATGAGGTGTGAGGCCTTGGTGGCGATGGTTTTGTAAGTTTACAATGCCATTGAATACTTCTTTTGTTGCTAAGAGAAACTTTTAATCACTGCCAAAGGCTATATGAGGCTCGTAAAGTATTTTAAAACCCTGAAAATGATGTTTCGGTCTCTTAGTCATATTGTGGATATGGAAGAGGTTGAAGATCTAGAGCCTTTCTACTCTAAATTCCGAGCCAACTCGTCTAGCAATGCAAATTCGAAGACTTTGGATCTGGGGTGCGGGGGTATTCCTAGGAATCCATTTAAGGCAGATCTTCTTTATGGGATTGATATCCGAGATAACGCTAATCCCAACATTGCTAGATCTGATCTTGCGCAAGAGGGAATTCCCCATGGAGATGCCTCCATGGACTACATTACCGCATTTGATTTTATCGAGCACGTTCCTCGGGTTGTTTATTTGCCGCAAATTCGCTACTCTTTTATAGAGTTAATGAATGAGGTTTATCGCGTTCTTACTCCTGGCGGACTCTTTCTGACTCAAACCCCTGTATACCCCTTTTCCGCATGCTTCACAGATCCAACTCATATCAATCCAATAACGAGTGAAACGTTCTCCCAATATTTTGATGATCAACGTCAGTGGGGCAGGATGTATGGATTCAATGGTGCCTTCAAGATAGAGAGTCAAGTTCGCCATTCGACCCATTTAATCAGTGTGCTGAGAAAAGTTTGAGCTTGGTGAGGGACGCTGCAATCGAATCTAGGGTAGGGGCCAATAAAGTATTGGTGCTCTACCATTACTTTGAAAAAGACCAGTCATATGTTGATAACTTTGCCCACTTTTTGAGATATGGGTATGACTCAAGCTTAAATTATTTGGTTATTGTTGCCGGCAAATACTCAATTGAACTACCATTTTTAGATAATATTGAGTACCTATTTACTGAAAATAAAAATTTTGACTATGGCGGGTATTGTGTAGCGATAAAAAATCTAACCCTATGGCAGCGGTACGATTTTTATTTCTTTATTAACTCATCTGTGCGCGGCCCTTTTCTTTTGGGCTACTGTAATCAAAAATGGACTGACCTATTTATTGAGAAGTTTTCGGATGATGTGGGAATCGTCGGATCTGTTATCAGTATCACTCCCCATGAGCATTCGATTGCAAAGATGTACTATCAAAAGTACGGAATGCTTGAACGAAATGATCAGTTCTTAGGCCATGTTCAAACTACCTGTTATGTATTGAGTCGTCATGTTCTCAACCAGCTTATTGAGAGCGGTTTTTATGAGGGGGTTGACGATCTTAGCAAGGATGAAACGGTGCGAGACTATGAAATTCGGCTCTCTCAACTCATTTTAGATATGGGTTTGAATTTTCAATGCATGCTTCCTGAATACAACCAAGTAGATTATCGAGAAGCCTTGGTAGATATAAATCCCAGCTCAAGAGAAGGGGATAGTGGGTTTCAGGGCTCTTATTTTGGGAGAAGTGCCCACCCTTATGAGACCACCTTTATTAAGACAAGTAGAAATACTTTTTCTGATGAAGAGTTGCAGCGTTTTGCATTTTCCATGTCGACTCAATTTAAAGTCAATGACTGTTTAGTGCGGCAAGGTCTAATAAGGACCTATATTCAAAAAATTCAATCTTGCGCATTGAGGGTGGGTGAAAATACAAAGCTGAATCAGCACAATTTACTTAAATATTTTTTTAGGAAATTTAAGTAAATTTTGAATTACTTGCAAAAGTAATCGGCGATTTGTTGTTTAAATATTCTCGGCTCATCTTGCAGCCATTTTCTATATGTGCCGAAATCTGCATAGTGTTTCGGAAAATATTCCATCACATCATTAGCGAGTTCACCGAAGGCTTCCACAAAGTTTGGGGCGCTACTATCAAATTTGTATTGCGATGGTATCGGTAGGTCAACTGTATTTCCGGCTGAACCCAATTTTCCTGTAATCAAGCAGCATCCATGCATCGCCGCCTCGCGTGGCATACGGTCCCTACCAGGATGGTGTCCAAAATCAATATATAACTTTGCGCTGTAGAGTTTTTCTGAGAGCTGGTCTCGGTTTAAACCCTTGAGGGGCAGAAATTGCCATTGAGGGTAGCGCGCAATTAGTTGTTGTGTAACTTTCCAACCCTTGGTTGGGTTGTACAAAATAATATTTTGCTTGTGATCAATCTTGTCTAGATATTTATCTGTGAGAAAGTCTTCATTGATGGAGTCAATTAATGGAATTGGATCAATGCCACAAGATTTGAGATATTGGGTGGAGTGCTCAGTTTGCGAAAAGTGCAAGAGACTCTTGAGGTTCTTCGCTCCGCCCCAGGGCCTCCGCCCTTGCAGGACTCGCTTAAAGTAACGTACGCGATCATGAAGGGGCCAAATATGTCGACGCTCCAGGAAGTTTTCTAAGGATAACCACCAAAGAGCTGCTTTCGCATGCTTGACCTTAAGCGCAAGCATTGGATCCACTTCAGGGAAAATGATTAGATTGCTTGGCGCATCCTCATAGGGTGCTGATTGAGTTTGGTAGCGCTCATAAGGTGCGGGCGACTTTGCTGTCTCTGAGAAAGGAAGGTAGCACATATAGGCCGGTAGACCTAGACTGTTCATATGTGCCGTCAGTTGGTGAAGTGCTTCGGGGCCGCCGGTAACTGCGCCAGCGGGGCAAACTACGAGTATCTTTTTATAGTTATGCATCTAAAAGTGTTTGATTCTCAGTAAGTGATATTTAAGACTGTGCTGAATCTAATTGCTTATAGAAGCGCCAAGTATCCTCGCACATCCTCTCAATTCCATGTTTTGCTTCCCAGCCTAGGACTGTTTTGGCTAGGTCTGAATTTGCATAATACTCCGCCAAGTCTCCAGATCTTCGCTCTACTAAATCGTATGGAATTTTCTTGCCACTGACTTTTTCAAAGGTGGCAATCATTTCTAAAACACTATAGGGTTTTCCAGTTCCTAAATTGATTGTGAGGGCTCCAGGATGATCCTTTAGATACCGCAATGCAAGTAAATGGCCTTGGGCTAGATCATCAACGTGGATATAGTCTCTGAGGCCGGTGCCATCTGGTGTTGGGTAATCATTCCCAAATACTTTCAATTTTGGGAGGATGCCTAAAGCAATCTGGCCAATATAGGGCATTAGGTTATTAGGTTTCCCAACAGGGTTCTCGCCAATTAAGCCTGATAGATGGGCTCCTACGGGGTTAAAGTAGCGTAAGCAGGCAACTTTAAGGCTAGGGTTGGCTTTAGCGCTATCCCTGAGTATTTCCTCAACCATGAGTTTTGTGCGGCCATAGACATTAATAGGGGCAGTGGGCATATCCTCTTGGTATTGAGTGGCCCCTGGCTCTCCATATACGGTTGCAGACGAAGAAAATACAAAGGTCTCAACTTTGGCCCTAATCATCTCTTCTAGGATCGTGATACTGCCAGTCACATTATTGTCGTAATACTTAAGGGGTTCGCTTTGGGACTCGCCCACCGCCTTTAATCCTGCAAAATGAATCACCCCAGTAATGGGGTGATTTGCAAAGATATCCCTTAGTAAAGTGCGATCTCGAATTTCACCTGAGTAAAAAGCAGGAGCTTGGGCGCTAATCTTTTCAATACTTTTAAGGGTGATTGCTTTGCTATTGCAAAGGTTGTCCAATATCACGACTCTGTGGCCACTCTCTTGTAGGGCTACTACAGTGTGCGAACCTATGTATCCGGCGCCACCAGTGACCAAAATTGTCTTCATATTTCTCTTAATATTAAAAGTAAAGGGACGCTAGGTTCCTAATGGTATTCTCTCTATGGAATGCACCTGGGGAGTCGAAAATACATTAATTAGGCATTATTTCCATAAATAATAATCCCCTGTAACTAATGATTGCAGTAAATTCCTAGAATACCTATGAAACAGAATATAAATCACACGCATACAAAGCTCGACTGGTTTGTAATTTTGTGTGTTTTTATGTTCCCAGTGACATTTTTGACTGTTCGTCATGGCGTGCATGTCTCATTATTTGCTCTGCTCCTGATTACTGCTTATCAGTTCTGGCATGCTGGTATAAAAAATATCCAGCTTGAATACCCAAGAGATTTTTTCATCCTTTTCCTTTTTTCGGGTTTGCTGTTTTCGGTTTTAATTTCTCAAATATTTCGCGGGGCTATTCATCCTGCAGCATTTGATGGGCCATCCCGCATCTTGTTTGCGGGGGTAGCCTTTTTATTGCTTAAGAATCTAAATATTCCTTACATAAAAATATTGGGTGTGGCGATCCCGATTGCACTTATAGGTATTTTTACTGTAGTTATTTTGAGCCCCCTCGATCCATATTGGATGGGTAGATATTCTATCTATTTTGTCGATCCTAATACTTTGGGATCTCAAACCTTTATTCTTGGCCTCCTGTCGATCCTAATGATTGGCTGGAGCGGGAAAAAATCTATCGTATTAATTGCCTTGCAAGTGCTTGGTGGGTTGCTTGGCTTGTATGTTTCTATTGGCTCTGGATCGCGCGGGGGCTGGCTCACTGCACCATTTATCCTTTTGCTTATTTTATTGTTAAGGCTTGGTGATATTTCTCATGCCAGTCAATCTCATAAGCAGAAAATGTGGCTACAGACGATTGCAGTTTGTATTTCCATTTCCTTTGTATTTTTAATGGGATTTTATTTTTCAGAAAAGCTATCCACTCGAATTATTAGTGGTTATTTTGAAATCCTCCATTGGTTTACTGGGGCTAATTTAGATACATCTGCTGGTACTAGGCTAAGTATGTGGAAGTTTGGCTTTCAGTTTGCTAATGAGAGTTTGCTCTTTGGTTACGGCGAAGAAAAGAATATGATGCAGGTTTTGAAAGATAGTCCGCTCAATATCGCTGCTAATGAAACTGCCATCAACACCATGGCATTAACTGGCCCACACAGCGATATTCTGAGCAAGCTCTTATCTGCAGGCCTCTTTGGATTAGGCGCTTATTTAAGTCTCTTGTTCGTGCCATTTTCTATCTTTTGGAAGCAGCGCAATGCACAGAATTTCAACATAAAGCAAGCTGCCAGAATCGGCCTTTTTTATATCACTGGCATATTGATTGCCGGACTATCAAATGAGCAGTTGTCCCTCAAGTACTTGTGTACTTTTTATGGGCTGATGATTGCTGTGCTATTAGCGCAGGTATTACATAAGCCTTCAGCAGGCCGCATAGATTAATGTGGCTTTGATCTATGGCTGATACAAAAGTCATTCTATTTTCTGACTCGTCTATCAATATTGGGGGTCAAGAGTTGCAAGCGTTACAGCAAATGCGCTCACTCAATGCATTAGGCTTTCAAACAATCTTGCTATGCAAGCCTATGAGTGCAATATCTGCTCGTGCCAAGAGTGAAGGCTTGGATGTAATTGAGATTCGCTTTCGGAATGCCTTTCATATACCGAGTTTGCTCCAGCTGTTGCGCTTAGCCAAGGAGAAAAATCCTGTAGCAATGTTTTGTCATGGCAGTCATGACGCATTAATTTCTGCGCTAGTGGGCATAGTGCAAGTACTTTTTGGTCGTAAGCGTATTCCTGTTTTTAGAGTAAAAACTTTTCAGCATGGTTACCCGCTATCGTTTGCCTATAACCATATTTTCTCTGGGACGGTAATTCCTAGCGAGTATCTGCGCTCACGGTTTTTGGCAAATCCCGCTATCAACGCTCAGAAGCTGAAAGTTATTTATCCAGGAATTGATTTTTCAGCGCTGGATTGCTCGGCAGATCAACTGCCAGACCATATCTTGAATTGGCTAGATGCTCATCCGGGACCGGTGATATCGCATGGAGCAATTCTAAGGGGTGAAAAAGGACACAGCACGATTTTAAAGGCTCTCATTGAGGTTAAAAAGGTGATCCCAGATGTGCGTTATTTAATCGCAGGAGAGGGCCAAGATAAGCCATTGCTTGAGGCTGAGATTGCAGCACTTGGTCTTGGTGAGAATGTATTTTTAACGGGGATATTAAAAAAGATAGCGCCATTGCTCAGAAAAAGCGATCTAGCTGTTTTACCTTCTTTAGTTGAGCCTCTTGGGATGTTTCAGATTGAAGCACAATATTTAGAAGTGCCAACTATTGTAAGTAAGGTTGGCGGCATTCCAGAAACGGTGCTTGATCAAGAGACTGGTCTTATGATTGAACCCGGTAATGTTGAGCAGTGGGCTAAGGCCATCATCTGGATGCTATTGAATAATGACCATGCAAATCAGATGGCAAAAGCAGGAAAAAAAATGGTTGTAGAGAAATTCTCTCTTAATAGTAATATAAAAAGCCTTGTTAGCTTGTTTGAAAAAGCTTAATTAAATCCAATCAAAGGCATTATTTTTTCTGAGTCCATGTATGGACATGCCATGCTCTTTAACTTCATTTCGGCTCGCTTTATCTTGGTGCTTTTTTGCTTGAATCTTCCCTAGCTTTCTTTGAATCCAGCTTTGATTTAGTAGTTTGTAGTTGTAGCGATTAGCTAAACCATCTTTTTCTGCGAGCCCTCTTTCTTGCTTCATAGCAGTTTGGGTAATTGAGCCGAAGTGGTGTAACCACGAGGCACCAGTAATCGCAGTTTGAATATTCGACTTCTTGAGTTCATTAAAGAACAAGGTATCTTCATAGCCTAGTAGTTTAGGGATTGGCTGAAAATAACCCACATCCATCCAGACTGAATTATGAATAGCAAGGCACACCGCATGCTTGCTGCTAAAACGATGTACATCTTTCATTTCTGCTTTAGCTTTTAGATTGAATGCTTCAAAGTCGTAATCTAGAGGCCCTTCAATGAGTGCTGGGCTAATGACTTTGAGGTTTTGGGATTCTGCAGCGTGAATGAGGTTCTCAATCCATAGTGGTGATACGAGAACATCATTATTCATGATGATGCTCCATTCACTTTGTAGTGCGAGCGCTCCTTGATTCCAAGCTGTCCCACATCCCAAATTAGTGGAGTTGAAGATTCTTCCGCCCAAGGGCAGTGTCGAAAGATAGTCGCGCGTCCCGTCAGTCGAGTAGTTGTCCACCACTACGAGCCGATCTAATGGGGTGCCATGCTTCACCATACTATCAATGCACATTTTTGTATATTCAACAGAGTTGTAGCAGGCAAATGTCAGGCTATATTTATTAGGATTCACGATTTGACGGTGGTAATGTTTTGTTAAAATAATCTTTTAAGCTGAAGTTTAGGGTTGCAGGGGGGTTTAATTTGAATTAAAAAATACCTTCAGCTATCCTTATCGTATTACATTTCGCACTTCATTTATTGGTAAATCATGATTTTAATAACGGGCGGTGCAGGTTTTATTGGTAGTAACTTTGCCCTAGATTGGCTTGCGGATCCAAAGGCTGAAGGGTTGATTAATCTCGATAAACTGACCTATGCCGGCAACCTAGTCAATTTAGCGACCCTGAAGGATGATTCCCGCCATATTTTTGTTCATGGGGATATTGGCGATAAAGAGTTGGTTGCCAGCTTGTTAAAAAAGCATCAGCCCCGTGCCATTGTCAATTTTGCTGCTGAGAGTCATGTGGATCGATCTATTCACGGTCCTGCAGAGTTTGTGCAAACCAATATTTTGGGTACCTTCAACTTACTGGAGTGCGCAAGATCATATTGGAGTAGCTTGGATGAGTCTGCTAAGAAAGCATTTCGCTTTCACCATGTCTCTACTGATGAAGTCTATGGGTCTTTATCCTCTACTGATCCTGCTTTTACCGAAAAGAATGCTTACGAGCCCAATAGTCCTTATTCTGCATCTAAGGCAGCATCAGATCATTTAGTGCGTGCTTGGTTTCACACATACGGTTTCCCGGTAGTCACTACCAATTGCTCTAATAACTATGGTCCTTACCACTTTCCAGAGAAGTTGATTCCACTCGTTATTCTCAATGCCCTCAATAGCAAGCCTTTGCCAATTTATGGTGATGGTCAGCAGATTCGTGATTGGCTTTATGTGGGCGACCATTGTTCTGCGATTCGCGAAGTATTGGCTAAAGGTAAATTGGGTGAGACTTACAACATTGGGGGCTGGAATGAAAAAGCCAATATCGATGTCGTAAAAACAATCTGTACGATTTTGGATGAACTAAAGCCACGTACCGATAACAAGTCCTATGCTGAGCAAATTACTTTTGTTACAGATCGCCCTGGTCATGATCGCCGCTATGCGATTGATGCTAGCAAGGTAGAGCGCGATTTAGGCTGGCGGCCTACAGAGACATTTGATACGGGGATTCGTAAGACGGTACAGTGGTATTTAGATCATCCAGTCTGGGTAGAAGGTGTCGTTAGTGGTAGCTATCGTGACTGGTTGCAAAAACAGTACAGCTGAATCGTACAAGTCTCCAATGAATATACTCATATTTGGTAAAGATGGACAGTTAGGTAAAGCGTTCCAAGCTTTATTCGATTCGCTACTACCTACTTTGGCGGAGAAGTCTAATATTCAATATGTTGGGCGCGCTGAATGTAATTTATCTGATGCTACTAAATTAGATTTGCTCTTAAATCAATTTCATCCTCAATTAATTATTAATGCCTCAGCGTATACCGCTGTTGATAAGGCAGAGATTGAGCCGGAGTTAGCATTTGCGGTGAATGCAACAGCTCCTGAGTTGATGGCTCAATATGCGGCGCAGCATGGAGCTACTTTTTTACATTACTCCACAGATTATGTTTTTGATGGTGAAAAGTATGGCATTTATCTAGAGGATGACATGCGTAATCCTCTCGGTGTTTATGGCAAGAGCAAGGCAGCTGGAGAAGAAGCCATTGCTCAAGTATTTGCAAGCAGTTCCTCAGGAGGTGCTGGTCAATATGCGATTTTTAGAACAAGCTGGGTGTATGGGAACGGCGGTAATTTCATTCGTACGATTTTGCGTTTGGCAAAAGACCGAGACGAGTTGAAGGTGATTGCAGATCAATACGGTGTTCCCACCAGCGCTCAGTGGCTTGCGCAAGTAAGTTTGGGTTTAGTAATAGATGCAAAAGGGCGCTTGAGTGCATTCCCGCCCGGTATCTATCACGTCGTCCCAGTCGGTGAGACGAGTTGGTATGGTTTAGCCCGCTGGGCTGTACAAGCTGCTCTAGATGCTGGGATACCGTTGAGAACCTCTTCCCGTACTATTAAGCCAATTCCTGCGGTGGAGTACCCTTTGCCAGCCCCCCGGCCCATGAATTCACGGATGTCGACAGATAAGCTCCGAAAGGTCTTAGAGGGTCAGGGCGATATGTCAAAATTAGAACTATTAAATCAGCCCTGGGATGGAGCCGTTCGTTCTTATGTCCACCATTTGGCTAAAGATGGATCTATCTAAAGAGAGCGCTATGGCAGTAAATCAGATGAATCGCAAAGGCATTATTTTGGCAGGAGGTTCTGGCACTCGTTTGTATCCAGTAACTCAAGCTGTCTCTAAACAGTTAATGCCTGTATATGACAAGCCAATGGTGTATTACCCATTAACCACGTTGATGCTTGCAGGTATCCGAGATATTCTATTAATCTCTACACCTCACGATACTCCGCGATTTGCAGAGTTACTTGGCGATGGCTCGCAATGGGGTTTAAATATTGAGTATTGCGTGCAACCTTCCCCTGATGGTTTGGCACAAGCATTTACCTTAGGTAAAAGCTTTGTTGGGAATAGCCCAAGTGCTTTAGTGCTTGGCGATAATATTTTTTATGGTCATGAGCTGGTTGATCAGCTTGATAGCGCTAATGCACGTAATGATGGCGCCACTGTATTTGCCTATCACGTCACAGATCCAGAGCGTTATGGTGTGGTGGAGTTTGACAAAGATTACAAGGCTCTCTCTATTGAAGAGAAGCCACTCAAGCCGAGAAGTAGTTACGCAGTAACTGGACTCTATTTTTACGATAATCAAGTGTGCGACATAGCTGCATCTATTAAGTCTAGCGCTCGGGGTGAGTTAGAGATTACGGATGTTAATCGTGCCTATCTTGAAAAAAATGAATTGAGCGTAGAAATCATGGGCCGTGGTTTTGCATGGCTAGATACCGGAACGCATGATTCATTATTGGACGCTGCTGGTTTTATTGCCACACTACAAAAGCGCCAAGGCCTCATGGTGGCATGTCCTGAAGAGATTGCTTATCGTCAAGGTTGGATTAGCGTCGAAGATGTTCTTAAAGTTGCCGCTCAATTGAGCAAGAATAGCTACGGTCAATACCTTAGTAAGATTGTGAATGAGCTCAATACCTCCGTTCAACCCATTGCTTTATCTCACAAGAAGATGATTGGATGAGCGCAACTTCAAAGCTACTGGTTACGCCGACAACCATTCATGATGTGCTGATTATTGAGCCTAAAGTATTCGGTGATGAACGTGGTTGGTTCACTGAATCTTTTAATGCCCAAGACTTCTCCGCGGCCACAGGTTTGAACGTCGATTTTGTACAAGACAATCATTCCTTCTCTCGACAATGGACTCTGCGTGGTTTGCACTATCAACTACAGCAGACTCAAGGTAAATTGGTGCGAGTTGTAGCTGGTAGTGTGTTTGATGTTGCTGTTGATATCCGAAAAGATTCGCCAAGCTACGGTAAGTGGGTAGGCATTGAGTTAAGCGCTCAAAACCACAAGCAAATGTGGATTCCATCTGGCTTAGCACACGGTTTTTTGGTGTCATCTGAGACTGCTGAGTTTCAATACAAAACTACTGATTACTATCACCCCCAAAGTGAAGCCTGCTTGGCATGGAATGATCCTAGTGTTGGCATTCAGTGGCCGATACCCCAGGAAGTAGCGCCCAATATGAATGCCAAAGACTCGGCCGGCTTATCGTGGGATGCTGCCCCCAAGTTCTAATTGAATTTAGGTGCATTTTCAAAAGATAAGATAATGCTCGTATGAGCACCACTCCTAAAATCCTTTTGGTAAAACTCTCATCCCTAGGGGATGTACTGCATAATTTGCCGATTGTCTGGGATCTGCGCGCGCGTCTACCTGATGCCCAAATTGATTGGGTTGTGGAAGAGGGATATGTTCATCTCCTAGAGCCCTTATTATCGCGTGATAGTTTTAGAGGAATAGATCGTATTATTCCTTGTGGACTTCGTCGCTGGAAGAAGAATCTTTTCAAATTGTCTTCTTGGAAAGAATTTTTCTCTTTTAGAGAAACACTTCAATCTACTTCCTACGATGTATTAATTGAAACCCAGGGCTTACTAAAGTCTGCCATCGTGTGCGCCTTGGCTAAGAAGACTTCAGGATCAGTAGTTGCTGGCCTTGCTAATGCTACTGAGTTTTCAGGCTACGAGCCTCTTGCAAGAGCGTTTTATAGCCAGTCAGTTCAAGTACCAACACTCTGTCATGCGGTGGACCGCTCACGTTGGGTCACATGCTCTGCCTTGGATTGGTCTTTGATGGAGCGAGGCAATTTGCCTCAGTTTTATCCCTCAGAATTTATTGCAGGCCTTCCAATAAGCTCTGTTGCTGGGTTGAGTAAGCCATATATTTTGTTTTTTCATTCAACTGCCAGAGAGGCAAAGCGCTGGGCTAATGAGTATTGGGTTGAACTGGGCAAAGAGTTTTCTTCAAGAGGCTATCAAGTGGTTTTCCCTTGGGGAAGCACTTCAGAGAAAACTGTCAGTGAATTGCTTGCCGCGCAGATAGCTAACGCATTTGTACCATCTGCGTTCTCTATTGAGGATGCATTCTCTGTAATTGCAGGTGCTGCGTTAACGGTAGGCGTGGATACTGGCTTGACCCATTTGGCGGCAGTGCTCGATAAACCTACAGTAGAAATCTACTGCGACTCACCGCGTTGGAAAACTGAAGGCTACTGGTCTGATCGAATTGCGAATGTGGGCGACATTCAAAATCCACCAAATATTCAAGAGGTTCTGGGTGCCTCCCTGAAGCTTCTACAGCAAGCTTGAATTATTAATTACTTTAGTTATTAGCGCAGCAAGGTGTTGATAGAAATCAGATCTTCATCTGAGAGTGCTGCCGCATGAGCTTTCAACTTAATGGCATTGAGAATCGTGTTGTAGCGCGCTTGTTGCAGTTGTGAGCGGGTGGTAATGAGCGTATCCAATGCAATGAGTACATCAATGTTAATCAGTGTACCCACTTGGAAACCTAGCTTGCTCGATTCCAGCGCAGAGCTAGATGAGCGCTCTGCTGCTTCATAAGCTTTGACGCTAGCTAAGCCCCCGTAAAAGCCAGTAAATGCCGCTCTCGTATTTTGTGCTGCAGTGCGCCGAGCATTATCGTAATTCGCTTTAGCGGCATCTAGTAATGCTGCATTTTGACGAATGACAGAGCTATTAAATCCACCTGAAACTAAGGGGATGGTCATCTGCAAGGCAACAGTATTGTTATAAATATTTGTATTTGATGGAGTGTAACTATTGGCACTACCATTTGCCGTGTTATAGCCCGCCGTTCCAACAAAACTCACTGAAGGATAGTTTAGTGCTTGGGAACCTCGGTAAGTACTTTCTGCAAGGCTGACGGATAGTTGGCCAGCCAGTACATTAAAGTTTGCTGATTCTGCTTGGTGTATCCAGTCATCTAGAGTTTGCCCTTTTGGCAATTGTGGATTGACGCTTTCCGCAATCGGAATGCCATTATTGTCTTTGGTTTTGGAGCGAGGGTCTTTGAGAACTCCATCAATCTTGGCTTCTTTTGTCAGCGGCTTTAAAGCTCCAACAGGTCGGCCAACTAATTGCTCTAAAACGCCTCGCTTCACTACAAGATCAGCTTGGGCTCCAATTTCCTGAGAGTTTGCAAGATCAAATGCTGCCTGCGCAGTATTGACATCAACAATGGTAGCAAGACCGGCATCAAACTTGGCTTGTGCGATCTCTAGTTGTTGTTTAATTAAACTCTTTTTGTTGCGATAGAGTTCGACATTATCCTGGCTGGTGAGTGCATCAAAATAAGCTTGTGAAACACGAATGATTAAATCTTGTTGCGCCAAGTAAAAGCGCATATCCGCAATCTTGGTATTCAAATCACCTTGCTTGGAAGCTTCAAATGCTGCAACGTTAAAAACAGGCTGGGTTAGTGTGACGGTATAACCCTTTTGATCAAAAACACGAGAGTTCCCTGTATAACTAGTTAGGGCTGAGCTATTGGTAGCATGTTGGTAGTACCTTGTTCCAATGGGGGTTGCGCTTGCCTGGGGTAATAATAAGGAAAGACCTTGCCAATAAAGCTCCCTGCTCGCCTGGTAGTTAAAGCGAGCAGCATTTAATACTGGGTCACTAAAGGCCGCCTCTTGGTACAAGCGTATTAAGTCTGTTGCTTGGCTGGAACTTACTCCATTACCACTGACAGTAGAGGGTGCGGCATCGGAGGGAATAGCTTGCTTTGGGATCACCACCATCTGAGGGGGCATATCTAGGCCTACCAGCGACTGGGCACTAACAGGTGTTATTAGCGAAGACTTAGCGCCGATAGCACTCTGCGCAAAACAGTTAGATGACATCGCGCCGAGTCCGAGCGCCTGACTTAGGATAAGACCAAAAGTAGTTAGCTGAGAGGGGCGAAAGGGTGTCGGGATCATCTAATTCGAATACTTTTCAATATGCCATGCAGTTTAAGGCTTATTCGCACAAATTAGCTATTTGAGCCTTATTTTGCAAAATCTTCAGTGCATCTTCATCTATCTATAAAATTAGGCTTATGGATCTAATTTTGCTAAGTAAAGCAGTAATACTGGGGGTAGTCGAGGGCTTAACTGAGTTTTTGCCAATCTCCAGTACGGGCCACCTTATTCTGGTTGGTGACTTGCTTGATTTCAATGACGAGCGAGGGAAGGCCTTCGAGGTCATTATTCAGTTCGGTGCGATTTTGGCCGTTTGTTGGGAGTTCCGAGAAAAGCTTTGGAAGGTGGCTTCGACTATTCAGACCAGCACAATATCACGACGTTTTGTGTTGAACCTATTGATTGCTTCAGTTCCGGCGATGGGTTTGGCATTCATATTTGGTAAGCACATTAAAGCAGTGCTATTTTCCCCCATTCCAGTTGCTAGCGCTTTTATAGTAGGCGCTCTAGTGATTTTTTGGGCCGAGAAACGTCAGCAAACAGTTGTTTTGAGCAAAAATCACATTCAGTCGGTAGATGACCTCACTCCCTTGGATGCATTGAAGGTAGGGCTGGCTCAGTGCGCTGCTTTGATTCCGGGGACATCTCGCTCAGGGGCAACTATTATTGGCGGCATGCTTTTTGGCTTGCCACGTGCAGTAGCCACGGAATTTTCTTTCTTCTTGGCGATACCTGTCATTGGTGGTGCAACAGCCTATGAATTACTGAAGCTCTGGAAAAATCCTGTGACTTTATCGGATGAATTTACTTGGGCGATTGTGGTTGGTTTTATTTCCGCTTTTGTGTCAGCTTTCATTTGTGTTCGCTGGCTGATTCATTACGTTGCTGGGCACAACTTCATTCCCTTTGCGTGGTATCGCATTATCTTTGGGTTGTTAGTTTTGATAAGCGCCTATAGCGGTTTAGTTGCCTGGTCTCACTAGACCATAAAATGACTTTGAATATTAATAGAGGTAGATTGGAATAAGTATGGATGTATCGATTGATGCAATTACGAATAACATTCAGTTGGCACTAGCCCCAGTATTTTTGTTAACGGCAGTAGCCACTTTGATTAATGCAATTTCCGCACGCTTGGCTCGCTCAGTTGACCGTATGCGCGCTATTCAGCATCGAATACAGGAGGGCGGCATTCAGGATCAAGCAATACTGACTCATATGATGAAGGAGGCGAATGAGGCAAAGGTTCGCGGTCGTCTTTGTACAGCTGCGATCTTCTTTGACGTCCTGAGTGGGGTATTTATCTCCTTAACCGTTCTGGAGTTATTTTTCTTTCAGGCTGGTGCAGTGCGTTCATTGCAAGCTACTTACGTCATTTGGACCTTTGTACTTGGATTAATATCTTTTATGACATCACTTTCTATCGTGCTGGGCGAAGTGGTTTATGCCTATCGTTCGGCTGGCTGGAATACACCTTTTTCAAAATAAAATTATGCCAAACTACAATCGAAATCAAAAAATCCTCATCACCGGCGGGGCCGGCTTCTTAGGCTCCCATCTCACCGAGAAGCTTCTGAAAGAGGGCAATGAGGTGTTGGTGGTTGATAACTTTTTTACCGGTACTAAGCAAAACTTAGCGCACTTATTGCCAAACCCTCATTTAGAGGTGATGCGCCATGATGTGACATTTCCACTCTACGTAGAAACTAATCAGATCTATAACTTGGCATGTCCAGCCTCACCAGTGCACTATCAGTATGATCCCGTGCAGACAACTAAGACTAGCGTGCATGGCGCAATTAATATGCTTGGATTAGCTAAAAGAATTAGAGCACGTATTTTGCAAGCATCTACCAGTGAAGTTTATGGTGACCCTGAAGTACATCCCCAAACAGAGGAATATTGGGGCAAGGTCAATCCGATTGGCATTCGCTCTTGCTATGACGAAGGCAAGCGCTGCGCGGAAACTTTATTCTTTGATTATCACCGCCAGCATCAGTTAGACATCAAAGTAGTACGCATTTTTAATACTTACGGTCCTCGCATGCATCCCAATGATGGTCGTGTAGTGAGCAACTTCATTGTTCAGGCCATACAGGGTAAAGACATCACCATCTACGGGGATGGTCAGCAAACTAGAAGCTTTTGCTATGTAGATGATCTGATTGATGTCATGGTCAAAATGATGAACTCCGAGGAGGGTTTTACGGGGCCAGTCAATATTGGCAACCCTGGTGAATTCACCATGCTTCAGCTAGCCGAAACTATTTTGAGGCTCTCAGGTAGTAAATCTAAAATCATTCATCAACCATTACCTTCCGATGATCCGAAGCAGCGCCAACCCAATATTGAATTAGCCAAAGTAAAGCTTGGCTGGCAGCCTAAGGTCAATCTAGAGGATGGCCTTCAAGAGACGATTGCTTACTTTAAGAAGGTGGTTTCATAAGTTGTCTCTAGAAAAATCAGAGAAGCATTTTGATCGTATCCGCTCCTTTGTTTTAAGGGCGGGAAGGACAACTGCTGGTCAGCAACGTGCTATTGATGAGATCGGACCCCAGTTTTTGATTCCTTTTCAGGAAGCTATTTTAGATTTACCGAAAGCATTTAATGGCTCATCGCACCCCAAGATATTAGAAATTGGCTTTGGCATGGGCGAGACTACTGCCAGGATTGCTGCTATGCGTTCTGAAGATGATTTCTTGGCAATTGAAGTGCATCCTCCTGGGGTAGGTGCATTGCTGAAATTAATTGGCGAAAACAATCTCACTAATTTACGTTTGATTCGTCATGATGCTGTTGAGGTTTTAGAGCAGATGCTTGGGCTAAATTCCTTAGATGGTATTCATATCTATTTTGCAGATCCATGGCATAAGAAGCGTCATCATAAACGTCGCTTGATTCAAGCAGAGTTCGTAAAATTATTAATTTCTCGTTTAAAGCCCGGAGCTTATTTACATCTCGCGACCGATTGGCAAAACTATGCAGAGCAAATGTTGTTGGTCTTAAATGCTGAGTCTACTTTAGTGAATACCTCTCATGAGCAAATTAGTATTGAAACTTTTTCAGCATCTGATGTTGCCGGTAAGATTGAGTCTGCTAAAGAGTCCTTTAAAGAATTCAGGCCCACTATCGAACAACTTGATGCCAAGCATCTTGGATACGTCGAGAGACCTGCATATAGACCAACTACCAAGTTCGAGACCCGCGGTATTAAGCTAGGACATGGCGTGTGGGACTTGGTCTACAAGAAAAAATAAAGCCACAATGAAGTGGCTTTATTTTTTTCTGATATTAGCTTAGAGACCAAGGCATATATATTTGAGCTCTAGGTATTCATCCATACCGTAGGCACTCCCTTCACGGCCTAAACCTGACTGTTTAATTCCGCCAAATGGCCCCACCTCATTGGAGATGATTCCGGAGTTGACACCCACAATGCCGTATTCAAGCGCTTCAGCAGCTTTCCAGATGCGACCAATATCACGACTATAAAAATAGGATGCCAAGCCAAACTGGCTATTGTTAGCCAGCCTAATCGCCTCCTCATCACTTTCAAATGGGATGATTGGAGCTACAGGCCCAAAGGTCTCTTCATGGGTAATGAGCATGTCATTAGTCACGTTAGACAAAATGGTTGGCTCATAAAAAGTGCCGCCCAAAGGCGATGGCTTGCCACCAACAATGAGTTTTGCACCCTTGCTAATGGCATCGGCTACATGCCTCTCCACCTTATCTAAAGCCGCTTGCTCAATCAACGGTCCTTGAGTATTGCCAGGCACCATACCATTGCCCACTTTGATGACTTCAATGGCTTTGGCAAACTTTTCAACAAACTCATCCTGCACTTTTTTGTGAACATAGAAGCGGTTTGCGCAAACGCAGGTTTGACCAGAGTTTCGATACTTAGATGCCATCGCACCTGAAACAGCCGCATCAATATCAGCGTCCTCAAAAACAATAAAGGGGGCATGACCTCCGAGCTCTAGACCCAACTTCTTTACTGTAGGAGCGCATTGCGCCATTAATATTCGCCCAACTTCAGTTGAGCCGGTGAATGATAGATGGCGGACGATAGGCGATGCACAGAGTGTTTTACCAATTACAATAGATTGTTTGGCATCTGCAGTAAGAATATTAATGACACCCGCTGGAACGCCAGCTCGTTGAGCAAGCTCTGCCAAGGCTAAGGCGCTAAGTGGTGTTAGTTCAGCTGGCTTAATTACAATAGTACAGCCTGATGCCATTGCTGGTGCAATCTTGCGCGTAATCATAGCAATGGGGAAATTCCAAGGCGTGATAGCAACACATACCCCAATTGGCTGTTTCATGACCATCATGCGCTTATCGCCCCAAGTAGTACTTGGAATAGATCCAGCAACCCGTTTCGCTTCTTCGGCAAACCACTCTACAAAAGAGGCGGCATAAGCTACTTCACCAGTTGCTTCAGTGAGTGGCTTTCCTTGCTCTAGGGTCATGATGGTCGCTAGGTCTTGGGTATTCTGAGTAATCAGATCAAACCATTTGCGCATCACGTGAGCGCGCTCTTTTCCAGTTTTGCTCTTCCAGCTTTGAAGGGCATGCTCTGCGGATTCAATTGCTTGCTCAGCATCCCTGGGCTCAAGATTGCTAACATCTGCAATCAGATCTCCAGTAGCGGGATTGTGAACCGCAAAAGTGTTTTCAGAATTTGTTTTAAACCAGGCGCCATTAATGAAAGCCTCTTCTTTAAATAGGCTTGGATCTTTCAGTAATTTTCGGATATCTGTTTTCTGCATGATGGCGTCTCTTTGGTAAAAAGATATTTTTATTTTATCCCTTAGTGTAGTTTGGATTACCACTCAAAGCTATGGACAAAATAAACCCCCTGGACCTCTTGAAGGCGCAGGGGGTGAGATCTGATTGAGTCTTGCTTCTAACTCGCATTTACCTCAGTGCTACGTAACTGTTGAGCTAGGAGATCTAGTACGCCATTGACGTATTTATGGCCATCAGTACCGCCAAATGTTTTAGCTAATTCCACAGCTTCATTAATAGCCACTTTGTAGGGAACAGCCAAATCAATAGCAAGCTCATAGGTGCCAATTAGAAGGGCGGCATGCTCTACAGGAGAGAGCTCGTTAATAGGGCGATCGAGTGCTGGGGTAATGAGACCCTCTAGCTCATCGGTGCGCTCTAGTACTCCAACAAAAATACCCTGAAACAAATCATGCTGGCAGCGGCGAAATCCAGGATCTTCAGCCAATTGCTTAGCGATTGCTGCAGCATTCGGAAGGCTTCCTGCGCGGCGCATGACTAGGCTTTGATAAACGCCTTGTAAAGCATATTCACGAGCACGACGACGTGGTGTGAGTGAGCGCTTAGGTGCGCTTGGTGTGCTCGGCGTACCAGGTGACGCCTGTGAGCTGGGGACGTTTTTATTCATCTTAGGAATTGCTCTTCTGAAGGATTGATTTCAAAATCAATATCGGGAGTAAGGGCTAAAGCCAGATTAGCCATTTCAACAACCGCTCTTGCGCAGTCTGCGCCTTTTACTTGAACACGTATCTGAGCTTGCTCATCCGTCTCGCAGGTGAGAACACCGTTAGCGATTGGTAACCCAGATTCAAGGCATACACGGGTAATGCCAGCACCAGATTCATTGGACACGAGTTCAAAGTGATAAGTCTCACCACGGATGATGGCGCCTAATGCAACCAAACCATCAAACTCGCCTGTTTCAGCAAGCTTCTGTAGAGCAAAAGGAATTTCCAGTGCGCCTGGCACGGTGACTAATTTGATGTCAGATTGGGATACACCAAGTTTGATTAACTCTTCAATACACGCAGTCGTTAAGGCAAGGCAATGCTCTTCATTGAAGCGCGCTTGCACAATACCGACGCGCAGGTCTTGCCCGTTGAGGTCAGTAGCGAGTACGCCTACAGCAGATTCATCATTAGATGTATTCATCATATTTCCTGAAATTACTTATTTTTTTGATTCAAATGGGGTGTAACCGGTAACTTCAAGCTTATATCCGGAAAGACTAGGTACTGGGTTGGGGTTAGCGAGCAAACGCATTTTGCCAACGCCAATATCTTTGAGGATTTGCGCGCCAATGCCATAACTACGGAAATCAGTTTTGCGAGCTAATGGTTTTTCTGCTGCTTCAGCATGAGTGCCATTCAATTTATGAAACTGGGCTAGCCAATCTGCATCATTAGGGGCTGCAACGCCCGAAGCGTTGAGTAGGACTGCCACGCCAGAGGATGCCGCAGCTAACTTCTGCAAAGCTTGAGCTAGGGGCCAGGAGTGGGTGCTGACATTTGAGTCCAAGAAATCCAATACTGTGACGGGCTCATGAACGCGGACTAGTGTTTCTTCACCTTCCGATGGCTTGCCATGCACCAGTGCCAAGTGGATACAAGAGCTTGGCGTATCTCGATAAATGATTCCGTGAAACTTACCCCAGGGAGTGTTGAATTCACGTTCACCCTCGCGCACCACAATACTCTCGTGTTGGCTGCGATATTGAATTAGATCTGCAATACTGCCAATCTTTAATCGATGTTCTTCTGCAAACTTGAGCAAATCTGGCAAGCGCGCCATACTGCCATCGTCTTTCATGATCTCGCAAATGACGGCGGTGGCGGAGCAACCAGCCATGGCAGCTAAATCACATCCAGCCTCCGTATGACCAGAGCGGATCAGTACGCCACCAGGTTGAGCCATTAAGGGAAAAATATGGCCTGGCTGAACTAGATCATTCGGTTTTGCGTTTGCAGCAACGGCGGTCTTAATGGTGTGAGCACGATCTGCTGCTGAGATGCCAGTAGTCACGCCACTAGCCGCCTCAATCGAAACAGTGAAATTCGTCCCCATCGAGGTACCGTTGTCCCGCACCATTAATGGCAGGTTAATTTGTTGGCAGCGCTCACGTGTCAGAGTAAGACAAATCAAGCCACGACCATGCTTAGCCATGAAATTGACTGCTTCAGGAGTGACATGGTCAGCAGCGAGCACTAAATCGCCTTCGTTTTCACGATCTTCTTCATCGACCAGAATGACCATCTTGCCGGCTTTGAGCTCGGCAACGATTTCTTCTGTTGAAGCGAGGTTATTTTGCATAGCCTTCCATTTTAAGCTGAGGAGGGGGTTTTGGGCTTTGGGCTGGGATCCTAGGACCAATATTGGAGAAATATCCAGTTTTTTCTGACAGTGAGCACCCATGAAAGGACTATTTTTGCCTCTCTAGTCTCGAGAAAATAGTCTATGCCTTCTCTTATTTAAAAATCCCCATCCTCTCTGAAATCTAATGCCAAAGCCAATGGATTCATCTTATTAGAGGTTCTGGTGGCAATGAGCCTAGTAGCAAGCAGCTGGATCGGTTTGAGCAATATCTACCAGGGGATGATTTTGCGCTTAGGTCAACTGCAAGAGAAAAAGGCGGAGCTTAGAAAAGAGATGGATAGACATGAGCTGACCATATTGGCCGCCGCACAATTAAAAAACTTAAACCCAAATTCACGAAAGTTAGCAGATGAATCTATTGGAGTGTCTCGTCGGTCTCGCCCTTTCCCTGACCTTAGTCGCACCACTCATAAAAAGTAGTGGCGAGTTCATCGCCAAGCAAATTCAGTATGAAAAATCACAGTCTTTGACTGTAGAAGCAGATCGCGCATTGGAATTGATTGGGCGCGCTATTCGGATGGCGGGTTATCAAAATACTCATGTATCCACTGCATCTGCAAGAAAAAATACTGCTTCGATTGATTACCTTCAGGTTCAGAAAAATAACGGATATCGAGGATCCGATTCGCTGATGGTGAAACAGGAGATTTCTCAAGGGGTGGACTTTGATTGCATTGGCAATACTTTGTCAAAAGAACGTACTAAAAATAATTTAGCTCAGCAAGGATTTTTAGTGGATCGACAAGCATCTGCGCCCAAAGGTGTAAAGGTCAACGGTGGCTCATTGATCTGCCAATCACTAGATCGACAAGGCCGAATTCAAAATACGACCTTGATGAATGGCATTCACCATCTTTCCTTTGAATCGCTCCCAGCAAATGCTAGTAAGGCCTTTAGAGTAAGGCTGGAGATGACTGATGGTGTATCCATTCACCAGAAGTTTGAACGAATATTTACCACTCGCAATCTACTGTGATTATTGCTTGGGTTCTATCGCTACTGACGCTACTCTCTATGCTGGTAATGCAGTTGGAGCGCTTAGCTGCGCTTGAGGTGATAAGCGTCAATACTTATGCAGAATCTCAAAAAGAATTTATTGCGGCAGAAAAAGCACTCAATGAATGTGAACAACATCTTTCTAATATCACCGCCCTAGAAAATCCTGCTTGCCATCTGCAGTCTGCTGGAAAAAATCTTTGGTTGATATCTAGCAAGTCAAAGCCCAGGTTAGAGGCCCTCATATTCCTTGATGACAAAACCCATATTGCTACACGAGTCAATTGGCGCCAGAACTTTGAATAAGCAAGATCAGGGTTATAGCTTGTTAGAGTTGATGACAGTTGTATTAATCATCGCCATAATTGCGATATCGACATTACCTCTATTGCATGAACAAATGGCCGCTCGAGAAATCGACATCATTGCCAGACGCTTTATTGCGCATGCTCAATTTGCAAGAGCTCAAGCATTGCTATTGGGCGCGCCTGTCCGCATTACTCCATTACATGGGCTACTTTGGGAGGAGGGTTGGGTGGTTAAAAATGTTTGTGATGAGCGCCAGCCACAGTTAAGTTGCACTGAGCGGCACTGGATTTCACAAGGTGATCTTGTGCAGGTGTATTTCAAAGGAGGGGGTAAGCAGTTTACCGACCCTAATACATCCAAGAGAGGCATTTTGTTTACTGCTGCCGGTGCTGCTAAAACAGCCCAAGGGGGATTTGTGGCTAACCGGTTGATATTGGGTCATGACCGAGATTCTGGGCTCGAGCGACAGCTCATACTGGGCAGCGGTGGACGCTGGCGAATTTGTGATCCGCGCAAGGACTCCAAAGCTTGCAAGTAGGATGGGTAAATTTGCTGCTTGTGCCCACAATCGGTTTTAATAGACCCATGTACACCGAAGTTGACCGCCAATTTATGAGCCAGGCATTAGCCCAGGCTCAAAATGCCCTTTATCTATCGAATCCCAACCCACGGGTCGGATGCATCATTGTGAAAGACGGGGCAGTGATTGGGCGTGGACATACTCAAAGAGTGGGTGGACCCCACGCGGAAGTTCAGGCGCTGGCTGATGTCAAGGTGAATGGTTTTGATGCTGTTGGATCAACGATCTATGTCACCTTAGAGCCCTGTAATCACACTGGTAGAACGCCGCCTTGTGTCGATGCCTTAATTGCAGCTAAGCCAGCCTTAGTGATTGTGGCGATGTCTGATCCTAATCCTTTGGTTAGCGGCAAAGGACTCGAGCGACTAAAGGCTGCTGGCATTGATGTGCGTTGTGGTTTATTGGAATCTGAGGCTCAAGCATTGAACCAGGGATTCATCTCCAGGATGATTCGAGGTTTGCCTTGGGTTCGCATAAAGATTGCCGCCAGCTTAGACGGCAAGACAGCTTTACCAAATGGCCAAAGTCAATGGATTACAGACTCCTTAGCTAGGGCAGATGGCCATCATTGGCGTGCTCAAGCTTGTGCCATATTGACTGGTGTAGGTACCGTTAAAGAGGATGACCCAAGTCTCAACGTTAGAGATGTCAAGACTGACCGCCAGCCTTGGAGAATCATTGTGGACTCCAGGCTCGAGACACCGCTGAACGCAAAGGTATTGAGTAGCTCCGACGGATCAGGCGTCATCTTAGTTTGCGCTTCATTGGATTCTCAGGAGAGCCAAGATAAGGCAAAAGCGTTCAAGGCTCTCGGTGTTGAAGTGATTGCTATGGCTAACGTTAATGGCAAGGTAGATTTACCAAAACTCTTTTCGTATTTAGCAAAAGAGCGCCACATGAATGAAATCCATGTCGAGGCTGGATTTAAATTAAATGGATCCTTGCTGAGAGAAGATTGTGTTGATGAGCTCTTGCTCTATTACGCTCCCTTCTTTATGGGTGATGGAATTGGTATGGCGAACATCACTCCGCTGACTGACTTAGACCAACGTCAAGATTGGCAAATCATCGATCAAACTCTATTTGGACCTGATCTTCGTTTACGTCTAAGCAAGAAACTGCAAATAAGAAGTAACAAGAAATAACAAGAAAAAACTTTCTCAAAAAATTACAAAACTCTATCTAAGATCTCACTATGTTTACTGGAATTATTACTGCGGTTGGTCAAATCAAAAGCGCTCAAGCCAAAGGCGATGGCCTACACTTGGTAGTTGAAGTACCTTTTGGGTATCTTGATGATGTAGCTTTGGGTGACAGTATTGCGATTCAGGGTGCCTGTATGACGGCTACTGAATTGACTGATACTACCTTTGCCTTAGACATCTCACGCGAGTCTTTGAATAAGACGATTGGTCTAGATAAAGTAGGACCGGTGAACCTAGAAAAAGCCCTACGACTCAATGATCGCTTAGGTGGTCATTTGGTGAGCGGTCATGTGGATGGGGTTGGCAAGGTTGCGCACTTTGCAACGGTTGTTGATGATGCTTATGGTTCTTGGCTGCTGCAAGTTGAAGCCCCCAAGGCTTTAGCCCCATTCTTGGCATACAAGGGATCGATTGTTGTTAATGGCGTTTCCTTAACAGTTAACAAAACACAAGACAGTAACGATGCTTGCATAGTGGATATTAATATCATTCCTCATACGCTTGAGAACACTACTTTGGGTAAGCTAAAGCAGGGTGATACGGTGAATCTAGAGGTAGATTTAATTGCGCGTTATGTGGCACGCATGATGGAAACACAAGCTAAGTAAGCTAAGTAGCTTGCAGAGCTTTACTTCTTTTGATATCGAGTAGGATCGCTTAAATTGGCTTGCTTAAACCCTATCTGTCGTAGACGGCAAGATTCACATTCTCCACAAGCTTCACCCAAATCATTTGCTTGGTAGCAAGAAACGGTTTGCGAGTAGTCGACGCCTAAAGTAGTGCCCAGTTGAATGATTTCTGCTTTGCTCATGCTAATGATCGGTGCATAAACCCGAAAGCGATTCTCATTATTGATTGCTTCCACACCAGCCTTAGTGGCTAAGTTCGCCATAGTCTCAAATGAAGCAACATATTCTGGGCGACAGTCTGGATAGCCTGAGTAATCAACGGCATTGGCGCCATAAAAAATATCCAATCCGCCTAATGATTCAGCCCAGCCTAAAGCAAGTGATAGCAAGATCGTATTGCGAGCAGGAACATAAGTAACGGGGATTTCTAGCTCTTTGCCTGGGGTAATCGGAATGTCGATGGATGAGTCAGTCAAGGCTGAACCACCAAAGCGCGTGAGATCTAAATTCACCACCTCATGACGCACAACACCCATTTTCTTAGCAATATGTTTTGCTGCTGCTAATTCAGAGGAGTGTCGTTGGCCGTAGCTAACTGACAAAACGTAGGGCGCATAACCAAGGTCTTTTGCCAGAGCCAGAATGGTGCTGGAGTCTAAGCCGCCTGAAAACAAGATAACAGCTGGCGCATTAGGTTTGCGTGGAGCAATATTCTGAAACGCAGCTGACAACTTAGACATGGTACGAATATATTTTTATTGATTGCTTACTTTGTGGCAGCAAGAAGTTTTTGTGCATCTTTAGCTGCTTCAGTATCAGGATGCTTGCTGATAATCTCAGTAAAAGTTTTCTTGGCAGCTGCCTTATTACCACTTTCTAGTTGCGCATTACCTAGTGTCAGCATGGCTGATGGAATGCGGGGATGTGTTGGGTAGCGCTTAATAAGGCTTTGTAGCTGAGCAATTGCACCGGTGTAGTCCTTATTTGCGTATTTGCTATTACCACTCCAAAAGAGTGCCAGCGGTACGTATGGGCTCTTAGGGTAGCGATTCGCAAAGGCTGAGAAGCCCTCATCTGCCTTCTTGAGACTGCCTGCCTGGAATGCTTTTAGAGCATCATCGTAGATTTTTTTCTCACCAGGTTGAACGGTGCCACTAATACCTTCAATAGTCTCAGTGCGGGGCTCAAAATTACCAAGGCGTGTATCCAGATCTTGGTAGTAAGTCTTCTGACTTGTGTTGATATCGTCACCTTGCTTTTCAAGGCTTTCAATTTTGCCTCGCAGCTCCGCATTATCAGTTTTGAGTTTTTCAATCTGATTTTGTAAATCCATCTGGGCAGTTGCAAAGGATTTACGTAAATCTAAGATAGCTTTGCGTGCGTCATCATCGGCAAAGAGGGCCCATGCATTGCTGGAAGCACTTAAGCAAAGAGCGGCGGCACTTAAACAAAACGCTCGTGAGAGCGTTTGTTTAAAAGAGTATGAGAGCTTAGTCATTAGTTTGTGATGTAAACAATGTCCGCGCGACGATTTTCTGCCCAAGCTGCTTCGTTATCACCTTCAGCTTTTGGTTTTTCTTTACCAAAGCTCACTGCTTCCATTTGATTCTCAGAAACGCCCATCAAATTGAGTGACTTACGCACAGCATCTGAACGACGTTGACCTAATGCCAAGTTGTACTCTGCAGTACCACGTTCATCAGTATTACCTTGAATGATGATCTTCTGCTGAGGATTGGCTTTCAAGAAGCTGGCATGAGTAGAGAGTTGTTTTTGGTATTTAGTTTGAACGGTGTACTCATTTAAATCAAAGTACACGCTACGCTGAAAGAGGGGGCTGCTTGGATCATTCCATGGCTGTGAGCCAAAGTTACCGCTACCACCACCGCCATTAGCGCCATCAACATCATCCAATTTGACGCTGGAGCAAGCTGCCAAAAATAAAGCTGTTACACCAACGAGAGTGAGGGTTGCGGCACGACGTGCAATAGAGATGTTCATGATCTGTCCTTTTCCTACAAACTGAGTAACTAAATAAGCTAATAGCCAATATTATGCCCCTAAGAGCTCAATATTTGCTATTTCGCCAGAAAGATCTGGCTGCCGAACTATGGCCTAGTGAGACTTAGTCCATAAATGGTCCCCAAGATGGCTGACGTACGTCAGATCCTGGGATGCTTAATATCTGCTTAGAATTTCCATCAACTGAGACTGCAGCCAAAACTCGCTTACCACTCACCTTCGTGGAATATAGAACGTAACGACCGTTTGCCGCAAAAGATGGGGACTCATCGCTAGTTCCATCAGTGAGCGCTTGGGTATCGCCTGTTGCCAGATTGAGAATGTATAGGCGGAAGGCGCCACCAATATTGGCGATGTAAGCAAGATACTTGCCATCTGGTGAAATGCGTGGAGAAGTTACAAAACCCTGTTTGAAGGTAATACGTTTGGCACCTTCAACCTGTTCGCCTTCAGCGCTCATGCGATAAATCTGGGGATTGCCGCCACGATCACTCGTGAAGTAGATGTAACGACCATCAGCTGAATATTGGGGTTCGGTGTCAATCGTAGAGCCGCGAGTAAGGCGGAGTAAGCCTGTTCCGTCAGCGTTGATGCTGTAGATCTGGGTATTGCCATCTTTTGAAAGGGAGATCGCTAGCTTCTTGCCATCTGGTGACCAAGCTGGAGCGCTGTTATTGCCCTTTTGATTGGAGAGTGGGATGCGGCGACCAGTCGCGAGCTCGTGAACATAAATGACCGGCTTGCGATCTTCAAAGGAAACGTAAGCTACTTTCTTGCCATCAGGAGACCACGATGGAGAGATGATTGGCTCTCCGCTGTTCATGGCATTGCGAATATTTTGACCATCCGCATCGGAGATGACTAAACGATAGCGTTTACCTTCTTTAATGACATAGGAGAGGCGTGTCGAGAAGATGCCACGCTCACCCAATAATTTGAAGATGATGTCATCAGCAATCTTGTGAGCTGCTGCGCGTAAATTGTCTGCGCTGGAATTGATATTCAAGCCACCAAGGCTTTCGGATTTACGAATATCAAAAAGCTTATAGCGGATCTCAAACTGACCCGTGCCAGTCTGCACCACGGAACCCACAGCTAGGGCATCTGCACCGCGAGCTGCCCAAGATTTGTAGCTCGGTGTGCCTTCGTCACTTTCGCTAGCATTGCCGTTCTCGGTATTTTTAAAATAACCGCTACGTGCTAAGTCTTGGCGAATGATGTCCGTCACACTGGTTGGGAGCTTGCTCTCGTCCTTAAAGCGCATCACGGCGATGGGATAAAGAGACTGCCCTACGCCGGTGATTTGAATATTCATTTGCGCTTGAGCTGAAGGGCTCATGCCAGTCATGTACAACATCACTACGAATACTGATGCTGTCAATGAAAAATATTTTTTAGCTTCTTGCAACATGCTTTAGTCCTTGGGTTTAAAGGTCAGCTTTACTTCTCTTTGAGGAATTTTGCCATTGTCATCTTTCGGCAGACTTTCTGCGCGAGTGAGTGCGAGGAGAACGGCCCGATCCCATCCTGCATTACCGCTGGAGCTCACGAGATCTGTACTTAAGATTGCACCATCTGGTGCCAGGTTAACCTTAACAACTGCCGCAGGGTTGCCGCTGATAGATTCTGGATTAAACACAATGAGCGGTTTGACTTTCTTGACAACTTTATCTGTCCAGCCGGGAGGTGCATTGCCGCCACCGCCAACACCACTACCGCTGGTTCCGCCACTACCACCTTCAGCGCCAGCCGCTGCGCGTAAGCGTGCCAGCTGATCTGCGCGTACTTTTTCAGCGGCAGCGTTGGCTTTAGTTTCAGCTGGTGATTTGGCCTCCACTTTTTGAGGAGGATCAGCTTTTTTGGGTTTCCCCTTTTCCTTTGGAGGTGGAGGTGTTTGTACTGGTTTGGGGACTTCTTTTTTTGGAACCTCTTTTACTTTCTCCTTAGGTGATGGAGGCGGTTCTATAGCCTTAGGAACTTCTTTTGCTATTTCTTTTTTGGGAGGCACTTGTTCAACAGGTTTTTTCTTGATAGCGATGTCGGCCGCCTCCTCTTTCATCTCTGTTTTGACTTCAGGAACGACTGGCGTTTCAACTTGTTGACTTGCATCCCAAAGTTCAACTTCAACCCCTGAAGGAGTTGAGTTATTCCAGCTAATGCCAATCACCAAGAAAGCAAGTAAGCCTAAGTGCGCAGCCAGTGAAAAACTAAAAGCACGTGTAGTGCTTTCGTTTTTAGTAGGGCGCCCTCGTTTAAATTTTGATGGGCTGGAATGAAATGTTTGTGCGCTATTCATTTATGCAATACAAAGAGGCTTATTGGCTCTTTACGGCAAGGCCAACACGCTTCACACCATTCTCTTTAAGCTTGGACATCACTTCCATCACGACTTCATATTTAATGGATTTGTCTGCAGCAAGAACAACAGGCTGTTCAGCAGATTTTTCTGCTTGTGCTCTTGCAAATGCACCAAGTTCAAATTTATTTAAAGTTTGAACTGGATCACCGTCTTTGCGTACGATGACATTCTCATTGGCATCAATCGTCAAAAAGACAGGGGGCAAGGTTTGCATTTTTGCACCGCCAACTGTTGGCAAATCCACAACACCGGGATTTACCATGGGCGCGGTCACCATAAAGATGACCAGCAATACCAACATCACATCAATGTAGGGAACCACATTGATGTCGGCCATTGCCCGACGCTTAGAAGATTTTCTGAGTGAGCCAGCCATGCTTATCTGCCTGAAGCTTGACGTTGCAAAATGTTGGTGAACTCTTCAATAAAGGTTTCAAAACGAATCGCTAGGCGATCCACATCGGTTGCAGCGCGGTTATAGGCAACTACCGCAGGGATAGCAGCAAAGAGACCGATGGCAGTAGCTACAAGCGCTTCAGCAATACCAGGAGCGACTGCTGCCAGAGTGGCGTTTTGTACGTTAGCCAGACCGCGGAAGGCGTGCATGATGCCCCAAACGGTGCCAAAGAGGCCGATATAAGGTGAGACTGAGCCTACGGAGGCTAAGAAGGGTAGGTTTGCTTCTAGCATGTCCATTTCGCGCTGGTAGGTGGCTTTCATGGCGCGGCGGGCGGCGTCGATTTCACGAACTTTCATGAACTCCTGCATGCCTGCTTCAAAGATGTGCTCTAGAACTGCATCACCACGGGTATTGCGCTGAGCGGCCTCTAATAGGGTATTCAGATCGCCACCCGACCAAAAGTCCCGCTCAAAGCGCTCGGTATCGCGTCTTACCCCTCTCAGAATGGCGGTTTTCTTAAAAATGATGGTCCAAGAGGCTACAGACATGCCAAGTAATAACAACATTACTAACTGGACTAATAGGCTGGCATTCAGGACGAGAGAGAGAAATGAGAGATCTTGAGTAGGTGTCATGGTGGATTTTGTATGATGTAGGTTGATTTTACTAAGTTAATTCACTCAGCAATACAACTTCATCAGGATTATGACCATGTTTGACCGCCAAAACACCTTAGCTAAAACTGACCCTGAATTGTGGGCATCAATTCAGAATGAGAATAAGCGTCAGGAAGACCATATCGAATTGATTGCTTCTGAGAACTATGCCTCACCAGCAGTGATGCAGGCGCAAGGCTCTCAGCTTACCAATAAGTATGCTGAAGGCTACCCAGGCAAGCGTTATTACGGCGGTTGTGAGTTTGTCGACGTAGCTGAGCAGTTGGCGATTGATCGAGTGAAGGCTTTGTATGGTGCTGAAGCGGCGAACGTTCAGCCCCATTGCGGCGCCTCTGCAAACCAAGCGGTATTTTTGGCTTTCCTGAAACCTGGTGATACCTTCATGGGGATGAGTTTGGCTGAAGGCGGTCACCTGACCCATGGTATGGCGTTGAATATGAGTGGTAAGTGGTTTAACCCGATTTCTTATGGTCTCGATAAAAACGAAGCGATCGATTACGAGCAAATGGAGCGTTTAGCTCGTGAGCACAAACCTAAATTGATTATTGCTGGTGCATCTGCTTATTCTCTCGTGATCGATTGGGAGCGAATTGGTAAGTTGGCTAAAGAAGTCGGCGCCATTTTTATGGTGGACATGGCCCATTACTCGGGTTTGATTGCTGCTGGTGTGTATCCAAATCCAGTGCCGCATGCTGACATCGTTACCTCCACAACACACAAGAGTTTGCGTGGCCCTCGCGGCGGCATCATCTTGATGAAAGCTGAGCACGAGAAAGCAATTAACTCTGCAGTATTTCCAGGTCTACAGGGTGGTCCATTGATGCATGTGATCGCAGCTAAGGCAACAGCGTTTAAAGAAGCGCAAGAGCCTAGCTTTATTGAGTATCAAAAACAAGTGATTGCAAATGCAAAAGCATTGGCTGAGACTTTGATTTCACGTGGTCTGCGGATTGTTTCTGGTGGCACAGATTCTCATGTGATGTTGGTGGACTTACGTGCCAAGAAGATGACTGGTAAAGAAGCTGAGCGTGTATTGGGCGAAGCGCACATTACTTGCAATAAGAATGGCATTCCGAATGATCCAGAAAAACCAATGGTGACTAGTGGTATTCGTTTAGGCTCACCAGCCATGACCACGCGCGGCTTTAAAGAGGCTGAAGCGCGCCAAGTGGGTAATTTCATTGCAGATGTTTTGGATAATCCAAATGATGCTGACAATATCGCTAAGGTTCGTGCGCAAGTTGCTGAGTTGACTAAGCGTTTCCCTGTTTACGGCTAATACAAATAACTAGTCTAACTAAAACATAAAGAAGAACCACATTGCGCTGCCCTTTCTGCCATAACGACGATACTCAGGTACTAGATACCCGGGTATCGGACGAAGGCGATACCATTCGCCGTCGTCGCCGTTGTGCAAAGTGCGATAAACGATTTACGACTTACGAGCGTGTAGAGCTAGTGCTGCCAGCAATCGTCAAGAAGAACGGCAGTCGTGTTGAATACAGTCACGAGAAGTTGGTCAGCTCAGTCAAGCTGGCATTACGTAAGCGCCCAGTCTCTTCTGACTCAGTTGATGAATCGATTGCTCGTATTGAAGAAAAGCTTCTCAGCTTAGGTGAAAAAGAAATCCCAAGTGAACGCGTAGGTGAGTTGGTGATGCGTGAACTCAAGCGCCTGGATAAAGTGGCTTACATTCGCTTTGCATCTGTCTACAGAAGTTTTGCTGATATTGAATCTTTTGAGAGTGCGCTGAAAGAACTTAAATAAGAGTTGCATTAAAAAATAGAGAATTCATCAAATAAAAAAGGACTGCATTGCAGCCCTTTTTGCTTCTACAGAAGGAAATTATTTCAATTCTGCAAAAATAGAAGCAGTAATGTCATCAACATTACCCGTGCCGCTAACCTTGCGATAGGCCGGAGCCTTTACTTTGTCAGATGTATTGCTTTGCGTTGCCCAAGTAGAGTAGTACTCCACTAGCGGACGGGTCTGATCGTTATACACCTGCAAGCGCTTGCGAACAGTTTCTTCTTTATCATCATCACGCTGAATCAAAGCTTCACCAGTCACGTCGTCTTTGCCTTCTACTTTTGGTGGGTTGAAGGTCACGTGATAGGTTCTACCTGATGCTGGATGAACGCGACGACCACTCATGCGATCAATGATGGCTTCAAATGGCACATCGATTTCTAAAACGTAATCAATTGGTACGCCAGCATCTTTCATGGCTTGTGCTTGGGGAATCGTTCTTGGGAAACCGTCAAACAAGTAACCTTTGCTGCAATCGGGTTGAGTTAAGCGATCTTTTACTAAGCCAATGATGATGTCATCGGAAACAAGGCCGCCGGCATCCATAATTTTTTTAGCAGCAATGCCAAGTTCAGTTCCAGCTTTTACGGCAGCGCGCAACATGTCGCCTGTCGAGATTTGTGGAATGGCAAATTTTTCGCAAATGAACTGAGCTTGTGTTCCTTTGCCAGCACCTGGTGCACCGAGCAGAATTAAGCGCATTGTTTTCCCCTTAGAAGTCCTCATTGTCCCGTATTTTTTCGGGATCCTTTGTTATCAATTCTTAGGATTATCCCCGAGAACCCCTGAGTGACCCGATTCTGGGCTAGCTGGCCAAGATGCGGCGTACCCGCTCGAGGTCTTCAGCTGTATCAACCCCTGCTGGTGGGGCTTCACTGGCTGTATGGACGGCAATACGATAGCCATTCCAGAGGGCGCGAAGTTGTTCTAGAGCCTCTGTTTGCTCTGGTGGCGCAGGATCAAGGCGGGTATAAGCCTCTAAAAAGTCGGCACGGTAGGCATAGATACCCAAATGACGTAAATGGGTGATGGCTTGCTTCGAGTCAGGATCCCGCACAAACGGAATAGTGGCTCTAGAGAAGTAGAGTGCCTCATTGGCACGGTTAAGGACTACTTTAACTACATTAGGGTTGGTAATTTCTGCGGTATCAACAATGGGTACTGCCACAGTTGAAATCGCACACGCGGTATTATCAGCTAAAGTTTGCGCAACCTGATTGATCAGCTCTGGAGGAATCAGTGGTTCATCGCCCTGAACATTGACCACTAAAGTATCTGCTGGAAGTTTTAACAGTTGCGCCACTTCTGCAATGCGGTCTGTGCCTGTTGGATGATCGGCACTAGTTAACAAACACTCAATACGATATTGATCACACACTGCCTGAATTTCTGGTGAATCAGTCGCAACCACCACACTTTGGGCATTGGATTGCTGCGCACGTTCTGCTACCCGAATCACCATGGGCTTACCACCAATGTCAGCGAGTGGTTTACGAGGTAGGCGAGTGGATCCCAGTCTTGCAGGAATAACTACTAAAAACTCTGGGGCGTTAATACTCATTCGTTTGATAATGGTTAATCAATGCTTAATTAATTTCATCAGCAGAAAGGCTGCGAGCTTCATCAATTAGCATGACAGGTATGTCATTACGAATCGGGTAGGCCAGGCGATCCGCTTTGCAGATGAGCTCATGTTTTTCTGCATCTAAATGCAAAGTACTTTTGCACAAAGGGCAGACCAAAATCTCTAATAAGCGCTTGTCCATATTTGATCTTTGCTATCTTTTATAAAGTGTATTGATTTGGATCGGGTCTCTGCAGAATAGACTGCAACCATTCTGCTAATGTATTTGGAATCTCTAAACTCATCGGAACCACCCAAATGCGTTCATCCTGTATTGAGGTACATTTTACGGCATCCTTTTCGGTTATGAGGATGCACTCAGCATGGATGGCAGAGAAAAATTCTGGGGTGAAGGTAGCGTGATCAGCCAAACCAATACACTTGCCTGCAACACCATGCTTCAGTAAGTCATCAAAAAAACGCTGTGGATTACCAATTGCGGCAACAGCAGTGATTTTGTTTGGAAGGTACTTATCGGCAATAGTCGCTAGTGACTGGGTGTTATTTGGATTATTCAGTTGATAGGGTGTACCCAGCAGACTACTCAGCGTAAAAGCGCGTCGCCCCAAATAATATTCATCGATGTGATTTGAAGGCGCTATAGCTCTAGTCTTTAGAGTGGCGTCTCGCTCGCGTGATGCAGGCTCACGTAAGGGGCCAGCAGGCAGCAAGAAGCCATTACCTTCGCCGCGTTGATCACGCACTACAAATTCAATATCACGACCGCCTTCGCGAGCAGGCCAGCGTAGTAGGCTTCTATGCTGTAAGCCATCATCGCTAATGATGACGTTCACTGAGGGGTCATGTTTTAGCAAAGACTGAATGCTGAGGGTTCGTTTGGGGTGGACCCAAATCGGAAACTGGTTATCTGTGCGCTGAGCAATTAAGACGGGTTCATCGCCGACTTCAGAGGGATGGGAGTCGCTTTTTACTTGGCGGGGTGTGCTCGATGCAGTTGCACCATAACCTCTACTAATAATCCCAGGCTTCCAACCCATGCGTGCGAGTCGCTCTGCTAATGCAATCACGATGGGCGTTTTACCTGTACCACCAACTCGGATATTGCCAACAATAATGATAGGTACCGCTTGTGGTTTGCGTCTACCTAAATTCAACTCATTCAGTAGATCTAAGGCTTGGTTTACCCAACCATACACTTTGGATAAGGGCCAAAGCACAAGACTGATTGGCCCACGCCTTTCCCAAAACCGAGGAGCCTTATTGAAGAAAGAAGATTTTTTTTTGGATGACATTAAAGGCGACTAGTTAAGCGCAATGTTTTGGTATGTTGAATTACTTCTTGGTAGTTTGACTGCTAAATACAATATTTGCTAGGTTGGCATCACGCGCTGCCTCTAAAGCGCTCATAACGGCTTGATGGGGGGCTTTAGCATCGGCATCGATATTGACTTGGACGGCATTGTCTTCGTTGAGCACATGGAGGCTATTGCTCAATTGGCTCCGGTCAGTCACCTTGCCATTAATGGCAAAGCGCCCATCACGACTGACTGCAATATGAATTTGTTTCACCTCCGACTGACTTGCTGCGCCATTGGCAGTAGGTAGGGTGATCGCTAGCTCTTGGTAGCGGGTAAACGTAGTGGAGATCATTAAAAAGATCAGCACAACCAACAGCACATCAATAAAGGGAATGAGATTAATCTCGGGCTCAACCGGAGCTGTCCTTACCCCTAGTGAAAATTGACCGCGATGCTGAAGCTTACTTTCTAACCAACTCATTTTGTATCCGCAGAATGTGGATAGAGTTTCTTAAATAGTTGACGTGTAAATTCTTCGCACTCATGCTGGCGTTGATTTGCCATCGCTCGCAGACCCCGCCATGCAGCTAGAGCGGGAATCGCAATCAACAATCCAAAAGCGGTGTTGTACAGAGCAATGGAGATGCCGTGCGCTAATTGTTGAGGACTGCCAACGCCCTGACTGCCAAATATTTCAATCATGCCGACAACGGTTCCAAAGAGTCCCAAGAGGGGGGCAATGGTCGCAATAGTGGCCAAGACTCCAAGATAGCGCTCTAGCCTTAACCAAGTGGACTGAGCACTGGCTTGTAATTCTTCTAAGGCGGATTCTGCAGAGCTGCCTGAGGCTTTTTCTCGAAGGGTGCAGGCAAACAGACTGCCTACAGGTGAAAGTTGACTAATGGCAGTAATTTCAGGCTCTGAGACTGTTTTTTGTTGGGAAATGGCATTGGCGAGGCCAAAAACTATTTCTAAACTGTCTTTAGGGAATATATGAATTTGCCGCAAATACCAGGCACGTTCAATGACAATAGCCAGTCCGATAATAGAGATGAGGAGGAGGGGCCAGATAGGCCAGCCCGCAGACAGTAAGATTGAGTACATAAGCTCAGTACTTTAGCTGAATTAAAAACCGGTTTTCATAAAGCTAGCCTGTGGATAACTCTGTGCAAAACTTTTCAGTAAGAGTGCTGTAAGTCCTTGATTAATGGTCAAAGTAGGCAATATTAGGGGAAACATCCTAAAATTAGTCTGATTAATTATTGATATAAATCAATGGCTTGCATTTATTTTGTTGGATTTATGAGACGTTTTGGGTCAGTAATTACTTACTTTTTAGTATTCAACCTAGGGCGTATTGGCTTCTGTGGATATTTATTGGTCGCTCAGCCTGCTAGCTGTGTAGAAAAAGAGAAAAAATGTCGGAAATATCAAAGGAAATTCTGAGTGTTGGCGATCTAAACCGCGCCATTGCAGGCTCTTTAGAGGAGCGCTTTGATACTGTCTGGGTGGGCGGGGAGATTTCCAATTTCAAGGCTTATGACAGTGGGCACTGGTATTTCTCGCTGAAAGACGAAGAAGGGCAGATTCGCTGCGTGATGTTCCGCGGTCGGAATGGCCAAGTCGGATTTATGCCTCAATCTGGGGATTTAGTCGAAGTCGCTGCCAATCTCGGGTTTTATGTTCCGCGGGGGGACATTCAGCTGACGGTGCAAAGCATGCGACGTGCAGGCATGGGCGGTCTTTACGAAGCCTTTTTGAAGCTCAAGGCCAAACTTGCCAAAGAGGGCTTATTTGATCTTGAGAATAAGCGCCCCATTCCAACTCATCCGAGATCGATCGGCATTATTACTTCACCCCAAGCAGCAGCCTTAAATGACGTGTTGAGTACATTGGCCAGAAGAGCGCCGCATATACCGATTGTGATTTACCCGACATTGGTGCAGGGACCAGATGCGCCCGCTGGAATTATTTCTGCGCTGAAGGCCGCTGAAAAAGAAAATGCAGTCGATGTGATTTTGTTGGTGCGTGGTGGTGGCAGTATTGAAGATCTCTGGGCATTTAATGATGAGCAGTTGGCATACGCGATTTCGCAATCACCTATTCCGATTGTGAGCGGTGTTGGGCATGAAACCGATGTCACGATAGCCGACTTTGTTGCTGACTTGCGAGCGCCAACTCCTACGGGCGCGGCAGAATTGGCGGCGCCACGACGCGATCAAATGTTGCAAGAGTTAGATGCCATCATGCAAGCTTTGCTGCAAAGAGTAAGTCAGCGAGTAGAGCGCGAAGCACAAACCTTAGATCAATTGGCTTTGCGTCTCAGTCATGCCTTGCCCAACCCTGATCGCATGCGTGAGCAAATCAGTGGCTGGCAAAAACGACTCAATCAAGCATGGTTAGTCAGAGTTGAAAATTGGAAGCGTGATCAAAGCCATTTCCAGTCTCAACTTGAAATGCTGAACCCGCAAAGAACTCTAGAGCGTGGCTATGCCGTCATACTGAGTAAAGAGGAGCAGGCAATGCATGCAGTGCGTAATCCCAACGAGCTCAATACAGAAAATGCGTTTCAGGTACGCTTGGCTGAAGGCCAGGTAGAGGTTGAGTTTACTAAGGTTGAGTTACTGAGGTAAAGCTACAGAATATTTGGCTCAATCTCGAGTTTTACATTAAATTTCTTCAAGACTTCCTCTTGAATACTTTTTGCCAGATTGAGGATATCGGTCGATGTCCCGCCACCATGATTCACTAGCACTAGCGCTTGCTTTTCATAAACGCCGACAGTGCCAATACGTTTGCCTTTAAAGCCGCATTGATCAATCAGCCATCCAGCTGCTAACTTGCGTTTGCCATTGTCATCTGGATAAGAAATCAGATTCGGAAATTGCTGGATCAGTTGCTCACATTGTTCATTGCTGACAATCGGGTTTTGGAAAAAACTTCCAGCATTGCCGATGACCTTGGGGTCTGGTAATTTCTTGGATCGGATAGTGCAGACGGCATCAAAAATTTGCTTTGCACTTGGGCTGGAGTTTGATTCAGAAAATTGCTTTGCTAGATCGGCATAATGTAATCGCGCGTGCCAAACCTTAGGAATTTTAAAAACAACCTTTGTCACGATAAAGCGATTGGGATTTTTCTTGAAGTAGCTATCGCGATAGGCAAACTGGCAGGCCTCTTGCGGGAGAGTGACAAAGGCATGGGCCGCAGAATCAAATACCTCGATGCTGTCGATATATTCGCCGATTTCAACACCGTACGCCCCAATGTTTTGAATGGGCGCGGCGCCAACAGTGCCTGGTATCAGTGCGAGGTTCTCAAATCCCGGGAGATTGTGCTCTAGCGTCCAGGAAACCAATTCGTGCCAATTGACCCCAGCTCCCACGGAGAGCCATGAGTATGTGTCATCCGATTTAACAAGATCTTGGCCGAGAATATTAATGAGTATGGTTGCTCCAGGCAAAGACTCCGGAAGAATCACATTACTTCCACCGCCTAATACACGCCAGGCAAGTTTTTTATCCCCCAGTTCTTTCATGAGGGCTGGTAACTGATCCGCGGATGTGATCTCGTACGCGAATTCCGCCATGGAATCTAGACCAAAGCTATTCCGGT
Organism: Polynucleobacter sp. MG-Unter2-18; assembly: GCF_018687675.1. Lineage (NCBI taxonomy): Bacteria > Pseudomonadati > Pseudomonadota > Betaproteobacteria > Burkholderiales > Burkholderiaceae > Polynucleobacter > Polynucleobacter sp. MG-Unter2-18. The sequence continues at coordinate 282,710 of NZ_CP061302.1, forward strand.
GCTTGAGCCCCAGATTGGGGGTCAATTTTGCTGGATTGGGCGCATTTTTCGCGGAGTTCATGCCACAATCTTATTCGTGTTCGAGTTTCTGTTCTTAATTTATGGAAAAACTTGAAAAGTAACAATGCAATGATTGAATTTGCAAAATTAATTACCCAGATTATTTAAGGAGTTTGAGATGCCCTCATTTGACGTAGTGTGTGAGCCTGACATGATTGAGTTGAAAAACGCAATTGAGCAATCCAATAAAGAAATTACCAATCGTTTTGACTTTAAAGGCTCTGATAGCCGAGTGGAGCAAAAGGATGAGACTCTCATCTTGTTTGGTGATGATGACTTTAAATTGGGACAAGTTCGCGATGTTCTTTACGGTAAGATGGCTAAACGCAATGTGGATGTGCGCTACCTCAAGGACGACAAAAAAGAGACGATTGGTAGTGATAAGCGCAAGCAAACCATGAAAATCCAAAAGGGGATTACTTCTGAGTTAGCCAAAAAAGTAGTCCGCATTATTAAAGACAGCAAAATCAAAGTGCAGGCGAGTATTCAGGGTGATGCAGTGCGTGTAACGGGTACTAAGCGCGATGATTTACAAGAGACTATGGCTATGCTCAAGAAAGAGGTCAGCGAGGCTCCATTAGGCTTTAATAACTTCCGTGACTAATGTAGTTGTGCCAGTCATCCACCAAGTAAGCCAAGAGGCCATTGAGCGCTTCTGTGATGCTTGTTGGCTTGAGGATGGGTTGGCGAAAAATAGCTTGTCTGCTTATCGGCGAGATCTATTGCTCTTAGCGCAGTGGCTTCAAAAAGACTCGGGCACGGATTTGTATGCAGTAACTGAGAAAGATCTCACCGCCTACATTGCGCATCGACGTGCCGACAAAGCTACCACTGCAAATCGAAGGCTCACAGTATTCAAGCGTTTTTATCGTCATGCTTTGCGCATGAACTTGGTTAAAAGTGATCCTTGCATTGGTTTGCGGGCAGCCAAGCAAGCATTGCGTTTTCCTAAGACACTCAGTGAGGATCAGGTAACTTCCTTGCTTAACGCCCCCGATGTTGAGACTGCTTTGGGGTTGCGTGATCGCACCATGCTTGAGTTGATGTACGCCAGTGGTCTGCGCGTTTCTGAGATTGTTTCATTGAAGACTGTTGCCTTGGGTTTAAATGAAGGTGTCATTCGGGTTGTTAATGGCAAGGGTGGCAAAGAGCGTTTCGTACCTTTTGGTGGTGAGGCGGGGCTGTGGTTACGTCGCTATCTAGCTGATGCCAGAAAACTATTGCTTGAGGGCAAAACTACTGATGCGGTATTTGTGGGTCGTCATACCGGCACAGGCTTAACTCGCCAAGCTTTTTGGGCGCTCATTAAGCGCTATGCCACGATTGCCAATATCCCTGTAGCCTTATCTCCACACACCTTGCGCCATGCTTTTGCTACCCATTTGCTTAATCACGGGGCTGATTTAAGGGTGGTACAGCTACTTTTGGGGCATGCTGACATATCTACTACCCAGATCTATACCCATGTAGCCAGAGAGCGCCTCAAATCGATTCATCAGCAACATCATCCTCGGGGTGCTTGAGTAGATTAGTTCAGCTGTTTTGGCGATCAGCTCAAGCGCTCTAAAAATAACTTTACGATAAGTGTTTAAGATATCAGTATGAATTTCACATTAGACCTTTTACTTATTCCGATTGCCTATTTGATTGGGTCAATTTCGTTTGCGGTGGTGGTGAGTAAATGCATGCGTTTACCAGATCCCCACTCCTATGGTTCTGGCAATCCAGGTGCCACCAATGTTCTAAGAACTGGTAATAAGCTTGCCGCTGTTTTGACTTTGATTGGAGATGCGCTAAAAGGTTTTTTTGCTGTGATGCTTGCCAGAATCCTACTGGGTGATGAGTCATTAACCTCCACCTCAAATTCTTGGTTGTTATGCGGTGTAGTGCTGGCAGTTTTCTTGGGGCATTTGTTCCCGGTATTTCATAGTTTTAAGGGTGGCAAGGGTGTTGCTACTGCTTGTGGCATCCTATTTGGTATTAATTGGATCCTTGGCTTGGCTACACTGAGCACTTGGATTATTGTGGCGACATTCATGCGCTACTCATCTTTAGCGGCTTTGGCTGCAGCAATATTTGGCCCCATCTATTTTGTATTTTTGTTTGGTTTCCAGCCGATGGGTATTGCTCTCTTAGTAGTTTGCTTGCTGCTGATTTGGCGTCACCGCAGCAATATCAAAAACCTGATGAATGGCACTGAGTCACGCATTGGCTCAAAGAAAAAGGCGCAATCATGACTATTGCTTATTGGTGTGTTCTATTTATGGGTTTGCTTCCCATCGTTGCCGCCGGCATTGCTAAAAAAGGATTTGAGGGTTATGACAATGGCGCACCTCGCCAATGGTTAGCAAAACAAACCGGATATCGGGCGCGCGCGAATGCGGCCCAAGCAAACCTCTTTGAGTCTCTCCCACTATTTTTTGCCGCAGTCATCATTGCGGTCATAGCGGACGCGCCACAACATAGAGTGGATCTTTTGGCGCTGGGTTTCATTATTGCCAGAATCGCTTACTTAGCTTGCTATCTTGCTGATTGGTCTACAACTAGATCTATCGTTTGGCTTGCTGGCTTAGCTTGCGTAGTAGCGATCTTCTTTCAGATTTAAGCGCAGCAAAATATTTTAGAAATCACTACAGAAATTACGAGATAAACATTAATGGCAATTAAAAAGACAAGCACTAAAAACACAACCATAAATTCTACTAACACCAAGCCCGCAAGCAAGGCAGCAACAAAAGTAGTCAAGAAGGTGGCGCAGAGTGCGACTACTAAGACTCCAGCAAAGCAAGTAGCTGCCAAGATGGGGGATGCAGGCACACCACTATCTGTGGTGATCCGTCGTCGTATCGAAGCTCAGAGGGCACGCTTTCATGCGAATGACAATATATCTGCATTTATTAAGCCAGGTGAGTTAGAGGGCTTGGTAGATGAGGTTGCTGAAAAAATGCAGGCCGTACTAGAGAGTTTGGTGATTGATACCGAGAGTGATCACAATACTAAAAACACCAGCCAACGTGTTGCGAAGATGTTTGTTAAGGAAGTATTTAATGGTCGCTATGTTGAGCAACCAACACTCACGAAATTTCCTAATGTCAGCAGACTAAATGAGTTGATGATCATTGGCCCCATCACGGTTCGTAGTGCTTGCTCACACCATCTATGTCCAATCATGGGTCGTATCTGGATTGGTGTCTTGCCAAGCAAAGAATCTGCATTGATTGGTTTATCGAAATACTCACGTCTGACTGAATGGGTGATGTGTCGTCCACAAATTCAGGAAGAGGCTGTCGTGGAATTGGCGGATATGCTCGAGAGGAAAATCAAGCCGATTGGTGTTGCCATCGTGATGGATGCAGATCACTTCTGCATGCAATGGCGCGGCGTTAAGGATCGTGATTCGAAGATGGTCAACAGCGTGATGCGCGGAGCATTCTTAAAAGACTCTAATTTGCGTAGAGAGTTTTTATCCCTTTTAGAAAAGAGATAGGGATTAATGTGGGTCCAAAGCCCCACTGCTAAATGAGAAGACGTTCCATGCCCCAATCTAAGTTATTACTTTTGAGTACTTGCCTGGCAATCACTTTTTTGTTTGGCTGTGGATCAATGACCTATCCAGATGTGAATGTCGATCCTGCAAAGAACAATAAAGCTACCTTTCAACAAGATGCGATTGTTTGCGCGCGTTCTTACCCCTCCTCTGACTCTGGGGCGCATTTCAAAGAGAGAATTAGTTGCATGAATCTCAAGGGTTGGCGTTGATGTGCTGGTGAGAACAATTCTCAATAAGATAGTCAATGAAATCATGCACTTACACTACCTATAGTTGAGTAATTTGATCTGCTCTATGATCCATTCACAAACAATCTTTGATCTACCTCAACCTCTGGAGTCCATATGAAAAATAGTCGTCGCCAATTCATGATTTTGTCTGCCGCTGGTGCCTGCACTTTAGCCTTGAACGGTAAAGTTCAAGCTCAAGCAATGGTTGCTGAATCGGATCCACAGGCTGCTGCATTGGGTTACAAGGCAGATGCGTCCAAGGTTGATAAGGCAAAGTATGCCAAATATGCTACTGGTCAACAGTGCGATAACTGCGCTTTGTACCAAGGTAAGGCTGGTTCTGCTTCTGGTGGTTGCTCTTTGTTTGGTGCTAAGCAAGTTGCTGGCAAAGGCTGGTGCTCTGCTTATGCTAAGAAGGCTTAATACTCCTTAGTTGTAATAGTTTTAAAAGGCCGCTTTCTAAAGCGGCCTTTTTTAATGCTGCTGCCTCTCAAAAATGGGGTTAAATAGTTGACGAAGTTTTTGAGTCCCATATGCAGATAGGTGATTGCTATCTGAAAAGTAACTTCCTTGTTTATCTGCGAAGTTGCAATGCTCTTCATCACATAGTACCTCGTGGGGCAAAATCAGCCTGCCTTGTAGTTGGCGTGATAAAGAGCTTATCAGGGACTTGAATTGACTATCAAATGAGGCTCTCGTGACGGAAGAGTTTTCAATAGTATTTCCGAACTTAATATTTCTGCTTGCCACGGATGCAAAATCAAAATTGGGAATAGCGATTGGACCAACTAAGTATATGTTTTTCCCTGTCTTTGCTAAATTATCTATTAGCATCATGATTGATTTTTCTCTGTAGCTGAGCTTGGGGTCTGAAATTGATGCCCCTGATTTATCAACCAAATCATTTGAATACCAGGTCATCGCAATGATTACAGTTTTTAGATTCCTATCTTTTTCTATCGCTTGAAAATTTATTTCAGCCATCTTTAGGCATTCTGTAGAGATATTGAGATCGATTGTTGGAAGACAGCCATTGAGTGGAATAATTAGCCCGGCCTGATGATGCGCGTTGAGAGACTCAATAATTGCTGGCGCATACATCTGAGCATGTGAGTTGCCAAGAAGTGCTAATGAGGGAGACGCTGTTATATCGCCAATTAAGCAGCTACGCGATGCGCCATAAAGTCGATAGTTGCCTGGAGGGCAGCGGTAGTTTGAGTCAATTGCATTTGCAAATGAATTTGCAAGATCGGCATCTCTACCAGGCAGACCTTTTAATGCGAGCATAGTTGACGCATATATAGCTAATACGCAGTAGATAGAGAGAATTGCAAGCAATGTAGTTCTGGTAGGGATTGAACTCCTAAATGGATTTTCAATATATTTCCAGCTCAAATATGCAATGAGGATGGTTGCCAGCAACGCGCTCATCAAGATATGTAAAGGTACGCTATCTACATAGATGTACTTCAGAAAAACTAAAATGGGCCAATGCCATAGGTAGAGCGAGAAAGAGGATAGCCCTACCAGCCCCACTGGTTTTGTAATTAGATAACGAAGCAGTAGTGAATTGCTATTTAATTTGTTCCAAAGAATAAGTCCTGCACCAAGAGTCAATAGAGTTGCGCTCGGAATTTGAGATGGCGGCGTTACGAAATTAATAGTAATAAGCGCTAGTCCCGCTATGAACAAAAAATTCAGGCGCGTAGAATTTTCTGGCCGGATGATTGGGAGGAGTGCAAAACAACCGCCAATTGCAAATTGCCAAATGCGGGTTGGAAGTAAGAAGAATGCTGGGTTTGAGCCGCCAATATGCGTGAGATAAATATTGATGCCATATGAAGATGTGGCTATTACTAGTAATGCCACTATTTTTAGTGATTGGGGTCTGATAAATCTAATGATAATGATTAATATTGCTGGGAAGAATAGATAAAATTGTTCTTCAACCCCAAGGGACCACATGTGAAGCAAAGGCTTTAACTCATCGCTGGTTGAGAAATATCCACCCGTTCTCCAAAAATATATATTGGCAATAAAGCTTAGTGTTGCAATCTGACTCTTTGCATACCTCTCTAGGTCTGGGGCAAGCAATATCAAGGTAGCGGCAATTGAGCTGGCAACAAGCATGGCCAGCATCGCTGGCAAAATTCTTTTAACCCTCTTTAGATAGAACGAGGAAAATCGGAATTCATTTTTTGCCGCTTGTCTGCTAATTAAAAGGGTGATGAGATATCCAGAAATGACAAAAAATAAGTCAACACCAAGATATCCAGTTGGCAGGGTACCGGGGAAGAAGTGAAATGCGATTACCGCCGATACCGCTAGCGCTCTAAGCCCGTCAATTTCTTTTCGGTGATGTAAGTCCAGTTGATTAGTGGCTTGGCTAGTCATCAGTTGATTTTAAGGTAGACCAAACCACTTTATTGGCCATCCATCTGCACGCGCTTATGATTGAACTGAAAGCTCTAATGTTTCCCCCTTAATTTCTTATATTTTGAGTGTTAGCAATTAATTAAATTAGTGATGCGACCATCCCGTAAGCAACTCATAAAAAATCTTGCCTTTTACCTTGGCGGCGATCAGCCTTTTGTCCCATGGTTGGAGCGAATGCGCTCTGTATTTGGGGCATTTTTAGGACTTTTGTTAGTGATTACTACCGCTCAGTTCCTTGGTGAGCTTGGCGGTACTGATGAATGGTTGATGGCGTCCCTGGGTGCAAGTGCATTGCTAGTGTTTGCCTTGCCTCAGAGTCCAATGGCTCAGCCATGGGCTGTAATTGCTGGCAATACCCTGTCTGCATTGGTTGGGATCTCGATATTCCGCTTTGTAAATGACCCTCTGTTAGCAATGCCTTTGGCGGCCAGCCTATCCATCCTGGGTATGTTTGCATTGCGTTGCTTGCACCCTCCCGCCGCCGCGGTAGCCTTAATTGTTGTTTTGAGCCAGATAACCCATTACCAATATGCTTTTTTCCCAGTGATGGTGGATTCCATTCTATTAATCTTGGCGGGGGCTACTTATAGCAATTTAACAGGAAAGCCTTACCCAAATAAGCCAAATTAAGCCTAATCATGGAAATAAAGCCTATAAAATCAGGGCTTAATTACAAAAAACATAAAGGCTTAAATTAGGCGCCCATGACGACTTCCCAGTCATCAACCTCGACTTCAGTCGTACCTATCATATTGTGTGGTGGCTCGGGTACTCGCCTCTGGCCTTTATCCAGGTCGGGTTTTCCAAAGCAGTTTTTAGTATTGTCTGGCGATGATTCGGGTAAGAGCTTATTTCAGCAGGCAATTGAAAGAATTAATGCAATCGACTCTACTAATGATTTTGAGCTGGGCCCCACTCTGATTGTTACAAATGAAGAGCATCGTTTTTTAGCTCTTGATCAACTGCGAGAGCTAAAGGGGATTCAGACAAATTTATTGCTTGAGCCTGTGGGGCGCAACACGGCGCCAGCACTTACATTGGCAGCCTTTCAGGCGCAATACTTTGCGGCAAATGCCAGCCCTCAGAAGGGTGATCCAATTTTGGTTATTACACCTGCCGATCAGACTATTCGTAATCAATCAAGCTTTATTAAGTCTTTACAGAGTTGCATTGCAACCGTTGAGGCTGACCAATCTAAAAAAACAATTGCCATTTTAGGTATCACGCCATGTGCCCCCGAAACAGGTTATGGATACATCAAACGTCAGGGCGATGCTGGTATTCATGGTGAGTTTGATGTAGAGAGATTTGTTGAGAAGCCCGATACAAGTAAAGCTGAAGCTTATTTAAAAGAAGGTGACTATCTTTGGAATAGCGGTATGTTCGTATTGCGTGCAAGTACTTGGCTTGCCGCATTGAAAGAGTTTCGACCTGATATTTATATCGCTACTGAGAGCGCTTGGAGTGCTAGGGCGATTGATCGGGCTGGTGATGTTGCTTTTATTAGGCCGGGCGTAGAAGCTTTTAAGACAGTTCCAAGTGAGTCAATTGATTATGCGGTAATTGAGCGGTGTGCAAGTTCGCAGGAATCTAGCCCATTTTCCATCAAGATGATTGAGCTTGATGCGGGCTGGAATGACCTAGGTGCTTGGGATGCCGTATGGCAAGTTGGCAATCAGGATGAGAATGCTAATGTCATTACCGGTGATGTCATTGTGGATGATGTAAAAAATTCTTTGATTTATTCCAGCAGTAGGTTGGTTAGCGCTGTTGGAGTTGATGATCTGATTATTGTGGAGACTGCAGATGCGGTTCTTGTCGCCAATAGAAGAAGTAGTCAGACTGTAAAGTCAGTGGTTGAACTTCTTCAGTCTCAGCAGCGAGAAGAAAAAAATTTACACAGAAAAGTTGCAAGACCTTGGGGTTGGTATGACAGTATTGATCAGGGTGATCGCTTCAAAGTAAAGCGAATCCAGGTAAAGCCTGGAGCAAGCCTCTCTCTGCAGATGCATGAGCATCGAGCTGAACATTGGGTGGTTGTAAGGGGCATAGCTGAAATTACCAATGGCGATCAGGTGATGACATTGACTGAAAATCAAAGCACTTACATTCCCCAAGGGCAAACCCATCGCCTAGCTAACCCAGGTAATGAGCCCTTAGAAATCATTGAGGTGCAATCGGGCGCTTATTTAGGTGAAGATGATATTGTGAGGCTTGAAGATGCCTATGGACGGGGCTGATTTTAGTTAAGGTAAATTGGTTTTTAAGAACAAATATAAAGATATGACTAATAAGCAAAAAGTAGCGTTGATTACTGGTATTACTGGGCAGGATGGCTCTTACTTGGCGGAGTTCCTATTAGAAAAAGGCTACATCGTTCATGGCATTAAGCGCCGTGCATCCTCTTTTAATACTGAGCGTGTTGACCATCTGTACCAAGATCCACATATTAATCATCGTCATTTTGTGCTTCATTATGGTGACTTAAGTGATTCAAGCAACTTAACTCGCATCATTCAGCAAACACAGCCGGATGAAATTTATAACTTGGGTGCCCAAAGTCATGTGGCTGTATCTTTCGAGTCTCCAGAATATACAGCCGATGTGGATGCTATTGGTCCCTTGCGAATCTTGGAGGCGATTCGCATACTTGGCTTAGAGAAAAAAACTCGTTTTTATCAAGCCTCTACTTCTGAGCTCTATGGATTAGTTCAAGAGATTCCGCAAAAAGAAACAACCCCTTTTTATCCTAGAAGCCCTTATGCAGTTGCTAAGCTTTATGCCTACTGGATTACCGTTAACTATCGCGAAGCTTATGGCATGTATGCCTGTAATGGAATACTCTTCAACCATGAGTCAAAACGTCGTGGAGAAACATTTGTAACCCGCAAGGTAACTCGTGGTTTAGCGAATATTGCACAAGGTTTAGAGCAATGTCTTTATATGGGTAATATTGATGCCTTGCGAGATTGGGGTCATGCAGAAGATTATGTTCGCATGCAATGGTTGATGCTGCAGCAAGATGAGCCAGATGACTTTGTAATTGCTACTGGCGTGCAATTTACTGTTCGTGAATTTATTATTCGCAGCGCTAAACAGCTGGGCATTACGATTAAGTTCGAAGGCTCTGCAGAGCAAGAACGTGGCCTAGTGGTTGCTATTGATGGTAACAGTGCTCCCGCACTCAAGGTTGGCGATGTTATCGTGCAAATTGATCCACGTTACTACCGCCCGACTGAGGTGGAGACCTTGTTAGGTGATCCAACTAAGGCCAAACAGAAGTTAGGCTGGACCCCAGAGATCACGCTTGATCAAATGATCGTGGAGATGGTGGCAAATGATCTGGATCAGGCAAAACAACATGCCCTTCTTAAAAATCACGGATATGTAGTTTCTGTTGGCAAAGAAAATTAATCCATGCTTCAAATCCTCGAGTATTTCGAACTGTTGGCGAACGCTCTCAATATAAGGGGGAAGGTGTGCAGCAATTAGAGGTGAGGCAGTGAATTCGACGAAGATCTGGGCGCCAACGACCAGCCTACAGCACAAAGCATGCTTCCCAATTTCGAGGATGATCACAAATCCTAAATAGCAGGAGATATCTCGGCAAACTAATTGCCCGTATATATAAAATGGTTGATAAAAATATTATTTCCTCGCTGAAACATCAAGGGGGTAGGATGTTGACAATACAGAAGACTTTTGGAGAAGACGATGCACTGGTTTCTAGTTCATACCAAGCCTGGACAAGAAAAGTGCGCCCAGGAAAACCTCCATCGGCAAGGCTATGAGTGTTACCTCCCGACCCTTCCATCAGAAAAGATCCGCCAAGGGTTGCTGACGATTGCAGACGAACCCCTGTTTCCACGTTACCTGTTCATTCGCTTGGGCTTCGGTCATTCGGCCAAGAGTTGGGGGCCAATCCGTTCGACAAAGGGAGTTAGCCGTCTTATCATCTTCGGGATCCAGCCTGCGCGGGTAGATGATCGGCTGATCGAGCTGCTACGATCAAAGGAGGTATTGCTTCAGATGGAGCCGGAGCGATTGTTCAAAGCCGGTGAGCGGGTCTACCTAATGGAGGCGCCATTTGCCGGCATCGAAGGCATCTACCAAATGGCCGATGGCGAAAGTCGGGTCATGGTGTTGATTGAGATTCTGAGAATGCCAGTTGCGGTGCGAGTCGCACCGGCCAGTTTGCGCAAGGTGAATTAGCAAAACTACCTCGCAATAGCCTATTTAGCAAAAAACCTTTTTTAAAGTTATAAATATGTGGCAGAATAGTGTTCGTCAGTCGAACTTATGACGGTACTCTTTGCTTCACTTTATTGCATCAGAGCTTCTGCTAAAACCCTAACCGCGCTTGCTGATCGTCGAACAGCACGGCGGTAGCGTACCTAAATTACCTTGAGCCTAGTATCCCCACTTCAGAAATTGGCTGGTTTCCAGGAGGAAATCCAGTTCGAAGTCCTGCGCCGTTTGCATAAGACGCCCCAGACCAGTCAGCGCATGCTAGCCAAGGATCTGGGCGTGGGGCTGGGTACGATCAACTTCTGCTTCCAGGCGCTGATTGAAAAGGGCTTAGTCAAGATGCATAACTTCAATCAAAGTAAGAATAAGTTGCGCTATGCCTATTGGCTCACCCCGGCAGGAGTGCTTGAAAAGTCAAAGCTTACGAGCGAGTTTTTGAGGCGTAAAGTGGCAGATTATGAAGCCCTTCAGGTCGAAATCGAAGTCTTGAAGGCTGAGATGAGTCCTATGAATGATTGCTTGTGCCTTGAAGACTGTGTGAGCCCCCTAGAAAATGACTGCCCCCCCTAAAATCTTCGTTGCAGGCCACCGAGGCATGGTTGGTTCGGCCATTGTTCGCCAGTTGCTGGCACACAGTCACCCGGTTGAGCTGATTGTTACTCGCACACATGCTGAACTAGACCTCACTGACCAGGCAGCCGTTTACGCTTTCTTTAAGGAAGAGGCGCCTGACCATGTTTACTTAGCTGCAGCTAAGGTTGGCGGCATCCACGCCAATAGCATCTATCCTGCTGAATTCATTTATCAAAACCTGATGATGCAGGCGAACGTCATTGATGCTGCCTTCCGCCATGGCGTGCAAAAACTCTTATTCCTCGGCTCCAGCTGTATCTATCCCAGGTTAGCTCCCCAGCCAATGAAGGAGGGCGCGCTGCTTACCGGCACTCTGGAGTCTACAAACGAGCCTTACGCCATTGCCAAGATTGCAGGCATCAAGCTCTGCGAAAGCTACAACCGCCAGTATGGCGAAAGCCACGGAGTTGACTATCGCAGCGTTATGCCCACCAATCTCTATGGTCCTGGCGATAACTATCATCCCCAGAACTCCCACGTCATTCCAGCCCTGATTCGCCGCTTGCACGAGGCCAAGGTTAGCAATAAATCAAGCGTCGCTATCTGGGGTACCGGCACGCCGATGCGCGAATTCCTGTATGTGGACGACATGGCTGCAGCTAGCGTGCACGTTATGAACCTGCCACAGGTCACATACCAGCAGTACACCCAACCTATGCTCAGCCATATTAATGTGGGTTGTGGGTACGACCTCACTATTAAGGAGCTGGCCGAAAACATTGCCCAAGTCGTTAACTATACGGGCGATATTGTTTTCGACCTCAGCAAGCCTGACGGTGCACCTCGCAAACTTGTTGACAGCACACGCCTTAATGCACTTGGCTGGAATGCTAAGGAGTCTTTGGAGGGCGGTCTCAAAAAGGCCTACGAGGATTTTTTAAAGAGCAAGGCTAAATGGCCTTGAAAGAACTCAAGGTCGCAGAACGCGACGAATTAATTAACGTGCATGGTCATAAGCCGATGGATCGCCATGAGTAAGTCAGAGCTGTCTCTCCCTCTAATGCAATTGCTTAGCCAGCTTTGGGTTCATATCAGCCTGCGGCGACGAACGCAATTATTGTTGTTGCTACTCTTGATGCTGATCGTGTCCATTCTCGAAGTCTTTAGTATTGGTACCGTCTTGCCGTTTCTGGGAGTACTTACTTCTCCTGACTATATATACGATCATCCATTGGCTCAAGGCTTTATCACTATGCTTGGGATTCGTGAGGCAACAGATCTTTTGTTGCCAATGGCGGCTGTATTCATCATTGCTGCCGTGGCTGCAGGCGCCAGCCGGTTGTTCTTGTTGTGGGCAACGATGCGACTGTCTTATGCCATTGGAATCGATCTTGGTATTAGTATTTATCGAAAAACGCTTTATCAGTCATATAGTACCCACGTGGCGCGCAATAGTAGTGTGGTGATTCACGGTATTTCGGTCAAGGCGCCGAGCGTTACGTCTGAAGTCATTCAGCCGGTATTAATCATTCTCAGTTCAACATTCATGCTGAGCGTAATCATGTCGGGACTTTTTTATTTTGATCCAGCTGTCGCGCTCTTCGCTCTTACCGGTTTTGGTTGTATCTATGCGCTTGTGATAAGGGTGACGCGTAGACGATTATTGCGAGATAGCCAGGTGATTGCGTCAGAAGGCACAAAAGTCATTCGTGTCCTGCAAGAGGGAATGGGTGCCATACGCGATATTCTGATTGACGGATCGCAAGATGCCTATTGCCGTGCATATCAGGAGGCTAATCGTGCGCTTTGTCACGCGCAGGCGCGCCTCCGTTTTTTTGGGCAAAGCCCTCGCTTTGTTCTGGAGGCACTAGGGATGGTATTGATGGCTGTGCTCGCATACAACTTAGCTGTTCAGGAAAATGGTCTTATAACCGCATTGCCGATTCTGGGTGTGCTTGCTATGAGCGCCCAGCGCTTAATGCCAGTTGTGCAACAGGCTTATGGAGCATGGGCATCGATTCAAGGTAGCAAGGCCTCCTTGGAGGACACTTTAGCTCTACTCAATCAGCGGATGCCGGATAACGCAGACAAGCCGGCCTCTCCACTACCTTTTGAACACTCCATTGTTTTGCGCGATGTATGCTTTCGGTACGATACGAGCGCTAATTGGGTGCTGAATGGCATTAATCTGACGATTCAGAAGGGGCAGCGTGTTGGTTTTATTGGGACGACAGGAAGCGGAAAAAGCACCTTACTTGATATTGTTATGGCGCTGCTTGAGCCAAATAGTGGCACCCTTGAAGTGGATGGCATTCCGGTGACAGCTGCCAATCAGCGAGCTTGGCAAGTGCATCTGGCACATGTTCCACAATCAATCTTTCTCTCAGATGGTACTGTCGAGTCCAACATTGCTTTAGGCGTTCCACTGAGTGACATTGATGCACTGACTGTGCGCCATGCAGCTAAGCAGGCACGCATGGCTGAGGTAATTGAGTCCATGCCGATGCAGTATCAGACTGCAGTTGGGGAGCGCGGGGTTCGCCTTTCAGGCGGGCAACGACAGCGCATTGGCATTGCGAGGGCGCTGTATAAAAAAGCAGATGTTATTGTGCTCGATGAAGCAACCAGTGCACTAGACAACGAAACCGAGGCCGCGGTGATGGAGGAAATCGAGGGGCTGGACAAGCACCTCACAGTCTTTATTATTGCGCATAGACTAACCACCCTTAAAAACTGCTCTCTGATTGTCTGTTTGATCGACGGCCGTATTGAAAAGACAGGTACTTATGAAGATCTCGTACAGTCTTAAGAAGTGATTATGAGTTTGTCCCTTGCGTTCAAGTGTGAGGCTTTGTCCCGAGGTTTAATCACCACTAACCTATCCGAGTATTTGAAAGAATGAATATATTAATTACTGGTGCCGATGGTTTTATCGGCTCACACTTGACTGAAGCCCTAGTTCGTGCAGGCCATGCTGTTCGTGCTTTCACGCTCTACAACTCCTTTAATTCATGGGGTTGGCTTGATCACTGTGCCTCAGACGTCAAGGGGCATTTCGAAGTGTTCTCCGGTGATATTCGTGACCCATATGGCGTCAAGGCAGCGGTGGCGGGTTGCGATGTTGTCTTGCATCTAGCGGCACTGATTGCTATTCCGTACTCGTATCATTCGCCTGATACCTATATCGATACGAACATCAAGGGTACATTGAATGTATTGCAGGCAGCGCGCGAGCTGGGGGTAAAGCGTTTGATTCATACCTCGACCAGCGAAGTGTATGGTACAGCGCGTTTCGTGCCGATTACGGAGGAGCATCCTCTCCAAGGCCAGTCACCTTATTCGGCAAGTAAGACTGGCGCAGATCAGCTAGCCTATTCCTTTTACGCTTCATTCGGCTTGCCGGTAGTGATCGCGCGTCCTTTCAATACGTATGGCCCACGGCAATCCGCTCGCGCCGTTATTCCAACCATCATTACGCAGATCGCAAGCGGAAAGCGCCAGATTGAGCTTGGCGCCGTGTCTCCTACACGCGATTTCAACTATGTTCAGGATACGGTCAGCGGTTTTATTGCAGCTATGAATTCAGAGCAAGGTTTGGGCGAGGTGGTTAACTTTGGAAGCAATTTCGAAATCTCGATTGGTGACACTGCAGCATTGATCGCTGAAGCCATGAATATTAAGATTGATATCGTGACTGACGAAAATCGTCTGCGTCCGGGTACTTCGGAAGTCGAGCGCCTTTGGGCAGACAATACCAAGGCTCGTCAACTCTTCGGTTGGAGCCCTGCTTATGCGGGGCGTGAAGGTTTCAAGGAGGGGCTTGCTGAAACGGCCGAATGGTTTTGTCGTCCTGAAAACCTCCGGAAATACAAGGCCGATATTTACAATATATGAGTCTAGACAATTCTTCTCGCATTTCTGACGACCTGCCACAGCAGGTTGTCGCTGCACTGCGCGCTGTATGCGGTGAGAGTAGCGTTGCCTTGCATGCACCCCGCTTTAAGGGGAACGAGTGGAAATATCTCCGCGACTCTTTGGATTCGACCTTCGTATCTTCAGTCGGGGCTTATGTCGATCGATTTGAAGCTGACCTGGCTAAATACACCGGCGCCAAGCATGCCGTTGCTGTCGTTAATGGGACTGCAGCATTGCATGTGGCGTTGCTGCTTGCCGGTGTGCAACCGGGTGATGAGGTTCTGGTGCCGGCGCTGACATTTGTGGCAACTGCAAATGCAGTACGTTATTGCGACGCTACACCACACTTTGTTGACAGTAATGAGGCAACCCTAGGGATTGATCCAGATTCCCTGCGTGACTGGTTGGGACGGATGACGGAGCAGCGCGAAGGTTTTTGCATCAACCGTGAAACCGGAAAAATTATTCGCGTTCTCTTGCCAATGCATACCTTTGGGCATCCGTGTGCTATGGATGCTTTACAAGCGGTAGCGAGTGATTTTGGATTGATCGTAGTCGAGGACGCCGCAGAGTCATTGGGAAGCTGGTATGGTGAACGTCATACTGGCACGATCGGTCGAATCGGGACTCTTAGCTTTAACGGCAACAAGATCATTACCACCGGCGGAGGCGGAGCTATCCTGACGAACGATACTGCTCTTGCACGCCGGGCCAAGCACTTGACAACAACGGCAAAATTGCAGCACCGTTGGGAGTATGAGCATGACGAAGTCGGATTTAACTACCGCATGCCCAATCTCAATGCCGCACTTGGCTGTGCACAATTGGAGCTCATGCCGGAATTTTTGGCCTCCAAACGCCGTCTTTATCAGCGCTATCGGGAAGTATTTTCTGGTATCGCGGGTTTAAGGTTGGTGGGAGAGCCCGCGCATACTCAAAGTAATTTCTGGTTGCAAGCGCTCTTACTTGATCAAGTAGGGGCGGGTCAGCGCGATTCGATTTTAACTGCGACTAACGATGTCGGTTACATGACTCGACCGGCATGGCGCCTTTTGCATCAGATGATGCCTTATCGGAATTGTCCGCGGGCATCATTGGCTGTTGCCGAATCATTAGTGCAGCGTTTAATCAACATTCCCAGCAGTGCGGATATCGCATGAAGGCCTTATTGCTCATCGGTGGCGGAGGGCATTGTCGGTCCTGTATAGATGTCATCGAGTCCAGTCAGCATTATGTTGTTGGGGGTGTTGTGGAGCAGGAGGCTCAAGCAGGTGGGACCGTGCTTTCCTACCCGATACTGGGTAATGACGATGACTTGCCACAATTGCTAAAAAAATACCCTGCTGCATTGATAACAGTGGGGCAAATCAAAAGTGCGGAGAGTCGAATTCGTTTATTCGAGCGCTTAAAATTTTTGGGGGCAGAGTTGCCTAGTGTGATTTCTTCTCATGCTAATGTTTCGCGACATGCACTGGTAGCGGCCGGCTCGGTGGTCATGCATGGCACGATTCTAAATGCATCTGCATGGGTGGGCGAAAACTGTATTATCAATAGCCAGGCATTGATTGAGCATGACTGCGTGGTCGAGGCGCATTGCCATATTTCGACTGGAGCAAAACTCAATGGAAATGTGTATATAGAAACTGGCTGCCTTATCGGTAGCGGAGCCATAATACGAGAGGGGGTTCGCATTGGTGCCAACAGTCTTATCCAGGCTGGTTCAGTTGTCTTGTCAGATGTATTGGCTGGTACGGTTTATCGGGGGCAGGCATGAGTAACGGTAAGACATTGATCATCGCGGAAGCGGGCGTGAATCACAATGGCGACATCGAACTTGCGAAGCGTCTGATCGATGTGGCGGCTGATGCAGGTGCCGACATCGTCAAGTTCCAAACCTTTTGCGCGGATCGCCTGGCGACAAAAAGTGCTACCAAAGCTGATTACCAGGTTGCCTCTACGGGTGCTAAAGAGTCGCAATATGAAATGTTGCGCCGTCTTGAGCTCAGTTCGGCTGCACACGAAATACTGATGGAGCATTGTGCCAAGCGAAATATCGAGTTCTTTTCAACTGGCTTTGATATTGTTAGTGTTGATATGCTGGTTTCGCTTGGTATTCATCGTCTTAAAGTGCCATCTGGTGAGTTGACCAATCTTCCATATCTGCGTCACGTTGGGAGCTTGGGTTACCCTTTAATTCTCTCCACCGGCATGGCAACGTTGGGCGAGATAGAGGCGGCAATTGAGATCCTATTGAAGGCAGGCGTACTCCGGCAGGATATTGTTGTACTTCACTGTAATACTGAATATCCGACGCCTATGTCCGATGTCAATCTACGTGCTATGCAAAGCATTCAGGTCGCATTCGGCGTCAAAGTTGGTTATTCGGACCACACCACGGGGATTGAGGTGTCGATTGCTGCTGTAAGCATGGGTGCCTGCATTATCGAGAAGCACTTTACGCTCGATCGAGCCTTGCCCGGTCCCGATCACCGCGCTAGTCTCGAGCCGGATGAGCTCAAATCTATGGTTCAGGCAATCCGTAATATTGAGCTTGCATTGGGTGATGGCATTAAGCGTCCGAGCGTCAGCGAGATGCACAATAAATCAATTGCTCGCAAGTCCATCGTTGCGGCGCGAGATATCCTTGCCGGCGAAGCTTTTAGCGCAGATAACCTTGCGGCAAAACGTCCTGGAACAGGCTTATCCCCGATGTGCTGGGACGAGGTGATAGGGCGTATAGCGCCACGTGATTTTGCGATTGACGAGTTGATCATATTGTGAAAAAAATCTGCGTCGTTACAGGCACACGTGCTGATTATGGTTTGCTCCGGTTTGTCATGGAAGGCATCCGCAATGCAAGCGATTTTCAGTTGCAGATTATTGTCACCGGCATGCACTTGAGTCCTGATTTCGGTATGACTGCAGGCGAGATAGAGATCGATGGTTTTTATATCGATCAGCGGGTGGAAATGCTGATGAGCTCTGATACCCCTGTGGGTGTAAGTAAATCGATGGGTTTAGGGATGATCGGGTTTGCCGATGCCTATGCGCACTTGAAGCCCGATATGGTGGTCTTGCTTGGCGATCGCTTTGAGATTTTTGCAGCTGCATCGGCTGCTCTGGTGGCGCATATTCCTATAGCACATCTCCATGGTGGAGAAACTACGGAAGGGGCTTTTGATGAGGCCATCCGCCATTCGATCACCAAAATGTCGCACCTTCACTTTGTAGCTGCGGATGTTTATCGGAAGCGTGTCATCCAGCTTGGCGAGGACCCTCAACGTGTATTTACGGTTGGGGGGCTTGGCGTTGATAGTTTGAGTAAGGTCAAGCTTCTTGAGAGGGGCACCATCGAATCCGAGCTTGGTTTCAAGTTCGGGCGTCGCAACCTGCTGCTCACCTTTCATCCGGTGACGCTGGAGCCGGGGAGTGCCGGCAAGCAGATGCAGGAACTGTTGTTGGCGCTCGATAATCTTAAAGATACTCATGTCATTTTCACTATGCCCAACGCCGATCCAGACAGTCGAGTCTTATTCGAAATGGTAGCGGCCTATGTAAGGGATAGGTCGCATACCCGGGTCTACACTTCGCTGGGACAGCTCCGTTATCTGTCGGTTTTGGCGCAGGTTGATGCAGTCGTAGGCAACTCATCCAGCGGGCTGACTGAGGCACCAAGCTTTAAAAAAGGCACTGTCAATATCGGCGATCGTCAGCGAGGTCGCTTGCGCGCTGCGAGCGTGATTGACTGCGAGCCAACTTATGCATCTATTAGTCAAGCTTTAGAACACTTGTATTCGACCAGTTTCCAAGCATCTTTACCTAGTATCGTAAGTCCATACGGTACTGCGGGTGCGAGCGACAAGATTGTGCAAACTCTCAGAACCTATCCGATCAGCGGAACTCTCAAGAAAGTTTTCCACGATCTTCCGGAAGTTCTTCTAGGGAAGGTCTAATGGTGACTCTTGATGAAATATGGCGCAAGGCCATCCTACCAATAGATTCGACATTAAAGGATGCCATTCGCTGTCTAAACGACTCCTCGATGAAAATTGCCCTTGTTGTGAATGCGCAAGGCATTCTTGAGGGCACGATCTCCGATGGCGATATTCGCCGCGGCCTGCTTAAGGGGTTAGATCTTGGGAGTGCGATTGAGCGCATCATATACCGCAATGCGCTTGTAGTTCCTCCGTCATTCGGACGTGACATGGTGATACAGTTGATGCGCTCTAACCAGTTGCAGCAGATTCCGATAGTTGATGAGCAGCAACGTGTGGTGGGCCTGCATGTCTGGAGCCAGATCACTACGCCGCCTCCACGCGACAATCTCATGATTATTATGGCGGGCGGCAAGGGAACGCGGCTTATGCCGCATACCGAGAACTGCCCAAAGCCGATGGTGCTGGTTGCCGGAAAGCCGATGCTTCAGCACATCATCGAGCGCAGCCAACAGGAGGGCTTCAATCACTTTATGCTGGCTATCAACTATCTTGGCCACATGATTGAAGGGTATTTTGGTGACGGGTCCCAGTTTGGCGTCAAGATTGACTACCTGCGTGAGCAGACCTCTCTTGGTACGGTGGGCGCATTAACTTTGTTTGCGCAGAGGCCTGAAACCCCCTTTGTTGTCACAAATGGTGACGTTATCACCGATATTCGCTATGGCGAGCTACTTGATTTTCATGTTCGTTATGATGCCACTGCAACTATGGCGGTCCGCGTCCATGAATGGCAGCATCCATTTGGTGTTGTCCAAATCAATGGTGTGGATATTGTCGGCTTCGAAGAGAAGCCGATTGCCCGAACTCATATCAATGCTGGGGTTTATGCATTGTCTCCGAATGCTCTAGAGTTTTTAGTTAACGGCGAGCATTGCGACATGCCGACGCTGTTTGAGCGAATCCAGGCAAAATCCTTGCGGACAGTTGCCTATCCCATGCATGAACCTTGGTTGGATGTCGGTAAGCCAGAGGATTTGAAGCTGGCCAGAGATCAGGGCGAAAAGTTGCAACGTGAGCAGGTTTGATACCTTGATTGATCGAATTCTGATCGTTGGTCTTGGTAGTATTGGCAAGCGCCATCTCGGGCTGGCCCGCGACCTATTTCCGGAAGCCGATATCCGCATCCTCAGGCATGAGAAGCATGATGATGTTCCTCCACATGCAAATGGCTGTTTCTCTATGCTTGATGAGGCGCTGGCCTTCTCGCCGCAATTAGCTGTAATTGCTACCCCTGCACCCTTACATGTGGCAGTAGCAGAGGCACTAGCAATCGCTGGCTGCCATCTGCTTATCGAAAAACCTCTCGCAGATACCTGGCGTGCGGCCGTTCCGCTAGTCAAGCAGGCTAAAACGTGTAAGCAGATTTTTTTGCTGGGTTATAACTTACGTTATTTGCCATCCATGCAGCGATTCCGACAGACGTACAACGATGGCATTATTGGCCGGGCTCTATCAGTGCGTTGCGAAATAGGACAGTATCTGCCGAGCTGGCGACCAACCAGCGACTATCGTAAATGTGTTTCTGCACGACACGAATTGGGTGGCGGTGTGTTGCTCGAGCTGAGTCATGAACTTGATTACCTATGCTGGCTCTTCGGTGAAGCGGACTGGGTCAGGGCAACCCTCGCGAGGCAGAGCGATCTGGATATTGATGTCGAAGATACTGCCCATCTTATCCTGGGCTTTGGAGAGCGGAGCCACCCAATGATTGCCGCCCTCACTCTTGATTTTATCCGGCATGATACAACCCGCCAATGCACCATCATTGGTGAAACAGGCAGTCTGCGTTGGAATGCGATTAGCGGTAGTCTTGAGCATTACCCTGCTGGAGCATGTACTTGGCAGCCAGTTTTTATGCAGGCGCCGGAGAGTAATCAAAGCTATCAGGCTGAGTGGCAGCATATGGTTGCGTGCATCGCGGGAAAGGAACAGCCTTTGGTGACCGTGGATGACGGATTTCATATTTTAAAAATTATAGAGGCCGCACACCATTCATCTAGTGCTGCGGGAGCTCAAGTTTTAGTGAGCGATATTCAGGAATGATTCAAGCATGAGTACAGTAGGCTTCATCTTTGCACGCGGGGGCTCCAAGGGCGTACCAGGTAAGAACATCCGATCCTTGGGCGGCAAACCACTGATTGCATGGTCGATAGAGCAGGCATTGGCAGTAGGTCGTATAGAGCGCGTCCTAGTTTCTACAGACTCTCTCGAGATTGCTGATGTTGCTCGCGCATATGGCGCTGAGGTGCCGTTCATGCGGCCTCCCCACCTCGCTCGAGATGACAGTCCCGAGTGGCTGGCTTGGCGTCATGCACTTGAGTATTTGCGCAATCAGGAGGGGGTCTTACCCAAGACCATGGTTTCGATTCCGACCACTGCACCTTTGCGATTGCCAATCGACCTTGAAAACTGCCTGGATGAATATGAGAAAGGTATCGCCGATGCTGTTGTTACCGTCACTGATGCACATCGCAGCCCATATTTTAATATGGTTACCCGGCAAGCAGATAATCGCATCAACCTTGTAATGCCTCCTGCAGTGAGTATCAGCCGCCGTCAGGATACGCCTATTGTTTATGATATGACAACCGTGGCCTATGTGTTGAATGCCCATTTCGTCCTCCAGCATGCTGGCCTGTTTGAGGGGCGAGTACATGCCGTGCATGTTCCGGTCGAGCGTGCCCTTGATATTGATACGATGCTTGATTTTAGGATGGCCGACATGCTGATTGCAGAGCGTACAGCGGGTAATGCAAGTGGCGCCCGAAAAGGAGAAGTTATATGAGCAAGACAGGGGTGCAGGCGTCGTTTGATCTTTCGGGGAAAGTTGCCATCATTACTGGCGGCGCCGGAATTCTTGGGCAGCATTTTTGCCGAGGCATCGCAAGCGCAGGCGCAAACGTTGCGGTTGTCGATGTTGAGTTGGAAAAGGCTCTTACACTGGCCAACGATATTCAACACAATCTTGGGGTTCGGGCGATTGGTCTGTATTGTGATGTTACAAGCCCAACCTCGGTTAGCGAGATGGTCGACGCCGTTTGCCAAGAGTTTGGGCAAATCAACCTTTTGCATAACAATGCCGCCAGCAAGTCCGATAATTTGGATGCATTCTTTGCCCCCTTCGAAAACTATAGCCTAGATGAGTGGAGGAAAATCATGGCTGTCAATATTGATGGCATGTTCCTGGTTGCCCAGGCGGTAGGGCGGAAAATGATTGAGCAGAGAACGGGTGGCAGTATTGTGCAGACCTCATCGATTTATGGCGTGATGGCTCCTGACCAGCGGATTTACGAGGGGTCTTTCTACCTTGACCGGCAGATCAACACACCGGCTGTTTATAGCGCTTCTAAGGCTGCCGTGATAGGCTTGAGCCAATACTTGGCAACTTACTGGGCCACTCAGGGCATACGGGTTAACACCCTGACTCCCGGGGGCGCCGAGAGCGGTCAGAACGAAGAGTTCAAGAGTCGTTACGCTGCTCGCATCCCGATGGGTAGGATGGCTGCGCCCTCTGAAATGGTAGGCGCTTTACTCTTCCTACTTTCGGATGCATCAAGCTATGTCACAGGCCAAAACATTTTGGTTGATGGTGGCTTGAGTGCCTGGTGATATTGTGTATTTTTATATAAACTAAAATGGAATTTAACAAGAGCTATACCCAGTATTGGGAATCTGCTATTCAGAAGTCAGTCGATGGTACTGTAATCGCTGGGCTGAATGAAGCAGATCACTTTCTTTCTCCATTGGGCTTAAGTTACAGTGATCGTATTTTGGATTTGGGCTGCAGCACGGGAAGAATGTCTGGCGTGCTGACTCGCTACTCGAAAGCGGTTTACGGCGCCGAGCCCGATAGTTACGCGGTTAGCAAAGCCTTGGCGCAACCTTACCAAGAGGTTCGTCAAGGGACCGCGGAGGCAACGGGGTATCCGGACGGATTCTTCGATTTTGTATTCTGTTGGGCTGTTTTCGATGTTGTAGATCATGTTGATGGACTATCCGAGATCAACCGTATTCTCAAAGAAGGCTGCCACTTTCTGATCACATGCAAGGCGGATAGCTATGACCTGGAGGACGTATTGGCGTTCAAGGCCGAGAAAAATGCCTTTCTCAAAGGCTTTCCGAACAAGTTCACTAATCTTGCGCAGCTCTGCCGACAAATCGGAATATTCGGGTTCGAGCTGACCGATTTGGTTACCTTCCCGCACCGAGGGGACATGGGACTGCTGAATTACAAGCGACAACCTATTGGAGAGTGCCCGCACGAAGCGGTAATTGAAGGTTACGAATATTTGATGGTTGCAAAAAAGATATCGACACCTGGTGGCCTGCAAAAGGATTTCAGTGCACCCTTGGATGGGCGGTTCTCTGCGACCGCAAAGACGCTAGCGATGCGTGCAGGCCATGCCTCCGTCAAGGAGTATTTTGAATCAATTGGGATTGATTGAGTGTGACTGACAAAAAAATACTTTATGTCGTTCATTGCATTGATACTGAGGGTCCGCTCAACGAGTCGCTTAGCGCAACATTTGAACGACTACAATCGATTTTCAACATTGAGCTTGAGCCCACTCTGGAAAATCTCCAACGCATTCAGAATCTTCAGATCGATCTTGACGGTCAAGAGGAGGCAGTCGCCAAATGCTTTTCGCCAGAACTGCTGAAATACAACCGCAGTTGGGGTGATATTGATGTCATGCTGTCCGAGCTCCTGTCGGCGAAATTTCGTCTGCAGCAGCCGGATGACTTTGGAGGCGGCTGGGTTTACTCCTGGCACTGCATGGATCATGTTGGACTGTCGGATAACCCGCGCCGCAAGGATTTCGGGTACGGCAATATTTTCAGCTACTACAAGGAAAAACTACGTGGTTTAGGAAGTGTTGGCGATGAAATTAACTGGCACTTCCATCCGCTATCGCTGGTACGTAACCCCTTGCATGCTGCAACTAGTTACGTCAACAGTTTTGATGTATTGACTCAGATTCTTTGCCGCCGAGTGCTCGACGAGGGATGGTTCCCGGTAGTAAACCGCCCAGGGTTTCATGCTGAGCGCCCAGATTCACATGCCTTCCTCGAGCAGTGGTTACCGTTTGATTATGCCAACCAGTCAGGGGCCGGCATCGTCAACCAACCCGATCTCTCTTTTGGTCGTTTTGGCGACTGGGAGCGCGCATCTAGGAGTTGGCGCGGTTATCAACCGCATCATGACGACTACCAGCAGGTAGGATTTTGTCGGCGTCGTATTTTTCGCTGTCTGAATGTGGGTACTCGATTCCGTGCGCTTACAGAGCATCATGTACGCGAGGCATTTTCTGAGGCAGATGCAAGTGGGGCTGCGATATTGGCATTTGCCGATCATGACTACAGGGATATGCGTCCGGATGTTGACGTTGTGAGGGCGCTCTTGAAATCAGTAAGGTCAGACTATCAAGAGGTGCAGATAAAATATACAGGCGCTGAAGCAGCGGCAGTTGCCCTGCTTGGCTTCGAACAAAAGCCCCGGCTTGAGTTGACGATAAGACTCGAGTTCAGCCGCCTTATTGTGGAGGTATCGAGGGGTGAAGTGTTCGGGCCGCAGCCCTTTCTCGCCATCAAGACCAGAGAGGGTCTCTATTTTCACGACAACCTAGATGTCATAACACCACGCCAAAAGTGGGCATACACCCTCGATGATCAGACGATCCCGCTTGAGGAAGTCCTCAAGCTTGGCGTGGGTTCTGCGGGCGCACACGGGGGCTACTCAGTCGCCGTTCAGTCTATGCTATGACGTTGTGCCGACTTTCCCAATGAGAACAAATCTTATTGTTTCAAACTGCACTGAGCTCTGGATAAGTGGTGTTGAAAAGTATGAATTTTTGACCGAAAACTGCCGCGACTATGCGATTGCCAGTGGGGTGCGCCCTGAACAATGCCTTAGTGTGTCATGTCCCATGCTGGAAACGCGGAGCTCGATTGACTTTATCGAAAGTTACCTCACAAAACTTTTACCTGTCATTGCCGACAGATTGGCTCAGCACCATGGACATAGCGATACTTTCTGGAGACGTACGATTTTTTTCTATCTGCGCGACTTGATTGGCAGTGCGTACACAGTCTTTCAGCAATTAGAGGCGGTATTTGATCCAGCCGCACATGATGTGCATATTGCATTACTGCCTGACAAGCCGCCTTTGTACGGTGTGAGCGCTACGCTCGAAGATGGTTTGTACTGGGGGATCACAGACGAGGGGCGTGAATATTATGCCGGTGAGTATTTTCGGCTTTTTTATTCTGGCATGTTTGTCGAGTTGCCATTGCGTAGAAAAAAGTTTTCTCCCGCGCAATCTGAAAAACCCTCGAGATCAATTACTGGTGTGGTTAGAAACGCTGCCAAAGTAATCTTGAAAAGGGGCAGCCGCCGTTTACGCGTGATGGTGACTAATGCTCAGTACGAGAAAACACTGGCAAAAAAAGTTTTTTTGCGCAGCTTTGGCAAGGTTTCATTTCATCACGCGGTTCCATCCCTCAAAAGCCTTTTTGAAGAGATAAATACTATCGACCCTGCTTTACGCTGTGCTATTGCGCAGCCGCTGACGTCGAGTCAAAACCGATTCGAGCAATATCTCGGACGCTGTCTTGAGACTTCACTTCCCTGGTCACTTGCAGAAGGCTTCGGGCGATCTTGCTCATTCTATCGGGATTTCTGGTCTAGCTTCCCCCGCTTGCAATATGTGATCTCGGAAAACTTATATCAGCAAGATGCTTTACCGCGTGCAGTGGGTGAATTACATGGCGTGGAGCTGATTACCCTGCCACACTATTTTCCGCTCGAGATTTATGCTACAGCCAGGCTTAATCGTTTGCAGATTGAGGACCGTTTCATTGCTCGTGGGTCAGCACAAATATCCCCCGCAGTAATAGGTAGCGGAACAGTTTTTCCATACTACCTGGTAAATAAGTTTGAACAAAAGGACATTGATACGTTGTATATCACGACAGATTTTTATGCCTATTTCCAGCCCTTGCAGCAGTCGGCTGATGGCTGTGGTTACGATGTCTTTAATCACTTCAAGCAGTTTGTCAGCGTATTTCTAGGTGCCTTACCCAATGCGGCAATTGAGAAAATATCACTGAAGAAACGCCCGCCATCACTGCTAACATCTCTGCAAATGGACTATCCCGCTGTAATGAGTGTGCTTGATCCATCTCAGCCAGCAAAAGCTTATATTGGCAAGGCAAAGCTGGTAATTGTTGAGGGGATGTCTACATCACTTTTTGAATCGCTGGCCTCGAATATTCCAACGATTGCATTCTGGCCGGCTGATCTTTACCGGCTAGGAGAGGAATTTGAAGGGTATTTTTCCGCACTTGAGGAGGTGGGTATGGTTGTGCATGATCCACTTGAGTTGGCGCAGCAAGTGGAGCGGGCGCAGCAAGACCCCGATGCATGGTGGTTCAAACCAGCTATGCAAGCGGCCAGAGCCAGCTTTATGAGTCAGAATCTGCATGACAGTTTAAATGTTGAAAAAGTGCTACTGAGTATGGCTAGGGGCAGGCAGACTAAGTCAGTGCTGGCTGGACTCCGTAGCTAGAAGGCACGCAGACATATACTATAGGCAACAAATCATCAAATTAATCTACATCACTAATGGACGGCAGCATGCTATCTAATTCATCCATTCTACTTACCGGTGGGACCGGTTCATTCGGCCACACTTTTGTTCCCATGACCTTGGCTAAGTACAACCCCAAGCGACTAGTAATCTATTCTCGTGACGAAATGAAACAATGGGAAATGGCGAAGCTGTTTAAGGACGATCGCCGGGTGCGCTTCTTTATTGGTGATATTCGCGATCGCGAGCGTCTATACAGAGCGCTGGACGGAATTGATCAAGTTGTGCATGCGGCAGCCACAAAGATTGTGCCGACAGCCGAATACAACCCATTCGAATGTGTAAAGACCAATATCATCGGTGCGATGAATCTGATTGACGCCTGCATAGACAAGGGTATTAAGCGAGTTGTTGCCTTATCTACTGACAAAGCAAGCAGTCCGGTCAATTTGTATGGCGCTACCAAGCTTGCCTCCGACAAGATGTTCGTCGCTGGGAACTCATATGCAGGCGGACATGACACTCGTTTTTCCGTTGTCCGCTACGGTAACGTCATGGGCTCCCGCGGTTCTGTGATTCCCTTCTTCCAGAGCATCAAGGATGCCGGGGTACTGCCGATTACTGATGCGCGCATGACCCGATTCATGATTACCCTTGAGCAAGGGGTCGAACTCGTATGGCATGCATTTGAAGACATGCAAGGTGGCGAAATTTACGTTAAGAAGATTCCCTCTATGAACATCACCGACATTGCCAAGGCAGTTGCTCCGACCGCACGGCAGGAATTCATCGGTATTCGTCCTGGCGAGAAGTTGCACGAGCAGATGATTGGGGTTGAGGACGCCTTGCATACATATGAGTATTCGGAGCACTTTAAGATCTTACCTGCCATTCATGGGTGGAGCAGTGACCCTTACCGAATCAAGGATGGTATTAAGGTCAAGGGCGACTTCATGTATGCCAGTGACAACAACCAGGACTGGATGACGATTCCTCAGCTCGAAGCCTGGATTGCCGCTAATGTCAGTAAAATAGGGTTACCTTGATGGAGCACATTCCTTACGGGCGACAGTCTATCAGTGCTGCTGACATAAATGCGGTATGTGATGTACTCAAGTCTGACTTTCTGACTCAGGGTCCAGTCGTTCCTCGTTTCGAGCAGGCGGTGGCTGATTATTGTGGTGTTGCTCATGGCGTAGCCGTCAACAGTTCAACCAGCGCCCTCCATCTGGCATGCCTCGCACTGGAGGTTGGCCCCGGTGACATTGTATGGACAACGCCAATTACGTTTGTGGCCAGCTCGAATTGTGCTCTGTACTGTGGGGCTGAAGTCGACTTTGTCGATATTGATCCGCAAACCTATAACCTTAGCGTTGAGCGATTGACTGAAAAGCTTGTTGCTGCCGAGCAGCAAGGAAAGTTGCCAAAAGTGGTAATCCCCGTTCACTTATGCGGGCAGCCCTGCGATATGGCTGCAATCCATGCGCTGAGTCAGCAGTATGGTTTTCATATTATTGAAGATGCATCCCACGCGATCGGCTCTCGATATCAGGGTAAGCCCGTGGGTAGCTGCCAATTCAGTGATATCACTGTATTCAGCTTTCATCCGGTGAAAATCATTACAACTGGCGAGGGTGGTATGTCAGTCACTAACAGTGCAGTTTATGCGGAGAAAATGCGCCGCTTGCGTAGTCACGGCATCACTCGAGAGGTCGGAGAAATGACCGAGCCGCCTCATGGCCCGTGGTACTACCAGCAGATCGAACTTGGTTTTAATTACCGTATGACCGAAATACAGGCGGCGCTTGGCTTAAGTCAAATGCATCTACTGGATACGTTCGTGAGCGAGAGGCAAATAATTGCCAGCCGCTACGACGAGGCATTAGCTACTTTTCCTATAATCAAGCGGCCTTGGCAACATGCAGACAGCTTTTCTGCTCGTCATT
Source organism: Polynucleobacter sp. MG-Unter2-18 (assembly GCF_018687675.1). Lineage (NCBI taxonomy): Bacteria > Pseudomonadati > Pseudomonadota > Betaproteobacteria > Burkholderiales > Burkholderiaceae > Polynucleobacter > Polynucleobacter sp. MG-Unter2-18. The sequence continues at coordinate 311,255 of NZ_CP061302.1, forward strand.
TGTATGTTGTACGAGTACCTGCTGCCCAGCATAATTTAGTGTTTGCGCGAATGCGCGAGCGGCATATTGGCGTGAATCTGCACTACATTCCGGTATATCTGCAGCCTTATTACAAGGACCTCGGTTTTTCCTCTGGATACTGTCCTATCGCTGAGTCTTACTATGCTGAGGCGATATCGCTACCAATTTTCCCGACCCTTTTAGAATCGCAGCAAGTGACCGTTCTCAGCGCCCTGATGGAGGGGGTGGCAGCGTGAGACTTGCCGTTATCCCGGCGCGTGGCGGTAGCAAGCGTATACCCAAAAAGAACATCAAAACCTTCATGGGTAAGCCAATCATCGCTTGGTCGATTGAGGCCGCACTACAGAGCCGGTGTTTTGATCATGTCATTGTCTCAACTGATGATTCCATGATTGCAGAAGTCGCGCAGCGCTTTGGAGCATCTGTTCCCTTCATTCGACCTGACGAACTTTCTGATGATCACACGGCGACGATTCCTGTTGTTCGCCATGCGATAGAGTGGTTCATAGCAGAAGGAGTAGAGCCTGCCGAAGTGTGCTGCATCTACGCCACCGCTCCTTTTGTTCGGGCTGCCGATCTGCGTGAGGGTCTCGATTTGCTGATGGCTACGCCCGATTGCAATTATGTATTTTCTGTTACCAGCTACCCGTTCCCCATACAGAGAGCCATACGCATTACTAACAAAGAGAGGGTTGAAATGTTCAATGCTGAGTATTCTGATACTCGCTCTCAGGATCTGGAGGAGGCATGGCATGACGCTGGCCAATTTTATTGGGGACGGGCACGGGCGTGGCTAGCCGGAGAACCTGTATTTTCCTCTAAGTCTGTTCCGTTGCGACTGCCCCGTAAACGCGTGCAGGATATTGACACGCCCGAAGATTGGGCGAGTGCAGAGTGGCTGTTTAAGTCAATGCATGAACTTCCCTGAATGCCGTGTCATTGAGGATTGCTTTTCGCGTTGACGCATCACACCAAATTGGCACTGGCCATGTCATGCGCTGCCTGACACTTGCCGGTGTTTTGAGTGCAGAAGGTGTACAGTGCCTCTTTATTTGCCGTGAGCATACTGGTCATCTAATCGACTTAATCTGTCGAGAGGGGTATGAGGTTTTACGACTTCCGCAATCAAGTTTGCCACTGCAAACAGCGGAGGAGCAGTGGCTTGGCACGGATTGGCGAAGTGATGCAGAGCAGACATTGGAGGCACTCAGAGACGCCCCCCCCGATTGGTTGGTAGTGGATCACTATGCGCTTGAAGCGCGTTGGGAGAGTATCCTGCGTGAAAACTGCGGGCGCTTAATGGTGATTGATGATCTGGCTGACAGGCCGCATGATTGTGACCTACTTCTTGATCAAAATCTTGTCGCCGACCTTTACAAACGTTATGAAAGCCTTCTGCCTAAGCAAAGCGCAAGTTTGCTCGGCCCTTGTTACGCGTTGCTACAGCCTGTTTACGCAGCCTTGCATGAGGAAGCTCGACCACGCTCAGGTCAGCCGCAACGTTTATTTATATTCTTTGGCGGTGTTGATAAGGACAATCTCACTCAGACTGCTCTCTCGGCGCTTCTTAAGCTTGACCTCTCCAATCTCCATGTGGATGTTGTAGTCGCCGACAGCAATCCACATCGTGAAGCCCTCGAAATGCTGGTAAGTGATGTGCCGAATATTCGCTTGCACGGATCTCAACCGACTTTAGCGCCAATGCTACTTGCTGCCGATTTGGCAATTGGTGCAGGGGGATCGACGAACTGGGAGCGATTGTGTCTGGGCTTGCCTACCTTAGTCATTACTTTGGCAAACAACCAGCGCCTGATAGTAGATGAGCTGAATAAACGGGGCCTTGTACGTTGGATCGGAGATAAGGACAGTATCCAGGTGGATGCACTGGTTGCGCAAATTTCTATATTCTTGCAGCAGCCTCTGGACGCATGGTCGGCAAGCTGCCTCAAGGTCGTGGATGGGTTGGGTGTCGGCAGGGTTTGTGCTGCGTTACTAGCCAATAAAAATACAGTGCTGATTGCCAGGAGCGCCTGTCAGGATGATGAGGTGCAACTGCTAGAGTGGGCGAACGATCCGCTGACACGTCGCAACTCGTTTTCCAGTGGGCAAATTTTGCCAGAGAGTCATCATCTCTGGTTTACCCAACGCCTGGCTAAGGCCGACTGCCAGCTTTATCTGATCGAAACTGTGGGTGGCTTAGCTGCGGGGCAGGTGCGTTTTGAACGCGCACATAGCGCCTGGGAGGTACACTTCACATTAAACCCCGTATTACGTGGTAGGGGTCTGGGAAGCTCGTTGCTCAAGACCGCGTTGGATGCTTTTGTTAAGGTAAAGCCGGGAGTTGTTGTCTTTGGCGCGGTCAAGTCAGAGAACCGTGCATCGTGCCGTATTTTTGAAGCATTGAACTTTAGTCTTGTGTCTGTCGTAGACGCAGATGTTGCAATTTATAAATCAAACCAATTCTGAGGTAGCTATGAAAATCGCCAACCGACTCATTGGACGGGATCATCCTCCGTTCGTCATCGCCGAAATGTCAGGCAACCATAATCAGTCGCTTGAAAGGGCGTTGGAGATTGTCGATGCTGCCGCTGAGGCGGGGGCACATGCATTGAAACTGCAGACCTATACCGCAGATACCATTACCCTCGATGTAGGCGAGGGCGAGTTCTATATTCAGGACAAAACCAGTTTGTGGGCAGGGAACAGTCTGCATCAGCTATATCAACAAGCCTATACGCCGTGGGAATGGCATGCGCCGATCTTTGAGCGTTCTCAGGAGCGCGGAATGATTTGCTTCAGCTCCCCCTTTGATGAGAGTGCGGTTGATTTTTTGGAGACGCTGAATGTCCCTGCATACAAGATTGCATCATTCGAGTTAGTTCACTTACCCTTGATTCGTAAGGCAGCAGCCACAGGTAAGCCACTCATTATGTCCACAGGCATGGCTACTATTGCAGAAATTGATGATGCAGTACGCACTGCCCGCACTGCAGGGTGTACCGATTTGACCTTGCTTAAATGCACCAGCACCTATCCAGCCACACCTGAAAACAGCAATTTGCGAATGATTCCTAACATGCGCGAGATTTTCGGATGCGAGATTGGACTATCGGATCACACGATGGGGTTGGGCGTTGCGGTTGCAGCGGTTGCGCTAGGCGCCTCGGTAATCGAAAAGCACTTCACGCTGAGCCGTGCGGATGGAGGTGTCGACAGCGCTTTTTCCATGGAGCCTGTGGAGCTAGAATTACTCATCGAGGAAACGGAAAGAGCATGGCTTGCGATGGGGCAGGTCGCATATGGTCCACGAGATGCCGAATTAAAGTCGCTTGCATTCCGGCGCTCTTTATATATTGCGAAGGATATTAAGGCAGGCGATAAACTGACGGCAGAGAATCTTCGCTGTGTGCGCCCTGGACATGGTTTGCCTCCAAAGTTTTATGATTTCTTTATTGGCCGAAGGGTGAATCAGGATGCCAAGAAGGGTGCACCGCTGACTTGGCAAATGGTTGGCTGAGTGCGTCGCATAACACTAAGTATCTGATCTGATAGGCTTAAGTTGTGATCGAGAAATTAATCAGACGGTTTTCCCGATACCCAAATGTACCCGGCGTCAGTCCACGGTCTCTTGACCTTTTGGCGTGCGTTCGCCGAAGCTGTAAACCTGCATCCATTCTGGCACTGCAGTCAGTATGTGACCGCTTTTATTTCCTGCTATTTGGCGCGATACGTGTTCGTCTTGGTGAGCGAGTGTCACTGCGCGCTGATTTGGTGATAACGCAATCAGTTAACGGCGCAATCGGTACAGACCTACTGGCTGAGCTTAAAAGATCTGCCCCAGTCGCTTGGCTGCGTTCTGCCCAATGGATTCGAGCTTATGGTCGATGGATAGATCGCATCGCTTATCGGTCGGCAAGCTGGAGCCATCCTGTGGCTGATATAAAGGCATGGTTTTTGTCAAAGCGTCTTTGGCAGGCATTACAACTACAGAGCGGTGAGTTTTCACTGCAACTAAATGACGTTGAAATTGCCGACCTTCTGATTGATTCATATCTTCGTTTCAAGCCGTCGCCGACCTTTGTAGTCCGCGACCCGTTTGTGCGGCGTCTAATCTGGCAGGCATTACGCGATGAGCGTCAGGCGCGTACTTATTTCGAGCGTGAGCGTCCGGCATGGTATTTGTCTTCACACACGACTTATCTGGAGCACGGCATTCCAGTTCGGGTTGCATTGGCACAAGGTGTAGAGGTATGGTCATTTGGTAATCTCAACGGACTTGGAAAGAAACTTAGCCGCGAGGATTGCTTCCATACACCAAACTTTTCAGCATATAGAAGTGACTTTAATACCTTAGATAGACAGGATGAGCGTCTTGCGCAAGCGCAGGTAAAGCTAGAGCGGCGTTTGTCAGGGAGTATTGATTCTGCGACAAGCTATATGCGCCAATCGGCGTACGCAAACACAAACATGGAGGTCAGCCTCCCCCCGAATCTGAAAGGCGCAGTTGTCGTCTTTCTTCACGATTTCTATGACAGCCCGCATGTTTACCCAGACCTTGTATTTCATGATTTTTGGGAGTGGATTTGCCTCACAGTCACAACGCTGCATGCGTCTGGAATTACATTTTTTCTTAAACCACATCCGAATCAGATTGCCCTAAGTGACGAAGCTTTAACTCGCTTGCAAGCGCAACACCCCTCCGTGAACTTGCTGCCCGCAGGGATCAGTAACGTTCAGCTGGCAAAAGCGGGGATTGCGTGTGGGGTGACTGTATATGGAACAGTCGCTCATGAAATGGCCTACTTGGGTATTCCGACAATCGGTTGCGCACGTCACCCGCATCACTCATTTGATTTTTGTAGGACGGCGAAATCTCGCGCCGAATATGTGGCTATGTTGCGTAGCCCCGAGATTTTGCCATTGCCTGTTGAAGCAATGCAGAGGCAGGCACTCATATTTTATTACATGCATAATATCCATGGATCCGAGTCAGAGCGGGCTTTGGCTGACTCGTTCATCACCCTTTGGAGGGAATGCAATTTCGGAAATGACTCAGAAGAGTTGATAAAAGCACGCGTGCAAGCGTTTACTGCGCTACCCGGCTTTGATGACTTCATTTCTTGCTTAGCCAGTAAGGCAGAGGTAAGGAGCTACTAATGTATGCCCGGTCTACTAAGCGGAAATCTACAAGCATATGAGAAAGTTTATTTTTCTGGTCGCACATGGCTCTTTGTTCGCTCTTGGAGTTATGAGGTTCCTCATTTGTGGCGTTAATGGTAAACGTGCTCATCAGTCATTGATTTATCTCTTTTGTGCCTCTGGCGGCCATTTCAATGCTTGGTGCAGTCGCATCATCAGCATTTGGCATAAGCCGCTCGAACAACCTACGAAGAGTGGAATTATTGGCGATATGGGCGGCATTGGAGTCGAAGCGGCTTTGCAGCAATTGCAGGAAAAAGGCTATATCGTTTTTGAAAATGCCTTAGACCCACATGTTTGCAAGCGACTTATGGATTTTGCCCTGACGACACCAGCCGATATTCGTGCAATGGATGGCGAGGAAAAGCGTGCGGTTCCTCGCACCGCCTTTTATAGTCCCGACAAACCTGAAGCGGTTCGCTATGACTACAAGAGCGGAGATTTGCTGGGTAATCCGGACGTACAGGACATTATGGCCGACCAGTCAATTCTGGCCTTAGCCGAGGCTTATCTTGATGCTCGCCCCAAGCTAGACGTTGTGTCAATGTGGTGGCATACACGCTTTCATTCAAAGGGGGATTCTGAGGCTGCACAGTTCTACCACTTTGATATGGACAGAGTGAAGTGGTTGAAAGTTTTTATTTATCTCACTGATGTTGGACCAGGCGATGGGCCGCATGCTTTCATCACAGGTTCGCATCGGCCGGGTGCAATTCCTCAGTATTTTCTCGACAGGGGTTATGTGCGCTTGATGGATGATGAGGTGTTTGCTCATTACGGGAAAAACAGTGAAGTCAAGTTTTCGGCGCCGCGGGGTACTGTTATTATTGAAGATACGCGTGGTTTTCATAAGGGAAGCCCAGTTTCAGGCAACCCCCGGTTACTGTTGCAAATGCAGTTGAGCAACTCCCTATTTGGGGTAAGTTATCCCAAAGTGTTTTTGCCCAGCCAAAAGACGCCAGCATTAGCCTCGCAGTTGAAACGATTTGCGGACGTGTATAAAGTCTATTTGTAACGCCAGATAGGATGCGCTTAAGTAAGGCACCTTGGCACACACAGCGGGAAGATTGAAGCAATGAGCAAGTCGAGAAGACTAACCGGGCTTTGTTACGAAGTTCTGAAGATAGACCTAATACGTAACTATTTTTGCTGGATACGTTTCCAGTTTAAGAAGGGTGATATTAGGATTTTTGAGGCGATCGGCAGTGAGGTCGGCAAGGAAACCATTGAGCACAATATGGGTGCCCTCAGTAATCGCGCAGCCTATGGCATGGGCAATCGCATGGCCCTACTGCTTTATCCGCTGGCAGCATTAGTTCGTGATATCGAACGGCCCAAGGTATTGATCGTCGGCCCCCGCACTGAGGATGACATTTTCTGGGCCAGGTCACTGGGTATGCTGGATGCACGCGGCCTCGATCTGTTCTCGTACAGTTCAATGATTGATATCGGCGATATGCACGCGACACGCTACGCAACTGCCGAATTTGATGCAGTCATCCTGGGCTGGGTAGTCAGCTACAGCAGTGTTCCCGGTGGACTGTTGCAGGAGTGCCAGCGGATTGTTAAGCCTGGTGGCTATCTTGGATTCGGCATCGAGTCGAACCCGGAGCTGCGAGCGACGGGGGAGGTCAAACCACCGCGCGCAAATTCACTGAATTCGGCAAGTGATATTGCCGCACTGACTACGGCCAATATTGTCTTCATTCACGACCCTCAGCTTGAAATTCCGACTGACAACGCGGTGATCCTCAAGTTATCTGATTGAGTTGTATGGAGGAGGATATGAGCTACTTTACAACCATCGATTTACCAACCTTTTTTGATTTACGGGGCGGGTTGACGGTACTAGACGACGCACTGCCTTTTGAAATCAAGCGCATTTACTGGATTTATGGTGCAGATGGGCATTTGCGTGGTGGACATCGGCATGTCAAGACGCGACAAGCTCTAATTGCAGTTGCTGGTATGGTTTCTATGTACATAAATGATGGACGTTGTAGTGGGATCGTGGAGCTCAACGACCCCAGCAAATGCCTTCTGGTCGAGCCAAAAGACTGGCACACCATGACTTTCGGCCCAGGTTCGGTTCTGCTCGTCCTTTCTTCCGAGCCTTATGATAGAGCTGACTACATAGACGAGAAGTATGACTAAGCCTATTATCGAATTCGAAAGCCTCGCCCGCACTAACCAGACCTTGATGTCGGACCTTGAGGCGGCAAGTTCTAAGGTCATTCGCTCAGGCTGGTATGTGCTTGGATGCGAAGTCGCTGCCTTCGAGACCGAGTTTGCAGCTTACGTTGGCAGCAGACACTGTATCGGTGTAGCTAATGGCCTGGATGCACTCATGCTGTCTATTGAAGCATTAGATCTACCCAAGCCCAGCGATATTCTAGTCGCTTCCAATACCTATATCGCGACGATACTGGCAATCGTGAGGGCCGGCCATCGCCCTGTATTGGTTGAGCCGGTTCTGGAAACTTTCAACCTAGATCCTACCCTTCTTGAACAGGCAATGACTTCGGAAACCCGCGCGATTTGTGTCACGCACTTGTTCGGAAAACCTTGCAGAATGGATGCTATTACTGCGTTCGCACATAAATATGACCTGCGCCTTATTGAAGACTGCGCTCAATCACATGGCGCGACCCTCGCGGGTACTATGACCGGAACGTTTGGTGATGCTGGTTGTTTCAGCTTCTATCCGACCAAGAATCTTGGGGCGCTGGGTGATGCCGGCGCAGTGGTGACTAATGACGATGCTCTGGCTGATCGCCTCCGCCATCTGCGCAACTATGGCTCCAAGCTGAAATATGTCAATGAGTATCCTGGCGTCAATTCACGTCTTGATGAGTTACAGGCAGCCATGTTACGTATCAAGTTACGTCACCTTAATGATCTGACTAGTCATAAGCGTATGCTGGCGGACATTTATTTCAAGGGTTTGCCGAACTGGATTCCTCTGCCAGTTAGACGGGCCGACGAGTTTGATGTTTTTCACATCTTTGCGATTCGTTGCCCGCAGCGAGATGCCTTGCGTCAATATATGTTCGAACACGGCATCAAGACGGAAATCCACTATCCGATTCCTCCGCATAAACAACAGGCCATGGCCGGAGCGCTATCCGGCAGTTACCCGATCGCCGAGGCTTTGCATGCGACTGAGCTCAGCCTGCCGATTTCAATGGGGCACACGGCTGGAGAGATCAATGCCGTATGTGAAGTGCTATCTGCACATGAGGTGCGCCAATTCTTTGAGGCGGAAAGGCTGTGAGGGTTCTACTTCTTGATACCTATTACCCGGCATTCCTGCGCCAGATTTATTCAGCCAATGTTGATTTGGCCAAGGCAGGATATGCGGTGCAACGCGACTTTCTGCTGGATCAATGCTTCGGCACTTCCGACTTTTATTCGCGGCACTTGAATGAGCTGGGCTGTGAAGCGCAAAACTTGATTGCGAACTGCGTCCCGTTGCAAAATCGATGGGCCCAGGAGGCGGGTATTTCAGTATTTAGGCCATTCCTGGAAATATCCCCTCGCCTCTATAGACTGCCACATATGGGGCGCTTGCTTGCTCGATTGCCCGGTTTGCAGCACCTTGTTTCAGAGCAAATCAGGCAATTCAAGCCGGATGTCCTGTACTGCCAGGATATTAATTTCTTGGTGCCGGAAACTTTGCAGGCGTTGAAAAAATCAGTACCACTGATTGTTGGACAAATTGCCTCTCCGCTACCTGCAGCACCTTTTTGTCGTGGTTACGACTTAATCCTAACTTCCTTTCCGCACTTTGTCCCTGGTCTTCGTGCCCTGGGTGTGGCGGCCGAGTTTTTCCGCATTGGCTTCGACCCTAGCATCCTCGAGCGTCTCGGCTCTGTCGAAAAAGACATTCCCGCAAGCTTTGTCGGGGGGATCGGCCGACATCATGGCAAGGCTGTTCCAACCCTTGAATATTTGGCTCGCAAGACACCAATTGAGTTCTTTGGCTATGGTGTTGAGAATCTTGACCCGCAGTCTCCAATTCGCCTCAGGCATCACGGCGAGGTTTGGGGGTTAGATATGTACCGGGCCTTGGCGCGCAGCCGGATCACAATGAACCGTCATATCAGCGCTGCGGAAAACAATGCAAATAATATGCGGTTGTACGAGGCGACAGGTGTTGGTACCTTGCTACTGACTGATAGGAAAGACAATCTAGGCGAACTTTTCGAGATCGGCAAGGAGGTACTTGCATACGAAAGCCCGGAAGAGGCTGCTTCTATTATTTCCCACTATTTAAATCATCCAGCCGAAGCAGCCGTGATTGCACGAGCAGGCCAGGCACGTACCTTGTCTGAGCATAGCTATGCAGCACGCATGGTTGAGTTGTTCCCAATACTAAAAGCCCATCTGGGGCAGAAAGGCCATTAAATGGGCATTGAGCAGAAATCACAGGAAGCTGTTAGCCAGTACTACGACCAAGACTACTTCAGCTGGCAGAAAAATATTGGTGCCTTTGGTGGCTGGGCGAATTCAAGCAAGTTCTTCGAGACCATCAAAAAGAGTGATGTCGTCGTGGATTTTGGTTGTGGTGGCGGGTTTTTGCTGAATAATCTAGAGTGTGCCGTTAAGATTGGTATTGAGCCCAATACTTCGGCGGTAGAAACTATCCGGACTCATGGTGTGCGGCATTTCCTGAGTGTGGCAGAGGCGCTTGCCGTTCTAGGGGAGGGTTCAGTCGATGTCATCATCTCAAACCATGCGCTTGAGCACACACTTAATCCACTACAAGAGCTAAAGGATCTACGGCTTTTACTGAAGGTTGGTGGCACCATTCACTTCTTTGTGCCATGTGACTCGGTCACTTATCGCTACAACCCGAGGGATATTAACTACCACTTGTTTAGCTGGAGCCCTCAAAACTTTGGCAATTTGTTTACTGAAGCTGGATTTGAGGTGCAGTATGCAAAGGCATACATTCACAAATGGCCGCCGCTGTACCATATTTTTGCTCGATTGGGCCGCCCCGTTTTCAATTTTGTTTGTCGCCTTTACGCGCGGGTTGAGCGTTCATGGTTTCAGGTCGAGGTCAAAGCCACAAAGGTGGCCGCCTAAGCTCCTCAGTATGCATCCATCCTCTTATCGCCTGGGTTTTAACTTGACCTTGCCAAATCGCGTTTGCGCGTGTAAGTCTGCTCGCCTAGTTAGGTAGAAAGATATTCTTTGATGCGGCCAAAATACTTCTGCACGCTTTTTGATAGCGGATATATGCTAAAGGGTCTAACTATGATTCGCAGCTTGGCGCATTTCTGCCCGAGTGCGAAAATCTATGTGCTCTGTATGGATGCTCAGACCAAAAATATACTTGAGCGCTTGGATTTACCTTTCGTTAATTGTATTAGATTAGCAGAAGTTGAAAACGAGGATTTACTAAGAGTTAAGGCGGAGCGTGGAGTGGCCGAGTATTGTTGGACACTCTCTTCGTGCTTCACCTGGTATGTGATGCAGAACTATCCTGAAATTGAATTTCTTACCTATGTCGATGCAGATATGCTGTTCTATTCTGATGTACAGCCTTTATTTGACGAAATCGGCAATGCATCTATCGCCATCATCGAACATCGATTTACGCCACGCCTTCAGCATCGCGAAGTCAATGGCCGCTTCTGTGTTGAATGGGTAAGCTTTCGACGAGATGAGCAGGGCCTTGCTTGTCTGTTGTGCTGGCGCGAGCAATGCATTGAATGGTGCTACTACCGCCTTGAAGATGGAAAGATGGGGGATCAGAAGTATCTTGATGAGTGGCCAGATCGGTACTCTAGGTGTCACATTTTGCAGCATCCAGGTGCAGGAATTGCCCCATGGAATTACGAACAGTATGAATTTTTTTCCAGTCCGGACGGAACAATTTTAGTTCAAGGCGCTGCGCTAATTTTCTATCACTTTCATCAGTTTCAATTATTGGGTAATGGCAAATATGACCGTTTATCGGCTTTTTACACTTCGCATTGCGCAGAACCTGCAGCAGTTTATGAGGTCTATGAAAGAGCTTTGGATAATTGTCTTGCGGCAGTCAGGAGTGTTGAGCCAGGGTTTAAGGCTGGTTTCAAAACTGTAGGAAGTGTAAAAAGTAGGCGGCTCATACAGCGCTATGTGCCGATGTGGGCGAAGGAACTTGCTCGAAAATTCCTTCGCTATTGAAATCATGCAAGAGTCCCATTTGAAGATTTCTGTTGTGACTGTTTGCTATAACAGTGCTAAGACTCTAGCTAAGGCGCTGCAATCAGTTCGCGATCAAAACTGGCCCCATGTTGAGCATATTGTTATCGATGGCGGCTCTAAAGATACGACTTCAGAGATCCTTAATCGATTTTGTTCAAGCCTAGCGTATGTAGTTAGTGAACCAGACAATGGTATTTACGACGCGATGAATAAAGGCATTCAAAGGGCAACTGGCGATATTGTCTGCTTTTTGAACTCCGACGATCATTATGCTGACAAAACTATTTTGTCTCGTGTTGCAGCGCGTATGAAAAAGGGTGAGCTTGATGCTGTGTTCGGCGACGTCACCTTTTTTAATGAAGGCGATCCTGACCGAACCATTCGCCACTATCGCTCAGCTTCATTTCACCTCAGTAGTTTGGCTTGGGGTTTGATGCCAGCACATCCCGCGCTATTTATGAGGCGAGAGATTTATTCACGACTAGGTGGATTCAAACCAGAGTACCGTATTGCTGGTGATTTTGAGTTCATTGCACGAGCATTTGCAGCTTCCCACCTTCGCTACGAGTACCTTCCTGAAGTTCTGGTAAAAATGCAGACGGGGGGGGTCAGTACCGCCTCAGGTTTTAAAGGTAGAATCCTTCACAACCAGGAGTTGCTTAGAGCCTGTCGAGAGAATGGGATTGAAACGAACATTTTCAAGATCCTCTCAAGATATCCTAAGAAGCTCTTAGAGTTAATCTAGCTTTCAGACTTGCTCTATGTATCGCATGATCTCAAGCAGAGTCTTCCTTATCATAATAAATCCTGAGTTCTATTTATTCTCATAGAGTAGTCGCTGAATCGAGAAGTCTTTGCTTTCGGTAACCCAAGTTTTACAACGAATTTTTTGTTAATCCGGTTGACTTAGCTGAGGTTCAAGATCTTTAAAAAATCATTGCTCAGATGAGAATTTTAATGTGGAGTATGTAGTGGGATATGATAAACAGGGCCCCTTCAGTTGGGTTTTGACGATGCTTAAGTGTCAAATAGAGTGAATTTTGTGACTAGCGCACCCGCAGTTCGGCATCGTGCACTATATACATAAAGTGGAATATGAGCGACTACGCAGTCTGTTGTAGGTTACAGTTCAGGGCATGTCTTCGATAATTTGGCTACAAACTTCATTACGATTTTGGTCAATTGTGTTAGTGGTACTAATCGCGTTGTGAATAAAAGGTGTTTATGCGCTCGAAACTCCATTAGGGGCACCACAAATCTAAAACCGATTAGACCTACTAAGATTTGAGGATAGTGCACTAAGACCTCTTTAGGTCTCTATCGCCTATTAATCAAATACTCTGGCACTTTGTAATGTACTACTGACCAATAGAGCCAAGCATAGCTAATTGAAAAGAGCATTACAAATCCCTTTAGCGCGAGGTGATAGCGCCAGAAAAGCACAGCAGGAATAACGCCCAGAAGACAGAGTAGCCAAAGATAAGGTGAAGTCATTGAATTTCTGTAGATCTGGAGTTGTTGATCCTGATCGCCATTATCCCAGCGTACTATTCTGCGATATACGAGTTGATGTAGATGTAGGGCATCCGGCATCCCAGGGTGAACGCGCTTCAAAATTACCCGTCGATAAATTGTGAAAAGTGTTTCAAAGATAGGGTAGATGCAAAGCAATAGCGGAAACCATTTGGATACTTCGGGATGCCTTGCCGTTAAAAGGACTGAGAGTTCTGCAATCCAAAAACCTACTAGATAAGCGCCGCCATCGCCTAAGAAAATTAGGCCGCGTGGATAGTTCCAAACCAGAAAGCCCAGTAAGGCGCCAATCATTGCTAGTGCTGCAATCATGATTTGAGTATCGCCAACCTGAAAGGCGACATAGGTTAGTCCGCTAAGGATGATGATGGCAACCATGCTTGATAAGCCGTTATAGCCATCAATAATGTTGAATGCATTTGCTACTCCAGCCACAGCAAAGCAGGTAATTCCAATAGCTAGTGCTGGGTAGGCAAGCATTAAGTTATCAATGCCCAATATCTGAACCGAGGTCAGCCAGCCACCTAAAAGATGGCCAGCAATTGCTGCAGCTATAAAGCTGGCAATGAGACGAATCTTGACACCTACTTTTTTAGTGACATCTTCCAGGAATCCAAATAGGAAGGCTGGAAGTGATGATGCTACTAAGAGCAATCCAAAATTTCCGACAGATTCGTTTTCAAATAGTCGCACTATTAGCGAAACAACGAGGCCCAGCAGAATTCCAAGTCCACCAATACGAGGGACTGAGTGCGTATGAAATTTTTGTATTCCGCTGATATCGGAGTCAGCACTAAATTTTGAATGTAAATGGCTACTACGAATCACCCAAAGAGTGATTAATAAGGATGTTAGAAAGGAGACGGCTAAAACACTCATACTTCCTTAGTTATAGAAATTACACATTTTGTATGTCAATTTTAGTCTATTGAGATAAGCCCTTACGGCACCAAACTCAAAAACAAGAACTCAAAGAAGATAATCAAGTGCACTACGCCCTGCAAGAGTGTTGTTCTGCCAATTGCAAGCGTTAGAGCGCCAATAAAGAAGCTTAGGTACATCAAAGTCATATTCAGGCTGCTGATGCCTAAGCTCAGGGGTAAGTTGAAGAAAATCGCTATTGCAGCAACTGTAGGGATTGTGAGTCCAATACTGGCTAGAGCTGATCCAAGTGCTAGGTTCAGACTACTTTGCAATCGGTTAGCTCGGGCTGCTCTGACTGCTGCATATCCCTCTGGGAGTAGCACGAGCATAGCAATGGCGATACCAACGACAGTCTTGGGTGCTCCTGCTGCTTTAACTCCAGCTTCGATTGAGGGGTTAAGTGCCTCAGCTAGACCTACAACCACGATTAGTGAAATGAGTAACAGAAATGCGCTAATAGTTGTTTTGAGGTTGCTGGGCTTGTCAGCATGTGTATTGCTGTTTGCTTTTTGTTCTTCAGTCTTTGGCAGGTAGTAGTCGCGATGACTGATGGTCTGGAAAAATAAGAAGGCGACGTAAAGAGCGAAACAGGCAATGCCCGCAAAAGCAAGCTGACTCTTGGTAAAGTCTGGTCCTGGAGTACTGGTCGTGACCATAGGCATCACCAAAATAAAGGTAGCCATCGCTGTCAGTACGCCTAATGCAGAGTTGGTGCCCTCATTGCGAAAAGACATCTCATGATGCTTAAAACCTCCCATAAAGATGCATAGTCCAATCACACCATTAATCACAATCATGACGGTTGCAAAGACGGCATCGCGAGCAATAAATTCAGCGCCCTCGTGACCGGCAAGCATCATTGCAATAATGAGAGATACTTCAATAATAGTGACGCTAATCGATAGCACTAATGTTCCATAAGGCTCCCCCGTTTTATGGGCGATGACTTCAGCATGGTGAACTGCGGATAGCACTGCCCCAATTAGAGTGACACCCATCAGGATGATGAACCAGGTTTGGCCAAGAAGATGTGTCATATTAATTAATGGGTGCAGAGTATATGTTGGTGAAGTGCTTAAATTCAGGGTAAGCTTGGATGAACAAGGGTGATAGTTTAAAAGGTTTACATGAATATGAAGGCAATCGTCTTATTTGGCCATGGTGCCCGTGATGCTCGTTGGCGCGAGCCTTTTGACCGTTTAGCTTCACTCTGGAAGAGTCGTTACCCCAATGCCCCGGTGGAAGTAGCCTTTTTGGAGCTCATGCAGCCAAGCTTAGAAGGGGCGATTGCCACTCAAGTATTGGCGGGTGCTAAGGAAGTAGTAGTTGTGCCGGTGTTTTTTGGGCAAGGCGGTCATTTGCGCAACGACTTCCCAGTGTTGCTTGCATCTTGTCAGGAAAAATTCCCTAGCGTGACTTTAAGCGCTACGCCTGCCGTCGGTGAAGATGACGCTGTCTTGCAAGCCATCATTGATTTTGCTGCTAGAGCTATTTAAGCTCTCGTCTTGGTTGTGATTGATATTGCTTGTTTGTTGTTTCTCTCTTAAGGCTTCGCCAATCATAATGAGTGCAGGCGAGGCACTATCAAACCAATCATTCGCTTTGCCGTTAGCTAATTCACCGAGGGTACTTGACCAGTGACGTTCATTCTTGGTGCTCACGGCTTCAAGGATATGAGCTGGTGTTTCACTTGTATGCAAAGAGTTTCCGTTAATTAATTGTTTGGCAATATTGCTAGCATCTTTGCGACCCATGTAATACACCACAGTGTCTGCACTTGGGTTTTGCAAGGGTTGACTCTTGTTCTCCTCCGCTTCACTTGTTAGACTTTCTGTAAGCTCATTGGATTGCGCCAAAGTCACAAAAGCAACGCTTCTACTTATGCCACGTAAAGTGAGTGATTGCTGGATGGCTGCTGCACCTGCTAGGGCAGCAGTAATTCCTGGAACCACCTGAACTTCAATGTGATGCTGTTTGAGTGCTTGAATTTCTTCATCGGCGCGACCAAACATCATGGGGTCACCACCTTTAAGCCTGACAATGATTTGGTGTTTCTGTGCAGCATCGATTAAGCGCTTATTAATGAAGTGCTGGGCTGAAGACAGCTTGCCACAACGTTTTCCTACAGGCACTTTAATGGCTTGAGGGCATAACTCCAGCATGGCTGGATCAACTAATGCGTCATGAAAAACAATATCGGCCTGCTTTAGGAGTTTTGCACCGCGAACGGTTATTAGGTCAGCCGCACCAGGACCTGCGCCAACTAAATAGACTTTGCCGAGAGTGGAGTTTTTCATGATGCTGAAATAGTGGCGCGTTGATCACGCCAACTGTTTTGTGTGACTACCGAGAAGAGCTCAAATTGCTTCAGGGCAACATCGAGGTTTTGATCTGCACGAAGCTCAAAAGCATCAAAGCCCACCCGAGCGCCTTGTAGCAATTGATCAATTAAGACATCGCCAATTGCACGAACTTCACCTTGCCAGTCAAACCGATCTCTCAGGAGCGCTGCAGTGCTAAAACTTCTGCCATCTCTAAAAATAGGAAAATGAGCACCAACTACTGGCCATAGTGATTTGCCAGCTTCAATGGTGTCAGCATGTTTCAGAATGTCATCATCTGCCGCAAACCAAACACCAATCTCACCTTGATTTGCGCGATGGATGATGTCAGGATTTTTATAGTGCGTGATCCACCAATGAAATGGCACCAGTACCTTATGCATTCCATGCTCTAGATCCGGAATGCCACCTTCGTCATGTTCACCATCCCATACCTGCCATTCATTGGAGATAAGAGAGGGCTTGCTATCTTTTGGAAAAGAAATAATTTGTTTATTCATATATTTATTTTTTGATGGCTAGGCTATCGCACCTTTGCTTGATTCTTTAGAGTGTTTACCATTGTTCCTATAGGCGGCCTCTTTAAAGGGTGCCACTCCTAGGCGACGATAAGTATCGATAAAAGGTTCATCTGCTGTACGCTGCTCGACATAGGTATTGATCAGGCTAGTCATCACATCCGGAATCTCATTGGCATAGAAAGAGGGCCCAATGACCTTTCCGATTGAGGCATCGTTTCCTTGGTCGCCACCTAGGGTGATCTGGTACCACTCCTCACCATCTTTATCGACACCAAGAACGCCAATATTGCCAACGTGATGATGGCCACAGGAGTTAATGCAACCAGAGATATTTAAAGTGATATCACCTAAGTCGTGCAGATAATCCAAATCATCAAAACGCTCTTGAATGGCTTTGGCAATTGGTAGTGATTTGGCATTGGCCAGTGAGCAGAAATCTCCACCAGGGCAAGCAATGATGTCAGTTAGTAGGCCAATATTAGGCAAGACTAAGTTGTAGTTTTTAGCAGCACGCCATAAGTTGAGAAGCTCTATCTGCTCAACATCAGCCAATACCAGATTCTGTTCATGAGTAACGCGCAGTTCACCAAAGCTGTATTGGTCTGCTAAGTCGGCGATAGCATTCATTTGGGCGCTGGTGGCATCGCCAGGAGCTGCAGTGCCATGAGGTTTTAGTGAGAGTATGACCGAAGCATATCCAGGCACTTGGTGCGGCCTTACGTTGCGCTCTAGCCAGCGAGTAAACCCAATTTTCTCACTGGGATTGAGTTTGGAGTGGGCATGGGATTGCAATTGCTCATCGCCCAATGCTGTCAGATTTTTGTAGTTTGGCTTAGTGAAGTGTTTAGCAACGCGTTCCCACTCAGCTTGAGTGAAATTATCTTTACTCTGCTTGATATCGTTATGAAGTTGATTCCATTCACCTTCAACCTGGCGAGCAAATTCTTCCGGACCTAAGGCTTTTACCAAAATCTTGATGCGGGCTTTATAGAGATTATCTCTCCTACCAAAGCGGTTATACACACGCAATAGGGCGGTCAAATAGCTTGGCAGAACTTGCCATGGTAAGCCTTGCTTAATTAATGATCCCAGTATGGGTGTGCGACCCATGCCGCCGCCAGCATAAATATCTGCAGTCAAATCTCCATTATTGATGGCAGGATTTTTCTTGAGCTCAATACCCACATCATGGCAAAGCAATACGGTACGATCTTCTTTAGCGCCATTAATGGCGAATTTAAATTTACGCGGTAAGTGCGCAAACTCAGGATGCAAAGTTGACCATTGACGCAGTAACTCACAGATAGGTCGTGGGTCGATGTATTCATCTGCAGCTACTCCAGCAAAAGCATCGCTTGTAATGTTACGAATACAGTTGCCAGAAGTCTGGATGGCATGCATCTCGACTTTAGCTAGTTCAGCCAAAATGTCAGGAGTCTTTTCTAATTCAACCCAATTAAATTGAATGTTCTGACGGGTTGTGAAGTGCCCATAGCCGCGATCGTACTTATCCGCAATAAAAGCAAGGGTGCGTAACTGTTGTGAGCTTAAGAGGCCATAAGGGATGGCAACGCGCAGCATATAGGCGTGGCGTTGGTGGTACAGGCCATTCTGAAGTCGAAGGGGTCGAAACTCTTCTTCGGCTAAGGTGCCGTTTAGGCGACGCTCAACCTGGTCACGAAATTGGGTAACCCGTTGATCCACAAGGGTTTGGTCAATATGGTCATATTTGTACATAGACCCGTATTGTGTAGGGCTATATCCATAACTACAAATACTTAAATATTGAATCTATATATCAATTTATGTATATAGATTTGACATTTATTTTAGCCGTGTTTCTAAATAAAAGTAACAAAAGTTCCATGTAACAGTTTCTGTTTGGTAGAATATAATGGCATATGATCTATTCGTTTTCATGCAAAGAAACTCAGGCACTTTTTCATAGCAAAACTTCACGAAAATTTAAGAACTTTGAAAGAATTGCCAGGCGTAAGTTACTACAGCTTCACGCAGCAACTAATTTATTAGACTTGCGTGTGCCGCCCGGTAATTTGCTTGAAGCTTTGCATGGGGATAGAGCGGGTCAACATAGTATTGGGATCAATGGCCAGTGGCGGATCTGTTTTATTTGGCAGGTTGATGGTGTGCATGAAGTGGAGATTGTGGACCACCACTAAGGCAAGATAAAAATGAAGACAATGACAAAATTACTTGATGAGATTCACCCAGGAGAAATCCTTTTAGAGGACTTTATGAGGCCAATGGAGATTACTGCGCGCAAATTATCGGCAGACATTGATGTTTCTCCAAGTCGTATCAGCGATATTGTTCATGGAAATCGACCCATCACTGCTGATACTGCAATACGTCTAGGTCTATTTTTTGGGATGGATCCCAAGTTCTGGTTAAACCTGCAGATGGAATATGACATGCGAGTTGCAAAACGCATATTGCAAAAAGAAATTGAGCCGCGTATACGAGTTTTCCAAATGGCGGCCTAGAAGTTTCAAACGCATCCATCAATCTGACTAAAAGTTTTTATCAACCCATTGGGGGTTTTGATGAAAGCCTACCAACCTCTCCTAGCGAGTGGTTTTTCTTATCTTTTAAAATTTCAATGCGAAATCATTTCTTTCAACGCATGAAGGCTAAATTTCGCCCCATCATGAATTGAGCTAATTCTTTTTCATTTGCTCGCATTACATGGGTCAAACCACCAATTCTATTAAGGAGATTGACATGACATAACTATCTACAAGGAGTTTGTTATGTCACGTACATTAAGAAGAAAAAACCAACAGCATGATTATGAGTGGGTCTTAATTGACTGGGAATCTTGCATTCCAGGTATCCGATCCCCGCGACACGATCCACTTTCTGTACTAGGTCTAAAAGTGATCGCACGCTACCATTCTGACAGTCAGGTAACGATGAGTAGTACAGCACCACGCTGGTATCGAAAGTCATATGACCATCGACTACGCACTCGTAATAACAGGCAAATGAGGAGGTGGCTTGAGGATGCGGAATTTGATCCAGTTTTTGAGGCATCGCATCGGCATGATGCTAATTACAGTTGGTGGTGATGCTTTAAAAAATGTTTCTTATATTTTACAAAATATACAATTTGTATATAATAAGAAACATTATGAATAATTCAGTTCTAAGCCAGCAACTTGATTTGGGCGCAAAGATTGCGGCCCAAAGGAAGGCATTGGGTGTCCGCGCTCAATCTGCCGCTAGATCAGCGGGGATTTCACGGGTGACTTTGCATCGAATTGAAAAGGGCGAGACCTCAGTGAGCTTGGGGGCATATTTGCAGGTATGCCATGCGCTTGGGCTTAACCTGGGGATCTTGACTACAGATGGGGAGTGGGCTGCTCGTGATCAGCGTTCAATAAATCCATTGACGTCTGAGGGCCCACATATTCGGGTTGGCGATTACTCTCAGCTAACAGCTTTAGCGTGGCAGCTAGACGTCAACACACTCATTACTGATGAGCAGGCCAGGGGAATCTATGAGCGCAATAAACGCTTTCTGGATATGCAGCAAATTGATAGTCATGAACGAGCTCTGATGCAGAGATTGATTGCTGAAAAGGGAATGGAGAATTTACTTGTTTAAGCGCGAGCATCACCAAAAAATTTACGAGGTTCTGCAAAGACTTGATGCTCAGGTCTTAAAAGACCATTCTTGTTATTTTGGTGGTGGGACTGCAATTGCCTTAATGAATGATGAGTATCGAGAATCGGTAGATATTGATTTTTTAGTTTCAGATCTCATAGCTTATCGAGCTCTGCGTCAATCACTAACTGGACCTGAAGGAATTTCGGCCATCACTAAAAGTGGTCGAGAGTTAGTTTTAGCTCGTGACATTCGCACGGACCAATACGGTATTCGAGCCATGCTGCGTGTGGGGGGCATCAATATTAAGTTTGAAATTATTTCGGAGGGGCGCATTGCTTTTGACGTCCCTAAAGACAAGGACTGCGTGGGAGATATTGCCACTCTATCAAGAGTTGATTTGGTGGCTAGTAAGCTTTTAGCGAATACAGATCGATGGAATGACGATAGCGTCTTTAGCCGAGATGTTATTGATTTAGCGATGATGAAGGTAAATAAAAGTGAACTGCATCAGGCTGCTGAAAAAGCAAAGGCAGCTTATGGCAACAGTGTTCTCATTAGCCTTGAAAAGGGAATTGATCGGCTTTTTACAAAAGAGGGCTTGCTAGATAGCTGCATTACAGCAATGAAGATTTCGGCCCCTAGGGCCGTGCTTTGGCAAAATCTAGAGAAGTTAAAAGCGATTGCACCTGACAATGCAGCTAACGAAGGTCAAACATTATCAATTCAAGCTGTATCAGACAAAGAACTTAATTCATTCTTGGAGAACGGTTTGCCTGAGATAAATCCTATATTAGATTATCTCAAGGATAAGTAAGGCTGGGTCTTAAAACTGAACTTCCCTGTAATGTCGATACAGGTTAGCAATTGATGCAAAGCCTAGAACCACGATCAGAACAGCAAAAAGGTAGTCTAAGGTGAGGTAAGTAAAGATGCCTGATTGAATGGCCACTGCCGCCGCAATAAAGGCTGCAATAGCTCCGAAGACTACTAGTTTGAAGTTGGGAATAAAAGCGCCAAGCGTAATTGCCACGAAAAGCAAAATCAGATCTGAAACCAATTGATCTGCAGTTTGAAAAATCTGATTAGTGAGTTCAGGGTTGGTCATCTTTCCTAAGACTGCCAACATCAATATGCTGGCAAGTACTGCAAAGTTCAGTTTCGCTTTATTGAAAAGCGTTTTAAATTGATCATTCACGGCAGGTAGTCTTTGTTGGTGAGATATTTAGGGATTGGCGCTACCGCTAAATACCAAGCTGATGCCGATCCACAAGAGGATAAAGGCAACCAAAATAGTGAAGCCAATTTTTTTAAGGAAGTACTCAAGAGTATCCATATAGGCTTCATCATTACGGCCAAAGTATTGATCAAAGCGTTTCCATACTAGGCGACCCACTACCAGCGGAAGTAGCATGGCAACAATGCCGAGAATAATAGTAAGCGTGTTATCCATGGGGTTGGTATTCTTTCTTGCTAATGTCTATTGAGTGCCGTTGAAGGCTGGATAGTCGTATAGCATACAGGGATTGTCCGAGAGAATCGCTTTTCTAAGGCTTGGATCTGCTACCCAAGAGCCAAATAGATCGCAGAGATCGGCATCATGCGGCATTTGCTTTTTGACCATCACATGAGGCCAATCACTGCCCCAGATCAATCTCTTGCTATTGGCCTTAATCACTGCATCATTAAATGCTCGCATATCTGCATAGGGAAAGTCCCCATCACAAATGCGATAAGGTCCAGTCATCTTGACCCAAGCTTTATTGTTTTTCAGAAGCTCTAGCAGGCCCTGGAAACCTTTGTCATCGATGCCATGTTTTGCGTGGGAGTAGCCAAAGTGACCAAATACTAAGTCCACTGGAAAGTTTGCAAATGTTTTAGCGAGATCAGGATATTCATTAACATGAGCGAGCAATTCTAAATGCCAACCAAAGGGTTGGATGCGCCTAGCGATTGCAGATAATTCGTCGATTGGTAAGCCCTTCGATTTATCAGCAACATCGACAACATTGCAACGAATGCCTCTCACGCCAGCTTGATGAAGTCTCTCAAGTTCAGCATCAGTGATATCGCTATCGATGACTGCAACCCCACGAAACTTGTTGGGGTTTGTAGAGAGCGCTGCGAGCATGGCTCGATTATTGCTACCGTATACGCTGGGCTGAACTAAGACCGCACGATCAATGCCCAGCATATTTAATAGGGATTCGTATTGCGTCAGCGTGGCATCAGGTGGAGTGTAGATGCGCTCCTGTGCATAAGGAAACTCCAAGGCTGGCCCACATACATGGGCATGACAATCTACCGCCCCAGGCGGAAATTGAATCTTAGGTGATCGAATTTCTGGATCTGGGGCTTGGCAGAGTGGAGCTGCTGGAGTTGAGTTCAATTTGATACAGGTAGATTACTGTGGTTCGATGTTGGCATCTTTAGCAATCTTTTGATACTTCGCCATCTCATCGCGCACAAACTTAGCAAATTCTTGTGGGCTCATTGGTGTTGCTTTAATGCCTTTAGCCTCATAAGCAGCCTTTACTTCAGGAGTTTGCATTGCTAGATTG
This sequence comes from Polynucleobacter sp. MG-Unter2-18, assembly GCF_018687675.1. Taxonomy (NCBI): domain Bacteria; kingdom Pseudomonadati; phylum Pseudomonadota; class Betaproteobacteria; order Burkholderiales; family Burkholderiaceae; genus Polynucleobacter; species Polynucleobacter sp. MG-Unter2-18. Next base: position 334,182 of record NZ_CP061302.1, read on the forward strand.
ATATCTTGATTAATCTTTTTCACAATCGCTGCTGGAACGCCGGCAGGTGCCCATACCCCAAACCAAAGACCAATTTCAAAGTTGGAGTAACCCAACTCAGCAATGCTGGGGATATCTGGTACTGCTGCATTACGTGCTTTGCTAGTAACACCAAGCGCTCTTACTTTGCCGCCCTTGAGTTGCCCGATAGCAGTATCCAGTGGTGCCATATAGAAAGCAGTGCGCCCAGCCATCGTGTCTGAAATGGCTTCTGGAGATCCTTTGTAAGGAACGTGAATGAGTTTGATACCCATCATCTGATTAAAGTACTCAGCAGCGAGGTGAGTTGAGCTGCCAACACCTGCAGATGCGAATGTGATTTCTCCCGGTTTGGATTTAGCGGCAATCACCAAGTCACGAATCGATTGATAAGGACCCTCGGCTGAGGTAATTAAGACGTAAGGAGTTTGTCCAAGGATATCGACATCAACCAAACTCTTCAGTGGATCGTAAGGCAGTTTTTTATAGATTGCAGGATTAGCCGCATAGGAGGCAGATTGCACCAGGAGGGTATAGCCGTCAGGTTCTGCACTAACAACTGCACCGGTACCGATTAAGCCGCCAGCACCAGGACGATTTTCAATAATGACGGATTGTTTCCAGGTTTCAGAGAGGCTTTTGGCAACAATGCGACCAGCAATATCGGCGCCAGACCCAGCGGTCAAGGGCACAATCATTTTGACCGTGCGATTGGGGTAGTTTTGCGCGTTGGCAGTCGTTGATATGAGGTTCAGGCTCAAACCTAGACCAATGAACAAGCTCACCATCAAGTTGCGCTTTGGCGAGCGAGGGGATTGCAATGTCTTTTGCATCATGTCTCCTTAGTATTTTTATTGTTTCATTGGATAATCTACCATGCTCCTTTCAAGATCTCCATGATTAAGACGGGATATTTAAAAATTGCTAGATCAGCCAGAAAGTACATGCAAATGAGCCAAAAACTAGAAAAACAGATCATTAAGGTCAATGGAATCGATATTGCCTACCGTTTTGATGGTCCTAGCGATGGTCATGTGGTGATGGTGGCTAATAGCTTAATGTCTGACTGTAGTATGTGGGATTGGAATGTGCCTGCATTAAGCGATCGCTATCGAGTGCTGCGCTTTGATAAGCGCGGGCACGGCGATTCAGAAACAACTCCTGCCCCCTACAGCATCCCCCAATTGACTGATGACGCGGTTGCCTTATTGGATGCACTGAAAATTGATAAAGTGCATTTCATTGGACTGTCGATGGGGGGCATGATTGGCCAACAATTAGGTGCCCGCTATCCAGAGCGTGTCTACTCTCTATCTTTGTGTGACACCGCCAGTGAAATGCCGCCACGCAGTTTGTGGGAAGAGCGCTTTGAGATTGCTCGAAAAGAAGGAACTGCTGGTTTGGTAGATGGCACTATTAAGCGCTGGTTTACTGCCCCATTTATTGCGCGTGCCCCTCAAGATATTGCCAAGGTGCGCGAGATGATTTTAGGTACCGGAGTTGAGGGCTATCTGGGGTGCGCAAGCGCGGTCAGGGATATGGCGCAAACAACGATGTTGCTCAAAATCAAAGCGCCAACACTCATCTTGACTGGTCGCCAGGATCCTGCCTGCACGGTGGATCAAGCAATCGTGCTGAACCGCATGATTGATGGATCCAAGTTTGTCATCTTGGAAGATGCGGCCCACCTATCCAACATCGAGCAGCCAGAGGCATTTAATCGCACTGTCCGTGAATTTATTGATACAGTCGATAACACTTTATAGGAATGGAATTCAACATTAAAGCGCTATGTCAATGAAAAAAACAGACCTCTATAAAAACCTTGCTCTGACTACTGCTCAGCGCATGAAAAATGCTGCAAAGACACCAAAGCCGGGTACAGCAGAAGGTATTGCAAAAACCAAGAAAGAGCTTGCTAGTAGCAATCCTATGCTGGCCTCTTTAATGGGCAAGACTAAATCCAAATAGCGCTTAACAATTCTTGAAGCAAGCCTCTCCACTATTTCTCATAGACCTGCTGAAGGTCTTTGCTGCTCTAGTCATCATCCTGCATCATCTTTCTAGCTATGGCCACATCGCAGAAGATGCGCGAGCATTCTTGCCAAGTGTGATGAACTTCTTATATGAGTATGGTCGCTTTGCCGTACAAATCTTTTTGGTCATGGCAGGTTATCTCGCAACCCAGTCTCTCACACGCTTTGCGAATGCGAAATTCAGCAGCCAAAATTTACTGCGAGTCATTATTAATCGATATTTGCGTTTGTTTGCACCTTATATCGCTGCTTTGATCTTCACCATTCTTTGCGCCTGGATTACACGCTTCTGGGTGAATGATGAGTTCGTTGGCCAACAAGAAACGATGGGTCAGTTCCTGGCGCACTTATTTTTCTTGCAAGGTATCTTAGGCTTAGATTCGATCTCTGCTGGCGTTTGGTATGTAGCGATTGATTGGCAACTGTATTCAGTGTTAGCGGTATTGCTAATTTCTTTTTCCTCATATCAGGCTTTGATATGGTTCCTTAGCATTATTGCGACTTGTTCTTTGCTGTACTTCAATCGCTCTAATCAGTACGAGGCCTACTTTATCTACTTTATTGGCTCATACAGCCTTGGTGTATTGGCTTATCTTGCTAAGAACTTTGCAAACAAGAAGATCCAGGGGCTAGCCAAGTTTGTACTCATCACTATTGGAGTAATTATTGCGATTTCCACATTACATCAATTGTGGTTGCGAAATTTCTTGGCTTGGTTTGTAGCCATTGCATTATTGATATGGGGTAATTCTATTTACCCTAGTTCATCTGTGACTCATGGATTGAAAGCATCGGTACTACGAGCGATTGCATGGGCGAGCCCACGCTCTTACTGTGCATTCTTAATTCACTTTGCGTTTATCTTGCTAGCCAATACGATCTACATTGCTTCTGGAATGCACGCCCACGAGAGTGGTCTGATTGCCATCGGTTTAATGTTTGGGGTGATGGTGTGCAGCCTCATTGCTGCCAGCTACATGTATCGCTGGGTGGAAATTCCCTCGGCAAAGCTGAAGATCTAAAACAACAACTTAGATCCCCATATCCTTGAGGACACGAAAGATTTCTCGATAAGCCTTAGGAGGTTTATTACTTTCTTTTTCTTTGCGCGCATTACGAATGAGAGTGCGCATATTCTGAATATCCATATCGGGATATTGCTCAATCATTTTGGTGAAAGTTTCATCATTCGCGATTAATCGATCGCGATAAGACTCTAGATGATGTAGCTTTGCAGTCTCTGCCTTGCTAACACCTTGGATGGCATCTAAACGTCTCTGAATGGCATCCAATTCTTCTTCATCCAAAAAGCGCATTAGCTTGCCAAGGTACTGCTTGTGGCGACGAATCGCCTCAAAACTCTTGATCTTATTGGTTTCTGCAATAGATGCCTTAATAGCCTCATCCATTGGTATGGTCTTCAAGGCATCACTGCTAAGTGCTGCTAGAACTTCAGCCAGCTTTTGGCGCTCGGTCATCAGCCGCTTTAGCTCAGATTTGCTGGGGCCCTCATCAAGATCTTCTTTCTTGGGGGTGCGGTTCTTTTCATTGACATGCATATCTATATTTTAGACGTGTATTAGACTTTAACTACCCTTTATTGATTTTCTGTTTTAGTAGTTTCAGGTCAGTGCTGGAAAATAACTGGCTTCTTCCAATGATTGATGTAGGCTTTAATCTGCCAGACTGTACATACCTTCGTAAAGTAGGAAGTGAAATCTCTAAAAATTCTGCAGCCTCTTCTGCTGAAAAAGGAGCGTTCCTGAGGTGTCCAAATACTTGCTCATGAGTATAGTCAGCCTCTTGGAAGGCATTTATTGCGATTAAAGAGAAAAATTTAATACGTTCTTTTGAGGGCATTTTTCGCACGTGAGCAAAAAGATCCTCTGCAGTCATATATTGAGTCATATATAGGCCTTGCTTTCTTTGTTGAAATGGCTTGAAGTTGTCATTTGAAGCGAATAGATTTTTTTAATTGAGTATAAAAATTCTCATGAGGCCCGATTTTGCAAAATTCAATCCAGGTTATTTCAGTTACACCAGCAAAATGATCAAATTGATATGCCATTAAATATTCTTGTGCATTAAAGCGAAATTTGTAAACAAACACCCCCTGAAGATCTCCCAGCTTTTGCTGACCTATCCTAGGGTTATCGCAAACTTGAGCGACCTTGATTTCAATTACTAACTGCAAAGGTATGGATGCCTTTTTTACAAACTGGGCAAAAGCTTTTTTAAAGGTAGTTCTCATGATCTAATATTAGATCAATAATGAGTCTATATCAAATCAACAAAATTGACAAGAAATACCTGATTTTTTGTATTGGTAAATAATAGGATCAAACAAAATTTATCCGCTGCTACGACTATGACTCAAACAAATACCTACGACTACATCATCATCGGCGCCGGTAGTGCCGGCTGTATGTTGGCCAAGCGCCTGACTGAGAATCCCGCTAAACGGGTGCTTTTGATTGAGGCTGGCAAGAACGACAACTACATCTGGATACATGTACCAGTAGGCTACTTATATTGCATCGATAACCCTAGGGCTGATTGGCGCTTTAAGACTGCTGCGGAAAAAGGTTTAAATGGTCGTTCACTGCTCTATCCACGTGGCAGAGTTTTGGGCGGATGCTCATCTATCAACGGCATGATTTATATGCGTGGTCAGGTTGGCGACTACGACTCTTGGGTGACCGCAACAGGTGATGATTCGTGGTCTTGGGAAAACGCATTGCGTCGCTACAAATCATTTGAGGATTACCACGGCGCTGCTAATCAGTGGCACAGCAAAGGTGGTGAGTGGACGGTTTCTAAACAGCGCTTGCGTTGGCCCATCATGGATGTCTTTAGAGAGGCTGCAGTACAAGCTGGCATCCCCGCATCAGATGACTTTAACCAAGGCGATAACTTTGGGGTGGGTTACTTTGATGTGAGTCAGCGTAAAGGTTGGAGGCTTAATACCTCTAAAGCATTTTTGCGTGATGCTGCTAAGCGATCTAATCTCACCGTAATTACTGAGGCGATGGTCAATAAATTATTGATTGATCCAAGTTCTAAAAATTGCTATGGCGTGCAATATATTAAAGATGGCAAAACAGTGGACATGCGTTGCAGTAATCACAATTCCGATTCTCAAGGCGAGGTGATTTTGAGTGCAGGTGCTATTGGTAGTGTGCAGGTTCTAGAGCGCTCGGGTATTGGCTCAGCTGCGCATCTCAATAAGCTTGGTATCCCCGTCATTGCAGATTTGCCGGGCGTAGGTGAAAACTTGCAAGACCATTTGCAATTGCGCATGATCTATAAGGTCAATGGCATTAAGACTCTCAACACCAAAGCAAACTCTTTGCTCGGTAAGTTGTTAATTGGCATGGAGTATGTGTTTAAGCGCTCTGGCCCGATGTCGATGGCTCCCTCGCAGCTCGGCGCATTTGCATATAGCTCACCAGATCAGCCCTCTGCCAATTTGGAGTATCACGTGCAACCACTATCACTAGAAAAGTTCGGCGAAGATTTGCATTCCTTTAATGCAATTACTGCTAGCGTTTGTAATTTACGTCCAACATCTCGCGGTAGTGTGCATATCAGCTCGATTGATCCAGAAGCGCCTCCAGTGATTGCACCAAATTATTTATCGACTGACGAAGATCGTCAGGTGGCTGCAGACTCATTACGCCTCACGCGCAAGATTGTAGAAAGTCCCGCACTCAAACCATACGCACCAGATGAGTACAAGCCAGGCAAGCAATATCAAAGCGATGAAGAACTCATTAAAGCTGCCGGAGATATTGGCACGACGATTTTCCATCCAGCAGGCACCTGCAAGATGGGGCGCGATGATGATCCGATGGCAGTGCTGGATTCTCAATTACGAGTTCGGGACATTCATCATTTGAGGGTGGTGGATGCTTCTGCAATGCCAACGATTACTTCTGGCAATACTGCGGCGCCTACGATGATGATTGCGCAACGCGCTGCTGAATTGCTCACCAGTGAGTAGATTGGAAAGTTCTCAAGCTAGCGGCTTACATCAGCAGTTGCCAGCGAGCCATTTGCTACTAGCTTTGGCAATAGTGGCGGTATGGGGTACGAACTTTGTCGTTATTAAAAACAGTTTGGCATCACTGCCACCTTTTTATTTCGCGACCTTGCGATATCTTTTTGTTCTTTTGCCCTTAGTCTTCTTTCTGCCTAGGCCAAAAGTAGCCTGGGGTAATCTCTGTATTTATGGACTGGCTACTGGAGTTGGGCAATTTGGTGTGATGTACTACGCTGTGAATAGTCAGATTTCTCCGGGGCTAGCTTCGCTGGTGGTTCAGACTCAAGTATTTTTTACTATTGGCTTTGCCATGCTCTTTGCCAAAGAGGGTCTCAAGCGTTATCAAGCAGTCGCAGTTGGCATCGCTTTGCTCGGTCTTGGAATTATTGCGCTGCACACAGACTCCACGACCACCTTCTTAGGTTTAGCCTTAGTGGTTTTTGCGGGCCTCTCCTGGGGAATAGCCAATACGGTGAGTCGCCAAGCTGGCTCGATCAATATGTTGTCCTATGTGGTGTGGGCCAGCGCGTTTTCTATTCCACCATTGGCGCTAATTGCACTGATCCTTGAGGGTGGTGTAGCCCATTTATGGGATGTAACTCTATCTGCCCCCCTAGGTGCTTGGATTGGTGTCCTATGGCAGTCGTGGGCTAATACCTTGTTTGGCTATGCCGCTTGGGGGTGGTTACTATCAAAACACCCCGCTGCACTGGTAGCCCCAGCCCCCTTATTGGTGCCCATCTTTGGAATGGGGGCATCTGCCTACTTTTTAGGCGAGGCCCTACCGCCCTGGAAAGTGGAGGCAGCCAGCTTGGTGATTGCTGGTCTGATCATCAATCTCTTCTGGCCTAGCCTACAGGCTCAAGTTCGTAAGATTTTTTAAAACGACTTTTATCGCTAGGGGCTAATGTAAAACCCTAATACAGAGCCCTTTTTTTGCCCCGACATTGACTGTAAGATGGATATTGGCTTTAAGTTGTACTTATAAAAGAATTTATTTAATTAGCATTTTTAGTCATGGAGACTTTATGAATATTCGTCGTCACATTTTTGCGGTAGCTGCTACTGCAATGTTAGCAACCGGCGCTTACGCTGCCGATATCAAAGTGGGTGTTATTGGCCCGTTCACTGGCGGCTCAGCTTCAATGGGCGTGAGCATGCGTGATGGCGTGCGTTTAGCTGCGAAAGAAATTAACGCTGCTGGCGGCATTGACGGCAACAAGATTGTTTTGGTTGAGCGCGATGACGAAGCTAAAAATGAGCGTGGCGTACAAATCGCTCAAGAATTGATCAATAACGAAAAAGTGGCTGCTACTTTGGGTTACATCAATACTGGTGTGGCCTTGGCATCTCAGCGCTTCTTCCAAGAAGCAAAGATCCCAGTCATCAACAACGTTGCTACTGGTACTTTGGTTACTAAGCAATTTCCAAATGCTGCTGAGAACTATGTATTCCGTACCTCTGCTGCTGACAACATCCAGGCTCCAATGATCGCTAAAGAAGCGATTGAGAAGCGTGGCTTGAAGAAAGTAGCGATTTTGGCTGACTCCACTAACTATGGTCAGTTAGGTCGTGAAGACTTAGAAAAAGCGCTCAAGACTTATGGCGTTACTCCAGTTGCTGTAGAAAAGTTCAACCTCGGTGACGTGGATATGACTTCACAGTTGCTCAAGGCAAAAAATGCTGGTGCAGAAGTGATTTTGACTTACGCAATTGGACCTGAGTTGGCACAAATTGCTAACGGTATGGCGAAATTGGGTTGGAAGAAGCCAATGATTGGTTCATGGACATTGTCTATGGCTAGCTTCATTGATACAGCTGGTAAGAACGGTAACGGCGCAACCATGCCAGAGACTTTCATTCAGAATCCTGCAACAACACCAAAGCGTAAGGCTTTCGTTGATGCATACCTGAAGGATTTCAAACCAAAGAACGGCATCATCGCTTCCCCAGTGTCAGCAGCTCAAGGTTACGACTCTGTATACCTCTTGGCAGCTGCTATCAAGCAAGCTAAGGGTACAGAGGGACCAAAGATCTTGGCAGCCCTTGAGAATCTGAATGCACCGCTTGAAGGCGTTGTGATGACTTACAACAAGCCTTTTAGCAAAACAGACCACGAAGCTATTAAAGCTAAAGACGTGGTTATGGGCATTGTTGAGAACGGTAAGGTTGAGTTCTTGAATGCTGAGGATGCAGTAGCTAAGAAGAAGTAATCCTTCCTAAAGCAGGTGCGGGAATTTAATTTTTCCGCACTGCAGCAATTTAAGAGGTTTAAATAAGCAAAACGCCGCCCACAAAGCGGCGTTTTGCTTACAATGTCGAATCGTTCACAAAACAGTTTTAGAATTTTTTAGGTCTACATCATGGAAATGTTTGCACAAATCCTCTCCAGCGGTATAGCGGTAGGCATGATCTACGCGGTCATTGCTTTCGGCTTTCAGCTGACTTTTGCCACATCTGGCACATTGAATTTCGGTCAAGGTGAGGCCTTGATGTTGGGCGCCTTAGTTGGTCTGACCTGCGTCGACATGTTCGGAATGAATTACTGGCTCATGATTCCAATAGTCTGTCTTTTCGGAATGGTGCAAGGTGGCTTTGTTGAGCTGATTGGTGTGCGTCCTGCGATTAAGATCAAGTCTGAGTTCGGCTGGATTATGTCCACTATCGCGCTTGGCATTATTTTCAAAAACGTTGCTGAAAACATTTGGGGTCGTGATGCATTGCCATTCCCATCCCCGCTGCCGATGGAGCCAATGGAATTCCTTGGGGCAAACATTTTGCCGATGGAAATCTTGGTTGTAGTTGGCGCCTTAGTCATGATGTTGTTGGTAGAGTTCTTTAACCGTAAAACCATTTACGGTAAAGCGGTTGTTGCAACAGCAAACGATCGCGATGCTGCCGGCTTGATGGGTATTAATACCAGCCTGGTAATTACCTTCTCATATGCGCTGTCATCCTTAACTGCTGCGTTTGCAGGTGTTTTGATTGCACCATTGACATTAACTGGCGCTGCTATGGGTGGCGCTCTGGGTTTAAAAGCATTTGCAGTGGCCATTATTGGCGGCCTCTCCAGTGGTATGGGAATCATTGTGGGTGGTTTGATTCTCGGAATTGTTGAGACAGCCACAGGCTTTTATATTTCTACTGGCTACAAAGATGTGCCGGGCTTGATCTTGCTCTTATTAGTGCTTGCATTAAAGCCATCTGGTCTCTTTGGTAAAACTGCAATCAAGAAAGTTTAATAATGAAATCGAAGTCTCTATTACCTCTATTAATTGCAATTGTTGGCTTATTCAGCCTGCCTTTATTTATCAGTAATCCGTATTACATTCACTTGATAGAAACAATTCTGATCTACACGATTCTGTTGTATGGCTTAGACATTGTGGTGGGTTACGTTGGTCAAGTCTCCTTGGGTCATGCTGCATTGTTCGGAATTGGCTCATACACCGCAGGTGTATTGTTCTTCCATTTCGGTACTCCGATCTGGGTGACCTTGCCAGCAGCAATCGTGGTGACATCGATCTTTGGTGGAATCCTAGCTCTTCCTGCCCTGAAGGTCATTGGACCTTACTTGGCGATGGTGACCTTGGCATTTGGAACCATTACCCAGATCTTAATTAACGAAATGACATGGCTCACAGAAGGTCCATTAGGAATCAAAATTCCTAAGCCAGATCTGATGGGTGCTCCGATGTCAAAGGCACAGTTTTTCTGGTTGGTCTGTATCGTTCTGATTATTGCCTTGGTGGTAGTCGACCGTTTTGTTAAATCGCAGATGGGTCGTGCTTTTGAGGCATTACGTGATAGTCCTGTAGCTTGTGACTGTATGGGTGTTTCCGTTTACCGCTACAAAGTAATTGCGTTTGTGATTAGTGCTGGCTTCGCTGGTTTGGCTGGTTGCTTGTATGCCTATTCGGAGCAATACATCTCTCCTAATACCTACAACAATGAATTAGCTGTTCTTTTCTTGTTGGCAGTCATTATGGGTGGTCGTAAGTCTCGTTTGGGCGCATTACTAGGCGCGGCAATTATTGTTCTGTTACCTAAACTCCTCGACGATATTAATTTATTCCGTATTGTTGCTAGTACGATTGCGGTTGTAGTTGCAGTCGGTGCGGCTATGGCGCTCTCTAAGAAAGTCACAACACCAAGACGCGTAATGGTGCCATTGGCAGGAGTGGTTGGTCTGGCAGCATTCTCATTCTGGTTAGACAGAATCTCCGATTGGCGCTTGAGTATTTTCGGCTTCATGATTTTGTTGGTGGTGTATTACCTGCAAAACGGTATCGTTGGTTTTGCGAAGAGCTTCTACCAATCTATCGCCGGCAAAACAGTCACTACTCGTGGTGAAAAAGCAGATGAAATTGATGATTCAATCAGCTTCATTAGTGCGGTTAACAATCAAAATGCCGGTACTGAGCTTCTTAAAGTTGACTCTGTACTGATGCAGTTTGGTGGTTTGAAGGCCTTAAACAACGTTGACCTCAGTATTAAGCGCGGCACTATTCATGGTTTGATTGGACCTAATGGTTCCGGTAAGAGCACCATGATGAACGTTCTTACTGGCATCTATCAGCCTACAGCTGGTAACGTGCTCTATGCTGGCCAGAGCGTAGTTGGTCGCACTTCCTCAGATATTGCTTTGTCTGGTATTGCACGTACATTCCAAAACGTACAGCTCTTTGGTGAGATGACTGCCATCCAAAATATTTTGGTTGGACTGCATCACACCTTTAAGTCCAATATGTTAGAGATTGCGCTGCACTTGCCACGCTACAAAAAGGAATCACAAGAGGCGCATGCTCGTGCAATGGCCTTGCTAAAGTTTGTTGGCTTGGAGGATTTTGCGAATGAAGAGGCGCGTAACTTGCCATACGGTAAACAGCGCTCTTTAGAAATCGCCCGTGCCTTGGCTTTAGATCCAGAGTTGCTCTTGTTAGATGAGCCGGCAGCTGGTTTGACAGCCCCAGACATTAAAGAACTCATGCGCATTATTCGCAAGATCCGCGATAGCGGTATTACCTTCATCCTGATTGAGCATCACATGGATGTGGTGATGTCAGTGTGCGATACCGTTTCTGTATTGGACTTCGGTCAGAAGATTGCAGAAGGTAAACCAGCTGAAGTTCAGGCAGACGAGAAGGTGATTCATGCCTACTTGGGTACTTAATCACTAGAACTATATTGAATCGGTAAATACCATGTTATCTATTAAGAATCTTGAAGCAGGCTACGGCAAAGTAAAAGTTCTGCACGGCATCAATATTGATGTTCCTAAGGGACAAGTCATTACTTTGATTGGGTCAAACGGCGCTGGTAAAACAACTACGATGCGCGCAATTACCGGCATGATTAAGCCAACTAGCGGTGAAGTTACCTTAGGTGGCGAAAAAATTGATGGTTACGACTCTCATAAAATCGCACGTCTTGGTTTGGCGCATAGTCCAGAAGGTCGTCGTGTATTTACGACGATGTCTGTGAATGACAATCTCCTGTTAGGCGCATTTCCGCGTTTTACAGGTAGCCGTCCAAAAGGCGACATTAAGAACGATCTCGAGAGATCTCTAGAAATGTTCCCGCGCTTAAAAGAGCGTCGCAATCAATTGGCTGGAACATTGTCAGGTGGTGAGCAACAGATGTTAGCAATGGCTCGTGCCGTGATGCTCAATCCAGAGATCATTCTCTTGGATGAGCCTTCAATGGGCTTGGCACCAATTTTGGTTGAGGAAGTTTTCAGAATTATTTCTAATCTCAAATCACAGGGTGTAACGATGTTATTGGTTGAGCAGTTTGCTGCCGCAGCCTTGAACGTTGCTGACTATGGCTATGTGCTTGAGAACGGTAAGATTGCAACGCATGGTCCGGCGGAAAAGTTGAAGGATGATCCTGCTGTGAAGGCTGCTTACTTAGGTGGTGCTAGCAGTCACTAACATTCAGTGGTACCGTGTTTTCAAAGGCCCTCGAATGAGGGCCTTTTCTATTGGAGGGTAAATCAGCTCTGTAACTTTCTGGTTTTAAATCAGTAAGGCGGCCTCACAGATTCAAACTGAGTACGCCTTTAATCAATAAGCTCACTGCAATCACTAAAGTGAAGATTGAAAAAATGAGCTGGGTATATGAACCACTTAATTTTTTACCCAGTAGCTGTCCAATCAATAGTCCACCCAAAGCCGCGAGCGCAAAAGGTGCGGCAACTAAGATATTTAAGCTACCACTAGCTGCCGAGAATATTGCTCCGCCACCAGTGATGATGGCGAGCACTCCCAGCGAGGTAGCAACGATTGATTTGATAGGTAGATCGGTATAGCGCGTCAGTGCAGGTACGATGATGAAGCCACCCCCAACACCAAGTAGGCCAGATAGAAAGCCTGCAACACTACCGGCGAGCATGAGGGCACGAGCACAAGGTAGTGTCCATTGGAGTTTCCCAATAGCAGGGTTGATGAGGCAAGGTGGGGGCTTTCTATTTTCCTCAGGGATGCCCTTAATCTGATTGCGTGCCTGGCTCAACAAACGAATAGCAACATATAACAATATGCAGCTAAACAGGATCTGCAAAGGCGCATTTGGAATCTGAGGCGCAAGCCAAAGTCCCAGTGGAGAGAGCGCTAAACCAAAGATCGCTATAAAGCCTGCTGCTTTATAGCGCAAGATCTTATTTTTGAGTCCCAGAATGGCGCCAATAGTAGAAGCTAGGGCTACGGCACATAGAGCGATTGGAGCTGCCTCTGCAATGGGTAGGCCTAGGAAGAAAACTAATAGCGGTACAGATAAAATCCCACCCCCCGCTCCAGTGAGACCCATGAGGATACCTACAAGTATTCCTAGTGCTGGGCTGATGAGGGTTGAGTAATCCATTGCAATTTATTTTATATTAATATAGTATATAAATATATATATTATTTATGCATCCGAAAGAATCATTTGACTACAAAGCCCACCCCCTTGATTAAAGACTTTTTTGACCCAGAAACATGGACTTATACCTATGTGGTCTATGAGCGTGAGGGGGCTCCTTGCGCCATTATTGATTCTGTCTTGAACTATGACCCTAAATCAGGGAGAACTAGTACCAAGTCTGCTGACGAGGTGATTGCATTTGTAAAGGCACACCAACTCCAAGTGGATTGGATCTTAGAGACTCATGCTCATGCAGATCATTTAACGGCTGCCCCATACTTGCAAAGCCACCTTGGCGGTAAGTTGGTGATTGGGGATCACATTACCAATGTGCAGGAAGTATTTAAAGGCGTCTTTAACCTAGATGATACCTTTAAGGCAGATGGAGCTCAATTTGACCACTTGTTGAAAGAGGGTGAGTCACTCGCATTCGGCAACCTTTCCTTAAAAGCACTCTTTGTGCCAGGGCATACGCCAGCTTGTATGGCTTATGAAATCGGTGACGCTATCTTTGTGGGCGATACCCTATTTATGCCAGATGTTGGCACAGCCCGTTGTGATTTTCCTGGCGGTGATGCTCAGACGCTCTATCGATCTATTCAAAAGATTTTGTCTTATCCTGGTCAAACCAAGTTGTATATGTGTCATGACTACCCACCCAACAATCGGCCTGCGACTGGAGTGAGTACGGTTGCTGATGAGAAAGCAAATAATATTCATGTGCATGATGGTGTGACTGAAGCGCAATTTGTTCAAATGCGGACTACACGAGACAACACATTAGAGATGCCAACACTAATTTTGCCTTCCATTCAGGTCAATATACGAGCTGGACATTTTCCTGAGGCTGAAAGCAATGGAGTTTCATATTTAAAAATTCCATTAAATGCACTCTGAACGAAGAATGACAATGAATATGCCTATCTCTAAAGCAGGGTTAAAGAAGATGCAGTCAGCTGCAGATGATGCCTGCAAGCTCATGAAGGTCTTATCCAACCGAGATCGCATGATGCTCTTATGTGAAATCGGGCAAGCAGAAAAATGTGTTGGTGAGTTAGAGGCTGCATTAGATTTACATCAGCCAACTCTTTCGCAGCAACTTACCGTGTTGCGCAAGGAAAAGCTAGTTAAAACACGAAGAGAGGGTAAGCAAATTTATTACACCCTATCTAGTGAGGTTGCTGTCGCAGTAATGAGTTTGCTCTATAAGCATTACTGTAAGAAGTAATCAATTATTTTTAAAGGCAATGACTCAATACGCCTTTTTAGAATAAATACCGTGTAGTAAAAAGATGGCCAAGAACGCAATACCAATCATCCAGTGTGTCGCAATGACCCCATCCCGAATTTCTGCAGGGCCGTAGTACAACAAGGCGCCCGATACTAATAAGATGGTTAAAAAAGCCAATTGACTCAAGCCACTCCATAGCTTCCTCTTGGATTTGAGACCTGCTTTTAGATGAAAGGGTAAGGCTGAGCCTAGAGCTATCGAAGCTAATATGGCGGCAATGCCGTGCCATGCCAATACTGAGTGAGCTCCGAAAATAGCCCTTTGAATTTGGAATTCATGGCCCAGTAAATACGCTGTCCCAGTGAGGGAGCAAATCAACATAGCAATTTGAACAAAGTATTTCTGCCATGCGGGCATTTTTCCAAGACGATTTGTATTTTTCACAGGTATTGAGTATTGGAGATGCGGATTGCTTGAGCAAAAAAATAACTCAAGCAAGGATGGCGAGAATTTCCGGAAATACTCACTACCTTGGTTAAGGCATCTGCGTAGACACATCTACTGGCGATTACTGAGTAAGACCCTGAAAACTCAATATGCTCTTGACTGATGGGGTGCACCATAAAACTTTTTGAACTGATATTGCGGTTTGCAAAGTAGAGACTGCTCGTAGCAATCGCACCTTCTGTCATGCTGCCGATCTGGAGGAGTTCATGTGGCTTTGATGGGTTACGGATGTGAATATCTTGGGAATGATCCCCGAATACACGGATATCCCCACCCGCGTTGACTGATCCAGTTTGGATGCCGTTAGCGATTAATGTTTCAACCGCTTTATCTACTGCGTACCCTTTGGCAATACCGCCAAGATCTAGACAAAGCGGTAGTGATGATCGAACCGTGGATGGTTCAATAAATTGGAGATCTTCAATGCCCCCAAATGAGTAATCATTGAGATTGAAATGCCTAGGAAGTAGATCTGCTTCCATCAGATGATGACCAACCCCACAATTAAATACTCCTTGGGATTGAAGGTAAACCTCCTTTGCTACCCCCAAAACTTCAGCCGTCCAGGGATGAATCCGAATAGTCTCTATATAGGATTTAGCGTTGATCTGGGAAAGCTCGCTATCAGGATTATGAAAATCCATCAGAGATTGCACTTGTTCAACGGCTAAAAAAGCCTCATCTAGTGCTTTTAAAGGGGGTAATGGATCTTCAACCCTGATTTCTACGAAGGTGCCTAAGAGCGGTTTGCAGCGAATCATTTTGCTTTTAGGCTTAAGGTCTGATTTTTTAAAGCGATGTCATATAAGACTGCAACCCTCTTGACGCCATCTGTAAGGTGTTTGCAAGAGAGGGTGGCGCCACCAATATTCTGAATATCTTGATTGAGCTTGATAGGGTCTGCAGCCGTCTTTCCGATGAACTGTTTTCGCCAGTTGGCTTCTACAACTTCGTAGCCATAAGATTCAACATATTCCAGAATCTCAATTCCAGTGACTGCACCCGATGGATTGAGTGCAACTGCGTAAGTAATCATTTCATGTTTACCGACAACCTCATCTACGATGAACCAACTCCCATCAGCCGCCCTCCAAATTCGATCTCCTTGAAAGGGGTGCCGAATACTGGAGTCTGAGCGCATTTTGTCTTGTAGTTCATCGGTGATGATGATGGGATTTTTAATAAGCGGTTTATTAGGTATCAGTATCTTCTGGGCTTGTTCAACGGACACATAAATCTTGGCCTGGGTAATAATTGGTGTAGCTGCTATAGCTAGACCAATCATGAATAGAGGGTTGGGTTTCCAGTTCATATTCATTTCTTTAGTTCAAAGGAAATCCAACTTTGACGATAAATTCGTTTACTGAATGGCTATCCCAAACGCGAGCATTGGAGCATTCAGCTTCGCCGCCACCCATGCAAGTGCCGCCTTTGAGTTGATAACGCCAAGCGCCAGTAACCCACCAGTCTTTAGCGGCGTAGTGCATATTGGGCCCAACAAAAGTTGCACGTTGGACTTGATTGCGTAAATTTAATTCTGAATAGTCATTGTGGAAACGTGCCTCAACACCGGCGGACCATTTAGGTGCAAATCGATAGCTAGCGCCCACAAGGAAGTCGAGCATTGATTCTGGTACGTTGCCATTCTCGATAAACTTCAAGCGTTCATTGGCTACAACTACGTTACCTGCCAAGACCAATCGATCATCAATGAAATTCGATTGCAAGAGTAAGCGGGCCTCAATTTCATCTTTGTTTCTGCCCCAGGTCGGCTCTAAATACAGGCCCACACCCACTGGTGATGTCACTGGATTGCTTAGTCGATAAATGGCTTCTAAGGAGCCACCTTCAATACCGCTTTTCCTATAAGGAGTAGCGGGGTCGTGACTGGATGGCACGCCATAACCACCGGTGCAACTTGAGCTATCGCCACAGGCTTCTGGGTTGGTGTAATTCTGGTTTGCGCTGGTGTAGTAGGAATTGATATAGCCAGCAATTTGTAAATCATTGGTAAGGCCATACTCCAACTCAGTTCTAGCTGTCCACGCATCGTAGGTGCCGGCTGCTTGTTGTTTATTCAGTTGTAAGCGCTGCTCAAATTCAAGCTTTCCTTTGGGCTGGAGATCGAGGGTGTAAATCCAACCAAATACACCTTCACCCGCATTTGCGAATGAGAAGTGCAGGGCTGTAGCTAATAGGATGCTAAAGGCAACGAGTCTTTTGATAGTCATTTTCATGGTCTAGTGGTCTGGTCAATAAAAGTAAATGAGAATGATTCTCAATATACAGTAAATGAGAATAATTCTCAATTGAGAGAATGACCCTGAGAGCTTTGGTGTTGAGTTTTTGTCTAGGAGCACTCACGAGCTTGTAGTATTTGGGTCTATGGATTCTGAAGCCCTGGTGAAGCTGGTCACAATGAAGATGCCCTTCGGCAAACATGCTGGCCGAGCACTTGCAGATCTGCCTGGTAATTATTTGGCGTGGTTTGCGCGCGATGGATTTCCTAAGGGAGAGCTTGGGCAGTTGCTGGAGTTAATGCACACCCTGGATCACAATGGCTTGCGTGGATTACTAGGCCCCATCCAACGGGCTCATGGAATTGCTCCTCGCAATCGAGAGCAATAAAGATTTATTTAGAGCGCACTATTGCTATGACGCGATTACGTTCATAGATCACATTGGGTGAGTCTGGCGGACTACTTTGGGAGAGGGTAGCCTGCAATAAGCTTTGTACCTGAATTTCTTGCGCTAGCTTTTGAGCTAAATCGAGATTGCGGTCGTATTGAATCTGGACGCTGGCAACCTTCCCCGCTTTGATATTAGAAATTAGCGCTGCAAGCTTCTCAGCCGAATACTGATCAAAAAAGACGGGATACCATCCACCCACCGTGGGTTTAGATTCCGAACTACTTTTTTCAGCTGGTTTACTAGACTTGCTTTCGTTGCCCTCTAGCGCTAGGTGAAAGTCGATGCCAGTCCTCTGAATCAGTTCACCATAAGAAATTGGGGCACTCATTTGCGCATCATCTGTGTTCTCAACCCAGTATGCCCAAGCTAGCTTTTTGGTGGGATCATAGACCAGCTTATAGAGATGACTCGGAATGGTGACCTTGCTTTTACCAATACTGCCGGCATTACCCACTGAGCCGGTAAAGACATAAACATCACCCGGAGCGCGCTTGATATACATCCTCGTCGGCTCTTCCACTCGTTTGGCCCAAATGCCCTGATTGTTTTGCCTAGCTTGCGGCATCATATTAGCCAGGGAGAATGACTGCGCCATGCCCCGTTCACTTGTCATATCGCCAGCTGGTACGTTGTGACCCCGGTCATATCCGCTACCGCGATAGTCTGCCAGTAGGGCGCGCTCATGCGCTGGGAGTCTGGCTTCTTCGTAGAACTGATTGGTACGGCGTGGGTGTGGCGCTTGGAGTTTCTCGCCATTTAACTTCTCAACGGTATAAATAGGCTTTTTATCTGAAGGCGAGTAATAGATCGCAAAATCATCAAAACAGAGGTCCCGACCCACTTGGGCAGTGCTTGGTATTTGTTGGGCTGGGAATAGATTTTGGCATTGATCGAAGAGGGCCAATGCACTCAGTGGTAGCCAAAGCGAGCTAAATAAGAGGAGTTTGGCCAGTAATTTCATTGCATGTCAGTGTAATGAGTGTCTTCCCAAGGGGTTCAAAGTTTTGCGATCAAGCTAGCTGCAAAGCTAGTATTGATGAGCGCTTGAAAGTCTTTTGTCTGATGTTTTATGCGTTCGCAAATCATGAAAACAGGCTGAGGCACAAATTGAGCTCATCAGCAGAAAAACACTACCGGTAGAATATTTAGACCATCAAAATACTAGATGTACGGGTCAGACATCTCTTTTAAAGAGTAAAAATAGAAAAAAAGTCGGAATTTAAGCACTTTTTTATTATATGAAATAAGCCCCTACTAACTTCTTTAAGCCATTGAATTTAAATGGATAAATATCAAATCTAGAGGGATTAATGGAGATCACCCGCATTTCAAGACCTATAAGTTATGGAAATGGCATTCGTTATTCTTGACTTGATATAAGAACCTTTTTAGAGTGACTCATATTTTTAACTTATTGCATTGCAACATAAATCAGATGATTGATTTTTGGGGTGCTGCAAGACTACGAATGATTAAATGTTTTTCTGCCAATACGAGTGACAAGCAATTAGCGCAGCCAGCGACGGCTCACGCTAAGGATTTGTTGGCTCACGCACTAACCCCTGTCTATCGGGTCATGAATGGTCTATTGATTGCGACTGTTTTCATAATTGTCGGACTCTGGCTCTCGGGTAACGGAACTCAAGCCGGCGCATTCGATTTAGCTCGAATCCTGGTTCCAGACGAAGCCCGTCACATAGTGTGGCCAAATGGTTTTGGCGTGCTGTATCAGTATCAAGAAGCAGCTCCCAAGGCATCCGCAGATGATGAGATTGCCAATGTGCTTTACGGAAACACACCGCTTATCCCTGGTAGTGGCTTGATGAGCGCTAAGCAGCAAACAGTTGCTCTATTAATGCCCTCGGTGGCGCATAACCAGGTAAGGCCGATCTCCCATTTGGCTGATCGCATTCCCACTTCAAAAATTGATCCTGAGGCACTGGATTCAAAGTTGATGGTGTCTGTTCAGAATCAACGCGCAGTAGCTGATTTCTTTGAGAAGAAGTACAAATTAGATCGTGCCAAGATTGAGGAATATGTATCTAATACTGTGTTGATTGCAAAAGAAGTCAAAATCGATCCAGTTTTATTGCTTGCCGTGATTTCAGTAGAGTCCAACTTTAATCCCCTGATTAAAAGCCATGCTGGTGCCGAAGGCTTGATGCAGGTGATGACTACGATTCATAAAGATAAGTACGCCTTGTATGGCGGTGCTACCGATGCGGTAAAGCCGGAAGTCAATATTCGGGTGGGCGCTTACATCCTCAAGTATTTGATTGCTACTAGCGGTTCATTGCGTAATGGCTTGAAATACTATGTTGGTGCTGCAAATGCAGAGAATGATGGTGGCTATGCCGATAAGGTGCTGGCCGAGAGAAATCGTTTAATTAGTTTGTGTCAGCCAACAACACCGAATAAATTCACTTTGAACGGCAAAGATTTGCGCTCATAAGACCTGTAGTTTTTCCCAGGGGAAAAATAAAGGCCACTCAGTTTATTGAACCGAGTGGCCTTATTACTTGCAGGTAGTGGACGGAATTAATTTACGCCATGAAGCTCCACATCAAATACCAGTGTTGCATTTGGGGGAATGACACCACCCGCACCACGTGGGCCGTAACCCATCTCAGATGGAATGATTAAAGTGCGCTTACCACCAATTTTCATGCCTTGTACGCCTTCATCCCAGCCTTTAATGACATGGCCAGCGCCCAAGGGAAAACTAAATAACTGGCCACGGTCTAAGGAGCTATCAAACTTCTGACCTTTATGGTCAGGCGCCTGTTCATCAAACAACCAGCCGGTGTAATGCACGTCTACATGATTGCCGGCAATCGCTTCTTTACCATCGCCCTCAACGGTGTCTACTTTTTGGAGTTCGCTCATGTTTATCTTCCTCTTTGGCTGAAATTGAGGGGCTAGTATATTCTGAGCGTAATCTTTTTGTTCGAGCAAACTAACATGACAAATTTCTGGCCTCATTCTGCGTACAAAACCCTGACGGTGGGGTCTGACAAGCAATTGCTGGTAACTGATGATTTTCTGCGTACCTACTTATTACGCCCTGAGTTAAATCTCGTTCCTGAGTCATGCGCTGTTGAGCGCGCCTTGCATCAGCGCTTAAGCGAGAACCCTCGGGCAGCCATCGCCGATGAAGAAATTGCTGGCATGGCAGATCCTGATATTCAGGTGAACTACCAAGTGTGGCTGAGGTATCGAGCCAAGCTATTGGCTGCTAGCTCTTTAGAAAACTTTTATATGAGCTTGTTTAAGGGCGATGGCGTAGATGTACCACCTCTATTTATATCTCAACTAGCGCAAATATTTATTCGACATATTTTGGGTGAGGATTGCCATCCCTTGGATGCACGTATGGGTGAGCTCTTCTTTCGGACTCAAAAGATCACTGTGTTGGAAGACGGCGTGGTGATGGGCGCGGATGATGAGGTCGTGACTCGAAATGCGCAGGCAGGGGAGACTGGCAACATCATGGATCTACTCAAGAGCAAGTCGATGTCTATGCGCTCCATCGACTTAGATGTCTTGCATGAAGAAAATGCCGAGCTCTATTGGGATAAGAGTGAAGATTATGACTTTGCCGTGCAGTTGAATTTTGGTCAGCCGCCTATCAATCATTTTTGCCGCGTCCTCGAGAAATGGGTGCAACATTTTTTAGGCGCCCAGGTGCGCATTACTCCGATGCAGCAAATCTCCGATCCAAAATGGTCTTGGCATGTTGGGCTAGATGCTGCTGCGACGGATATCCTAAATAAGCTTTATAACAAAGAGCCGGTTGACACCGACGAGCTTGAGAAAGTGATTTGCTTATTCCGTTTGGACTTTATTGATGAGGCTGCAGTGACGCAATCTCAGGCTGGAAAGCCGGTGTACATGGGTATTGCGATGAATGATGAGCAGCAGCTCAAACTCAAACCGCAAAATCTACTCTTCAATCTGCCTTTAGCAAAAGCTTCTTAAGCGGTAGGAGAAGCGCTAGCCTTCTTACGATTGGCGCTAAGCCAAAGCAAAGCGCCGGCAGTGACGGCAACGGGAAGCAGTGATCCTAGATTGAGAATGTTCCAGCCCTGCGAGGTGATGAGTGCTCCAGAGCCGAAGGAGGTAAAAGCCATGGTGCCAAACACAAAGAAGTTAATGGCTGCCTGAGCTTTGTCACGCTCCTCAGGTCGGTATGCAGTCATCGCTAATGATGTGGATCCGGTAAATAAAAAGTTCCAGCCAACACCCAGTAAAAATAAGGCAATTAAAAATTGGTGGAAGTCGACACCGGTGAGTGCGATTGCAATGCACAGGAGATTAAGGGCGACTCCAACACCCATGATTTTGAGTGTGCCAAAGCGCTGAATGAGTGAGCCGGTAAAAAACCCAGGTGCGAACATACCAATCACATGCCACTCTAAAACTATCGCTGTGTCCGAAAACGGGAGTCCACAAATTTGCATGGCAAGTGGGGTAGCTGCCATGAGGAGATTCATGACGCCATAGCCCAAAGAGGCTCCAATCACGGCAACCATAAAGACCGGTTGCTGCAAAATAGTTTTGAGGCTTCTACCGGCAGAAAGCGAGTGCTGAGTCTTGAACTCATCCGGAAAGTGAATGAATTGCATCACGAAGATGCCAATCAAGCCAGCTATCGAGAGGGTGAGGTAAGCTCCTAAAAAAGCAGTGTCAAAGAAATCCTTGGTCCAAGATGCGAGGTTGGGTCCAGTCACTGCACCCAGAATTCCGCCAGCCAGTACCCAAGAGACTGCTTTATCTCTCTGGCTGACTGCGGTCAGCTCGGCAGCCGCAAATCGATAAAGTTGCCCATTAGCACTGTAATAGCCGGCAATAAAGGTGCCGAGCACTAGAAGCCAGAAGTTTTTGGAAACAGCAGCGTAGGCGCACAGAAGGGCTGAAAATACCGCTACCAGGAGACCTAGCTGAAAAGAGATCTTGCGACCAAAGTAATTTTGGGTTTTAGCGACGATGGAGGTTGAGAAAGCGCCCCCCACAACGTAGCCCATGACAGGTAAGGTAGCCATCCAGGCAACTGGACTCAGACTGAGTCCCACTAGGCCATTAATAGCGATAAAGGTCACATTGTTGGTTAAAAACAAGCCCTGGCAGAGAATCAACAGTACAAGGTTTTTATTGAGCAGGGGGTGCTTGTTCATCATGCAGTCCAGTTTACGATGTAAGTCGATATGGGCTCACCTCGGTGGATTCCCTTAAATTGATACACTTGGACCCATTTGCAGGCTAAATCCCCTGAAATTGCTGGGGTCGATGATTTAAAATAGATTTCTCGGTCCAGTGCGTGAAATGACACCCAAGACAGCCAAAAGCGCCTGAAGTGTTGCGTACGGAATGCGAGAGTGGTTCGGTATAAGGCCGACCCCTAATATTTACCCATATCGAGGAAACATCAATGGCTTCAGAGAAATCAAAGATCATTTACACGCTGACAGATGAAGCGCCTTTACTGGCGACCTGTGCATTCTTGCCAATCATTCGTACTTTTACGGCTCCAGCTGGAGTTCAGGTTATAGAAAGCGATATTTCTGTTGCGGCACGTATTTTGTCAGAGTTCTCTGATTGCTTAACGGCTGAGCAAAAAGTTCCCGATAATTTGGGTGAGCTGGGTCGCATGACTTTATTGCCTGATACCAACATCATTAAGTTACCTAATATCAGTGCGTCAGTTCCACAGCTGCTTGCCGCTATTAAAGAATTGCAAGCCAAGGGTTATAAACTCCCTGATTTTCCAGATGATCCTAAAAATGATGCTGAAAAAGCAATTCGTACGCGTTATTCCAAATGTTTAGGTAGTGCAGTAAACCCTGTATTGCGCGAAGGTAATTCTGATCGCCGCGCACCAAATGCCGTTAAGCGCTATGCCCGTAAGAACCCGCACTCAATGGGTGAGTGGAGCCAAGCCTCCCGTACACACGTATCGCATATGCATGGTGGCGACTTCTATGCAGGTGAGAAGTCAATGACGATGACTAAAGCATGTGATGTGAAGATGGATCTGGTAACGAAGAGTGGTAAGACGATTGTTCTCAAGCCAAAAGTCTCGTTGCTCGCTGGTGAAATTATTGACAGCATGTATATGAGTAAAAAAGCACTCTGCGAGTTCTATGAAAAAGAAATTGAAGATGCTTACAAGACTGGCATGATGTTGTCCTTGCACGTGAAGGCCACCATGATGAAGGTGTCACACCCTATCGTATTTGGTCATGCTGTAAAGATTTTTTACAAAGATGCATTTAAAAAGCATGGCAAGTTGTTTGAAGAATTGGGTGTAAACCCAAACAACGGTATGAGTAGTTTGTACGAAAAAATCAAGACTTTGCCAGAATCCAAGCGCGAAGAAATTATCCAGGACTTGCATGCATGCCATGAGCATCGTCCAGCACTGGCGATGGTAGATTCTGCTAAAGGGATTACCAATCTCCATTCACCAAGTGATGTGATCGTTGATGCATCCATGCCGGCCATGATTCGTGTGGGTGGCAAGATGTGGGGCGCTGACGGTCGCTTGCATGACACTAAAGCGGTCATTCCTGAGAGTACTTTCGCACGCATCTATCAAGAGATCATTAACTTCTGCAAGACGCACGGCAACTTCGATCCCAAAACAATGGGTACAGTACCTAATGTGGGCTTGATGGCTCAGCAGGCGGAAGAATATGGATCACATGACAAGACCTTTGAAATTACTGAGGCTGGTGTAGCTCGCATTGTTGCTGACGATGGCACAGTCTTGCTGGAGCAGAATGTCGAAGAGGGTGATATCTGGCGAATGTGCCAGGTAAAAGATGCGCCGATTCGTGACTGGGTGAAGTTAGCAGTCAACCGTGCACGCTTGTCACATACTCCAGCTGTATTCTGGTTAGATGAGTACCGTCCACATGAAGCTGAGTTGATCAAGAAGGTGCAAACCTATTTGAAGGAGCACGACTTAACCGGTGTAGACATCCAGATCATGTCTCAGACTCGTGCAATGCGCTACACCTTAGAGCGCATCATTCGCGGTAAGGATACGATTTCTGTGACCGGTAATATTTTGCGCGATTACCTTACTGACTTATTCCCAATTATGGAACTCGGCACTAGCGCCAAGATGTTATCTATCGTGCCTTTAATGGCTGGTGGCGGTCTCTTTGAAACTGGTGCAGGCGGTTCTGCTCCCAAGCATGTTCAACAGCTGGTCGAAGAAAACCATTTGCGCTGGGATTCCTTGGGTGAGTTTTTGGCCTTGGCAGTTTCTTTGGAAGATATTGGTGATAAAACTAATAATTCAAAAGTGAAAATTCTGGCCCGCACTTTAGATGAGGCAACTGGCACATTATTGGATAACAATAAGTCACCATCACCACGTACTGGTGAGCTAGATAATCGTGGCAGCCAATTCTATTTGGCGATGTACTGGGCTCAAGCTTTAGCTGCTCAAGCCGAAGACAAAGAATTGCAAGCCCACTTTGCTCCGCTTGCAAAAGCCTTGACTGAAAACGAGCAAAAGATTGTTGCCGAGTTCAAAGCGGTACAAGGAAAACCGGCGGATATTGGTGGTTACTATATGCCTGATCACGACAAGTTCGTGGCTGTGATGTGTCCAAGTACTACCTTGAATGGCATCTTAAAAATGGCATCAGCCGCTTAAAATAAGCTTGCTTCACAAAAAGGGTAAACCGTTTGGTTTGCCCTTTTTTCTTGTGCGCCCTTTAGCTGAATGCAGTAGCTCAGCAATAAATTGATAGGCGTAGGAGAATAAGGTCTACTGTCACTATTAGATTAAATCCATTGAGGAGACTTTGATATGTCCACAAATGAGCAAAAGCGGCTTTCCCAGGAAATTACTCCTAAAGCAGTCTTCGAGGGGCGCCGTGACCTAATCAAGCATGCTGCGGCCGGGGCTTTTGGTCTAGCGCTCGCACCTTGGTTCTCACGTGAGGCTCTTGCTAGTAATGCGCAAAAGTTAATTGCTACGCCAAACCCAAACTTTGTTTTGAAAGAGGAATCAACCAGTTATCAATATGTCACTGGCTATAACAACTTCTATGAGTTTGGAACGGATAAATCAGATCCCGCTGCTAATGCCCATAGTTTGCAAACTCGGCCATGGACTGTATCGATTGAAGGTTTGGTTAAAAAACCAATGACTTTAGATATAGACGCCTTGCTAAATCTCGCTCCGATGGAAGAGCGTATTTATCGTATGCGCTGCGTTGAGGGATGGTCGATGGTTATTCCTTGGGATGGTTACTCTCTATCGAAATTACTGAATCAGGTGCAGCCTCTAGGCTCTGCAAAGTATGTTGAATTTATTACCTTAGCTGATCGCAAGCAAATGCCGGGCCTGAAGAGCCAGATTATCGATTGGCCTTATCGAGAAGGTCTACGTTTGGATGAGGCTATGAATCCCCTGACACTGCTCACTTTTGGTCTTTACGGCGAGACCTTACCAAAGCAGAATGGCGCCCCAGTCCGAATCGTGGTGCCCTGGAAATATGGCTTTAAGAGCGCCAAGTCGATTGTGAAAATTCGTTTAACAGAGGAAATGCCTAAGACTAGCTGGAGCCAGTTTGACGCACGCGAGTATGGGTTTTATTCCAATGTAAATCCTTTAGTAGATCACCCCCGCTGGAGTCAGGCGACTGAGCGTCGTATCGGCGACTCTAAAGGTGGCTTTGCCCCCAAAATCAAAACCCAAATGTTCAATGGTTATGGCGATCAAGTGGCGAGTATGTATGCTGGGATGGATTTGAAGAAATTCTATTAATGCAACACGATAAGTAAAGCTGGATGAAGCTACTGATCTTCCTATTAGCCTTATTGCCATTAGATCGTTTGATTTGGTTGGGGTTTACTGATGGTTTGGGCGCGAATCCGATTGAGTTCATTACGCGCTCAACAGGAACATGGGCGCTAGTTTTCTTATGCCTGACACTGGCGATGACGCCATTGCGTTTGTTAACGAATTCAACGACGTGGATTCGGTATCGCAGAATGTTAGGTCTGTTTAGTTTCTTTTACGCATCACTCCATTTTGTCATTTGGCTTTGGCTAGATCAGGATTTTGATCTAATAGAGATGTTCAAAGATGTAGTGAAGCGGCCCTTTATTACAATGGGCTTTATTAGCCTAGTTTTACTATTTCCACTAGCGCTAACCTCTACCCATTGGGCCCAAAGAAAACTGGGTCGTCGCTGGGCGCACTTACATCGACTCATCTATCTCATTGCCTGCACTGCAACTCTCCACTATTGGTGGCATAAGGCAGGTAAGAATGATCTAGATACCGTCATAATTTATGCGGTAGTTTTGCTATTGCTGTTATGTTGTAGGATTCCTTATATTCGTAAGCTCTTGGGCAAGCGATCTATCATTTAAGAATGTTTTGCTGATGACCCTATTTCCATATTCTCGCGCTTCATTGATTGCTATATTGAGTTCACTATTGATTTGCCTTGGATCGTCCCAAGTCCTGGCGCAGCAGGGTGATCAGGGTGTCAAGACCATCGCTACTTTAGATGTTCCTCGTTACCTAGGTACATGGCATGAGATTGCAAAATTCCCAAACTGGTTTCAAAAAAAGTGTGTCTCCAATACCAAAGCGGTTTATAGCGCTAAGCCCGATGGCAATCTTCGGGTCCTCAATAGCTGTAAAACTGCTGCTGGTGAGATTTCAGAGGCAGAGGGTTTGGCTCGCCAAATTGGTGGTAAGGATTCACCCAAATTAGAGGTGCGTTTCGTACCCGAGTGGCTCTCTTTTTTACCCTTAGTGTGGGGTGACTACTGGGTTATTGATTTAGATCCGCAATATCAATTAGCGGCTGTGAGTGACCCTAGAAGAGAATACCTTTGGGTGCTATCAAGAACCCCTCAGGTCGACCCAAAAGTCTATGCTGATTTATTACAGCGCCTAAAGCAACAACAATTTGATATTCAAAAGCTTGAAATCACTTCGCAGAAAAATGACGGTACTTGAAAAGCGTATCGGCAATTACTTGCTCCCACCCGGAATTGAAATTTTCGAGCGCGGGTGGTTATCAGCAAACAATGTATTGCTTTTCAGTGAGGAAGATGTATCGCTAGTTGATAGTGGTTACTGCGCACACCAGCAGCTGACTGTGGATCTAGTCACTCATGCGCTTCAGCAACATCACTTGGAAACGCTAAATAAAGTAGTGAACACTCATCTGCACTCAGATCACTGTGGTGGTAACGCAGTCTTATCAGAGGCATTTGATTGTGAGATATGGATACCAGAAGCAGAGGCAATCGCCGTACGAGACTGGAATGAGGATTTACTGAGCTTTCAGAAATTGGGGCAAGAATGTCCAAGCTTCACGCATCATGCCCTGCTTGTGCCTGGCGAAGAAATTATCTTGGGACCTTATCGCTGGCAAATTCTGGCAGCCCCTGGCCATGACAACCATTCAATCATGTTGTACCAAGAGCAGCATCAAATCTTGATCTCGGCTGATGCGCTATGGGAGGAGGGCTTTGGAGTCATCTTTCCTGAGCTCTGGGGTGAGGGTGGTTTTGAGGAGGTAGCGCAGACCTTAGAGTTGATTGAGAGCCTCTCTGTTGCCTTGGTTATTCCTGGGCATGGCAAACCTTTTACGGATGTCAGGAAGTCCATTGAGATTGCAAAATCGCGCCTCGATTACCTCTCAAGTGATGCTGACCGCAATGCACGTCATGGTGCTAAGGTCCTCCTGAAGTACAAGCTGTTGGAATGGCGTAGTCAGAAGTTGGCAGAGGTCAATCAGTGGATTGCAGGTACGCCTGTATTGGAAAGTATTCGCAAGCAGCTCAATATGAGCAGTGAAGATTTTCAAGTTTGGTTGGCAGAGGCTTTAGTGAAATCGAAAGCAGCTGCTGTCCAGAAAGATCATTTGGTAAATCTAGGTTAAGTGCCACTCAGAAATTAAACGACAGCTTTCCATAAAAAGACCAGTCGTAAACAGAATAGCTTTGCACGATCTGTTTGCTGGCACCCACCGCGAATAAAAAACTTTTATTAAGGCGATGGGTCACCATGGCATCGAGTGGGACAAACCAGCCACCCCCTCCACCGGTATTCAAGATGATTCCATTCTCATCCCACAATCGAATTTGAGTGTTGGGGGAGATAATAAATCCAAGCGTTGGAAAAATATTGAGATTACGCACTAGGGGCGGTTGATTGGGATTGCTAGCAAGCGAATTACCCTTGGTATCAAATCCATACATATATCTGAGTAAAGGTGAAAAGTCTGAGAGTCGTGAGTCGCTACCTTTGTTTGGTACATATACTGTACCGATCTGAGGGCCGGCAGCCCATTGCCCGTTATTACCAAACGGAAAGACAACCCTAGCGCCTAATGTACCTTCCCAATTCTTCAGAATACTGGGGTGATTTCCCCAGACCGTGAGCATGGTATTACCGGCGTTATAAGTGCCAGATGACTGCTCGGCAAGAGTGGGCCCGTAAGTCGAAACATAGGAGGTATCGAGTCGCATGGTGCCTCGCCACTGGTCAAACTGCAGTGGCTGGTAGTAGCGAAGCTTCAAAGTGTCGCTTTGGGTTTGTTCTCCAAAGGTATTGTGATACCCCCAAAATTCCAAAATCCGCTGACTCGAATACTGATCGGATGCTTTCTCTAGGTTTAAAAAGCCTCCCGAAAACTTGCTTTCATCGGCAACAGCATTTCCTATTAAGCCTAAGGAAACTAGGCAGTGGGTAAAAATACGTAACAATCTCATATACGCAGTAATATAAATGACTCAGTCAATTACATGAAATAAGTTGAAGAATATGGAACATACCGTTTTAGTCACCGGCGCTACTGCTGGCTTTGGAGAGGCAACTGCGAGACGATTCTTAGCGCATGGCCATCAAGTAATTGCGCTAGGCAGAAGAGTTGAGCGCCTAGAGGCTCTAAAGGCATCTCTTCCAGCAGAGCAGCAGAAAAAATTACTCACTTTAGCTGTTGATGTTTGCGATAGCGCAAAGGTGGATGGACTCGCAGCCACACTACCAGCCGAATTTGCTAAGGTGACAGTGCTAGTGAATAACGCTGGATTGGCTTTAGGTCTTGAGCCAGCACATCAAGCTTTTCTTGCGGATTGGGATCGAATGATTGATACCAATATCAAGGGGCTAGTACATATGACGCGCGCTTTTTTACCGGGAATGGTGGAGCGCAAGTGTGGACATGTGATTAATCTAGGCTCAGTGGCGGCAAGTTACCCCTATCCAGGAGGCAATGTTTACGGAGGTACTAAAGCCTTTGTTCAGCAATTTAGCTTAAATCTCAGGGCAGATTTAATTGGCACACCAGTACGCGTTACTTGCGTTGAGCCAGGGATGTGCTCTGGAACTGAGTTTTCGAATGTGCGCTTTAAGGGTGATGATAGTAAGGCCGATAAGGTCTACACCGGAGTGAAAGCATTAAGTGCGGATGATGTAGCAGAGGCTATTTATTGGTCTGCTAACTTACCAAGCCATATGAATATTAATTTATTAGAACTCATGCCAGTGCAACAGGCCTTCAATCCTTTCCATATTCACCGTGGTGAACTTTAAGGAAACTTAGACTGTCGGTTTCCATTTGTAAAACTTGGGATAGACGCGCATGACTACTGGTCCATCAAAATCCCAAGATTTACAAGTTCCCAAATAGAGTGGTGGTTTGTTGTCATCCGGGTCAAATAATGCACCTGGAATAGACTGAAATGCAGCGGTGGCAACATTGCTGAGAAGTTCGCGTAAATGAGTACACCCCTTAATGCCTCCAAGATGTTCATTGATCGTTTTGCGCCAACCCTTGCCAATGCGCACTCCAATCAGCGCATCCATTGGGGGTATTACTTGCGGGCATTCTGGGTGGGGATGGCTATCCATGGCTACTTCAATTGCTTGAATCACTAATTCAGTATTGACGCTAATACGAACCCACATATCGTGGAAAGCTTGGCCTGGTTCCCAGGTTTTTCCGCCAGTAGTAAATGGCTGAAATTTAAAATCTCGCAAATGCGCTTCAATATCCCATAGACCATCTTCTCGAGCGAAGCCCTGAAAAGTAATTTCACGAGTATGAAGGGGATTTCTGGGTGCAGGGGTTGAGAGCATGGTGGTAGTAAGTAAGAAGCTCGGAGACGATATGTATCCATCATAACGGCTTGATTCCACGATCACTGTGAGAGTGGCTTTGTAGTATTCTCGGCAAGATATGGCCAAACCAATTTCTCTCGAAAAAATACTATTTAGCCAAGGCTTTGGTACCAGGCGCTATTGCAGCGATTTAGTCTATGCCGACCTAGTCAAGGTTAATGGTGTTCCGGCAGATGATCCAGAGGAGCGCATTGCTACCGAAGGGTTAATGCTTAACGTAGAGGGCAAAGATTGGGAGTTTCATGAAAAAGCTTATATCGCGTTTAATAAGCCGCCAAACTATGAGTGCTCTCATAAAACTACGCATCATCCCAGCGTCTACAGTTTATTGCCCAAACCTTTTGTAGAAAGAGGCTTGCAATGTGTCGGGCGCTTAGACTTTGATACTACTGGCTTAATTTTGATATCAGATGATGGCCAGTTTATTCACAAGATGACTACACCCAAGAAAAACATTGGCAAGGTTTACGAGATCACGACTCCTGAGCCCATCACCCAAAAGCAGATTGATCATTTATTAACGGGAGTTGTTTTGGATGATGATCCAAAGCCCTGTTTTGCTACAGCATGCAAGCAGCTTGGAGAGAATGTGTTAGGAATGACGATTGTTGAGGGTCGTTATCATCAAGTAAAAAGAATGATGGCTGCGGTAGGTAATCATGTTGCCAAGTTACACCGTACCGAAATCGGACAATACATCATGCCAGTAGATTTGGCTGAGGGTGAGTGGCGTTGGCTTTACCCGGATGATTTACAGAAACTATCTCAGAGTGTAGGAGCTCCCAATGTCTAAACCCAATCTACTTGCTCAAGATTTCGATTTTGCAAAAGTGTTACCTGAGTGGCGGGTAAATCTGGATACTCAAGAGCTAGAGCGGGTGTTTGTATTTAAGGACTTTAAGAGCGCTTTTGAATTCATGACGCTGTGTGCAGATTTCGCTGAGCAGTTAGATCATCACCCAGACTGGTCAAACGCTTGGAATAAAGTATCGGTGCGATTGAGCACCCATTCCATGAAGGCCTTAACCGAGCTAGACATCACCATGGCATGCGCCATGGATCAGTTCGCCTTTAAAGTCTCAGCTTAGTTCCTTTTACTGCACTTCCTCATCATCTTCATCCTCTGAGGTGATGCTCATGAGGATAGTTGCTAAGAGACCATAAACTACTTCTGTGGCGATCATGCCATCTTCATCAAGCTCATCAATCAGATCATTTAAGCAATCTTCAGTGGGTTCATTTAAGAGTGTCATGGCGCATTCGCACCCGTAATCAAAATCTTCGTCGTTTTGGGTTTGAGTGTCGTTCGTCATAGGAATCCTTTAAGTGATGCTGCAGAATAGCAAATAAAGACTCGCAAGCCCAGCCCTATTATTTTAGTAGCGCTAGAACTTCTTTGAAGACGGGATTTTGCGCTGTCTTTAGCCACTCAAATCCGAGCATCTCCGCCGTAATAAGTCGTGCTCCAGCAATGTTTAGTCGATCAAGTGCAATTTGCTTATCGAGTGCCCGGCGTGAGCCAACTCCGTCTACCACTACGGAAACATCGTAGCCCTCATCAATGAGATTAAGCGCAGTTTGCATTAAGCAAACGTGGGTTTCGCATCCCATCAGAATGCACTGTTGGCGATTATCAGGAATGGCGGCAGTCAGGCCGTCAGCGCAGGCATTGAAGTGCTCTTTCTCAATGGTTTTATTGCAAAAAGACTGAATAGAATCGAGATTACTTCCTAAACTATTCGGACTTTGCTCTGTACCAATAATCGGAATCTCGAGTAATTGGGCAATTTGAGCAGTGCGAATACATTGCTTGAGCACTGCTTCACCTTGATCGATCGCAGGCATCAAACGCCCCTGTAAATCGATCAAGATGAGGATTGAATTTTCTGAGTGGATTTGGTTGGATTGGTTCACAGTGGCAGGCTCACAGTTTTAAAGTCAGGGTCATCATCCTGTCTGTGAGTCTGAAAGCCCAGATCAGAGACAAGATGAAGCATTCTAGAATTTTTACTCAAAACATATCCAATCATTTCTTGTAGTCCATTCTTTTTGGCGTGTTCAATGAGATCAAGCATTAAATGTGTACCAACACCATGTGTAGTGTAGTTATCACTCACGCTCAGGGAGAATTCACAAGCATTTTGATTGGGCGGCGTCACATAGCGTGCAATCCCAATAATCTCCTCAGTACCAGTGAGGCTGGTGATTACCGCAAGTAATGCCATTTCTTTTTTATAGTCTAAGTGCAAGATGTCATCAAGAAAGTCATCTGGAAGTTTGGAGATTGCGTGGGCAAATCGAAGGTAGCGACTATCGGGCGAAAGGTGATTGAATAACTCAATAATTCGCTCACGATCATCTGCTTGAATAGAGCGAATCTGGTAATGATTCTTATCACCAAGCATATGGACCTTGATTACAAAGGAGGTGGATGTATTCATAAGGGGGCGATATGGACTAATTATTCTAGGATACCTTTTTTATGTATCCACTTGAACTCTTTTGGGCCTAAAATAAAACCATAGCGTCCGAGCCCTCAGTAGCCTATTGGCTAATGTTTGACTCAGTACAAACAGGAAAGAGTGATGCGTATTTCAGCCCAGTTCAGAATAATATATATCTCAAGTGTTGCTTTTGGTTTTGTTTCTCCCAGCGTTATCAATGCGCAAACATTCTTCCCTTACACCCCAACGCAAATCCAGGAATTCAATAGCCAGCCTATTGCACCCATAGAGACTCCTGCTGGCCCGGTTTATCAAGAGCGCCCACCTATCAGTCAGCGTCCGAATGTGCCTTTTGATGCTCGTTATATCAAAAATCCGGATGGTGAGGAGCAAGCTGAAGCGCAGGGTGCCCAATCCGCTACGCCATTTGAACCAATCCCTGCAACCTTAACTTTTTAATGATCACAAACTGTTAACATTGCTTCTACTTTTTAGAGGAGAGTTATCTATGAAATCCCTATCCATTCCTTATCTCGTAAGTCTTGTAATGGCCTTAGGGCTTTCAACAGCGGCATATTCTCAGAATGCATTACCCGTGAATGCTGCCGCTTCCGTTAATGGTGTGATCATCAGCAATGATGTTGTTGAGCAAGGTATTCAAGCGGCATTAGCACAGGGTCAAAAAGATTCTCCAGAGCTTCGTAATGCAGTTTTAGGAAAAATAATTGAAATCTCACTCCTTTCTCAGCAGGCTGAGAAAGATGGGTTAGCTAACTCTGATAGAGCTAATAGTCAACTGGCTTTAATTCGCCAAAATTATTTGGCAGACTTAGAGTTATCTACTTATATGTCCAAAAATCCCGTAAGCGATGCTGATGTCCAAGCTGAATATAACCGTGAGATTGCCACTCTAGGATCGCAGGGCATGATTGTGGAATATAAGGTGAGTGATATTGCTGTTGCCACTGAGGCTGACGCACAAGCTGCACTGGCCAGAATCAAAAAAGGTGAGTCCTTCGATAAAGTGGCTAAGAGCGTTTCGCTCGCGCCAAATAAGGTTCAAGGTGGAGCAGTGGGTTGGGTGCAGGCCGGACAAACTCTGCCACAGATTGCTGCTGTTCTCATGGCTTTATCTAAGGGCCAGGTTTCCCCTGCGCCGATTCAGATGTCACAGGGGTGGTACTTAATAAAGCTGGAAGATAAAAAATCTAGCAAGCCCCCAACCTATGAGCAAGCTAAAGAAGTTATTCGTAATGGCTTGATGCAGAAGAAACAGTTTGAATTCCTCTCGCAGTTGCGTCAGGGTGCGAATATCGTCGTACGCTAAACCAGGGTAAGTTGACTTGCTTCACCAAAAAGGGCGCCTAAGGGTGCTCTTTTGCATTTTTGTCCGCCTCTAGTGGTATTTCTCTATCTCAATGCTGTTCATTCGAGAGTAGATTGAATTAATCATCAATTGAACTAGGGAGACGTGTATGAGTAAAAATCCATTTGATTTAGGCGGAATGGCAAATCAGACCAAAGGTATGAAGGCTGCTCAGGCGGTTGGCCAGGTAGCGCTAACTAGTGCTCAGGAGATTGCTCAATTAAATC
Source organism: Polynucleobacter sp. MG-Unter2-18 (assembly GCF_018687675.1). NCBI lineage: Bacteria > Pseudomonadati > Pseudomonadota > Betaproteobacteria > Burkholderiales > Burkholderiaceae > Polynucleobacter > Polynucleobacter sp. MG-Unter2-18. Next base: position 368,815 of record NZ_CP061302.1, read on the forward strand.
AGCGTGCTGCACAAGAGCTCTCCTCTCGAATGCAAGCCAAAGTAGCAGAGCTGATGAAAACGCAGGATCCTAAGGCAGCATTTGATTATGTCCATGCAGAGGTATTGCAGGACGCTGCTAAAGAGGTGGCCGAGTATCAGTCCCAGCTCTTTCAAGCCTTGGCAAGCGGAAATAAAGAGTTGTCAAAAATTGCTGAGGCAATGATCAAAGAGTCTCAACATGACTTAATTCATTTTGTGAATGAGGCAACACAAAACTCTCCTGCTGGTGCTGAGCCATACACCTCAATATTTAAAGCCTCCTTTAATAGCACCCTTGAGAATTTTGAATTAATTCGAGCGGCTATGACAGATTCATTTTCAAGCCTTGAGAAGAATATGACGAGCATGAATCAGTCTTCAGCCGGGCAGAAAACTGGCTCTGCACTAAAACCTAAAAAGTAATAGCGCTACTTGTATTAATAGGTTTTCGATGTAAACCTTTGATGGTTGGGGCTGCCATTAGGCCAATATCCATTGAAAATGGCGCTATGAGTTTCTAACTGGCATCTCCGTTCATATTACCCATTTTCGAAACATGCCTATACATTGGTAAATCATGCTTAATTCAATATATTTGTCATAAGTATGATCTAATCAAGACTCACATATGGGGAGTAGCCTGCTCAGCTTTCTGAGTCTCTTATGCCGACAGTCCGACCTTTGGGTCCGGTATAAGAGTGAGTCAATATCAAGGCAAGACCATTTTAATTTTTATAAATGGTTATCCCGTGAATTTTCAGCGTACAAATTTGATTTTCCTGTTCAAAAATCATGCCCAGATCCCTAATCTGGGGAATTTCTCATATTTTTACGTCCACTAGGCTGGATAATGAGATATCGCACCTATTCTTTAAAGTTGTCGTAATGAATCGCCTAAGTTCTGCGCTGATCTTTGTGGTTTGCATCCTATTTATAGGAGGAGTGAGTGCACAAGGTCAAAAACCACTTTCACTCAATGAGCTGATTGGAATGGCCCTAGAGTCCAGTCCTCAGGTACTAGGCGCAAGAGATCAATCTAAGGCGATTAAGGGACAACTCTCTTCGGCTCGCGCGATTCCAAATCCTGAGTTTGAAATGAACACTGGACAACAAAGGTCAGCAACTGGTCCGTTGACTACGGGTAATGTGTCATCGTGGTCAGTGACTCAGCCTTTGGATATGCCATATACCCGCTATCCCAGGGTAAATGCTGCTGAAGCAAATGTCCGTGCTGCGGAGGCCACTCGTATTGCTTTTGAAATCGAAATGATTTCTAGGGTGCAACAACGCTTTTATGAATTGATGCGTCGCGATGCAGAATTAAAAGCTGCCCAAGAAGATTTAGGTTTGACGAAGCAAATTCGTGATCGCATGCAAATTCGTTATGACGTCGGTGATACCGCACGATTTGAATTGATTCGCGCGCAAACTGAATTTTTGAATGCGCAAATTAATACTGAATCAAGTAAGTTGAGGGTTGAGCAGGCCAAGGGCCAGCTTAGGCAGGTAGTGGGACATAGCTTGCCGCCGGACTATGAGGTACTTTCGCAACCCTTAAAGATGGAGCCATTACCTCCCTTACCGATACTACTCAATGAGCTTAATGCGCAAAGCCCTGAGTTGCAGAAGGCAAAGGCGGAGGTCGAGGCAACTGAGTCAAAGCTGAGTTTTGAGCAGAACTCTCGCTTACCCCGACTCTCCATTAAAGCCCAGCAATATAACGACCCTAACTTTACTGATCGCCTTTATGGCTTAGTGGTAAGTATTCCTATTTGGGATTTTAAGGGTGGTCAGATAGCGGAGGCAGAGGCTAATGCTTCCAAAGCTAGGAACCAATTAAATGCCCAAAGTCAAAGTCTGGAGCAGCAGTTAGAGACTGCTTATAAGCTTTACCAAATGACAAGTTATCAGGTAAAAATATTGGATCAAGAGGTTGTTCAGTTGGCTTCGAGTGCAAGACGGATTGCTGAAGTTTCTTACCGTTATGGTGAGCGCGGCATGCTCGAGTATTTGGATGCGCAAAGAACATTTAGAGTGGCTCGTAATGATTTGATCAAGGCTCGCTTTGATTTAGCTTCAGTTGTTACGGAGATTCAGCGTTTAAGAGCAACCCCAGAGTGGATTGCAAAAATTGAGAGTGGAAAGCAATGAAGCAAAAGTTCACAGTAATGACAGATCAGTTAAAGGCTTGGTATACCCAATACTTGGCGATTGCAAAAGTCTATGTACAAGAATGGATCGCTGTTGTTATCAAAACCCAAAACGATCTATATGTACTGACTCATGAGTGGTTTACCGCCCATTTGCCTCGGGTGGCTCAGCAATATGATAAGAGTCCTCAGTGGACTCAAAAAAGCCTTTTTTATCTTCCGTGGTTTTGTTTGTTTTTGATCATCCTCAATTACTTCAACGTATTTGATCGCAGTCCAAGTATCAAATCTGTTCAAGATCCTAATGTGGTGATCGTGAATACCGACTTACGCAATATGATTACCGACGGACGTATCTATACCGGCACCTTTGTTGAGGAGCTGCGTGCATCTGGCCGTGTTGATTTCAATGAACTATTTCTGTCGCGTATTGGGGCAAATGTCACGGGTCGCGTGTCCGATATTTTGGCGATACCGGGACAGCGTGTTAAGCAGGGTGATATTTTGGCAAAAATTACTTCAACTGAATTGACCCAATCTCAGCTGTCTTACTTGAAGGCAAAGAGTGCTAGTCAGCTGGCTGATCAAGCCGCTAATCGTGCCAGAATTTTATACAAAGAGGATGTAATTGCCTTAGCAGAGCTACAAAGACGCGAGGCTGAAGCGAGTAGTGCAAGGGCAGAGTTTCGAGCCACGAACGACCAATTACGCGTTCAGGGAATGGATCAACCTAGCATTGATCGTTTGGCTAAATCAGGTGTGATTGAATCAATCAATAATGTCATCGCAACCATCCCTGGTGAAATTGTTGAGCGCAAAATTAATAAGGGGCAGGTAGTTCAACCTGCTGATGCTTTATTTACAGTTGCTGACTTAAGTACTCTTTGGGCTGTTGCGGAGATTCCAGAGAGTAATGCCTACCTTATTCATAAGGGTCAGAAAGTAACCTTAGTTATTCCGGCCTTAAGAAATGCATCAATTGAGGGTGTTGTTGCTCACGTCGATTCGATCGTCAACCCGCAAACACGCACAGTTGTCGTCAGAATGGAAGTGCCCAATAAAGATAGCCTTATCAAGCCAGGCATGTTGGCAACCATGATGATTGAGAGCCAGCCTACTGAGCGATTACTAGTTCCCTCTAGCGCGGTGATTCGTGAAGATAATCATGATCACGTATTTATTCGTGAGGATGAAGATACCTATCGGATGGTCACGGTTAAATTAGGTCCAGAGGGCAAGGGCTATCGCCCAGTCATTTCCGGCCTGAAGGATGGTCAGGAAATCGCCGTTAATGGTGCCTTTCACTTAAATACGGAACGCAAGAGACAGTTGAGTGGTGGTTAGTCACGATGATTGAAAAAATTGTTCGCCTCTCACTACAACAGCGTTTATTAGTTGTCATCATTGCACTGGTATTGTTTGTTGCAGGTTTACTGGCAACAAAACGATTATCGGTCGATGCATTCCCTGATGTTACTAACGTTCAAATTCAGATTGCAGCGGAGGCTCCAGGCCGATCCCCAGAAGAGGTTGAGCGTTTTGTCACAGTGCCTATTGAGTTGAGTATGACGGGCTTGCCCGGTTTAACTGAGATGCGCTCACTCAATCGCAATGGTATTTCAGTCATTACTTTGGTCTTTTCAGAAAAGACAGATCTTTACTTTGCCAGACAGCTGGTTACGGAGCGCTTGATTGAAGTGGCCTCTGCTATGCCAGTGGGTATTACTCCCGTTATGGCGCCGCCGTCGACTGGTTTGGGGGAAATTTATCAATACACACTCGACCATCCATCGGATGGCGATAGGCAGCTGACGGTTGAAGAGCTTGAGGAGCGTCGCACGATTCAGGATTGGATTGTTCGTCCGATGTTGCGATCTATCGCAGGTGTTGCAGAGATTAATACGCAAGGCGGTTATGCACGCGAGTACCAGGTCTTAGTCAATCCTGAAAGATTGCGTCACTATCAAGTAGGTCTTCGAGATATCTATGAAGCACTTGCCAGAAACAATGCTAATTCCGGTGGTGGGCAGTTACCTACTTATGCAGAGCGCTATCTCATACGTGGAGTGGGACTCATTACTAAACCCGAAGATATTGGAAAAATTATTCTCAAGGAAGTAAAGGGCATTCCGGTCTATGTGAAGAACGTAGCTGAAGTTACTATTGGTAGCGAAATTCGGCAGGGAGCTGCCATTAAGAATGGCTATACCGAGAGTGTTGCTGGGATCATTCAAATGATCCGTGGTGGTAACGCGCGCGAAGTGGTTAATCGTATTAAGCTCAAAGTAGCCGAGATTAATGAGGGCAAGTTATTACCTGACGGACTACAAATCGTGCCGTTTTACGATCGCACGGATCTTGTCAATGCGGCGATGTTTAATGTCGCCAAAGTATTGATTGAAGGCGTCATTCTCGTAGTCATTCTGCTATTTTTATTCTTAGGTGATGTTCGTTCATCTCTCATTGTGGTGGCGACTTTAATTTTGACGCCGCTATTAACTTTTTTGGTCATGAATCGGTATGGCATCTCTGCTAACTTAATGTCCCTTGGTGGTCTCGCGATTGCGATTGGCATTATGGTAGATGGATCTGTAGTGGTTGTAGAAAACACCTTTGCCAAGCTAGGTGAAAGACTCAAAATGGGCGAGTCGAAGATTCGTATTATTTTGGAGGCTGCTACTGAGGTTGGTACTCCAGTGCTGTTTGGTGTTGGCATCATTATTTTGGTTTTCATGCCGCTTCTTTCTTTGGAGGGCATGGAAGGAAAAATGTTTGCGCCAATGGCCATTACGATTGCAATCGCATTAACCATCTCACTCATTCTTTCATTCACCTTATCGCCAGTTTTATGCTCTTACATCCTCAAAGGTGGAAGTGAAGATGACACAAAGGTTGTGGCTCGTTTGCGGGCTCCCTATGAGCGCTGGTTACATTGGTGCCTTGCCAATCCAAAGTTGGTTGTCAAAAGATCATTAATAGGATTAGTTGCCAGCATCATTGGCTTTGCCCTTCTCGGAAAAGCTTTTATTCCTGTGATGCAAGAGGGCTCTATTACGCCAGTCATCGTACGTGCTCCGAATATTTCTTTGGATGAGTCTATTAAGCTGGAGTTTGAGGCAATCAGACGCATCATGACGATCCCAGATGTGAAGATGGCAGTATCTCGCCTAGGAAAGGGTGAGTCGCCCGCAGACCCTGGACAGCCTAATGAATCTGATCCGATCGTGACGCTTAAGCCTATAGGTGATCGCAAGTTTAGTCAGGAAGAAATCGCTCAGCAGATCCGTGACAAGCTAAAGACTCTGCCGGGTATCGAGCTCTCTATTTCCCAGCCTATCGCAGCACGTGTTGATGAGATGGTCTCCGGAGTTCGCTCACAGGTAGCCATCAAAATTTTTGGAGATGATCTAGTTACGCTGCAAAAGATTGGCGGTCAAATTAGTCAGATTTTGACCAAAATGAAAGGTAGTAATGACTTGCGTATAGAGCAGGCTTCTGGACAAAATTACTTAAACATCACTATTAATCGTGATGCAATTGCCCGCTACGGTATTAATGTTTCTGATGTAAATGATGTGATTGAAACTGCTATTGGTGGTAAGCAAGCTAGCATTGTGTATGAAGGCGAGAGAAGATTTCCCTTGCTGCTACGTTATCCAGCTCCTTACCGAGATAACGTAGATGCAATCAGCAATATTATTTTGCATTCTCCAGATGGTGCTCAGGTGCTCATGCGCGATCTAGCGGATATCTCTATTGTCGACGGTCCGGCACAAATTTCTCGAGAGTCTGGCAAGCGACGCTTAGTGGTAGGTGTGAATGTTGATGGGCGAGATCTGGGAGGTTTTGTTAAAGAGGCGCAAGAGCTGATTGCTAAACAAGTTGAGCTTCCGCAGGGCTATTCACTGCAGTGGGGCGGTCAGTTTGAGAATATGCAACGGGCAATGGCGCGTTTGATGATTATTATCCCGCTAACCATCTTGGCGATCTATTTCCTGCTCTTCATGCTTTTCAAGTCCTTGCGCTTAGCTGGACTGATTATTTTGGTTTTACCATTCGCTTCGATCGGTGGTGTATTTGGTTTATTTATTTCCGGAGAGTATCTATCTGTGCCAGCTGCAGTTGGGTTTATTAACCTTTGGGGTATTGCCGTATTAAATGGGGTGGTGCTGATTTCATTTATTAAGCAATTACGTGAAGATGGTTACTCTATGGAAGATGCGCTATTGCATGGTTGCGGCCACCGCTTTAGGCCAGTCATGATGACCGCTTCAGTTGCTATGCTGGCCTTGGTACCGATGCTCTTCTCTGGCGGCCCAGGCTCTGAGGTAACGCGTCCGTTGGCTGCAGTGGTGATTTCAGGACTAATTACCTCAACAGCATTAACATTGCTAGTACTCCCTGTTTTATATAGATGGTTTGAAGATAAAGAGGTGGAAGCATGATGGAAGTGAAGGCGGTCATTCGCCCAAATAAATTAGCTGCGCTTAGAACGGCATTATTGGAAACCCCAGGTTTTCCAGGCATGACTGTGACTAAGGTCGAAGGCTGTAGTGCTCCCAATCGAACCGCTAAATTCAATATCAAAGACGAGCTCACTGATTATTCGGCAAAAGTGAAAATCGAAATTGTCTGCAATGATGAGATTGCCCCAGTCTTTATGGATCGCATCGTCACTATTTGTCAAACAGGTCAAGTTGGAGATGGTGTGGTTTGGTGTACCGAGGTGCCGAAGGCTTTCTTCATCTCTAAGACATCGAGCTAGTCATACTCCTCAATTTTTCGGTATGATGTTTTGGGTAAGTTATTCAATTATTACCCATCATCTTGGAGACTAGTTTGAAAAATATCATCGATCGTATTGATCACATTGTTCTGACTGTGACTGATATTGAGCTCACAACTCAGTGGTATGAAAAAGCATTGGGTTTTGAGCGCGAGTTTTTTACTGGCCCCGAAGGACAGCCGCGTTATTCATTACGCTTCGGGCAGTTAAAAATCAATCTTCAGGATAAAAATACTGAGACGCCTACCAAGGCTAAGGTGCCCACGATTGGTTCGGGAGACTTTTGTTTGATTTCAGCAATTCCCTTGAATGACTTTATTGCACATCTTCAGAAGCATGCTGTTGCTATCGATGTTGGGCCTGTGCCAAGGCGCGGAGCGCTTGGGCCCATTCGTTCGGTCTACTTGCGCGACCCAGATAATAATCTCGTAGAGGTTGCTGAATACGTCTAGTGATGATCTGGATCTGATACGCCCAACTGGCGCGCAAGATCCAGAAAGTCTTTTGCATGGTAATTCGTGAACTGTTCGACATGCAGATCATTACGTGAATGATTTTTACCAAACTCTAGTGGGCGCTCAATAAATGCGGTTTGTAATCCACAGGCATGGGCGGCCTCTAAATCATCCTTATGCGCTGCGACCAACATGACTTCTTCAGGAGTCAGATTGAAGATGTCAGCTACACCCAAATAGGTTTCGGGGTCTGGTTTGTAATGACGGAAAACTTCAGCTGAAAGAATTAAGTCCCAAGGCAAACCTGCATTCTTTGCCATATCAGCTAATAAGCCCATATTCCCATTTGAGAGAGTAACAATCGTGAACTGACTTTTAAGTTTGTGTAGACCCTCAACAGCCTCTGGCCAGGGATTAAGTCGATGCCAAACAAGATTGAGATGTTGTATTTGGTTTTCAGATAAAGAGTGGACTTTGAATGCCTTAAGAACATCAATGAGGATCATGTGATGGAGATCATCAATTTTGGTCCAAGGTAGTTCGCCAGAGCGTACCCGGGCCATAGCTGGCCTATAACCTTGGCGCCAAGCTGTAGCAAAGGCATCGGGATCAACCGGAAGCCCTAGTCGAGTGACTTCTGCGGCTATGGAGCCATGCCAGTCAACAACTGTGCCAAATACATCAAATGCCAGTACCTTAGGTGCTTTATTCATGAGGGAGATTCTTGCTTGCTATGGGGCTTTTGTCAAACAAGCGGCCCACACGGAAATTGCTGGGAGTTGATAAAATGACCAATACCCTCAAAGGGGTCATTGCATCTAATAAGGATTGAATATGGGTGGTATTTCTCAGTGGGAGCAGCTCAACGTTGAGCTCACAGCAGCTCTTGGAAGCTCCGTTCATTTTGATACGGCTCATCAGGCAGTTTACGCATCAGAAGCTTCTAACTACCGTCAAATTCCGATTGGGGTTGTGACCCCAAAAAATACCGAAGAATTTGTGAAAGGTATCGAGATTTGTCATCGCAACAAGGCTCCGGTACTTATGCGTGGTGCCGGCACCTCCATGAATGGTCAGACTGTTAATAATGCAGTGGTTTTTGATATCTCGAAGTACTGCAACCATATTCTTGCTCTAGACCCAGTGGCTGGTAATGCTGTTGTTGAGCCTGGAGTGATTTGTGATTCACTGCGTGATGCTGCTGAATTGCATGGTTTAACTTTTGCACCAGATCCTTCTACTCATAGCCGTTGTACCTTAGGTGGCATGGTCGCTAATAACTCTTGTGGCGCCCATTCGGTGATGGCCGGTAAGACGCTGGAAAATACTGAAGCTTTAGAAATTCTCACTTACGATGGCGAGCGTTTTTGGGTTGGCCCAACATCCGATCAGGAGTTGCAAGAAATTATTGCTGCTGGTGGGCGTAAAGGTCAGATCTATCAAGACTTGCTGACTTTACGTGATCGCTATGCTGATCTCATTCGTGCGCGCTTCCCGAATATTAAGCGTCGCGTCTCTGGTTACAACTTAGATCAACTCTTGCCAGAAAATGGATTTAATGTTGCGAAGGCTTTGGTCGGAACCGAGGGGACCTGTGCATTAACACTCGCTGCTAAGGTGAGATTGGTGAAAAGCCCTGCTAAACGTGTTGTGTTGGTATTGGGATTTGAGGATATTTATGTAGCAGGTGATGCTGTACCCGAGTATCAATCTTTTAACCCGATTGCAATCGAAGGCTTGGATTACAAAATCATCCGCGGTTTGCAAGAGCGGAATTTAGCAAAAGCAGAGATCGACTTATTACCAGCGGGAAATGCTTGGGTAGTTGTGGAGTTCGGTGACGATACCATTGAGGGTGCAATTGCTCAGGCTGAAAAAGCGCAGGAGTATTTCAAAGCAAGAACTAAAGGCCCTAGGCCATCGACTTGGTTAGAGTCCGATCCATTAGTACAAAAGCGCATTTGGTCGATTCGTGAAAATGGCGCATCTGCCACCCATTTATCCATTGATCCAAATTCTCCTGACCCAGTAGTGGGGTGGGAGGATGCTGCGGTTGATCCGGCTCGCTTAGGTGAGTACTTACGAGCTTTCCAGAAATTAGTGGACTCATATGAGTATGAAACTTCGCTCTATGGACACTTTGGTGATGGGTGTATTCATGCACGTATTACCTTTAACTTTCGATCTGCAGAAGGTGTTGCCAAATTTAGATCCTTTATTCGTGATGCGGCAACCTTAGTAGTTGCATTTGGTGGTTCGCTTACAGGCGAGCATGGTGATGGTCAGGCCAGAGCAGAATTCCTCCCCATTATGTTTGGCGAAGAGTTGATGGGCGCGATGCATGAGTTCAAGCGCATTTGGGATCCTCAAAACAAACTCAATCCTGGCAAAGTAGTTCACCCTTACCGCGTTGATGAGAATCTGCGCATGGGACCGGAATACAAAATCGTCAATATCAAGACGCGCCTGAATTTCTTGAGCCAAGAGGGCAATGGCTTTCAGAGGGCGGTTGAGCGTTGCGTTGGTATGGGTAAGTGTCGTAGTGAAAAAGTAGGCACGATGTGCCCAAGTTATCGCGCTACAAAAGAAGAGCGTTTCTCTACTCGTGGACGCTCACGACTCTTTTGGGAAATGATCCAAGGTGAAGTAATTCAAGATGGCTGGGAAAGTAAGGAACTTAAAGAAGCTTTAGATACTTGCCTCTCATGTAAAGGTTGCAAGAGTGACTGTCCAGCTCACGTTGATATGGCTTCCTATAAGGCTGAGTTCTTATCCCATTATCACGAGACTAATAGCAGGCCTCGTCAAGCCCTCACCATGGGCCGCATTGGCGATTGGGCGCCACTGGCCAGCAAGTTTTCTTGGCTGCTAAATGGCGTTATGCAAACGCCCGTCATCTCTAGTCTTGCTAAATGGGTTGGTGGCGTGGCGCAAGAGCGTAGCCTGCCTAAGTTTGCAAGCCAGTCCTTTAGAAAGCAATTTAAGCCATCAAAGAATGCCAATATTGGTCAGAAGAAGGTCATCCTATGGGTAGATACATTCTGCGAGCATTTTCATCCAGAGGTTGCCAATGCAGCAGTCGAAGTGCTTGCTCATGCAGGCTTTGAGGCGACCTTGCCAAAAACGCCTTTATGCTGCGGCCGCCCTTTATATGACTTCGGTTATCTGGACCTTGCTAAGCAGAAACTAGAGAAAATTCTAGATGTAATCGGAAGTGAGATTAATGAAAATCCCAATTCGCCTATCGCAGTGGTAGGTCTTGAGCCAGGCTGTATGTCAGTATTCAAGGATGAATTGCTGAAGTTTTTCCCGAATGATCCAAGAGCAACTCTTTTAGCATCGAATAGCTTTTTGTTAGGGGATTTCTTGCATGAGCAAGGCTATACTCCGCCACCGTTAGACTGCAATGTATTGGTCCACTCGCACTGCCATCAGAAATCACTATTTGGCACTAAGGGTGATGTAGCCTTATTAGCTGCTTTGGGTGCTAAAGCAAACTTCATTGACAGTGGTTGCTGTGGCATGGCCGGTTCATTTGGATTTAATCCAGAGCATGTTGGAATATCCAAAGCGGTTGGTGAACTAGTGTTGCTACCAGCGATTCGAGCCGCCGAGCAAGAAACCATCATTCTGACTAATGGGTTTAGTTGTAGAGAGCAGATTGAGCAAGAGACAGGTCGCAAGGTCAAGCATTTGGCTGAGTTGCTGCAGATGGCACATCAATCTAAAATATAGTTAGTGGATACTCACTTTCAACTCGTATATTCAAAAAATCACTGAGATCAGCATTTAAATTCCCTAAAGATAGTCTAGATACAGATAGAATAGTCGTCCGGCGGGAATATCGAAGTATGCAGCTTATTGCGTAATTGCATGATAGTTAAAGGAATAAAGAATGGTCTTCAAAAAAACACAGTCCATTAAGTTTTTACAGCCCACAATGGAGTCCTTTGAAACAATAGTTGGGCCAGCTACCGAGGTTCATGGACGAATTGTTGCGAATGAAAGCTTACGCATTGATGGTCGCGTAGTTGGGAATATAGAATCACGCCAAGGAAAAAACGTGAGCATTGCTCTCGGACGCACTGGCATGGTGCAAGGCGACATTAATGCTTTTAGGGTGCTAGTTGCGGGTCGAGTGGAGGGTAATATTTATGCCACCGAGCGCGTGGAGTTGCATGAGGGGGCTGAAGTGCGTGGAGATATTACTTACGGCCAACTCGGAATCGAGCATGGTGCTAAGTTAAACGGTTTGATGATTTCCAAAAGTAGTGAAGAACCAGAGGGTGCAACGGATTCAACCGCAATTTTCCAGGCAAATTGGAATAAAATTAAAAGTCAATGATTGCTTAATACCTGCTCTTGGGGCTCAAAAGATCCCTGCAAGAGGGGATCTTTTATCTATAAGCTGTATTAATCGATATCGCTAATCTCATCTTTCGGATGGATATCAGCTTCAGTTAGAGGTTGTCTGACTGAAGGTATGGGGGCATCAATCAGGCGTAACTCACCACTAAGCTTCGCTCCTTTTTCTACGCTCATTTCTGCATATTGTGTAAGACCAGTAATTTTTGCACTGGATCGAACGTTCAAATGATTGGTGACATTGAGGCCTTGGGTAACTTCACCGCGAACCTCGACAACTTCCGCATTGATTCTGCCGTTAACAATTCCTGAGGTGTCAACCAAAACTTCTTTAGTGTTCAACTCACCCTCTACAAGGCCTGCAACAACTGCCATTTCTGGTACCTCAAAGGTGCCCCTAACAATGACCCCTTCGCCTACAAAAAGTGATCCTCTAGGATTGTTATCAGCCATCATATTTCCTGAATAAGTGAGTATCTACTAATAATATAACAATACCAACAAATTGGGAAAAGCCTCAGAGGAGCATTTCGCTGAGTGAATTTTTAAAATACAGCCTAATCTTTGGCGCTTGTAGGTATGGATAGTTCTGCAAACTGATCCTTTAGGTTCTTAAGAGTAAGGATTTTGCTCTCGATTATGGGGAGTTGCGTTTGAAATGTCTGGATTTTCTGCTGATAAATGAGTTCTAAGTCATCCATCTCCTTGCGAGAAATGACCCCCCCCATTTGTTTTGCCATTTCGGGATTAAAGCGAATTGCCACCCTAAAGCCAAAAAAATGGATACTCATGCCAATTAGAATAAATACGCTAAAGGATAAAAGCGCAATCTTAATAACGGTTTTACGGGTAATTTTTATCTGCTTCATGGATGAAGTAGACCCAGAAATCCAAATTAACTGCATTTTTTGCCCTCAAATTATCTTGGAGCGATTCTAGCATTAAGAGGCATTTACATTATTCGTTCTAATAGGCTTTTTTAATGATAATTTGATACTATGCTCTTTAATGTAGTTTTGCTTTCCAGGGAATATGAGATGTCTTGGATTTTCAAGATAATTTGTGCGTTGCAATAATTTAATGGCGTTACAACAATGCGGCCTCACAAGCACGATGCACAACTAGAAATTATTGGCTCAGTATTAAAAGATGCTAGAGAGAAAAAAAATCTAGCCAGGGCAGAGTTTGCCAACTTATGTTGTTTGTCCACCAAAATGATTTTGGAGTTGGAAGAGGGTGGCATGAGCTCTTTCTACACATTTGAATTAAAGATCGCCACCGCTAAGCGAGTTGGTCGAGTGTTGGAGCTAGATGAAGCATCTTATTTGATAGATCCCAGAGCCACAGAATCTGCTGACGACACTTTAGATGCGCCAATTGAAGAACAAGAAATTTCTGCCCCTAAAAAAATTGAGGTAGGCGGAACTGATTCAGGCCCAAAGAATCCCCCGCTAAAAAACGAGACCATATCTCTCTTAGAGCTCGCAAATCCTCAGGTTCTTAATCTGGAGGAATCACTGAATCATGTTGATAGAAAACAGGGGTTTAAGTTCAGCACTGCTGGGGCTAGTGTTGTAACCATCAGAGTGATGGTAATCCTGTTTGGTTTTTCAGTGCTGACGGGAGCTATTTATGGATTAAATGAACGATTCAACATCATCAATTTAGCTATTGAACTAGTGAACCCCCCGCAGAAGACCATACTAGCTATTGATGCTCAGGATGTAAAAGCAGATGAAGATTTAACTCTAAAGTCTGATAGTTCTGATACTTCGGTTAAATCGCCAGAAACTCAGCCAGCTCAAGCGCTTCTGAGCACTCCTAGTGAACAATGCCCATATAAACAGGAAGCGCAATTACCTAGCTATCAATCTCCCAATCCCTCTAAAAAGGGAGATACTGTAAATATTAAGTCTCTTATTAACCAAGCCATTTGTGTTGTGGATAATTCTGGGAAACAAACTGTTGTTAATTTAGAGTCAAATGCTTCTTATGCATTTCGAGGCACCTCCCCATTTGTGGTGATTACTCAGGACTTAGATAGCGTTGAAATGTATTTCCAGGGTTGGAGAGTTCGCTCACCAAGTGCAGGCGCAAAGCAGATTAAATTATTGGAAGTTTCGCTATAAAGTTTGATAAGCTAAAAGAAGCAAAAATTGAGGCGTACAAATGTTTGAATTTTCTAAAAAAAGTAATCCCAATACAGATGCTCAACTGACGTATTTAACTACAGTTGGAGCCGGTTCTATTATGAAGGGCGACTTTATTCATAGTGGAAACATGCTTTTGTTAGGGCATTTAATTGGCGATATTTCCCAGACTGGGGAAGAGGGCTCTGGTAATGGCCATACCGCCGTAATCGGATCCACCGGATTCTTATTGGGGAACATTTACAGCCCACATGCGATCATTATTGGAAGAATTGAGGGTTCGGTATTTGCAAAAGGACGCGTTGAAATTTATCCCGGAGCTGTAGTGATTGGAGATGTTACTTATGCGCAGATTAATGTGCATCCAGACGCCAAGGTCAACGGTAATCTCAGGTGTTTATTGCCGGATGCCGCTGAGCAAAAAAATCTCTCTTTAAACAATGAAGAAATGCCGAGCAATGTTGTTCTATTGGCTAAAGCAGAGTGATATTAAATTTCAATGTAGCCGTTGGATCAATCATCTGCAGCCAACAAGTGCTCTCATAACCTTAAAGTGTTGATACAAGAGGGTACCCATTCCAATGAAAATCCCCTACATCCTTTTGGCCAGCTTCGTTTTATTAGTAGCTTTGGCAGGACTTTTTTATAACTACTACACTCGGGATTTGCCTGAATGTAAGGATGAATATATTCAGATATTGTTAAACCAAAAGATTCGAAATCACGAGGATTTGATTCAAGACTCACGCACATTGGCTTTTAATGATATTGCAGAATTGTCACATCACAATGGGGTGCGCATATGCTCTACTAATCTTCTCACCAGCCAAGGTATCTATTCGATAGGCTACCAGGTAGTCAACCCAGAGATGGGGCAGGAAACAATCTGGCAGCGCTTAATGGGCTCTACTGATTATTCAGTCAAGATTGAATATGTTAGGAAAACAGAACGAGACTAGTTATTTGGGGTAAGTGACGTTCTTTTGGAAATCTTCAGTTTTCCAGCTTTTACTTAAATCTCCCGTTGGTCCATAGACAACAAATGTGTATAAGACTCCGATGATTAATCCGGCAATCAAGCCTATTTTAAGGATTGAGTAATCACGTTTCTCTGGAACTATTCTGCTAGTAGGGGGCGGTTTATGTGAGGTGAAATATTCTGGAAATGCTGTTTCTAAAGTAGCGCGTGCTTTTTTAATATGCTGGTAAACATGCTCTTCACTCTGGCCCTGTTCTAAACCAAGCGCAGCACTTTCATAAGATTTACTCGCAGACTCTAAAAGTTTTGCAATATGCGCATAGCTTTTTTGGCGATTCGTTGTATCAGGCGTCATGACGAGGTTTGATTTCTTTCATCCGAGTAGCTTATTACAAATATTTATAGAAAAAATCTGCTCACTATGTACAAAGTTATTCCTGCAGCAAATACATAGGCTATAGACTTAAGTAAGGTTTTTTCTATAGTATTTTCAATAGTTTTTTCAATGCCATCTTTTAGATTTTTATTGTGAGCTATTTCCTCGGAAATAATATTTTTAATATTCCAAAGATCTTTTCGGATAACATTTAAGCTCTCATCCAATTTTTGATCTTTTTGCTGTAAAACAGCACTAATGATCGAAAGATGTTTATTCACTTCCTTTAGCTCATTCACAACAGATTCATCTGGATTACTCATATTTACCCAACGCTAAAGATAATTTATTTACAGCATTTTTCGACGGCATCTGATGGAATAGGACCTGGGGCAGATTAGGACATTGAACTAATAAATATAGTTTCATAGTAGGTGATTATTGGAAAAAAGTCGAATTTGCTTGGGGTTTGAAGAGCTTCATTGAGATTTTTCAGCTTTCTTTTAGGGGTCTCAAAAGATTTGCTTTATAGTGTTACGCTAATAATAGCAAATTCAATTTGCAGGATGATCAACTAGAAATCGCCTGGACCATGCCCAAAGAACCAATATCCATCGCTGCAAAAATAAGGAAGTTGGTGATGAATATCACCAAGTGGATTCTTTATGCATTGATCATCCTCGTTTCGGCCTACGCCTCTTTTAAAGTTTGGGAATATAAGGGTGAATATGAGAAAGAAAAAACAGCAAAAATCCTTGCCAAAGAGCAAGAAATAGAATTTGATGACTTGAGAAAAAACTTAGTAACCTATGCTCCTTTATTGGTTGGTAATCCTTCCTCAGTATTGACAACGCGTGCGAATGGAAAATTCATTCTTGCCTATATGCTTGGGGCAGAGTTTGAAGCATTTCAAAATGCATTTGAGGAAAGTGTGCCCATCGCCTATGTAGGTAACCAATTACTAGGTGCTGGGTGTAAAAAGTCAGATTGTGAGGAATCTAGCGCCGCTTTTGTAATTGAGCCTGCCAATGGCAAAATATATCTAGCCCTTAGAAAAAATGGGGAGTTAACTTTTTATGGACTAGAGGATAGCAAAACTATCCCACTAGCTTTTGAGAAGTGGCAAGGCTTCAAGAAAGCAGGGGTGCAATGATGAAATTTGTCATAAGCTTTTTATTCTTGTCATTGTGGGTGACGATCGCCCCTGCTAAATCTTCGCAAGAACCCCAATCCCTCAAGTCCAATCTACAAAAACCTGAACCAAAGGCGACAAACGATAAAGACATTATTTTGAGTAAAAATACTCAAAGTACCCTGTATTTGTTATCAGGCTGGGGAAAGGCGGAAGGACCTTATGTTTGGTTTACCGTTTCTGCACATTTTAATGAAAATCAAGTTGCCCCAAATAGTCAAAATTTCAATCTATTTAGCGCAAGCGGCGCCATTGATTGCAAGGAAAACAGTACGTTTTATTACCTCATTTCTTACATGTACTTTGATCCTAAAACAAAAAAGCTCAGCGAAATTTACTCTGAAAAAAATAAATCCAATGTCATGAAAATTGAGCCCACTACAACTGAGTCGGACATTAAGAAGATTGTTTGCAACTAAGCTAGACATTCGTTTATCTAGGGTGAGTATTCAGATCCCCCACCTTCTACCGTAACGCTTAGCAATTAACTATAGGGGATTAAAATGGAGGGGGACTATAAAAAGGTGGTTGTTGACAATGCCCTTACGCAAAAAGAAGGCTTTAATGAGAATACTTTGAATGTAAGCAGAGGCTATGCTACTGATTCAATTCAGGCAGCTGAGTATTTTTCAAACTTAGTAACCAGCTTGCAGCAGTTTGTACAGGCAGCAAATCAAAATGATTTATTGAAATATTTTCATGAAGGTAGCAATACAACAGCTGTTCAGCGGCGCATACTGGATCTGATGATTTATGGCGAGGAGTTTGGAGTAGAAACTAGGTATGACCATTTAACTGGCTTATTGGACCGCACTAGTTTTTTAGAAAAACTCAAATTTACTTTATCAAAGACTCTTCATGAAGATCATTTAACAGCCATAATATTTCTTGACCTTGATGACTTCAAAGCAATCAATGATCAGTATGGTCATAGCACTGGAGATGAGGTGATATCAATTATCGGCAGAAGAATCTCTGCGTCTATTCGAGCACAGGATTTAGCCTGTCGGTGGGGTGGCGATGAGTTCGTTTTGGTGTTACAAGCCATCACAAGCAAAGATTTAGTCAGTCAATTAGCCAATCGATTGCTAGCAGCAATCTCGCAAGCTCTTCAGCTTGAATCTCATGAGTCATTGCAATTAATGCTTAGCGCAAGTGCTGGCATTGCAATCTTGGATGGTATGAATCTCAATTCAATCGACTTGATTGAGAGGGCTGATAAAGCAATGTACCTAGCTAAAAAGGCTGGAAAGAACTGCGTCGAGTTTTACTCTTAGTGATTTATTTTTTTCGAAGATGCACTGCTGGAATGCGCATCCCTTCTCGATATTTAGCTACCGTTCGCCTAGCAATTTCATAGCCTTGATCGCCCAGTAACTTAGCAATTCTGCTGTCAGAAATGGGTTTTACTGCAGGCTCTTCTTGAATAATTCGCTTAATCAGTTCTTGGATTGCTGTCGAGGATATTGCCACACCTTTATCAGAATTTAATTGACTACTGAAAAAATATTTAAATTCAAAAATACCTAGCGGACAGGATAGATATTTTTGTGTCGTCACTCTAGAAATTGTTGATTCATGCATTTCCAATGTTTCTGCTATTTCACGAAGAACAAGTGGCTTCATTCCAATGGCACCCATGGAAAAAAATTTTTGTTGATGTTTGACTATTTCATTTGCAACCCTGAGAATCGTATCCTCTCTTTGAGCAATATTTTTGATAAGCCAACTTGCCTCTAGAATTTTTTGTTTTAAGACCCCATCAGCCTTCCCTTGACCACTCTCTTTGAGTATTTTGGCGTACTCGCCATTGAGTGAGATTCGTGGCCTAGCATTTGGGTTTGATTCGACAATCCATAATTTGTTGATGGATTTGACCACAACATCAGGCAGAATCCATTGATCATTTTCGCGGTCGAAGTAAGCGCCGGGATTATGTTGCAAGCTGCGTATAAGCTCTACTGCTTTGAGGACTTCTGCTTCAGTTTTGCTGCTCGCTTGTTTGATCTTAAGCCAATCTTTTGAGCCAACCTTGTTTAAATGGGTATTGACAATGTATTTGGCGAGTTCCCATGTTGATTGATTCGGGGTAGGCTTTTCCAAAATACGATCAATTTGCAGGGAGAGACATTCCGCTAAATTGCGTCCACCAATTCCGGGCGGATCAAGTGATTGCAGTTTTTTTAGTGCAGACTCTATTAGATAAAGCGTGCTTGATTCTGGACTATCAAGCTCATTTTTGATCTCAGCATGAATTGACTCGAGATCATCAATTAGGTAACCTCTGTCGTCCAGACAGCCTGCAAGATAGGTAATGATCAACCGCTCTTGCGGGTCGACATGAAGGAGATGAATTTGCTCCTCGACATACTCTAAAAGGGTTTGTTGATGAGCTATGCGCTCAAAGCGCTCTGCCCAGTCGTCGTCGTCGTCCTGCGATGCTCTATTGCTTGAGGTCCATGAGTTTTGTGTCTGTTCAACCCGTTCAGAAGATTGTGAGACATTAAACTCAATTTCTGGATTAGGCTCAAACTCCAGTAAGGGGTTATCTTCGGCGGCCTTTGCTAATTCCTGCTCTAGTTCATTATTGGATAACTGTAATAACCGGATTGTTTGTTGCAGTTGAGGTGTTAGGGTGACCTGCTGACTAACTCTAGTATTAAGCGAAATAGCCATTTTTATATTTTCTTGTGGTTCGCTAGTGAAAATTCTATCGTTGCTGACCTAACTCAACGTTGTAAAAGAGGGTTTTTGGAGGCTTTCGGCTCATATAATTTGTCTAAATGTGATCTGTTTCTCGGTTGCAAGAGTAGAATGCAATCAACTACGGTCATTCTAACCATTTATAATAAAAAATCCATATAAATTAAAGGGTTAAGAAATTTTCTGGGTATTTTCAGAAAACTTAGTCTGAATTAAACTAAGCAAACTAAGTAAACTGACCGTAATAAAGATATCAATAGACTTAATAGAGCGTTTCATATTATGGAAAATCCTGTCATTACAGAGCACCGTATACGTGGTGATCGCTTTTACGCCATAGAAAAAAACAGCAAAATTGCTTTTTACACGACTAATATTGCTGCAGCACGCTATTGGGTCAAAAATGTGATCGACAAAGAGGCCCTTGCCGTTGAGGAACCATTAGAGGTTAAGCCTGAGGGGCAATGATAGGCTTGATTTTGATGTTTATTTAGGGTTAATTCGGAATACTTCAGCAATTGCCCTAAAAGTGGCAAAACCATCTTAAGTGATTCAATTTAGGCCATAAAATCGTATAATCATCCATTAATTTGGATTATTAGCATGGTTTATTCCCCCCACCTTTTTTTAACCTTTATTTTACTTTTAGGCTCTGCTAGGTCGAGCAATGCAATGGCTCAGGCTGAAAGTGATATGGTGACTGTGGTGGATAAAAAAGGCTATTCCATTGCTTACTATAAAAGCTCTATTAAGGCATTGCCTCCAGAGTCAAAAAAGGTGTGGATTATTACCAATCGCCAAAAAATAGATGAGCCCACGAAACAACGCATTGGATCGGTGCGCAGCAATATTTTATTCAATTGTAAATATATGACTTACTCCACCTTGGCTACCATTCAATACTCCGAACCAAATGCACAGGGTAAGAAGGTTTTACAAACAGAGACTGGCTTCAACTTGGCGGATGATCCAGTGCCCGAGGAAAGCGCTCTGGCAATCATACAAAAACAAGTCTGCAATCCTTAACTTAATTCCAATCTATATGCCTATCATTACCTATCTCCCCGAATTAATTGAAAAAATAGATCCTCAATTCCACATAGAGCACTCGGCTATTGCTAAAACCATGCTTCGAGAGATTAGTAAAACCCCATTGGCAGGGGTGCATGCGATTGATGGATCTGGCTCAGAGTTTGCGGTAACTGTCCTTGATATTTATAAAGGATTACTCGTGATGAAGCCGGAGACCGAGCCTCCTAGGGGGCTCAGCAGCATTATTGGCACTAGTCAGATTGTTGTAGCCTGCAATGAAAACTCAAAGATGCAGTTTCTGTCTAGTGACTTTAGGATGCATGAAGATGGTAGTTTGATAACCTGCGCACTGCCGCAAGATCTTATTGTGATCCAGCGTCGTAAAGAGTTTAGGACATTGGGGCCTAGTGATGAGCAGTTTAATTTCGTTTTGTCACTGGGGGCTGGTCAAGAATTGCTGGCAAGAGTGAGTGATATTTCTGATCATGGTATTTTGCTAGATATTCGTTTGGGCGCAACAGAGGTTGAAGTGGGGCGCTATTGGCATTCAGGATACTTTGAGCGCCAAAAGTCTCGCTCAGGCGGTATCGATTTAATCATCCGCAATGTGCGACCTGGTAAGGCGCTTGATCGAATTCGAGCGGGTTGCGAGTTGTACAACCCTAGCAAGAATGCACTCAAAGATTTTGAGTCCACTAGAAATGCCATTGAAAATGCCCGTGTACAAGGACGCTTAAATCGTTGGTATGCGTCGGCTAGTTGGTGTGAATAATCATAGTGTTTGCACCCTAATTTTATGAAGCTAAAGGCATGAGCTTGTTTACTAATCTTACAAGTGGAAAATTGATCATGATCCTCAGCGTGATCATGCTTATTCCACTGATGTATTTTTTTATTCGTGATTTTTACAGCAAAGTGGTTGATGAGGTAAAAAATACCGGCCATTCTGTTCCAGTTGAACCTATCATGGTGACAAGCTTAAATAAGACAAACCAGCTTGAAGAAGTAATCAATCAAAAGATTGCTAATATGAAGTTAGATTTAATGGCTGAGCGCTTGCGCATTACTTCCACAGCTGATGTCTTAAAAAACCTTGCATTTGAGCGACATCTCCCAGAAACTCTCTATCAGATTTATTTTGAGACCAGAGCTTTTCCTCGAAAAAACGTAGAAGCTCAACAAACAGATTTGGAATGGCATGCCAAAGCAGGTATTACAGAGCTTAAGGTAGAGCCGATGCCATTAGATGATGGCACTGTTATTCAATTCACTTTGCAGAATTACCCCTATACGCTTAGCGCTATCAATCATCGCTTTGCGAGAACCTATTTTGTTGAGTTGACTCTACGAGATGTTGATGGCACTCGCTTATTCGTAGTGCGCATTAAGGCCAATGAATTAACTGGCAGAGAGATTTTGGAAACTGCCATAATTGAAATGAAATCCGGTGAGTGGATAGATGATCTTGCTAGTTGCCGCCTATTAATGGATAAGCGCAAGACTGAGGTTCAGTTAATGGCTGAGCATCGTGAAGTAGAGATGTTAAAAAAGCGTTTTATTTTAAATAACGCTAGCGATAAGCTTGTTGCAAGTAAAGTTAATACTAAGCCGGGCAACGGTAAATAATCATCGTGACTGAAAAAATGACTTTCTACTCACAAAAAAATATCTATTTTTGGTTTTTAACCTTTTCTGGATTCCTGTTTGCGGTCTCTTTATTGGTGCTACTTGGGGCTGCAAACGATTTATCAGAATCTTCTTCTGAGCTAAAGCAGCTTAAAGTCGCGATGCCAGTAATAGAGGATTTTGTTGCAACTCAAAAAATTGATGTTCGCCTCAATAAAAATCAGCGCCGCTTAAAGCCTAGCGATATTCCAAAATTAGTCGATGGTGCAATTATTCCAGTAAATACAGATGAGGCGGTGAATCGTGCTTTTCAATTTTTTTCTGAATTTGAAAATAAACGTTCTGCATCAATGCTTGCACTTGAATTGCCTGCTGTAGAGTCAATTGAGCTTGGCTCACCTGCTGAGGCAGCAGGTATAAAACCGGGAGATTTAATCTTATCTGTTAATGCAACAAAGATTGAATCTGCTTTAGGTTTTTATCTTGCATTGAACGAAAAAACTTCCGCAGATGTAAATGTTAAATTAATGAGAAATAAAAAAGATAGTTTGACAGTTGTAATGCGTATGGCAGATAGGTCGACAATCACGGGAAGTAATTGTGGGATTAAATTTACCCTTCCTGGCGATGTTATCTACCTGACAGAAGTTGAGACCAAGCGACTTGCAGAGCTATATCGTCGGGATGTATTGTCAACGATCCCGGTAGATTGGCGGGCCGAAGTATCTAATGATCTAATGCAAATTGCTAGACGCCTCAATGCTATTGCAAAAAACGTGATTGATCCAGCCGGTGTAAACCCAGTCAGAATACAAACCAAAGATGTAGTTATTTGGCATGGTAAAAAGGTTACAGAAAACATTGATATTTACTTTTCCCAGAGACGTAAGATTGAAGCTAAAAATGTCTCTTATATGACGGGGATCGGAGATGCATTTGTTGGTTTTGTTTGTAGTGTGCTCATCTTCGCTGTAGCACTTGCCATATTTTGGTATCAACGTCGTGAATCAGGAAAAAAGTCATGACAACATTACAAGTGCAAGATTACTGGCTAGGAATGCGGATTAATGGTGGTCGTTATGCAATTTCAACAAAATTAATACAGGCTGTTTTTTTACATCCTGAGTCCGAGCAGATGATAAAAGATCTGCGTATTAATGGTGTCGTAGTCTATAAGGGCGAACCCATTTGTTTGCGTAATCATTTTCAATTACTGCGCTTTGATCAGTGTGGAGATAGTTTTGTAGATTGGCAGCAGGTCCTAAAGCAGTCTAGTGCACCTTGGATCATTGTGCTGAGAAATGGCCCTCAAGAAGGTTTGGGTTTTAGGGTCAATAATATTGTTGGCCCTTTTTACGCTGAGACGATACCTGATTCTTCATTCTTTTATCACAACGGCGCTGATTATCATTTGGTAGGGGTCTCTTAAGGCCGATATGCAGATCAGTCACTTAATCGCTAGTCGAGATCATTTACATGAATAAGAAAAATAATAGCCATATCTTTTCCCAGCGCCCAATTCTTTTTTGGCAATGGGTATCGTACATCTCGTTTGCTTTTGTGCTGGCTGCTAGTATCGGCGCTTTTTTCTCTGCGCGTTCTTGGGTATCTGAGGGCAAGTATTTGCAATCGATTGATGGTGAGCAAGTAGAAGTTTTGCGTTTGATTCCTTTTTTAAGAGAGTTGCAGCAACAAACAAATGGTCCTATCGCCCTTGAACCCGCTTTTTTTGCGAACTTAAAAAAAGCCGAGGTCTTCTTAAAATCAGCGACTGCAGACTTGAAGAACCAATCTGAGTTGAGTCCTAATTCA
Source organism: Polynucleobacter sp. MG-Unter2-18 (assembly GCF_018687675.1). Lineage (NCBI taxonomy): Bacteria > Pseudomonadati > Pseudomonadota > Betaproteobacteria > Burkholderiales > Burkholderiaceae > Polynucleobacter > Polynucleobacter sp. MG-Unter2-18. Next base: position 392,461 of record NZ_CP061302.1, read on the forward strand.
GCATCCACAGTATCGAGCAAGGGGGTTAGTGAACCCAGTGCATTGAAGTCTTTAAGTGGAGTAGTGGCAGATCCAGCCATCAAAAAACCCAGTGCATCTAAAGAAGCGGAATCGTCTACTCCTTTGTTACCTCTATCTGACAATCCGATCGTCGCTCTCTTTCAAAGGATGGACTCTAAACTAATGTCAGTCGTTTTCGGTAAGCCAGAGAAATATGCCGTGAAGTCTGATAAAAAAAATGACGAGGAGGGATCTGAGCAGACAGAGTCAGCTGAAAAGCTCAAGAAAAATCCAAAACCTTCCACTCCGCTTGAGGTGCTACTAAGCGCTAAAGATACTGAGCAGTCAATTGGAGTAATACTTGCACAAGAAAAGGGCTTAAATGATTTGGCTGTCTTAGCAAGGTCAGGTGAGGTATTAATTGGCTCTAAAGGACCGCTAGAGTTAGATAAATTACCCTCTGAATCTGCTGTAAAAAAATATGCAGAAAGTATAGGTAATTTTGTCAAAGCACATAATGCTTGGCAAAAAAATATCACTGACTCTACGACAACATCAGATCTTCAAAAAGCACTTGCTGCAGTTCTAGAGCAAAAGGTGATTCTGGAAATTGATATCGGTAAAAAAACAGCTGGTAAGTCAAACCTTAAATCTACAGATGTAGCGCCGAAGGTACCGCAAAGTCCTTTGTATTCCAAGTTACCGCAAGAAAGTGCAGCAGTACTGAATACTTATGTTTTGAATATGCGGGTAATTAAGGACTTCGCTAACGACTATGGGTCTTTGCGTCTTGCAGCGCAAAAAAAATCCCAATCGATTCAATATTTTGACTTTAAGGGTGCCGGTGGATTTCTGGGATTAATTTTAGTTTCAGCCATTGCTGCTTTTGGAATTATGTTGGGTGCCTATATGGTGCTTGTGAATACCGCTCGTAATGCGCAAGATTTGCAGCGGGCATCTAAACAAACTAAGGCTGCCGGTCAATTATTAAGATCAATTGACTTAGGTTTTGCGAGTGCGCCAAACAATAAAACATCCAAAGCTAATTCGCAAAGCAGCGATTCTGATCAGTCGACAGATCAGCTCAATGTGAAGACGGTGATGAATGTCATTTCTGAATTAAGTGATGATCTAAAAAATAAGATTAATAAAATTGATACGCACTTTAAAGTACTTGCGCAACTCAATATCAAATTACGACATTCGATTGACACACTGCATGAGAAGAGTGGCCAGATTCGTACAAATGCATCCGATAAAAATAGTAATTCACCGTATAGCCAAGAGATGGGTGTCAGTAGAGGTGGGCCTTTAGATCAACTGCAAGACGCCTTTTCTGCATTAAAGCAACAGGGCGTTCGTCTTTACTTGGCAATATTGGATAACCATTCTAGTAAACAGCTTGCTGTCGAAACAGAACAGCTAAATTTATTGGTCGAGAGAGTGGAGGCTACTGTATCGAAAATGCGTTCAACGCTAGCCACTGCATTAGAGCAAGCAACACCCCTAGAAGTACAAGCGCCGCAGATCTCTTTGGAAGCCATCGAGCTCTTGGGTATGGATGCTAAACAGGTAATGCGTGATCTACAGTTATGGCAAGGTGAGTTTGATGGGTTGAATAAAGCTTTTACTGAATTAAAACGAGAAGCAAGGGTCTAATGCAATTGATTTTTTATAAGGCGTAATGCAAATATGGCCGAAGAAAAACCCCTGTTTTTAATTGATATTGATCGCGCTATTGAGGGTCTGCAGTCTGCTGCTCCTAAAAAGGGCTCAGGGGATCCAGTGTCGATTGAGCCATTAATCATGCATAGTGTTGATTTAGCGAATGCCCTAGATGGCGCTGGATTAGATGCTTTAAGTGAGATGGCTAATGAATTAGCGCACTGCTTTAAGAATAACCATACACAAGCCTTTTTGGTGCTGGATGATCTAGTTAGTATTGTCAGGTCAGAAGTCGCGTTTACACATCCATCGGTGGCGAGTGAAGTCGCTTGTACTCTAGAGCAATTAAATCAAGCAAAAGCGTTATTCGCTAGCAAGTTGTCACAAATCAAAAACGGTCTACCAGTTGCTAAAAATCCTGATAATGAGCTATCGCCCCTTGGCAGGCCTTCTGAGATGATTCAGGAGGCGATGGAGACTGTCATTAGTGAGGTGGATGAACGGCCCTTCAGCAGAGCGCCAATTTCTGAGTTGCCTGCTACTCCAATAGTGCCCGAGGTATTCCCAGAACCTTCTCTCGCAGAACTGAGCGCCTTATTCGCGCCGCGCCTACAAGACGATTCTCCGGTAGTTTTTACCCCTCCTGAGCCCAAGGCATTTTCTTTTCCTGAAGGTGTGACTCGCCCTCTAGATCGTGAAAATTCGTTAGATTATTCAGGAAGTCAGCGTTATTTAGATAAGCACTTTTCCTTGGATCGCGCCCACAACCTCAATCGTATGCAAATAGCGCGAAGTTTGGTCACTAAGACTGACAACTGGAATGCTGTAGAGCTTGATTTCTTGCTTGGTCGTGAACAGGATGAGTTGACAAAGGCTGGTCAACAATCGCTACGTCATGTATTTGAAAATTTGACAGATGAGCTCTTAATTGATGAGGTGTATGCTGATCCTGAGATTGTTCAGCAACTGGTTACGATCATTAGTATCTTGCCACCTTGCCCAAGTATTTTTGCAGTTCAGCAAGATTTAATGATTTTTATTGATTTGGACCATATAGCCTTGTCGGATGAACATCTCTTGGCGGCAGGTAAAATGATGGCCGAAATTGGAGGCTCACTCGAAACTCATCACGAAGGAGTGCGTTTATCGTGCCCGTCTAGTCTATTAAGAATGCCAATGGTCTTTTTTGGCCGACATGGGCAAAACTATGCTGTTTCTGCAATTCAATATTTAGGGGAAGAGGCTATCAATAAACCGGTTGATAGCAAGGTAGATGCATTAGGTGAGATTTTGCATCCTAGTAGGATGATTAATTTGCTGGTGGGCAATCAGCATTACTCTATTTATGCCCATGAATTTTTAGGGGTTCAGAATATGAATATCCATCTTAATATCCCTAAATTAGTAGAGCGCCCTTATTGGCTGGCTGGTGTAGCCTTGGATGGCATGAATAATGTGTACCCTTGGGTAGCCTTGGATCGGTTTACCAAATAATGCCGCTTTTTAATCGTTTTTTGATAGGGCTGATATTTAGTACGCTGTCTTTTGGAGTTTATGCCGCTTTACCTCCGGATATTGAACAGGCTATCAAGCGATTCATTCAAAAAAGCCCCACTGTCAATGGTTTGCGGGTAGAGACAGAGTGGCTCGAACCAAATTTAATTATTCCAGCCTGCTTGGGCGGTAGTGTTGAGATTTTGACTCCCACAGGTTCGCGCTTGTGGGGAAGGTCGATGATCCAATTACGTTGCACTAAAGCTGCATGGTTAATTAATGTACCGGTCAATATCCATGCCTATGGAGATTATGTTGTAGCCAGTCGCTACCTACCTTTTGGTCAAAAGCTTGAAATTGGCGATATTCGGCTGATAGAGGGTGATTTAACCGTTCTACCAGATGATGTGTTGCGCAACCCCAGGGGGGCTTATGAGCGGATTTTAGGCAAATCTTTGCAAATGGGTATGCCAATTGGGCTAAACGATTTAAAAGAATCTGCCGTAATAAAAGTAGGAGATCCTGTTAGGATTCAATTAACAGGTAAAGATTTTCAGGTTTCTGGAGAAGGTATTGCCCAAACCCCTGGCATGATTGGGGATATGGTTAGAGTGCGATTATCTGATGGACAGGTTTTACAAGGTAAAGTATTAAGGCCAGGAATCATTAGCGTGAATATGGAATAAATCGTTAAAATGCTATAATATTGTCTATCAACGTTGTGTTTTTAGACAGTGCTGGGGAGAATAAGATGAAAATTAATGAGAATGCACCACTAGTTCCGCCAAATGTTGGAACAGCTAAAGCTGTGCCAGGATCAAACTCTGCCGCCAGTACTAACAATCTAACATTAAATCAAACTCCGGCACCAGCAGTAAGTCGCCCCGCAGTTAATTTGGATATTGGGCTGACAGCTAAGCTGGCTGAGGCACAAAGTAGCACCAGCGCTGCTAATCAGGTTAGCGATGATCTGCTAATTAAAAAACTTCGCGACAAGGTTGCTAGCGGTCAATTTGAGATTGATTACACCCAAATCTCTCAGGCAATGTTAAAAGACGTAGTCGCAGCAATTGGGCAAAAACCAAATCGCCCCCAAAGCTAAGTTCTCCCCTTAGATCTGCTCAATTCTATTGATTTCGCTGTATTTTGCTCTCATTCTGAGCTCGAATTACTATAAACAGAAAAATCCAATTTTAAGATGGTAAAAGTTCAGCCATCAATGTCCTTTGATGACCTATTGTCGTTCTTAAAGGGCGTTGCAAGTGCTATTGAGGATTTGCGTGCTGCTTTGGAGGCGAATGATATGGATCGTCTGCCAGCATCACTGGAAAATACCAATGCCGCTTTGGATGCTATACAGAGTTATCCAGGCGGTACTGAGAAGCTCAAGCAAGATATTCACCAATTTGAGCCGGAAAAAACGACGCAATTATTAGTGCTACTCGATGAAGCCTCAGTCAATCACCAAATCAATGGGGATTTGATTCGTTTGGCCATGCAACGCAGCTCTGCTATGCAATCTTTTATTGCTCAGCAAGCACCAAGCGCAACTTACGGAAGTGATGGGGGAGTACCAGGATCGGTAGGCGGAGTGCTGTCCCGCAAAGTCTAGCGCAAAAAGCTTTTAAGAACTAAGACTTTAGTTTTGCCCGAATGCGGATCATACCTTGCGTATGAATCTGGCTAATGCGCCCAGGGGTAATATTCATAACCAGGGCAATTTCTCGATAAGATAGATCTTCTTGATAGTGTAGGGCCATCACTAACTTTTCATTATCAGGTAAACCTGACAAAATTTGGGCTATTCGTTCTGCAAATTGACTCATTGCTACAGAGCGCATCGGGTCAGATTCATCGGTATCCGAAGGCATGAGATCATCCGATAAATCATCCAACGGCATTAAATGCACCATATTAGTGATGATGGCATGGTATGACTCAATACTCAAATCAGCGCCTTGGGCAATTTCTTTTTCAGATGGGTGGCGCCCTAAGGTCTGCTCTAAACGGCGCGTTACTTTTTCGATTCCAACAAGTTCATCGCGCTGATTGCGCGGCAAAATATCATTTTTGCGGCAGGAGTCATAAATAGCGCCCCGTATACGGGTTTTAGCATAGGCTTCAAATGCTAAATTGGGTTGGGGTTCATAGCGCTTAAGAGCATCCAATAAACCCGTTAACCCTTCCTGAATGAGATCATCTACCTCAACATTAGGCGGTAAGCGAGAACAAATTTGATGTGCAATCCGCTTTACCAGGGGTAAATGAGTGCGAATGGCTTCGTCAATATCAAGAGACGCAAAATAACTAGAGGGCTTCAATGACAGATCGCTTAAAGGCGGGGTTAAAGGTGCATAACTGAGTGCTTAACTAGTTATTTTCGCAGAAATTGCCTTAAAAGAGCCCAATGGCAAAACAAATTCTTCTTGAGGGCCTTCGCTTGGCGCATTCCAACTTTGATCATCCGGATCTAATGTAACCCGCCGAGCCGTCACCGCAGCAATCCAGCCAATAAATTCAATCTCCTCATGCAGAGCAGATCTGGCGGCATTTTGTAGTCGTTCGAAAGCAGCGGTACCTGCAGATTCATCTTCTCCGCCAACGATGATGACTGCTAGTGGTTCATCTACTTGAAAAATAGCCATTTGGCGTAACATCACCAAGGCTTTGGTAAGCGATGCTTGATCTCCTGCGGTGACTAAAATCCGCTGAATATTGCTGCCATAGAACGCCACAATTTGTGCTTGCGGATCAATCGTGGGAAAGATGACATAGTCAATTCCCATCTGTTCTTGGATCAGTCGCACATCAAGCTGAGGATATTTTGCAAAGCGATGCTCAACTTCAGATCGTAGTTTGGTACTAGTGGCATACCAAAGATATTCATCAATCTGACGAATACTGCGCGCTAAGGGCACGGCATTATTAAAGACTTGACCCAAATCATAGCGTGTCGGATATAAAAATCCAGACATAGTTTTACGTTGCGCGAGTGGAATTTCATCGACTAATAAAACATGGTTATTGTGTTGCTTCAGACTTTGGGCGGTGCCATGCCCCAAGTGAATTGTGCTATCAGCATCTAGAGTACTTGCAATACAAATAACGCGGCATAGCTCTGCGCCAAAGATATTGCGTAGCCCTTCAGCCTGATCGTTACCGCTCACTACCGTACTCATGAATTCACTTTACGAATCCAGTCACCCAGGTGATCTGACAAAATAGCAGGAACTTGTTCGTCGGTAATGGAAAACGTCTCAGAAAAAGCGCGCATTGCCATCGCGCGATGACTTAGGTAGTTAATATCGGGAAGACTTAGGTCTTCTGGTACCCGCTGACCATTTGAAACAAACAAAATCGACAAATCATGACGAATGACACTATCAATGACTGGCGCTAGGTGGGCTGCTTCATCAATTTTGGTAATGATGACAGAGTCTAATTTATTGTTGTGGCTATTTTGCATTGCTTGGTTATGCAAATTAATCACTTCTTCTTGGGTGCGTAAATCCGTAGTAGAGCTCATTACCAAAATCCGTTTTGCACGATCCGACCCATTTTGGAGAAGTTGGCATTGCTCAACCATCAGAGTATCCCGCTGACTCACGCCAGCAGTATCTAATAAAATAATTTTACGATTAGAAAACTCTTTAATTTTGCTTGCTAGATCATCACTATCGCGCAGCGCTGTGACAGAAAGACCTAAAATTTTTGCATAAGTCTTGAGTTGTTCTTGGGCCCCAATTCGGTAGGTATCGGTGGTGAGGAGGGCAACTTGATTACGACCATAGCGCAGAACACAGCGCGCTGCAATCTTGGCAACTGTAGTGGTTTTACCGACACCGGTCGGACCAATAAAGGCAAAGACACCGCCGCGATCAAAGAGATCAAACGCCCGAGAAGTTTTGATTAAGCACTTGACTTGTTCACGAGCGTTTTTAATAAGTTGTTGGGTATTGAAATCATCTGGTAAATTGCGGGCTATTTGAGCGCACAATTTAGGAGAAAAGCCACTATTAAGTAGGTGCTTCACAATCTCCGTTACGTGGGAACTTTCTTGTTGTATGTTGCCCCATAAGTTGCCAGCCACATGCGATTGCAGCAAATACTTAACCTCGCTAATTTCAGCAAGCAATTGCTCTACTTTTGGATTACTAGCCGCCGAGGTCGCTGGCAAAGCGCTAATTGCGCTTGCAGTATCGCTACCAATACTTGCCAACATTGAGGGCGCGGCGTTGGTAGCACTGTCAGCGGGGATTTCATTGGCAATCGGCGCTGGATTGAGTGCCGCTTTAGCATCTGCTTTTGCTTCTGCAAAGGCAGCCGCATCTTGTTTCTTTTTAGCACTGAGGGCGGCGCTAGCGCTAGCACTAAAGAAGGCATCGTTGTTCGATGGATTGATGACATTTGCGTCTCCGCGACGGATACGTTCAGCGCCATTAAAAGAGGCGGGCGTAAAAGTTTCAGAGCCTGGAGCTCTGACTGATCGCTCAGAGCGATCAGAACGTTCGGTTCTAGCAGGATTAAGGCGCAAAGAGCCTGAAGGTAAGTTAGCGCTAAATGGATTACGAGGACTTGGCGGTGCAATGGCACGATCAAAGCTAGAGCCAAAGTTGCTAACTGAGTTACTGCCCAAGTTGCTGCGTCCAATTGGTCTATCTGAAGAGTAATTTGGTGAGTAGCCCACTGGTTTTTTTTACACTCTTATTGCTAGCTATTGTGGGGTCTGAAAGTGAAGCAAGATCTTCGGAGCTAATGGCAACAATCTCCACACCTTGGTCAATATCAGTGGTTGAGATCACCATGGCATCCGGCCCCATTCGCTTGCGAATCAGCTTTAAGGCTTCTGCCGAATTAGAGGCTGTAAATTTTTGGGGGCCCATGACGTTGCTCCAAATAGGGTTTCAATAATTATATTAGGGGTTTTTGCCCGTTTGGGCGCAAAGTACTTTGTAAAACTCGAGATTAGATGTGGGCGGTAATTCACTTAAGGCTAAAACAATGGCTTGTGGGCAGACCCGTCTTGCAATCCGAGATAGCGTCATGCGGGTCCGAGTGCCACTGACAATGACCGGTGGAAGATTTTGACTCTCTAATTCTTGAACCCCGCTAATCACTTCTTCACCAAACATCCTGGCTAGAGAGGGTTCTATGAGACCATCTGGTGCAATAGCCCCTTGACCAATGGATTGCTCAATTAAGCGTTCAAATTCAGGTTGGATGCCTAGCACTTGGAAAGAGCTACCTTCACCCAACGAGTCTTGCACAATGGTTCGTCTTAATGCATAGCGAATATGAGATAGAACTTCTAGCGGATCATTCAGTTTGGCGGCATGCTCGCTAGCAACCTCTAAAATCGTGCGCATATCTTTAATCGGAATACTCTCGTCAAGTAAGAGCTGCAAAAGACGCTGCAACTGGGCAAGACTCACGACTTTAGGGATGACATCCTCTACTAGCTTGGGGTAGCTCATCTTAAAATGATCAATGAGATCTTGGGTCTCTTGACGTCCTAAGAGTTCAGCGGCATGTTGATGAATTAAATGATCTAAATGGGTGGTGATCACGACAGCTGGCTCCACTACGGTATATCCTTTGGCAATTGCCTCGTCGCGTAACTTACGATCAATCCAAACAGCAGGCATGCCAAAGGTGGGATCTTTTACCTCAATTCCTGGTAAGGTTTCACTACCACTTTGCTGAATTGCTAGCAGGCGATCAGGTAAACATTGACCGCGACCTACTTCGGCACCATAAAGCAAAATTCGATAGGTTTCAGCATTGAGTTGCAGGTTATCGCGAATATGCACTGAGGGAATTAAAAAGCCGACCTGTGACACAAACTTGCGCCTAATCGCCCGAATCCGCTTAATTAAATCACTTTCATCGCCTTTATCTACCAGCGGAATGAGTCGATAGGCTAGCTCTAAAGATAGCGGCTCGACAATTGGCACATCTTTCCATTCCAATTCTTGATTAACAGCGGCTGGCTGTGAAGCAGCCAGTTCAGCCGCTTTGGCTTGGCGATTGATCTTTTGATGGGCCAAGTAAGCCAAACCCCCAAAGAGCGCGGCAAAGCCCAGAAAAATAAAGTGCGGCATACCAGGCAGAACTCCTAGGATTCCCAATACTCCGGCCACCACTCCTAGAGCGCTACTGTTGGCTTCAAATTGCTTGGAGACTTGACCTGAAAAATCATCTTCGGTAGCAACGCGAGTCACCAAAATACCAGCTGCAGTAGAAATAATGAGTGCAGGGATTTGCGCAACCAAGCCATCACCAATGGTTAGGGCGGCAAAAGTGGCTAAGGCTTTGCCAAAGTCCATATTGTGTTGTAACACCCCAATCAATAGGCCGCCAATGAGGTTAATAACCAAAATCATGATGCCCGCCATGGCATCGCCTCGTACAAACTTAGAAGCACCATCCATGGAGCCAAAAAAGTCTGCTTCTTGGGCCACATCAGCGCGCCGTGATTTAGCCTCTTCTTGTTGAATCAGGCCGGCATTCAAATCCGCATCAATTGCCATTTGTTTGCCGGGCATGGAATCTAAGGCAAAACGGGCAGAAACTTCGGCTACTCGTCCTGAGCCCTTGGTGATAACTACAAAGTTAATAATGGTGATCACGATAAAGATCACAATACCAACGGCAAAATTACCCCCAATTAAGAATACGCCAAAAGCTTCGATCACTTTTCCGGCAGCATCAGTGCCTTTGTAGCCCTCCATCAGCACAATTCTGGTAGAGGCTACATTGAGGGACAGGCGCAGTAAGGTGGTTAGAAGGAGTACCGTTGGAAAGGCAACAAAGTCTTTAAAGCTCTTAATATTGATCGCCGTAAAGAGGACGATGATCGACAGGGCAATGTTAAAAGTAAAAAGTACGTCTAAGAGAATTGCTGGCAAAGGCACCAGCATCATAATTAAGACAAGTAATACCAAGACAGGTATGGCGCCTTGCGCGGATGGCTGTAGCCTAGTGATGTCAAAACCTAAGATCTTCATATCTTAATGAGTGCGGGTAAACAAGAGGATGTGAAGAAAGCCTTCAAAAATTGCCTTGAAAGTAACAAAACCACTACATATGGTAGAAAAGGAAATATTTGCCACTAAATATACCCCATCTGCTCTAAAAATAGGGGTAAAAAAGTCCCAAAAGTGTGAAAAAAGGCAAAAATTTCCTCATAACCTCCTGGTCATGATCTTGGTTAGAGCAAGCTTGCCCCTCAGTCGTAAAAGTGAAAAAAAGACATGAATTGCTTTTCTTATTTGTTGAGGCCTGGTCTTACTTGCTTTTAGCTTTGAATTTTTTGCCTGCCAAGCACGATTCGAACGTGCGATCTACGCCCTATGCCGTGAGATGAATCGTGCTTGAGCCAGCCTGCAGAGGTGCTGTGGCAGTGATTTCAGCTGTTGTTTTAATCTTTGTTACTGAAACCGGGATATTGGCATTGCTATCAGGGTCACTGACAGGGGTTTTGGAGGCAATTAATGATTTGGGGACTAACAGAGGCGGTTGTGGAATTGAGTCATTGATAGCGCTGGACATGGAGAACCTTTCTTAGGACCAGTCAAGGAAAACAGTGTTTTCCTTCACGACTACCTCAAGATAGCTTAGGTCAGTATAGGCTTGAATTTTGGGATCTTTCAGTTATTTAAAATGCCAAGTAACATCATAGACAGGAAATGCTCGTGATTTTGCTCCTAGCGAACTTCTCCTGGGGCTATAAAGGTTGCAGCTATATATCTGTAGGGTCGCTCTCCTTGCTACAGCTAATGAACGCAATTACTACAGCGAGCGATAGAGTTTGCGCATATTTTGAATTTTCCAGAATTGCTGCTCTGCAGCATCATATACTTTGGTGAAATCGCCCTTAATCGCCTTTTCAAAAATAATCAGACATCGGTGGGCGTGTTCATGCTTTTGAAGTGTGGCCAGAGTCAAGAAATAGAAGGCTTTGTCATAGTCTTGGGGGATGGCAGTACCTTTTTCATACAAAGTGCCCAGGTTATAGGCGGCCACTCTGCTACCTGCATTAGCTCCTACGGTGAGCAATTCGACGCCCCGAGGGATGTCTTTGGGAACCCCTTGGTCTAAGCCTGTTCCAAATACGTAAATATTGCCTAGATTGCAATAGGCATCCAAAACCTCATCTTTGATGGCTTTTTCATAGTATTGCACCGCTGTTTTCACATTACGGGCGATTTCACCCATACCTAATTCATACATCAGACCCACGTTGAAGTTGGCATAGCCATTACTCTCTCTGCTGTATGAATTGAGCCATTCAAATAGCTTATTGACCTGTTCAGGGTTTAATTGCCCATCAAAGCACATTCTGGTCAGAGCAAAAGCAGCCTCCTCATCAGCCTCATTAACGGCTATATCAAAGAAGACCTCAAAAGCAGCCTCAAAGCGACCGCGTTCTAGGTTAGAAATGCCAGCTTGTAAGCGGGGATTATCAAATTCCATACTCATGGGAAACGCTTTCTTAAATGGTCCTAAACATGCTTCTCAACCAATTTTAGGGTCAATTCCAAGGTTAATACAAGAAAGGGGTTCTGACTTAAGCAAAACCCAGGATTAAATCGCATCGTAGGGCTAGATTGATTAATTCATAGCATTACTAATCTCCGCCTAAGGCACTACTTTAGACAAAAGCAAAGCAATTCACGTTGCAAGATGTGAGCAGATACAAACGTGTAATTAAAAATTAGTTTAATAAAAACAATGACTTATATTTTTCAGCAGTAAAGCAAAAAGGTAGAGTAAAGAATATCTAAACACTTTCCTAGGCATCACCGTAAAAGAATAGGTATGAGGAGCTATTTGATGTTGGTCCTCTCTAACTTGAAATTAACTCTAAATAACGGAGAAAAACATGGCAACGGTAATTAACACCAATATGGCTTCTATTTACGCTCAAAATAATTTGAGCGTTGCACAAGGCAAACTGGCTACTTCAGTACAGCGCCTTTCATCTGGCTTGCGTATTAACAGCGCAAAAGACGACTCTGCTGGCCTGGCAATTAGCATGGGTATGCAGTCCCAGATTTATGGTATCGAACAAGCTAACCGCAACTTAAGTGACGTTATTGGTATGGCGCAAGTAACTGAGACAGCGCTAGCAACGATTCAAGATATGTTGTTGCGTATGAAATCATTGGGTACGCAAGCAGGAAATGAGGCATTAAGCAGCGATCAGGCAGCCCAAATCACTACTGAGGCGACTGCTATCGTGGCACAAATTAGCCTAACTAGATTGGAAGCTGTCTATAACGGTATTGCATTGGTTCAAGACGGAACCACTTCAACTTATGCCGTCCAGTCTGGTGTTGAAACAGACACGACCATCGATTTCGTTACAGCAGATGCAGCTTTACTTTCGACCGCAACCAGCTTTGGAAGCATTGACGCTGATTTACTGTCCATTTCTTCAGAGCGCGCCAAGATGGGTGCCATGATCTCGCGCGCAACATACTCCGCTCAAAACTTGCAAGCACAAAGTGCTAATTTAACTGCAGCGCGTTCGGCTATTGTGGACACTGATTTTGCATCAGAAACTGCAGCATTAACCAAGGGTCAAATCATGCAACAAGCAGCCACTGCAATGTTAGCCCAGGCTAATCAGATGCCAAACGTGATCTTGTCTCTGTTGAAGTAATTTACTATGATAGTCAGGAGCCAGGGTAAAAGCTGGCTCCTATTAACTTTTTAAGGAGTAAAAGATGAGCGAGATAACAGCAAGAAGCATAGCTTCATCTGCGGCTAGTTCATCCCAGCTAAATTCATCGAACGGTACTACTTCTGGTGCGGTTGGTAAAGCAAACACTGATGCGGCGGTTGTTGCAGCGGCAGCCAGTGCAGAATTTAAGCCTTCCAACGTTAACCAGGTGACACAGCCATCACGCGAAACGGTAGCTAAAGCAGCTGAGCAAATGCAAAAGTTTGTCAGTACTATGGGACGAAATTTGAATTTCTCAATTGATGGAGAGACGGGCCACCACATTGTGAGAGTGACCAATCCCGCAACTGGTGAGTTGGTCAGACAATTGCCATCAGAAGAGATGCTTAGAATAGCGCATAGCTTGACCCAAATTTCAGCCCTTGTGAATCAAAAAGCATGACCATAAGATTCTCAAAAATACGGCACGAATCTTGCAACATCAAGAGAATTAAATCATCAATTTTCTAAGCTGACATTAAAGGCAACATTAAAATGGCTACATCTGGTATCAGCTCCGGCACGGCAGCAATTGACGTAGCTGGCATGGTCGAAGGTTTAATGGGCATAGAAAACAGGCCTTTAATTACCCTGCAGTCAAAAATTACCAGTCAAAATTTAATGATTAGTGATTTGGGCCAGCTTAAAAGCAAGGTGGCAGCATTTCAAACAGCACTCCAGGCTGTTGAAAATCCAGACTCTTATTCTTCTGCAGTTGCCAGTAGCTCAAATGAATCGGCAGTGACGGTTTCTAGTTCAACCGGTGCCTTAATTGGTAACCACCAGATCACTGTTACTCAGCTAGCTAAACCTGCTCAGTACATTTTTGCAGATTCAGATTTTACGACTAGCGATGCTTTGGTGGGGTTCCTCGATAGCAGCACATTTGATCTAACAGTTGCTGGTCAACTCAATAGCTTATCTGTAGATAGTACAACTACTATTGAGGATTTGAGTACCTTTATCAACGGACTAGGATTAAGTGTTGCCGCTAGTATTACTCAGACGACATCTGGACAATATGCTTTAATCATTCAAGGCACCCAATCTGGTGAAGACAACGATGTCACTTTTGGTGTGAATGGTTCATTAGACTCGCATCCAATCTCATCAGCTGCAGCACTTGCCAGTCCGTCCGTAACGGCCTATGGCAATCAAGCTCAAGATGCGGAGTTTACTTTAGATGGATTAATGGAATTTACAAGAACGACGAATAATGTTGATGATGTACTATCCGGTACAACATTTAATTTAGTTAGTACTGGTATAGCTAACATCACTTTGGTAACCGGCCCTGATAACGGGCGGGAAGTTATCCAGGCATTTATCACTGCGTTTAATGACCTTACTGCGACGTCCAAAAAACTAACGCAAAAGGGCAACAGCTCTACTGCAGCTGGTTCCTTGGCCGGATCGCCAGGAGCCTTATTTTTTATTAATCAAATTAAGTCTATGCTTTCCGAGGGCATTACTTATGAAAGTGGTGGCGTTTCTACCGCCTTAGATTTATATGAGCTAGGAATCGACATCAATTCAGACGGTACGCTTGAATTTAATGCGGTAAATTATGGAAGTACTGACGGTATTGCAACTATCTTAGCCTCTGGAATTAATATCGGCTCAACGAGTTTTTCTGATACTGACAATCTTGATGCTTTTTTGACTTCTCAGATTCAAGCCGGCGGTGACTTAAGTGAATCCATTAGAAACGAGCAAGATACTCTGTACCAAATGAGTGAAAAAGAGGTGGCATTGCAAATGCGCCTCGATTCTAAGGAAAAAAGCTATATCAGTCAGTACTCTAGCTTAAATGCGCTATTATTTAAGCTGAACAACACTAGTAGCGCTTTAACTAGCGCATTAGCAGGTTTAGTCGACGGTCAGAATAATAACTAGTTAACTGATAGATTTCGAAAAGAATAATCATGAATAGAGCAGCCTTAATATACGCAGATGGAAACAACTTAACCTCGGTTATGGCGGCTGATGCTCGAGAGCTTATTGTGTTGATTCATGAGCGCATATTTGATCATTTAACGACCGCAAAAAAGGCGCTAGAAAACGATCAGATGCCCGCAGATAGTTTTGCTAAGGCAAGCGACTTGATCATTAAAGGCTTACTTGGCTGTTTAGATTATAAAAAAGGTAAAGAAATTGCTGAAAATCTGAGCGTGATTTATCTTTGGTCAATACAGGAGCTGCTTTCTGCTCGCGCTGAGCGTTCGGCTGATAAGGTTCAGGATGTGATAAACACATTAACTCCACTCTATGAGGCATGGGTAGAGATCTCTGACAGAGTTTAGTAGTCAATCAGCGGTGTTTGCAGTAAAAAACACCTCAGCAAGATTTAGGGAAATTTTTAGGCTGGAGAAGTAATATGCCGATACCAATACCCTCAAGCCTAGTCATCAACCCCATGGTGGATGTTCGTAAAAATGACTTAGTTACTCCACTTGCTGCCCCATCTACTGTAGAAAGCCTCAATGCAATAGATCCGCGTCTAGCGCTCAATATACCTATGCCAGTAGTTGATTCTGCAGCAGGAAATGCAGTTCGGACTGCTTTGCAAAATGGTAATGTAAAAGAATTAAAAACAATGCTGGAGTCTGGCGAGCCTAGTGTTCAGCAGGCAGTTTTATTAGAAATTTCGAACCTTGCTTTGGGCAAATCTAATCTGTCAGCAAAGCTTACACAGGCTAATTTAAACAATCTAGTATCTGAGAATTTAAGCAAAATGGACAGTCTAGGAAGCGCCGCCTTAGGGCAATTGCTTTCTGAAATCTTGATTGCTGATACCCCAGAGATATCCCCCGGTAGACAAAATCAAGCCAACTTAAATCAGCCTAAAAGCGTAGTGGTGAATTGGCCAGCAATAGATCTCAGTAAGCCAAGTAATCAAGATCCAAAAGTGGCCATGGGGGCTCTGTACCTAAGTTTGCAAGCTTCTGGTATTTTTGCGGCCGATCAGTTAAAGCGTGTGCTATTTCCTGCGGGCAGTGCCGATGAAAAAATGGATTCTTTTCTGACGGCAGGTGACCAGCACAAAGCCAGTGAACTCATGGCGCAACTATCAAATGATTCGTCAATCATTCGCGATTCGATGCGTTTATTATTACGTGGCGACTTATTATGGCAAGGCCAATTAATGCCCAATGTTCAGGGTCGTCTATATCGCGAAGATGCCTGGCAATCAGATCCTCATCAGCCAAATCAATTGGAAAAGGGTAGTCGTATAACCCTAGAAGTGGGCTTACCTAACTTAGGCCCATTAAAGATTATTGGCACACAATTTGGCGAAAGTCTGCAGTTAATCGTTCAGGTAGATCCCACAGCACAAGCAAGCATGTCGAGAGCGTTTGCTACATTAGAAGAGCAATTACACACGCAAATTGATCCCAAGACGCGGGTTAGTTTGGGTCAAATAGAGGCGCCTGTGTAATGCAAGAGAAGGAAGAGAATAAAATCCTCAAGGCAGTGGCGCTGAAGTATGAAATGAATAGTGCCGCGCCTCGGATTACGGGGCAGGGGGAGGGTTTTATTGCTGAAGCTATTTTGGCAAAAGCAAAAGAATTGGGTATCCCGACTAAAGTAGAACCTGAGTTAGTTGAGTTTTTAATGCAGCTCAAGCTTAATGAACTTGTTCCCCCTAAGCTTTATGCCGCTGTGGCAGAAGTACTCGCTTGGGCTTATGAATTAGATGGTAAAACGCTCGAAAGACCTGCTCAGGAATAAGCGCTCAGTTATCAATTTACTCTTTTATTGCCAGTGGGCTTTAAAGCAAAAATTAGTTTAAGTAAATGCTAAATCTTAAACCTGAAGATTGGTCACTTCTTTGTAGGCTTCAACCAGTTTATTTCTCACTGCAATCATTCCCTGTAGTGAAAGATTGGCTTTTTGTAGAGAAACAATCACATCCTCTAATGAAGTATCTGATGCCCCAGTAGAAAAGGATTGAGCTTTAGCTTGAGCGCTGTTTGAAGCGGTACTGACATTCTCAATCGCGTTTTTCAATATCGCCGAGAAATCAACTCCGTTGGTAGCTTGAGAATCCGTAGAAACAGGTTTACCACTGGCTGCAGCAGCAAGCGCTTGCATCCGGGTAATCATGGCATCTACGTTTGGAGTACTCATTGTCATATTATCTAACAAAATCAATCATTAATAAAGCCAGCCTCTTTATAAGATTTCAGCTTGTAACGCAATGCACGAGCCGAAATCCCTAAAATTTCTACTGCCTTGGTTCTGTTGCCATCGACTTTAGCCAAAACTTTCAGAATGTGTTCTCGCTCTACTGAATCAATGTCTTGCCCAATTTCATCTATAACTGATGCAATATTTATGCCACTTTCTGGGGCATAAACAATACTTTTCTCAGCAAGAGGTAAGTCGGGAATAGCATTTTTTGCTATTCCTGGCGGATTCATGCGTATACCCTCTAGCTCTAAGTCCTCCGCCAAAATTTGGTCTCCATCGGCTAGTAATACGGCTCTTTGGATAATATTCTCTAGTTCCCGAACGTTACCAGGCCAAGAATACGTTTTCAGCAGTTTTTTTGCCCCTTCACTCAATATGAGCTGATCTCGGCCAATATTCATGCGGTAACGGGATAAAAAGAAATCGGCAAGGGGCAAGATATCGAGTGGCCGCTTACAAAGCTCGGCAACGTGGATTGGGAATACGGCCAATCGAAAGTAGAGATCCTCCCGAAATTGACCGCTCTTAACCTGCTCTTGAAGGTTGCGATTGGTTGCTGCTATGACTCTGACATCGGCTTGGATGAGTTCAGTAGAGCCAATTCGTTCCACCATTTTGTCTTGTAACACCCTCAATAGTTTGGCTTGCAAAGAGGCAGGCATTTCACCAATCTCATCTAAAAAAAGCGTACCTTTATGGGCTTGCTCAAATTTGCCCGTTTGGGCTTTGGTGGCGCCAGTAAAGGAACCCTTTTCATGTCCGAAAAGAATTGATTCC
The DNA here is from genome assembly GCF_018687675.1 of Polynucleobacter sp. MG-Unter2-18. NCBI lineage: Bacteria > Pseudomonadati > Pseudomonadota > Betaproteobacteria > Burkholderiales > Burkholderiaceae > Polynucleobacter > Polynucleobacter sp. MG-Unter2-18. The sequence goes on from NZ_CP061302.1 coordinate 410,318, forward strand.
AGTAGGGTATCTGGAATCGCAGCGCAGTTAATCGCTATGTAGGGGCCATTCACTCTTTTGGAATGCAGGTGTATGTGACGAGCCACCAATTCCTTGCCTACTCCAGATTGGCCGGTGACCAAGACGCTCGTGTCCGTTCCCGCTACTCTCTCGCAGCGAGCAAATGTGGCAATCGTTTCGGGATCGGCAGCAATTAATTGATGCGCGGGGCTGCGAATCTCGGAGCCTACTAGTTGTGAGCCTTGAGTAGGAGTGACCACTTCAGATGTTTTGATGGATTCAGGTTGATTGCGGGCAATGATTTCAATGAGCTGCTGCGGCACAAAGGGCTTTATTAAAAAATCCCTTGCACCAGCCCGCAGAGCTTCAACAGCTAGTTTGGCATCTGCAAAGGCAGTCATGATGACTACCGCAAGATCAGGACATTCTTTTTGTGCGATCTTCAGTAAATCTAAACCAGTCATTCCTGGTAATTTGTAATCGGTTACTAAAACAGTTTTAAGATCTGCACGTAGTAAAGGAATGACTGTTTCAGCTCGCTGATGTGTCACAAAATCGATCTTATTCATACGTAAAGTGACCGCAATGGCCTCTCTGAGATCCTCATCATCTTCAATCAAAATCACGGGAAATGGTTGTGGGTCGCTAGCACGCATAGATATTTTCTAGGTTAAGGAATCAAGGAGGGTTGGGCATAAGGAAGCCTGATCTTAAAGACAGCGCCGTGTTTAGAGCTTTCCGCACTAATACTGCCTCGGTGCGTTTCAATAGTATTTTTTGCAATAGAGAGGCCAAGCCCAGTACCATTGGCGCTAGTGGTTGCAAAGGGTTCAAATAAGGAATTGAGAATTTCCTTTGGGATACCTGGGCCTTGATCAGAAATCGTAATCGTGAGCATTTGCTGATCGTTGGCAGCCATCAAACTAACAATTTGATTTGTTTTGGAAACAGCAAGCGCATTTTCCAAAATTGCAACAATGGCATTGGAGATTGCTTTGGGCTCAACCAGTAGATTTCCATGATTAATGTTGGTCATGGTGACCGACAAACTGACTTGCTTAGCCTTAAAGAGAAACTGAATGCTAGCTTGAGCATCCTCAATGATTTGGGTAGCGTTTACTAATACTGCTCTATTCGGTTTATTTGAAATAAAGCGCAACATGTCTTGGGATAGCTTCTCAAGATCTAACAATTGTTTACGTAAGCGATCAGCAAACTCTTTAGCTGTATTGGCATTAATCTCTCCATCACAAAGGTGTGATGCATAAAGCAGTGCGGTTGCTAGTGGTGTACGAAATTGATGGGCTATACCAGCTGCCATGCGCCCCATGGCCGCTAAACGATTTTCTCGTTGCGTTTCTTCATGTCGCAAAATATTGGCAGTGATATCTTGAATTTGAATAAAACTGCGCGAGCCTTCGTTGATTCGAATAACTTGCACCGTTTTTTGTATGCGTTGATGAATATCCTTTTCTGCAATGACGTATTCCCCTGGGGTGATGGAGCCCAGCCAATCTGCTGGAATTTCAAAAGTTACCCCTGGTTTTAAATCAGGAAGAAAAATGAGCACAGCTGGGTTGTGTAATAAAACCACTTCGTTTTCCAGCAAAATCACCCCTGCTGGAATGGCATTGAGCAGAATCGCCAAGCGTTGATTTGACTTTTGTAGTTCGCTGCTGAGTTGGTTGATCTTGTCCTGCAGGGCGGTCTGTTGAACCTCGAGTTTCTGGGATTCCGCGTAGAAAATCGCAAAAGCCTCTTCCAGATGTTTGGTGGCATCTAGGGTGTCCTGCTCGGGAGATAATTTGCTGGTATCTGGGTTCAATGAATGATGTTTTAAGGGATTTGATGATTAGGCAATATTTGCCGTTTCTTATAAAATAGGACTCAAGGATATCAACATTTAGGCAAAATAGGCAAAAATGTCCCATATATAGTGTTATGATCTTTTCAGAATCAGCCCTGACATGACGGAATCTATCAAAATTGAGTGAAGAAACGCAACCCGGAATACAGGAAAGTGAGCGAGATGCGGCAGTAGTCAATATTGGCTCGCAGGTTGCCACTGCCCCGATAGCTCCAGCCAGCTCTTTTAGCGGGGGTGGTGGGTCACTCCCCCAAAGTTTAGTAGGCCTACAAAATCGCATCAAAGCGCTCAATGCCCAGCAACGCCTGATTCTGTCAGCAGCAGTATTTTTGGTAATAGCCGTACTGGTATTTGTTTCTGTCTCTGGAAAAAGTAAAGACGACTATCGCATCTTGTTTTCCAGCATTAATGAGCGAGATGGGGCTGCAATCGTGGCAGCCTTACAACAAATGAACGTGCCTTACAAGTTCACCGAAGGCGGGGCAGCCATATTGGTGCCTGAATCCGCGGTTTATGAAACCCGATTGCGTTTGGCGGGTCAAGGCTTACCCAAGGCTGGTAATGTGGGTTTTGAGCTGCTCGAAAATCAAAAAATGGGAACGAGCCAGTTTGTAGAGCAAGTCAATTACCAGCGTGGTTTAGAAGGTGAATTAGCCCGTAGCATTAGCTCTTTAGCGCAAGTCAAGTCCGCAAGGGTCATGTTAGCGATTCCTAAGCAGACGGCTTTTATGCGCGAACAGGAAAAGCCTACTGCCTCTGTCATTGTGACGATGCACCCTGGACGCTTTTTAGATCCTCAGCAAGTTGCAGCCATTACCAATTTAGTGGGTTCTTCCGTCCCAAATCTTGGCCCCGCAAATGTAACAATTGTTGATTCAGAAGGTAGTTTGCTTGCACCTAATGCACAGCGTCTGGCAGGCTTGGATAGCACGCAACTCAAGTATGTTGCTGAACTTGAGGGTGCGCTGTCAAAGCGGGTGCAATCGATCTTAGAACCTGTCACTGGTAAGGAAAATGTCCGAGCGCAAGTCACGGTGGACATGGATTTTGGCGAGCTAGAGAGAACTGAAGAAACTTTTGGTCGTAATTCGCCACCCAATCAATCTTCGATTCGCAGTCAGCAAACCAATGAAGCTGCCACTCCCAGCTCGACTACTTCTGGTGTTCCTGGCGCTCTAACCAATCAAGCACCTGGCGCAGCGCAAGCGCCGATTAATACTCAAGCTGCTGGTGGTGCAGCGGGACCGCAAAACCTCAATGCACCCCCCACTAGTTCAGGTTCTAGCGCCAGCAATATTAAAAAAGATGCAACGATCAATTACGAGCTTGACCGCGCTATTCAGAGGATTAAGTCTGAGAAAGGTCAAGTCAGGAGGGTTTCAGCTGGTGTAGTAGTGAACTATAAACAGCCTGCTGGCGAAGATAAGGATGGGAAGCCCCGAAAACCGATTCCATATAACGCTAAAGAACTTGAGCAAATCAATAATTTAGTGAGGGATGCCGTCGGGTTTTCAGAGCGTCGTGGCGATAGCGTCAGCGTAGCTAACATTCCATTTAAGGTGGAGTTGAGTGATGAACCCCCGTTTTATAAGCAGCCTGGAATCATTGAGCTAAGCAAAGAATTCTTTAAGTTCGCCATTATTTTGGGCTCGCTTGGCTTGATGTTTTTTGGAGTTGTGCGCCCCTTACTCTTCCCTCCGAAAAAGGACGAAGTTATGGAAGAGCAGCGTATTGAGGAAGAGTTTGACGAGAAGATTAAAGCTGAAATGGCGCAGATGGATCCTCGGGCGCGTGAAAAGCGCCGTATGGAAGTGGAGCTCTTGCGCGAGCGCCAACGCCTTGCTGAAGAAGAAGAGCGAGCTAGAGCTGAAGAGGATCGCAAACGGACTGAAGAAGAGCGTAAACGGATCGACGAAGAGAAGAAGCAAGAGTACGAAGAGCTGCTTCAATACGCTAAGGATTTTGTGGAAAATAATCCCAGAGCCGTTTCTGCAATTTTCAAAGAGTGGTTGTCTGAAGATGCGGCTAAGCAAAATGCTGGCAATGCTGAAGCTGCGCCGGCCGTATAACATGAGGAGAATCTGTTTTGGCTGATGAAGCTCCCGTAGAAAAATCGCTATCGATAGCAGAGGCTCTGAAAGAGGGAGTCAAAGCTGCGCCTGTTGGCGGTACGATTTCTTTCGATGATTTGGACGGTGCTTCTCGTGCTGCAGTAATACTTTTGGCTGTTGGTGCTGAATCTGCAGCTAATGTGATGCGCGGTATGACTCCATTTGAGGTGCAACGCCTCTCAGGAAAGATGGCCGTCGTGCGTTCTTTAAGTAGAGATTTAGTATTAGAAGTGCTGCGGCAATTTAAGGACGTCAGCTCCAACAACACCCAAGTTGCATTTGACACTGATGATTTTATGCAGAACATGCTTACCAAAGCCATGGGCGCAGAAGGAGCTTCAGATCTATTAGGGCGCCTTGAGTCTACGCTGGACATGTCTGGTATCGAAACCCTGAAGCGCATGGAGTCAGATGTTCTGTATGAGCTTATCAAAAATGAACATCCGCAAATTATTGCAACCGTGATGGTGTTCCTGGATCCTACGCAAGCAGCCGGCCTGCTGAAGCTATTCCAAGATGAACTGCGTAACGAACTCATCTTGCGTATTGCTCTTTTAGAGAAAGTACAGCCAGCCGCTCTTAAAGAATTGAACGAGGTAATGTCTCGCTCTTCTGGCCCAGATTCGGATTTCCGTCGCAGTACTGTTGGCGGCGTAGTACCTACTGCCGAGATTTTGAATATGCTTTCGGGTGGATTGGATAAAGTCGCTTTAGAAAATATTCGAAACTACAACAGTGACTTGGCAGATGCTATTCAAGAAAAAATGTTTGTCTTCGAAGACTTTTTGGAGCTGGAAGATCGTTCATTACAGACTTTATTGACAGAGGTTCCGCAAGAGACACTCATCATTGCGTTAAAAGGTGCAAGTCCAAAATTGCGTGAAAAAATCTTTAAGAATATGGCAAAACGCTCTGCTGATACAGTGCGTGAGGATCTCGAAACAAGGCCACCTGTGAAGGTGATCGAAGTCGAGTTAAGTCAGAAAGATGTGATTGCGATAGCGCGTGCCTTGAGTGAAGAGGGTCGAGTCAATATGGAGAGAGGTAAGTCCGCTGATGCCTTCCTCTGATGAGGACTCCTTGCTAACGCGATGGGAGCCACCTTCTTTTGATCCTCCTGCACCTCCTAAGCCACCTAAGGTGGCTCCGATTTACTACCCTACGGTTGAAGAAGTTGAAGCCATACGCGAGGCAGCTTACAAAGAGGCTTATGAGCTTGGCTCCAATCAAGGCTTTGTAGAAGGCCGTGAAGCGGGTTATGACGAGGGTAAGGCAAGTGGTCATGAAGAGGGATATAAAGTAGGGTACCAAGACGCAGAAGAAGAGATACTGCGTTTGCAAAATGCCTTGGGTCATCTTTTAGAGGCAGTAAGTGGTATGCCCGAGGCTATTGCAGAACCGCTAACACAATTTAGCTTTGAAATCGCCTCACGTTTAAGCGCAAACAGTTCTATGGAGCGCGCTCCTTTTGTCATGGCGGTGCAAGAAGCGCTGATGCGTTTACCTCGACCTGGTGAGAATCTTTATCTACGCTTACGCGCTGAAGAGGTGGAAACTTGGAGAAGAATTGTTGAAGATCCAGGCTTGCCATTTAATTGCACTATCTTAGTAGATGCAGATGTTCGCCCTGGGCATGCTTACGTAGAGGTGAGTGGTGCTCGTATTGATGTGGGGGTTGAAGCGCGTATCGCATTAGTCAAGGCCGCCTTGGGTTTAGATGGTGTAGCAATGCAAGACGAAAAAGGAATTACTCCAAAAACTTCTGCCGCACTCTTAGATAATCAGTTTGATAGTGAGTCGCACACTGCAGATGAGAAGTATCCTGAAAAAGATATACAGAGCGATTCTGAAATGAATCCTGATGATCAGGCGAATCTAAAATGAGTGTTTTGCAAGCTCATGAGTTGGTAGATCAGATAGAGTTGCGGCGCCAACATCTCATGCAAACGCCTTACTCGATTCGAGAAGGGAAGTTAAAGCGCGTCTCTGGAATTGTTTTAGAGGTTGAAGGCTTGCCAATGAGCATTGGGTCTGGCGCAACCATCCTATCCGAGTTGGGCGGCAAGACTTATGATGCCGAGTGTATTGGCTTTAATGGTGCCATCACTTATTTGATGCCGATTGATGCTATGGAAAATATTTCGCCAGGTGCATTAGTGTATCCAGCAAATACGCCCTTTAATTCTGGTGCAGGTTATATCTCTAGTAGCGTAGGTGAACCCTTGACGATTGGCGAGAGTTTGCTTGGCAGAGTAGTCGATGGTTTGGGCCGACCAATCGATGGGAAGGGTTACGGTGAAAAACAATTTTCACCCATCATTCAAAGAATGTTAAATCCCTTGGACAGAACGCCTATCCACGAACCATTGGATGTTGGTATTCAGGCAGTCAATGGTTTGTTAACAGTAGGCCGTGGTCAACGCGTTGGAATATTTGCGGGTTCTGGTGTCGGTAAAAGTGTTTTATTAGGAATGCTCGCGCGCAATTGTGTTGCTGATGTCATTGTGATTGGTCTAGTTGGCGAGCGTGGCCGTGAAGTGCGGGAGTTTTGTGAAGATACTCTAGGACCAGAATCCTTTAAGCGTGCTGTGGTTGTTGCTGCACCTGCAGATGCTTCCCCTTTAGCGCGCTCAAAAGGAGCGTCATACGCAACCGATGTGGCGATTTGGTTTCGAGATCAAGGCAAACATGTAGTTTTGATTGTGGATTCACTCACCCGTTATGCCATGGCTTTGCGAGAAATTGGCCTTAGCTTGGGAGAGGCACCGGTTGCACGTGGCTATCCGCCTAGTGTATTCGCCCGCATGCCTGAGTTAGTTGAGCGAGTCGGCAATGGCGCCAACCCCGATGGCTCGATCACTGCTTTTTATACTGTGTTGCTCGAGGGTGATGATACTAATGATCCTGTTGCTGATACAGCACGCGGTATTTTAGATGGACACTTCTTCCTTTCTAGAGAGTTAGCCGATAGCGGACACTACCCAGCTATTGATGTGGAGAAATCAATTTCTCGTGTAATGCCAAAAGTAGTCTCTAAAGAGCACCTACTTTCTGCTAGAAGAATGAAGCAGCTATACAGCCGATACATGCGGGGTAGAGATCTAGTTTCAATGGGCGCTTATATTGCAGGTAGCGATCCAGAATTAGACGCTGCTTTGCAAGCTTGGCCCAAAATCCAGGCTTTTTTACAGCAAGACGCGGATATAACTGTCCCTTTAGATCAAACTGAAAGTTTGTTAGCTCAAATTAGTCCGCCTAACCCGTAAATCTGATGAACGCCATAGAGCTCCTCCATCGCTTGGCCAAAATACGGGAAGATCAAGCTATGGCGCGAGCAAAACGTGTTGCCAGTCAGGTAAACCAGCAAAAAGCCTTTAAAGATCAAGTACTTCAATATGCTAAAGATTATGAAGCTCAAATGCTTGCCAGCGGTAAGGGCGGAGCGTCGGTTGCATTTATTCAGGACGCTAATGCCTTTAGAGAAAAGTTACTGCATAGCGCAATTGAGATGGATGGACAGATTCAGGGCTTGACTAGAGCTTCTGAGGAGACCCTAAAAACAGCTACTATGGCCAGAATGCGTACTCGAGGGCTATCAAAGTTGGTCGACAAAATGCACCGAGAGGCCAAGATAAAGCTGGCTAAAGCAGAGTTAAGCCAGTTCGAAGATAACTTCTCAGCAAGGCTGAGTTATAAAACTGGCACGAAAGATGCATAGTTGGTAGTGTTCCATTTGGAGAAAGCATGCCAACAGTCAGTCAAATACAGATGCAAGCAGCAGTTAGCCCCTTCAGTGAGGCTATTGCTCAACCGGGTAGTCTTGCCGGCGGCTCTGCCATGCCTGTTGGTTTTGATACTTTCTTGTCTTCCTTGAACCAAAAGATGCTGGCACGCTTAGATGCGAGAACAGATTCAGCCAAATTCAGCAGTCCTAAAACTGGTTTGGGTACCTTAGGTATGCAAAATTTGCCAGGATTTATAAAGCAAGATAAAGATTCTGCAAAAATTACCGATCCCATGCAGTTACTGGCGGCTCAGTTGGCAGCCCAAGGACTGATTGGTCCAGTTGTAAATCAACCCACTGTAAGTAACCCATTGCTTAATAGTGGCCTGGGAGTGAATGCTGTAGATTCAAGCAAAACAATGGCTGGGTTGAATTTGCCTAGCGCTTTAGGTCTAAAAGGTCAAAATATTGACTCCCAGCAAAACCAGTTAATTACGCAGTCACTTGCAAGAGCAATGAAGGAAGCGGGACAAGGCAACAACTTAGGCGCTCAAAATCCGCAAGTAGCTCAGTTAATGCAAATGCTGCAGCAAGCCCAACCTACCAACACTGCCCAAGCCAGTGCCCTAGAGCAATTAAAGGGCTTAGTGGCGCAAGCTGGCCAAACTAGCCAAACCGCTAGCCCAGCTCCTAAAATCACGCTGACCCCAGAGCTCGCTAGTGCGATCCGGGATCTCGCGCAGCAAGCCCAACCTACCAACACTGCCCAAGCCAGTGCCCTAGAGCAATTAAAGGGCTTAGTGGCGCAAGCTGGCCAAACTAGCCAAACCGCTAGCCCAGCTCCTAAAATCACGCTGACCCCAGAGCTCGCTAGTGCGATCCGGGATCTCGCGCAGCAAGCCCAACCTACCAACACTGCCCAAGCCAGTGCCCTAGAGCAATTAAAGGGCTTAGTGGCGCAAGCTGGCCAAACTAGCCAAACCGCTAGCCCAGCTCCTAAAATCACGCTGACCCCAGAGCTCGCTAGTGCGATCCGGGATCTCGCGCAGCAAGCCCAACCTACCAACACTGCCCAAGCCAGTGCCCTAGAGCAATTAAAGGGCTTAGTGGCGCAAGCTGGCCAAACTAGCCAAACCGCTAGCCCAGCTCCTAAAATCACGCTGACCCCAGAGCTCGCTAGTGCGATCCGGGATCTCGCGCAGCAAGCCCAACCTACCAACACTGCCCAAGCCAGTGCCCTAGAGCAATTAAAGGGCTTAGTGGCGCAAGCTGGCCAAACTAGCCAAACATCCCCTCAAGTATCTTCTTCAGACCCTAAGCCTGCTTTAGTTGTCACTACTTCGACCGTAGGAGTAGCTGAAAAACTTTCTACGCCGCCTCTAGATAGTCACAGTATTAGCAAGGATCAAAATTCTGCGATTATTAGTTCGCAAAATATGAAGAATTCTGATAATTCCTTGATTCCTTTGTATGCAGGTCAAGCGTCCAAAGAAAATAAAGGCCTTGAGGTCGCGCCCCGTATTACCCCAGCATCTGATTTTCATGTCAAAGAACTTGAAAAAATAGATGAGTTAGCTAGTCAAGATCTTAATAGCCTAAGCGCCCAATATAGTGGTCTTGCACGCTTAGATAGTCAGACTTCAGAAGCCCTTCAAAAGTTTCAAATCAAGCAAACAGAGGCTTCTTTTGTGAGTGGCCCCTTACTTAGTGAAATTATGAGTGCTGCAAAGTCTGGTGGCGGTCGCATAATGTTTGAATTAACACCGCCGGAGCAAGGTACGATCCGGATTGATTTGCAAATTAATCAAAATGGCCATGCACACTTAATTGTTGAGGGTGCCAGTGATGCAACAAAATCTCGCCTCGATCAGGGCGGCCAAAACTTAAAGCAAGAGTTTGCTCAAATGGGCCTCAATCTTTCCCTTGATCTTAGGCAGGGTAATCAGTCTCAACAGGCGTCAGGTCAATCCTTTAATAATGCCCGTCAGGACTATTATGCTAGCCAGCAGACTACGAATCCCAACCCTAAAAACCTTGCAACAATAGATTTTATAGGTTCGGGTCATAATACGAGTGCTAGCGGAACAGTGCATCTGTTTGCTTAATATGATGAAAAATAAAGGGAATTAGCATGGCTGATGAAGAACGCGTAGAGCCTACCTTAGATGTCAATGGCGGGCTACCACCCCCACCAGTCGTAGAGCAGATAGAGATAGAAGAAGAAAAGCCTAAAAGCAAAAAAATGCTGTTTTTGATCATAGGCTTGGTAGTAGTGCTGGCTGGAGCGGTTGGTGGCTATTTCTATATGCAACATAACGCTGAGCTTAAAAGACAGCAAGAAGCTGAAGATAAACGCCCTGAAAATATTTTGAAGAAGCAATTGATGGAGCGCAAAGATAATGCTGCCCCAATTTATATTGCGCTAGACGAAATGATCGTAAACCTGCCTGGTAGAGGAGGCGAGCATTATTTGCAGACTAAGATGGTTCTCAGAACAAATGATGGGTCCACCGAAGATAAAATCAAGAAGTTTATGCCTGTCATAAGGGATAAAGTTATTACGGTTTTATCCTCACGCCAAATGCAAGAGTTGGCAACTGTCGAGGGTAAAACGATGATGGCTCGCGAGGTCGCATTGGTAATTAATTCAATTATTGCGCCGCAGCTAACTGCCATTTATATACTCCAGCAACAACCATCAACAGCTGATATTCAGAATTTAGAGAGAATAGGTGCTGTACCAAAAGAAACTTCTTCAGGTCAAAAGATTACTGGCGAGGCTGCTAGGGCTGCGGCAGAATTTTGGAATGTTACTGAGATGGATCTTCCAGTTCAGGCCGTACTATTCAATACCTTTGTAATGCAGTAAAATGAGGGCTAGACAGACCACTTAGGAAGATATGGCGACAGGAGCAATCAATGTCGAGATGAACATTGCAGCTGAAGATCAGCAGTCCATGTTCGACAAATCGAAGATTATTGCTCGTCGGCGCATGCCGACATTGGAGCTGATTCACGAGCGTTTTTGCCGGGCGGTTCGTTTATCCTTATTTAATATGATTCGAGCACCCATTGAGGTGCAAATGCATATGCCGAGCGTCAAAAGCTACGAGCAATTTGTATCTGAATTTCCTGAGCGGACAAATATTAATATTGTTGGTATCCGTCCTTTGCGCGGGGTGGGGTGCTGGATTGTTGACCCTGGAGTTGTCTATATCGCGATTGACAATATGTTTGGTGGCGAAGGTCGATTAGCGCCCAGACTGAGCTTACGCGAATACACCCCTACTGAGTTGCGCATCATTCGTCGTTTAGTCGATGCACTTCTAAATGACTACGAGAAGGCTTGGAAAGCGGTATATGAAATCAAGTTTGATTTCATGCGCCAAGAGACTAATTTTGGATTTGCGAAGATTACTTCCCCAGGGGAGATGGTGCTTCATTCCAAATTTACCATTGAGATTAACGGCAGACCTGGTGATGTCGACCTTTGTATTCCATTTTGGGTGATGGAACCTATTAAAGCCATCCTCTATAACAATATGCAAGGCTTTGCAAGTGAACCGGATGAGCATTGGACTAATTTATTAAATGATCAAGTTCACGAAGCGCCAGTGACTGCCGTCGCTGTATTGGCTCGTAAGCAGATGCTATTACGTGAGATTACATCTCTATCAGTGGGAGATATTATTCCTATTGAAATTAATGATCCAGTGACCGTTTATGTGGATGGCCTGCCTGTTATTAAAGGGCAATACGGCGTAAAAGAAGGCCGCTATTCTGTCAAAGTGAGTACGATCCAACATCCTGCAGAATTCCTAAAAAGCCCCTTAGAAAAGGCGCGCTTGGGTCCGAGTATGATGCGAAGTGCGGAAAAAGGGGAGTTGTACGAGCAGCCGGGAGAGCATCCTCAGGCTTTTGCGCCGATGCCGACTACTGAGTCCAATAAAAGGGACGCCTCAAGCGATACAATAGGTCAGCTTGCGGATGAGCTGGACCCCAAATAAACCCAAGTATCAAGCAGGCATAGAAGAGATTAAAGAGGATCAAGATGGCTGAAAACGATAATGATTTAGCGAAAACGCTCACAAGCGCTGATGTATCTGGTTCCCTTCGTAAGGCTACATTTAACAACTTAGAAGATGGCGCAAAAACCGGTGCAGATTTTAATGATATCGATTTAGTGATGGATGTACCGGTTCAGGTCACAGTCGAACTTGGACGTGCAAAAATGCAGATTCGCAATCTCTTAAATCTCACTTACGGCTCTGTGATCGAGTTAGATATTCTGGCTGGAGAGCCACTAGAAGTTGTGGTGAATGGTTGCTTAGTAGCACAAGGTGAAGTGGTTATCGTGAATGATCGTTATGGTATCCGCTTAACCGATATTGTGACTCCCGCAGAGCGTCTGCGTAAAATTAATCGTTGATTTAAATGGGTACCTCGGTTGGAGGCATGTTGCTTTTCTCATTCATCTGGCTGGCACTTGCTGCCGCACTAATTTGGGTAGTTGCCTATTTAGTCAAACGTGACTCTGCAGTGCGAGCAAATAATCCTCATGTAATGATCTTGGCTCAACAAGCTTTAGGCCCTAGAGAGCGTGTAATTATTGTGAATGTACTTAATCGTATCTTGGTGATTGGGCATACTCCGACCCAAATTAATCTATTGATTGAATTAGATCCTGAAGATGTGGCTCACATGAAGCCACAACCCAGTAGCGTCGACTTTGCCAATCAGTTACGTGCTTTGGTCAAAAGGAAAATCGGTTGAAAAATAAGATTACCTTTTATATCACCGGGGTAATAGGAGCACTTGGATTTTTCCCATTCATAGCGTGGAGTCAAACTTTACCGCTAGTGACTACAAAGCAGGCCAGTGGTGGTACAACTTATTCAGTGCCTGTTGAAACGGTTTTAGCTCTCACAGCATTGAGCTTTTTGCCTGCAGCTTTAATTTTAATGACTAGTTTTACAAGGATTTTGATTGTGTTTTCTTTGTTACGTCAGGCACTAGGTTTAACCACTATGCCACCTAACATTGTATTAATAGGGCTTTCATTGTTTCTCACTTTATTTATTATGAATCCAGTATTTGATTCAATGTATAAAAATGCTTATCAACCATATTCCGTAGGTAAGTTGGCTTTTCCCCAGGCGGTAGAAATTGGATCAAAGCCCTTAAAAGAATTTATGTTGAAACAAACGCGTAAGGACGATTTGAATTTATTCGTCAAATTGTACGGAAAAGAAATTGAAGCACGTGAAGAAGTTCCGTTCACGGTTTTGATCCCAGCATTTGCGATTTCAGAGATTAAGACAGGTTTTTTAATTGGCTTCATTATCTTCCTACCATTTTTGGTCATTGATTTTGCAGTTGCCAGCATCTTAACCTCTCTAGGTATGGTGATGGTTTCGCCGATGATGTTTTCCTTGCCACTGAAGTTGATTGTATTTACCTTGGCAGATGGTTGGGTCTTACTCTCGACCTCATTAGTCCAAAGTTATATTAATTAATTGCCATGGAGAGTGGGGTCGTTCTCGATTTGGTTTATCAGGCCTTGAGGATGGTCGCAGTTTTGGCGGGGCCTATACTCATGGCATTATTGGTTGTGGGACTAATCATTGGTATTTTGCAAGCAGCCACCTCGGTTAACGAGTCCACGGTTGCATTCATTCCAAAACTAATAGTATTTGCTGCCGTTGTTATGATCGCTGGGCCCGTCACTCTATCGTTGTTTACAGACTATATGAGAGAGCTCTTTGCGCGCATACCAGGCTTGGTAAGTTAATTGATGTTGACTATCAGCGGCCTTCAAATTGAGCAATATATGGCAATCTTTATGTTCGCCTCGTTAAGAGTTTTTGGACTTCTTTTGACTGCACCCATGTTCGCCTTAAGAACAATTCCGTTACAGTTTCGTCTATTCGTCGCTTTGGCATTTGGTATTTATCTTCTGCCGCTACTGGGAACTGAAAAAATTCCATACCCCGGGAGTATTACTTTTTTTGCTTCGGCGATTGAGTTGGCTATTGGCGCTTTCATTGGATTTGCGGTTCGTATAGCATTTATGGTGGTCGATATTGCAGCAGAAGTACTCTCTTTTTTAGCTGGCTTTAGTTTTGCATCTACTAACTTTTTCGATCCTTCTTTAGCATCTGGTTTGGTATCACAGTTTTTGGGCTTAGTGGTTTTGGCTCTTGCATTTACGTTTAATATTCATTTAGTGTTAATCGATTTGGTCTTAAGTAGCTTTAAAACAGTACCATTAGGAATTTGGCCTCAAGCATGGACTTCTAAAGGATTGATAGATTTATTTTCCGCATCATTTCGTTTAGGATTAATACTATCAATGCCTGTACTACTGGTTTATATGATGTTCAATTTAATTCAAGCATTTCTAGGAAGAACTAGCCCACAAATGAATTTATTTTCTGTAGGGTTTGCGGTCAGCATACCTTTGGCCTTTTTGGTTATTTTTTTGATCTTGCCAGATCTGCAGTTTATTTTAGAGCGCTCTCTTGAAAATCCTTTACAACTTATCCGTCAAGGTTTGGAGACACCCAATGCGAAATAAGTTCAACATAAAATCTCTGATTCAATTTGCAGGTAGTACTTTATTCATAATTGCTAGCTGTTCTGTAGGCTGTCAGACCCTAGATTCATCTGATAAGCCCACCTCAATAACGATTTCAGTTGAGGAAGGGCTTACTCCAAAAGAGCAAATATTGTTAGGACAAAACTCATTAAATCAAGCGACTGATGGCCCCGATGAATGTGACAAGAAATTCCCTTTTTCAACTGCGACGAATAAAAATGATCCATATGCTGATACTGGCCCTGAAACATGCAAGAAGCTAAAAATACGTGGTCAACGCATGCAATGTGAAATTGACTCACTTGTATTGGAGAAGCCTGAATCGAATACAACGGGAGCTAAAATAGAGTTGGCCAGTTGGGCTCGTTGCAATGGGAAGATAGCCGATTTATTAATTGAAGGCTACTATTTGCCAGCGAGTGAAATTGAAAGAAGGTTGCAAATTTGCAGCTCTAATTATTATGCCGATCCTGGTAAGATGCCCAAAGCAGGTTGGTATCAACGGTTTCTCAAATGGTATACCAGTAATGATTTAACCCCGCCACCAACTGATGCAGCCCTTGAGGTTGCATTAAAACAGTCAACACCTCTCGATAGCCGGCAAGATACTGCTGGCTTGATGAAGTGTGAGTGGATGTTTGGTAATAGTCGTACACCTCAGATAGATCCACTACCAAGTTCCAGTAATGTAGTGCCGACCACTCCAGCTAAAAGACCTGTTAAGAAGTAAGAATTAGCACCCGCTGACAGTTTCTACTGGCCAATCTGTTGATAAGGCGCTTAAATTAGTGCTTCTAAGGTATATATTCGAGTCATCTGAAAATATATTTGTAAATCTTTCTTAAACGAAATTACAAATATTGCCGTAAGCAAGATCATGATGAATAGAATCCTCAGTCCTTTTGCTATGGTCATAGCCCTAGCTCTTAGCCTTGTGCTGACGCAGCCGGTAATGGGCTCCGATCCTGCGCCAACCCCCAATACAGTAAATAAAGTTGAGAAGATAGCTGATAAAGCCAAGGTTACTGTATCCCCATCCCCTTCCAGTGACGAAGAGATGAGCAAGGCATTGACTAGTAAAATTAACAAAGGGTCTGGTGACATCATTATCCGAACTAGTGATCTGGCTGTTAACAACACTGCCATGATCTCTGCAGAGGTGAAGCCAAAGTCCGTAGCTAAGCCATCTACCAAACCCGTCGAAAAAGAAGTGCATACTCATCATTGGACCTATTTTGATGGACCAGGTGGTCCAGATAATTGGGGTAATTTAAGTAAAGATAATTTAGCTTGCCTTAAGGGAAAGAACCAATCTCCTATCAACATCAATATTGATAGGGCTGTCAAAGCAGAATTAAACCCAATAGAGTTTATTTACAGGGCATCGCCTCTGACTATTATCGATAACGGCCATACCATCATGGTGAATTACGGCGAAGGCAGTAATTTGATGGTAGATGGTAGGCAATATCGACTGGTTCAGTTTCACTTCCACAAACCTGGCGAAGAGGCAATTAATGGTGAGCGTAGTGATATGGTGGCGCATTTAGTGCATCAGCATCATGATGGCAGTCTAGCAGTAGTGGCGGTTTTATTGAGTACTGTGAAACCAGTAGCGCTCAGAAAATACTGGTGGGGCGAGGATGCTGCAAAAGAGAATGCTCTCATTAGCACTCTTTGGAACAACGTTCCATTGGTCAAAGGCAAAGCCGAAACTCCTGGCGTCATGATTGATATCAATCAAATATTGCCAACGGATAGAAGCTACTTCACTTACATGGGATCTTTAACAACGCCGCCGTGTACTGAAAACGTTCTCTGGCTTGTTCTCAAAAATCCAATTTACATTAGCGAGGCTCAAGTAAAGAATTTTGATCGCATTTATCCGATGAATGCACGACCTCTGCAACCTAAGGGTGACAGATTGGTTAAAGAAACTAAGTAGCTATAGTTTGATGCTAGGCGATTAATAAAATAATGAATCAAATCAAAAAGATTTCGAATCAATCTGGTGGGAATATTAGTATTTCTCAGAAGATTGCTTCCGAATTAAATAGTCAATCCCATATATTTGATTTGGTAGATATGGCTATTGCATTTCATCAACATGGAATGCTTGAGGAGGCTAGTTTAATATATGAAAAAATTCTAATTAAAGATCCGGGGCATATCGATGCTATGAATTTGCTTGGCCTGATCGCTTTGCAAAAAAAAGAATATCCGCATGCAATAGAGCTCATTAATAAGGCAATTTCAGCATCGCCTCATAATAATGTCCCTGAATTTCATGCAAACCTTGGATGTGCACTACACCAAGAAGGCTTATTAGATGAATCAATCGCAAGTTTTGATTTGGCAATATCCTTAAATCCATCTATTGTGCTTTATTACAGAAAGCGGGGTCTTGTCCAACTAGAAAAGAAGTATTTTGATAGCGCCATTAATAGCTTTGATCAGGCAATTAAGCTCAACTCACAAGATTCAATGAATTTTTATTATCGCGGTCTTGCTCAATTAGAAAAGAAATATTTTAATGATGCCATTATCAGCTTTGATCAGGCAATTAAACTAAAAGATGATTTTTCTGAGGCTTTTAATAATCGCGGTATTGCCCAATTAGGGGATAAGTATTTTGATGCCGCTATTCAAAGCTTTGATTGTGCAATTCGGCTGAGGCCTGATTATTCTGAGGCTCTATGGAATAAGGGGCTAGTATTATTAAAATTAGGGAGATTTGAAGAGGGTTGGATGTTGTATGAGGCTAGATTAAAAAAGTCCCCAGCATTTCCTTTGGTGAGACAAGAACTTCAATATAGCTATATTGAAGTGGATCAATTAGCAAATAAGTCTGTCTTACTATTCAGTGAGCAGGGGATAGGTGACACTATTCAGTTTTACCGTTATGTGAAAAAAATTGCCAATCTGAATGCTAGAGTAACTGTAGCAGTTCAAAAATCTTTAGTTGACTTGTTATCAGAATCAAATCCATTGTGGAGCATAGTTAGTATTGAGGGGGCATTACCAGAGTCTGACTATAGAAGTTCGCTACTAAGCCTCCCTTTTGTTTTGCAAGAAAAATGTATTGATATTCACGCTGATAATCCTTATATTTTTAGTAGTCCGCTTAAAGTATCGGAGTGGAAGAATAGGCTTGGTACAAAGCAAAAACCCCGTATTGGATTGGTATGGAGTGGCAACACCTTATTTAAAGAGAATGCTAATAGAAGTATCCCCTTACTTCAGTTAATTCCATTTTTACCTAGCGATTTGCAGTATGTGAGTCTGCAGAAGGAATTAAGTGATTTTGACTTAAAGGTATTAGAAAGAAATGCGTTTATTTCAAATTATGCTAGCTACCTAATTGATTTTAATGAAACCGCGGCCTTAATTGACTGCTTAGACCTAGTCATTACCGTGGATACTAGTATTGCCCATCTTGCTGGGGCTATGGGCAAGAAAGCATGGCTATTGCTTAGTGACAATGCTGATTGGCGTTGGTTTATAGATACTGAGTCTTCACCGTGGTATCCAACAATAAAAATCTTTAGACAGGACCAATTGGGAGATTGGTCAAGCGTGCTAAAAAGAGTCGAACTTGAGCTGGGAGCTCAATTTAGATAACACTCCTACTTTTAGCTTTTCGCAGATATCCACCATCTTTTTTGGTAATTATTGCCAAGACTAGCCCTTAATAGGCAATTTTTGCCTATTAAGGGCTCTAGCTTATGTTTCTTGGAATTATTCCGGCCCTTGCTAGAAAAGGGTGGACATGTATCCCTATTTTCCGAAAACTGGCACGCTCCTTGCATATCTACTCATGAGGAATTTCCCCTCGGTTTAGATCATTCCCTAATAGGGAGGAGATGAAATGAATGCAGTGCCGCAATACGACTCATTAATGTTTGGTGAAACTGCGCTGAAACTGCGTACTTTTCGCCAGCAAATCTTGAGTAATAACTTAGCAAACTCAGATACTCCCGGCTTTAAGGCCAGGGATATTCGTTTTGCTGACGTATTGAAGGCGCAGTTGGAAGGCAAGTTGCCTTCAACAGGTGTCTCCATGGCGACAACTCATGCTGGACATATTGATGGCAGCAATAATAAAGATGACCCTCGTCTGCTCTTTAGAGTACCAAACCAGCCGTCTAAAGATGACAACACAGTAGATAGTGACGTGGAGTTAAGTGAATTTACGAAAAACTCTGTATTTACCGAGGCTGCACTCCTTTTCTTGGGTGGCACACTGAATAGTCGCTTGACCGCAATTAAAGGACAGCCCTCATGAGTCTATTGGCTGCTTATGATATTGGGTCTTCCGGTCTAGCGGCGCAAGCTATGCGTTTGAATGTGACCGCATCCAATATTGCTAATGCAGAGAGTGTTTCTGGCCCTGATGGTCGTCCATATCGCGCACGTCAGGTTGAATTTAGTGCATTGATGAAACCAGGCTCTCCAGGATCAGGGGTTGCTGTGAAAAGCATTGTAGAGAGCGATGCCCCACTCCGAATGGAGTATCGACCAGGACATCCAAAGGCCAATGCGGCTGGATATGTGGAAATGCCTAATGTAAACCCAGTTGAAGAGATGGTGAATATGATTTCAGCATCACGATCGTATCAAATGAATATTGAAGCGATGAATGTTTCACGCCAATTGATGCTGAAGACTTTAGATTTAGGCCGCTAAATTTTTGAATAGATGAAGAACTGAGGAATATATGACAACAACAGGTCCAATGAGCAACATTCCGGTGTACGATCCAGCCGTAGCTAAGAGTGCGGGTACTAATTCCTCTATTGGAACAACAGCGCAAGATGAAACCCAGAATTTTTTGAAGTTACTAATAGCGCAAATTCAAAATCAAGATCCAATGGCTCCAATGGATGCATCAACCATGACGGCACAAATGTCTCAGCTCAATATGGTGACGAGCATGAGCAACATGAACACCTCAATGACTGCCATGCTCAATCAAATGCAGAGTGTTGACTTTATGAATCAAGCCTCTCTCATAGGGCATAGTCCAGCAGTGGCAGGAAACACAATCTCATTTGATGGAACAAGCCCAGTGATCTTGGGTGCAAATGCTGCAAATCCGATGAGTTCAGCAGTGGCAACAATTAAAGATGCTAGTGGCAATGTAATCAATAGCGCAAGTCTAGGTGCTGTAGTTGCTGGAATGAAAAATTTTGCATGGGATGGTACTGATGCTGACGGCAATACAGTCGCCGCAGGTACATACAGCATTAGTATTAGCGGAACAAATACAGCTGGTGGAACTGAGTCTCTAACAGCTTATGTGGCATCCCCGGTAGCTGCAGTAACTAAGGGGGCTAAAGGTGAAACGCTACTCACCTTGCAAGATGGAAGACAGATCAATGCATCAACAATCCAGCAATGGGTCAATTAAATTAATAAAGAAATTACGATAAGGAGTCGAAAATGGGATATGGAATCGGATTAGCAGGCTTGACAACAACATCACAAGCGATTGACGTTGTTAGTAATAACATCGCCAATGCGCAAACGGTTGGATATAAAAATGGTCAGTTTGTCTTTGCTGATATGTACTTTAAAGCAAATGATGCACAGGCAAAAGATCGAGTTGGTATGGGCTCGCAACAGCAGGCCATTAGAAGAGATCAATCTTACGGATCGGTGACATCCACACAAAATCCATTGGATCTAGCAATTACTGGTCCTGGTATGTTCATGCTGGCTAATCCAGACGATGTTGTCGGAACCGTTCCAACCGAAACTCTTAGTAAGTTTGAATACACCCGCAATGGACAATTTGGAACGGATAGTGAAAACCGAATGGTCAATCCAAGTGGCTTAATAGTAGTGGGTTACCCATCAGATGAAGCTGGTAATATTATTGCTGGTGCAAAATCAACGATGACATTAGATCAAACCCCATTGCCATCGCAACCTACTCAAAATTCAGAAGTGGCTCTGAACTTAGATACCAGAAATGGTGCATTGGACTATGCCTTTAGTCCAACAAATAGCAGCACCTATAGCCAAGCAACATCACAAACCCTTTACGACCAAAATGGTACAGGGCATATCTTAGCCTTATACTATAAGCAAGTGTCATCTCAGTCTTTAACATTAACGCTTGACGATGATGGCGGTTATTCCTACTTACCAACGCAGGAAATCAATGGTGGCAACGCGCCAGCTAACGAGCAGTTGCCAATAATTGCGAGCACCTATAAAGGTGAAGATAAAAAGTACGTTACTACAGCAAACGCACGTGCACTTGTCGGCTCGGAAAATGAAGAAACTGTAACAATTACCGGGGCTGTTAAAACCTTGACAGGGGGTACTTTAAATGCATTAGATTCAACTTATGATTTACTGTTGAGTGATGGTACTCATGTTCCGATAACACAAACTAGCGCTACAGGCGTCACTACATTTACATACAGCGCAACAGTCGAACGCTTTGAAGTGTATGCAACCATTGATGGCAACAAAGTCGGCCATGATCCAGATACGGATGGGGACGTGGACTTTACACAGCAAAGCGACGGTTCAGAATATACCCAGCAAATGTCCATCGGTACTATGGCCTTTTTAGGGGGTAAAAATATCGATACCCTGCAATTGGGGTCAGATGGAACGCCTGAAAATGATGCTTCAACTAGTCTTTATATAAATGCCTTAAGTTCATCCGACGCTAATGGTTACGGACGTACAGATGATTATGGAATTATGCAATTTACGATTACTAGTGATGATATGTCAGCGCTCACTGCTCCTTCTCAAACATATGCTAACAGTCAGGATGGTCATTCTGTATCTAATTTATCCAGTTATGCAATTGATAGTGATGGCAAGTTAATTGCAACCTATGACAACGGTGAAACTCTTGTTAAGGGACAGTTAATACTGGCACAATTTTATAATCTTGATGGCTTAATGCCAAATGGTAGCAATACATTTACAGCAACAGACGCATCTGGCGAACCCATTTTGAGTGCTCCAGGAAGTGGCTTATTGGGTCAGGTTCGTTCTAAAGCGTTGGAAGCCTCAAATGTGGACCTAACATCTCAACTAGTTCAGTTGATGGTCTTGCAAAGACAGTATTCAGCAACTTCGCAAGCATTGAAACTACAGGCTTCCACACTGATTGATGATGCAATTAATATGGGTCGATAAGCAGCACGTCCTAAATTATGATTAATCGATACGCCTACACTTCCATGACGGGGGCAACAGCTTCAACTAATCAGTTGGCTGTTACCTCCAATAATCTGGCAAATAGCTTAACGCCCGGTTTTAGGGAAGTGATAAGCGCATTTCGTGCTGTGCCTCTCAAAGGCGATGGTGAACCATTTACAGGAAACGGCGCAGATACCAGGGTATTTTCTGTTGAAACTACCCCCGGGAGTAACTTTACAGGCGGGCCATTGCAAACAACCTCAAATCCTCTAGACGCAGCTATTAAAGGCGATGGATTTTTTGCAGTGCGTAGGCCTGACGGGAAAGAGGCATATACCCGCGCTGGTAAGTTCATGGTGAATGATCAAGGAATTTTGAGTATCGGCAAGGATATACCAGTGGTCGGTGATGGAGGTAGCATCACAATTCCATCGGGCTCAATAATGCAAATAGCTGAGGATGGCGCAATTTATACCCAGGTTCCTGGAACACAATTTCTCAATCAAGTCGGCAAGTTAAAGCTAGTTAACCCCAATACCAATAATTTAGTGCGCGCGGAAGATGGCTTATTTGATCTACCAGGAGAGCAAGCAGCCTCTGACTCGCGTGTCAAAGTAGTACAGGGGGCTTTTGAGCAAAGTAATGTTAATCCAACCATGGCGATGGTGCAGATGATTGGTCAAAGCCGATTATTTGATTTAAATACCCGCTCGATCACGATGGCCGATCAAAATGCAAGATCCGCTACCACGCTGTTATCCCTATCACGTAGCTAATATAAGAAGATAAAAAATGATACGCTCATTATGGATAGCTAAGACGGGCATGGATGCCCAGCAGATGAATCTAGATACGATTGCTAATAATCTTTCTAACTCATCTACAACTGCATATAAGCGGGTCCAGCCGTTATTTCAGGATTTGCTCTACACCACTGTTCGCGCTGCTGGCTCAGCAGCAAATGCGCAAAATCTTTTGCCAACAGGTCTGCAGGTAGGATCTGGATCAGCGATTACCTCTACTGAGCGTAATAATTTACAAGGTACATTATTTAGAACAGGTAATCAATATGACCTTGCTATTAACGGTAATGGCTTTTTTCAAATTGCACTTGCTGATGGAACTACTGCCTATACCCGCAATGGCCAGTTTAGTACAAGTGCAACGGGACAAATTGTCACATCATCCGGAAATGTAGTTTCACCTGGATTGACTATTCCGATTACCGCAACGAGCGTTACTATAAGCCTTTCAGGTGTGGTACAAGCTACGAATCAAAACGGAACTATTACGCAAGTTGGTCAATTATCCATGGCTAACTTCATTAATCCTGCGGGCTTAGTTGCACTTGGTGGCGGAAACTATATTGCATCGCCAGCATCCGGTAATGCAACGAATGGTTTACCAGGATTAAATGGATTTGGTACGATGAATCAGTACTATATTGAGCAGTCCAATGTGAATGTGGCTGAAGAGCTTGTGAATTTAATAGCAGCGCAGAGAGCATATGAGATAAACACCAGAGCTGTATCTGCCTCTGATCAAATTTTGCAGCGCGTCTCTAATTTAGGTCAATGATGATGAAACTTGGTAGATCATTACGATACGTCTTTGTGAGTGCCACGAGCGCCATCTTATTAGGCGCTTGTGCTAGTGCAGATCGCCCGTCTTTATTATCAACACCCACGACTGCAAGGCCCCGCCCTATTCAGGAAACATCTGCAAACATGGGAAGCTTATATCCAGCTAATTCAGGTGGACCCTATATTAATGCAGTGAGTCATCGACCACTTTTTGAGGATCGTCGCGCTCGAAACGTAGGAGACACTCTCACAGTGGTGTTGAATGAAACTACTAGCGCAGCGAAAAATTCTGGTATGACGGCAGCTAGAAAAGCAAATGGCACATCCACCTTTGGTAATAACAGTCCGACATTCAATGGCACTATGTTTAGTCTTGCAAACGCAGCAAACTTTAGCGGTACCGGAGATATCAAGAGTGAGGGCGCAGGTACCAGTGCCGCTAGTAATACCTTTGCTGGTACGATCACTGTAACTGTTGTAGAGATTCTTTCTAATGGTAACTTAGTTGTTGCTGGCGAAAAACAAGTTGCCGTTAGTAATGAAGAGGAAATTATTCGTTTTGGCGGTATCGTGAACCCCAATACTCTTGTGTTTAATCAAGTCTCTTCACAGCAAGTAGCTGATGCTCGAATTGAGTATCGCGGACGCGGTGCGACAGATGACACCCAGGGTACCGGATGGTTTACGCGTTTAATGCTGAAGCTCGCACCTTTCTAATGAAGATGAATAACATAACTTCTCGATGGACTAAAGGCTTACTAATATTAGTCAGCTTAGCTTTCTTTAGCGGCAACTGCCTAGCTGATCGCATCAAAGACTTTACTGATATCGCTGGGCAAAGATCAAACCAGTTAGTGGGCTACGGTTTAGTAGTTGGCTTGGATGGAACAGGCGACCAAACAACGCAGACGCCATTTACTCTCCAAAGTGTTCTGCAGATGATCGGAGTACTAGGCGTTACTTTGCCGTCAACTGGAAACCAAACACAGCTTCGTAATACGGCAGCGGTAATGGTTACTGCAGATTTTCCAGCGCTTTCTAGGCCTGGACAGCAGTTAGATGTAACAGTGTCTTCTTTGGGTAATGCCACTAGCTTAAAAGGCGGCACCTTAGTGATGACACCGCTCAAAGCTGCTGATGGTCAGGTTTATGCACAGGCTCAGGGTAACGTTGTCATCGGAGGCTCACGGGCTGCATCAGGTGGGGCCTCAACCTCGGTTAACCATTTATCTGCCGGTCGAATCCCTTCAGGCGGTATTGTAGAGAGGGCTGTGCCAGCTCTGCTAGTTGATGAATTTGTGCAACTCGATTTACGTCAAGCTGATTTTTCTTTAATGCAAAGAACGGCTGAGACGATTGGTCGTCGCTTTGGGATTGGCACTGCATTACCGATTGATGCCAGATCACTTAATGTACGTGTGCCAACAGAGCCATTAAAAAGAACAGCATTTATGGCAGCGTTACAAGATTTAGATGTGCTGATGGGTAGTCAACCTGCGCGGGTGATATTAAATTCGCGTACCGGATCTGTTGTTATGAATCAAGCGGTCCGATTATCACCTTCAGCAGTTGCCCATGGAAATTTAACCGTCAAAATACAGCAGTCTCCAACGGTTAGTCAGCCATTGCCTTTCAGCCGTGGCCAGACAACAACCGCTACGGAAGATACTGCCACCATTAGTGATAGTGGGAAAGAAAATAGTTTGATTTCAGTTCCAGGTGGCGCATCCTTAGACCAAGTGGTTAAAGCACTCAATATGATGGGGGCAACCCCGCAGGATCTAATTTCAATTTTACAGTCACTGAGAGCCGCTGGTGCGCTGCGGGCAGAATTAGAGGTGATTTAATGGATGTTAATCAATTAACACCTTCAATTAATCATGATGTAGCTAGACTTTTACAAGGTACAGCTACAAAAACTACATCAACTAACTTATCCGATGAGGCTAAATTAAAGCAGGCTGCACAGGGTTTTGAGCGCACTTTAATTAGGCAGATGCTTAGTTCTGCACGCAATACCAGCTTAAATGGAATGGATGGGCAAAGTAGCGCGTCTAAATCGTATTTAGAGATGATGGATGACCATGTGGCCGATATGCTCTCAAAAGGGCCAGGTGTCGGATTTGGAAATAAGATGGCTGAACAGTTAATTGCGCAGGCTAATGCAGGAAAGCTAAGCGGAAATGAAAAAGTAGCCGTAAAACCATTAGATACTCCTCGCTCAGCTCCAGTTACAGCGCAAACATTGCAGTCTTTACAAAGACCAAATGGCTTTGGGGGTGCTCCTTAATAAGGAAATTATATGGGCGTCTATTCAATCACCGATTCAGCAATGGCTGCGCTTAATATAGCGCAAGCAGGGGTCTTAATTACCTCGCAAAACGTTGCTGGAGCATCAGTAGATGGCTTTACTCGCCGATCTGCAACAGCAACTATTAATGCAATGGCACCCAATAACTTGATGCTAAATGGCACAAGCTTTGCGGTTGGTGGTTTTACACGCCAGTACTCAGCGTTAGTCAATGGTCAACTATTAAATCAAGAGGCAAAGTCTAGCTACAGCGATACATTAGTGCAATACACCCAATCGATTGATACCTTAGTGTCTGGTGCTTCTACTGGATTAAATTCAGCCATTAGTAACTTTTTTAATGCGATGGGTACTTACGCAGCAGATCCAACAAGTAAATCACAGGCAGCGGCTATTACCGCAGCAGCAAATGATGTTGCACAGCGTATGACCGGGATGACAAGCTTGGTTTCGCAAATAGAAGATGATGCTAAAAAAGGATTATCTGATACAGCAGAACAAGTCAATACACTCTTGCCAGCACTAGCACAAATCAATCAAAAAATTATTGAGAGTACTAGTGCAGGAAATTCAACACCATCTGCTGATTTATTAGATGAGCGTGATCGATTAAGTTCGCAATTGCAAAAATTAGTAGGTGGTCAAACACTCATTAATGGAGATGGTACGGTTACGCAATTAGTAGATGGAATGGCCTTAGTAGAGGGAGCCATGGCCAATAAATTGCTAATCAATAGCAGTGGTACGTATTCTTTGAAAAGTGGTACTAATAATTCAACCATATTAAATATTCAGGACTTGGACGGTGGGCAAGCAGGTGCATTGCTGGAGTTGGCCAATAGTTTTGTACCAAAAATTAATCAGCGATTAGACTCGTTGGCTATTGGATTGGTCAAGGTTGCAAATACAGCAACTGCTAGTGCTAGCTCGGGTGTTGGACTTTTTGGATTTGAAGTGGGATCAGCCACTATCTTTGATCTTGATGATGATAGTACTGCTTATGCTGATGATGTACCAGATATTGCCCTAGACTCATGGATGACTACTCTTTACTCTGATTTAGGTGATTCTGGTAATTCGATGACTTCAGCAGGGTTGGTTGCCAGTAATTTTGTATCCATTGCGCCTCAAGACCCATCGACATACTTTGATGATGATGGAGAGCCTATTATCACTTCGGATCTGGCCAATACAACCTCAAACAGAATATCTATTTTTGCAAATGCTACTTCTAGTTTAGTAAGTGATGTGGGTGTTCAGGTTGCCTCATGGAGAAGTAGTCAAAAAGCCGATCAAGCCGTTTTAAAAACTTTAACTGATGAACGAGATTCGATTTCAGGTGTTAATTTGGATGAAGAGGCAGCAAACTTATTAAAGTATCAACAGCTCTATTCGGCATCTACAAAAGTGCTTCAAGTAGACAACCAAATGTTTACTGCTCTTTTATCAATTATGAATTAGGATAAATAATGTCTATTCGAATAAGCTCAAACCAAGTTATCAATGCCGGCGTTGATTCTATGAATACCGCTCTGAATGACGCGACTGCGTGGCAACAAAAAATCAGTTCTGGCAAGAATTACACCAAGGCTTCAGATAACGTTTACGCTATCTCAAGAGGGGTTGAGTTAGATTTTGATATATCTCGCCTTCAGATGTTCAAATCTAATCAGGCAATCGCAACAAACAATCATAATGATGCGCAATCCCAAATGGATAGCATCCTAAACCAACTTACTCAGCTTAAAACGACATTCATACAGTCTCAAAACGCCTCTTTAAATCAGTCTAACTTTGCCGCTTTGGCTATTCAAGCTGAGCAAATAAGAGATGCTATTCAGAGTCAAATGACTGCAACAGATTCAACGGGCCATGCAATATTTCCCGATGCGGTGAATAGTGTTCAAATCGAGCCGGGGGTTACTGTGGCTTCTGGCGTTGCTTTTAGTGACGCTTTTGGCGCCAATAGCGAATTGGCAGATTCAGAAAATTCCGATATTTATCTAAATATAGACGCTCTTGTCACCTATTTGAAGCAAAAATCTTTGGGCAATTCGCCCACCAATGGAGCAACGGTATCCAGTGATCTAAACGCCTCGTATACGCAGCTAATGCAGGCGCAACAGACTAGTGGAGGTATTTCCAAACAGGTGGATAATGCTCAGGCAACGGTAGTTGCTGTCAGAACTGAACTGATTGCTGCATCCTCAGCGCTTTTAGATACTGATATGGCTGAAGCAACAGCAGCTTTTACTAGGTCCCAGACCTTATTAAACGCTGCTCAAGCAATGTTTGCTAGACTACAGCAAAGTAACTTATTTTCAAAACTTTAAATTGAGTAAATAGAAGTATGAATATTCCATTAGGCTGGATTATTGCGATGGGTTGTGCCCTAGGGGGCTATGCTCTGCATGGCGGTCATCTAGCGGTTTTATGGCAACCTACCGAGGTTTTGACCATTGTTGGAGCTGCACTTGGTACGATGATTGCCTCAAATACCATCATCAATCTGAAGAAAACTTTAGGAGCTCTGGGCGGGGCTTTTAAAGGTGCTGGCGACCAAAAGAAAAAACACTTAGATTTACTCTGCCTCATGTTTGAGATTTTGCAGAAAGTGAAACGTGATGGTTTGATGTCTTTAGAGGGTGATATTGAGGAGCCAGAGTCGAGCCCACTCTTTGAGGCATACCCAGACATTTTGAAGGATCACCATTTAGTCGATTTCATTACTGACTACTTGCGGATGATGCTTGGTGGTTCATTAGATCTAGTTCAAATTGAAAGCTTGATGGAGCAAGAGTTAGATGTCCATCATCAAGAGAGCCATATACCTGTGGCATCGGTCACAATGGTGGGTGATGGTCTACCTGCATTTGGTATTGTGGCGGCGGTGATGGGTGTGGTTCACACCATGGGCTCCATTGGCTTACCCCCAGCAGAGTTGGGTAAACTCATTGGTGCAGCGCTTGTAGGTACCTTCTTAGGTATTTTGTTGGCCTACGCTTTTGTGCAACCAGTTGCCAAAGTTCTCGAACAGCAAGCCGAGTCCGAAACCAGGGCCTACATGGCGATTAAAGCTATTTTGCTTGCGAGCCTGAATAATTTTCCCCCTGCAGCAGCGGTTGAATTTGGACGCAAAGTACTCTTTACTTATCAACGTCCAACATTTACTGAGCTGGATGAAGGTACCAAAGCTGCTAAAGGAAAGTAAGCACGATGGCTAAATCCGACGCGCCAATTATTGTCGTTAAGCGCGTTAAAAAAGGCGGTCATGGTCATCATGGTGGTGCCTGGAAAATTGCTTACGCCGATTTCGTGACGGCGATGATGGCCTTCTTCTTGTTGATGTGGGTTTTAGGATCCACTACAGCAGGTGACTTGGCTGGTATCTCCTCCTATTTTCAAAATCCGATGCGCGTTTCTATGAGTGGTGGTCAAGGGTCGGGCGAGACTACTCGGATTATCAAGGGTGGTGGTGACAATATTTCTAAGGTAGCTGGGGTTGAGGCCAAGGCTGATGCCGATACTGAGCAACGCCGTATTAGTGACTCATCGGTAACTGATGTTGAAAATGCCCGTAAAGACAGAACTAAAAATGAGGCAGTCAAATCAGAAATTGAAAAAAGTGTTGAATCTGATGCTGAGCTAAAGAATATCAAAGGACAACTCTTTATGGACATCACCTCCGAGGGTCTACGGATTCAGGTGGTAGATGAAAAAGGTAAACCCTTGTTTAATAGTGGTGGCGTAGTACCTAGTGTTGCTGCAAGACGTTTATTGCGTGTGATTGGAAAGTCTTTAAATGATAATCCAGGCAAGATTCGTATTGAGGGCCATACAGATGCTGCAAAATTCTCTAATGGTGAAGCAGGTTACACCAACTGGGAGCTTTCTAGTGAGCGTGCTAATGTAGCTCGCCGAGAAATGATTGCTGGAGGCTTGGCGCCTTCAAATGTTGCCCAAGTCATTGGTTTCGCAGATACCATTCCCTTAAATCCAGCTGATTTAAGTGACCCCTTAAATCGCCGCATCTCAATCACGCTTCTAAATAGAAAGCCTAAGAAAGAAGAGAAGCCAGTACAAAGACCGATTGAGAGGCAGAAGGAGGAATTGCCAAAAGGAGCACAAGAAATCCCGGCTAATTTGAGAGCGCCTGCCCAATTTTTATCTAAGGATCCGCCAATAGCACCTGCAATGGATACTTCAAAGGTAGATAAACCAGCTACAGGCAAGCCTGCGAGGTAAGGTTTTGGTATCGCTCTTTAGAATCCTTCTTGCCTTCATGATCATGGTGCCCTTGGTGAGCATAGCTTCAGACCTTAAAGCTCAAGATAAGAATATTCAAAAAAAGAGCAGTACAGAAGCTAAGACTTCTTCAGAGCCTTTTGTGGGGCCTGCGAGTGAAGCAAAAAAACTCTATAAACGCTATAAACGTAGTTTTGATAAAACTATCGTTGCGATTGCTTGTGTGAAAAATCCCAAATGTATTGAGCCAGAGGATGAGGTGCTGCGTTATAGCAAGGAGGCTTTGGGGATCTTAGAAAAACTCGATACCCTAGCAGGGGATGGGGATGTGCAGGCAAACTATTATCGTGGATTAATTGCCTTTGAGCGTATGAAGTACTACGATCGTCAAGCTGAGATCGTGACCCATCCTGATTTCATCTTAACGAATACCGTTTTTCGTCGTTATGCTAAAAAACAATATTTATTAGCGGAAAAGCACTTTATTGTGCCGGCTAAAATTCAGAATCCCAGTGCATGCGAATATTTAGGCAATCTTTATCTATCGTCCATTGTTGGTAACCCGCAACAAGAAAAGGCAGCCGGTTATTTTTATAATGCTGCTAACGCCTATATTGAGCAGGGCAACCAAATTGCCGGTGCAAGGATGTATAACGCAATGAAGGATAATCTGAATCCTGCAGATCCCAGAATTATTCAGGTGTATGCAAAGTTGCATAATAAGGAACCGATTGCGACATGGCGAAAGCTACCCGGAGATTTAGTGCAAAGTGCACCTAAGAAGGCTGAGCAACATTGATAAGCCATTGATTGGAAAGTAACAGATATGAATGAAAAGCTTGAATCCTTAATACAGTTGGCTAAAAAGCTCCTGCTTTGGCTCATTCTGCCATTAGTTATTCTGATCTCTGGCTTTTTCTTAGGTGAGCAGTTTGAGGTTGGACGCTTGTCGGCGATCGCAAGTTGTGAGGGTAGCATGAACAATAGTGCATGCATTCGCTCAAAAGGTTATTTAGTCGCTGCCCCTTACTACCCTGATCTGGGACGCCGTTATTTTGGTGGCTTTGCCAGAATGATTGGTGGGGATTTAGGTGCAAGTTACTATATTGAGCCTGCCTTGCCAGTGAACTTGCCTAAGGCCAGCGATACTCCTCCGGATGAGGATGTCGAAGAGCCGGAAGAGAAGAAGCCTGCGCCTCCGAATAAAAAGTAAGTAATAGCTAACTATCGTACTCAACCGAGCTAGCCATGCCCAGACTGAATTGGTTAAAAGGCTTGCGTATTTCATTGCTGCTGGCTTTTGGGGGCCTTTTATTGGCTTGTTCGGATTACCAGCAGGCAAGGTCAGCTTATGCCGCCGGTGATTACACCAAGGCCTATCAATTATTTCAAGGTCTCGCAGAATCTGGGGATACCAAGGCCCAGTATGATTTGTCTTTGATGTATATCCAAGGAATTGGCACAAAACAAAATATTGAGCAAGGCTTAGTTTGGTTAAATCGTGCGGCCGAAAAGGGCAATATTGAAGCCATGCTTGAATTGGGTGTCTTGTATCAAAAAATCGATACTTTGGACAATGCTCCGCAATTAGCCCTCTATTGGTTTGAAAAAGCCGCCATGGCTGGGAGCGCAGTGGGGCAATACAACTTAGCCCATCTCTATATGGATGGCGGCCAAATTGCGGTAGATTTACCAAAAGCTTATATTTGGATGTCCTTATCAGATTCCACCGGTAATCCAGTGGCTGGTGCAGAGGTGGTAAAGCTCAAGGCATCATTGAACTCTCAAGAGCTCAATGATGCCCAAGAAAAAATCTCTACACTCAAAAAAACCTTGCCTTAACAAATCTAGACCCTAACTCCAACGCTGCATTGACCCCTAGTAATTCAGGAATAATGGGCTCTTAGGGTGTAAGCTTGAGCCATATTATGAATGATGGGTGGGAATAAAAAGTGGCAGAAGGAGGAGATAACTCCCAAGAAAAGGAACTAGAACCGACTGAGCGGCGCATTGCCCGTGCTCGAGAGCAGGGTCAATTACCCCAATCCCGTGATTTGACCACTTTTATTGTGATGATTATTTTCACCATCTTTCTGGTGTGGATAGGCCCTTTGTTAGTCAAGCAGTTGGTATTGATGACCCAAGCAATCTTCCAGTTTTCAGAGCCTGCAAAGTTGATTGATCATGTGCAAGAGTGGTTTGGAGGATCGCTTCTAATGGTTCTCTTGCTACTAGCTGTGCTCCTCATTCCGTTATGGATTATTGGCGTCTTAGGCCCACTATCTTTAGTAAACTTTCGCGCTTATTTTGCGCCCCAATTTAAGTTGGAAAAGCTCGATTTCATTGCAGGTATAGGGCGGATGTTCACCCTGAAAACCTTAAGTGAGTTGTTAAAAAACTTTATTAAAACTACCCTCATGTTGGGGGTGGGTTTTACCTATTTAGTGGGTTTATTTACTTACATTCGTTCGATCGTTAATTTAGGCTTTGATGCAGCACTAGTGCAAACATCATCTTTTATCTTGGATGGTTTTATGCTGCTGCTTTTACCTTTGTTATTGATTGCGGTTGGGGACTCTTGGTTGCAATTGTTTGACTTTCGCAAGCAAATTCGGATGAGTCCTGAAGAAATGAAGCAAGAGGGTAAAGAGACTGAAGGTTCTCCTGAAATTAAGCAGCGCTTACGTCAAATGCAAAGGCAAATTTCTTCATCTAGGATGATGGCGGCTATTGAGCGAGCGGACGTCATACTTGCCAACCCAGAGCACTATTCTGTAGCACTGCGCTATGATATGGAAAAGATGTCGGCTCCAATCGTAGTTGCAAAAGGGGTAGACCAGATGGCTTTACGCATTCAAGAGGTAGCAAAAGACTTTAATGTACCTATTGCCCAAATCCCCCCTTTGGCACGCTATTTATATAGTCAGCTAGAGATTGGAGAATCTATTCCGTTACCACTGTTTGAGGCAATAGCCCAAATTTTGGCGTGGGCCTATGACACCAAGGAATCAGGCGCACCGGGCGAAATTCCTCAAGTCGACTTCATTGCTACCCAGCTTAAGCCAGGTAAACCCCTGCTTTAACTAAATTAGGCCAAACATATCCAGCCTAACCTAAGTCAAAATAACTCAGTTCATGACGCTTTTGGCAAAGGTTGTACCGACATCTTCAGGAAAAAAATAAACCAGCATCAATTCATTACGGTTATTGAGGCTTCTTCCAATCTGAAAGGCCACTTGTCCGCCTCCAAAAACATAGCTTTTAGTCTTTCGAACCCCTGAGGCAAAAGCACTTTGTTGGCCCTCAGAGGGACTGTAATCTAAGCCGTATTTGATAGTGAAGCGCTCAATAATGGCATCTGCCACATCTTGCTTGTAGTAGCCCAACTCTTTTTTCATGAGCACCATACGACCAACCTCATTGTAGATTAGCCATAAATCTTCGTCTTTTTCACCATTTTTGACCTTGCAGCTATAGGTTAAGTCATATTGGGTGCACTTAAATTTCTCAATCGCCTCCTGTCCACTGGTATTGAATGGAATGCCAGCATATTCTTCCATCGGTAGTTTTACGATTGCCGTATCGGGTAGCCAAACATCTGCCTTAGGCGAGGGATCATTGTTACCGCAGGCTAGAAGGCTGAGGGTCATTAAGGCCAAAATAGCCCTATTGAAATTGCGAAGAATGGACATAGATTTATAGTTTAAATTGTTAATAATCTAATATAGTCCAATTTAGTGGATATTTAAATAACGCAGAGTCCGATAGCTGAAAAACATATCTACAAAGTAAAAAAAAGGGGGTAGTTTGGATAAGAGTGGGATGAAGCTGCGTCAAGTTAAAATTGAGAAGGCATTTGGAGATGCATTAGGTCTTTACCGTGCTGGAAATTTTGAAGAAGCCAGGGTAATTTATGAGCAAATATTGCAGCAAAGCCCCAATGATTGTGACGCACTGCATTTGCTTGGGATAGCAAATTTCTCCCTTAAAAAATATCAAGAAGCGCGTATTTTAATTACAAAGGCAATATCAATAGCTCCAAATCAAGCCTCATTTCATTCTAACCTTGGTAATGTCTTAAAAGAGCTAGATCGAAATTCTGAGGCGCTTGAAAATTATGATGAAGCCATTAGACTTGATCCCAATTTTTCTCAAGCATATTCGAACCGCGGTACCGTATTAAGAAAGCTGAAGCGATACCCTGAGGCGATAACAAGCTTTACTAATTCAATTAATCTAGATCCACACGATTTCAAGACCTTTAATAATTTAGGCAACACTCTGCGTGATTTGGGGAAATTTAATGAAGCGCTGGCAATGTATGACTATGCAATTGGTTTGAGTCCCAATTCACCAGAGGTATATATGGATCGCGGGAATGTGCTCGCTGATCTGAATTTGATTTCTAAGGCAGTAGCTAGTTATGAGCGTTCCATTTATTTGAGGCCTGATTATCCTGGGGTTCATTTGTGTAAAGCACTAGCCTTACTTGCCAATGGCCAGTTTGAAGAAGGTTTTGAGTTATACGAATGGCGTTGGCGTACTTCTCAATTCGGTGGTCTTGCAAGGTCCTCTCCCGGAGATCTCTGGTTAGGCTCCCAATCATTGTCTGGAAAAACAATCTTATTGCAAGCGGAGCAGGGCATCGGCGATGTTATTCAATTTTGCCGTTATGTGCAGGGCGTTTCAGATCTAGGCGCCCACGTGATTCTAGAAGCCCCTAAAAAGTTAGTGAATTTACTCAAAAGTCTAAGTGGAAACTATGAAGTCATAAGCTTAGACGATGCTCTGCCACGCTTTGATTACCGCTGTCCCATCATGTCACTACCACGTGCTTTAAAAACAACCTTGCACAATATTCCGATGTCACAGGGCTATCTGAAGGCAGATCAAAAAAGAGTGTCTCAATTGCAAGAAGAGCTTAGACTAAAAAATCCCCATTCTAAGAAATTATGTGGCATCAGTTGGCTTAGTAAGGCTGATAAAACCGGACTTTTTAGAAGTATTCACTTAAAAGACTTTATCAGTATGTTGGATAACGATAATCTCTTATACGTTAATCTTCAGTATGGTGAAGTTGACGAAGAGATTGCCCAAGTTGAAAAAGACCTAGGGGTCACGGTTATCAATTTGAAATCAGTCAATATGTATGATGACATTGATGGCTTAGCTGCCATCATTGAGGCATGCGATCTGATTATTTCAATTGACAATACGACAGTGCATTTAGCAGGCGCTTTGGGTAAAGATACTCGCGTCTTGTTACCTTATGCTCCAGAATGGCGCTGGATGTTAGGTAGAAAAGATAGTCCCTGGTATCAATCGTTAAGACTTTATAGGCAGCAAGCTGTGTTTGACTGGAGCGGAGCATTTGCTAAGCTTAAAGAGGATCTATAGATGGAGATTAGTCAGGCTATCGATACGGCTTTAGAGTTGCAGCGTGTAGGCAGGCTTGAAGAGTCAAAAGAGATCTATATAAAAATATTACAAAAAGAGCCCAACAACTTTGAGGCGTTACATTTTTTGGGTGTAATTGCCTATCAATGCAAAGACTATCAGTTGTCAATAGATTTAATATCAAAGTCGATTGATCTGATGCCTAAGAATTCTGTAGCGCTCAGTAATCTTGGTAATGCACTCAAAGAACTTGATCGTTTCGATGAGGCTATTTTTAAATTTGATCAGGCTATCAATTTAAATCCCTTGTCCATTTCAGCGATTTTCAATCGGGGGCTTGCTTTGATAAGGGCAAAGAAATTAGACCAAGCATTACAAAGCTTTAATACCGTAATCAAAATTGATCCTAGTTTTATCGAGGCTTTTTATAGTAGAGCACTTGTATTGAGAGATTTAGGAAATTTGGCTGAGGCCATCCAGAGTCTTGATACTGCCATAAGCTTCAAGCCTGATCATGCCCAAGCCTATTTTGAGCGTGGGGCAATATTGACAAGCTTGAAACAGTTTGATTTGGCGATGGAAAATTACGATAAAGCTATTAATTTAAAAGAAAATTATTTTGAAGCTATTCATAATCGTGGTTTTCTTTTTATGGAAATGGGGGAGTTAGAATTAGCCATCAAAAATTTTGATATGGCGATTAGCTTACAGAGCACTAATCCAGAGGCCCATAAGAACAAAGCACTAGCCTTACTTGCCAATGGCCAGTTTGAAGAAGGTTTTGAGTTATACGAATGGCGTTGGCGTACTTCTCAATTCGGTGGTCTTGCAAGG
Source organism: Polynucleobacter sp. MG-Unter2-18 (assembly GCF_018687675.1). Taxonomy (NCBI): domain Bacteria; kingdom Pseudomonadati; phylum Pseudomonadota; class Betaproteobacteria; order Burkholderiales; family Burkholderiaceae; genus Polynucleobacter; species Polynucleobacter sp. MG-Unter2-18. The sequence continues at coordinate 446,158 of NZ_CP061302.1, forward strand.
TCCTCTCCCGGAGATCTCTGGTTAGGCTCCCNNNTATCAATCGTTAAGACTTTATAGGCAGCAAGCTGTGTTTGACTGGAGCGGAGCATTTGCTAAGCTTAAAGAGGATCTATAGATGGAGATTAGTCAGGCTATCGATACGGCTTTAGAGTTGCAGCGTGCAACTATCCTCTAAATTCATATGTCTAAAAAAATAATTTAAATTTAATGTCAAAAAATAAAGCATATTCAGTATGAAAATAAATATCGCGCACCTAGGAGCGAGTGAATGGTTTAACTATAAATCTGAAGTTATCTATGGGTTATTCCACACCTTTAATCTCTTGGGATACGAAACAACTATCTCACATAATCAGATGGACCCAAAGTGCCTAAATATTTTAATTGGAGCTGATTGGATAGCCAAACCGGAACATGTCAATTTCATAAAAAAAAATCAAATTGATTATTTTATTTATGAAATAGAAGCAATTTATCAAAATACCATCAATGGAAGAAGCGACTTTGATTTTGTCTCCTATTTGGGGTTAATTGATAATGCTAGGCAAATTATTACTCCTTATCAATTTTGTATCAATTCGTATCGAGAAATTGGATTTGCTGACAAAATTAGTTATGCTAAATGGGGATTTTACGAGGAATTGATTGATCAAAATATTAAACGAAATATTTCTCGTTCATACTTGGGAGTTTTTTTTGGGTTGTTAAAAGGTAACCGCTTGGATACAATGTCAAAACTTAAAGAAAAGTTTCCTGGCAAATTTATAAGTTTGGGATATGAAAGTCCCCACCTTTCGAGGGCTTACTATCTCTCTAAGACTAATTATTCTTTATCGCTATCTTATGGTGATAAGGAGTATTTTATCAATCCATTTCGATTGCAGTATTTAGTTTCTAATGGTGTAGCCGTAATATCCGACAGCAAAAAAGATGATGACGGCTATTTAATAATGACTACTAAAGTTGATACTGATTCAATTCTTTTGGAAGTTCAGAAAAGCCCCATGCCAATTAAGCAACTTGAAGAAATTGCGCGATCAACAGCGCTACTTTCGGAATTAAAAGCAATTTTTCCAAAAAAATAATATTTACCGCAGATCTCAATTTATATTTTTTTACTTAAGAAATCTCTCATGACTAAAGGTACTAGATTCATTATTGTTGCGCCACCTTACAATGAGCTATCTGCAGGCGTAAAAGTCTTGCACTTTCTTTGTCATTCGTTAAATCAAGCAGGCGTAAATTCATCTATGCTCTTTTTAGATTTGCGAGATAGATCATACAATTCATTCATGAGTACGACTGATAAAACAGCATTTCATGAATCGTACAATACCCCAGTTATTACAAGTTTAGAAGAAATAGACTTTGCAAGTGACATTGTTGTGTATCCAGATATTATTCGAGGAAATCCATTAAATTCCAAAAAAGTTGTCAGGTATATGCTGAATAAAAATGGGCTTATTACTGGAAATCCAATAATCTATGACTCAAATGATTTCATCGTAAGTTATCAAAAAATATTTGAACCAAATGCGCACTTTAATCTCTTTCTAACGGATGATGATCTCACATTGATACCCAGTAGAGATTCAATTCAAAAGCTCAATAAAAATATTTCATTAACCTATGTGGGTAAAGGTGGTAAATATGGAGATACTGTGCGAATCGGCGGAACAATTAGCTTGGATTGGAAAAAATCGCATGAGGAATATATCTTGTTACTTGAAAATGCAAAGTATCTATTTACTTGGGATCAAATGACGGGAGTTGTATTTGACGCGATTATTCATGGTTGTATACCGGTAATAGTTTCAAAAAATCCATGGACTTTTGATGAAATTAATGCTCAGGAACTATCAATGCCTTACCTGACTTTAGAGGAATTTGATAATAAAGAAAAGTATTTTGACGATTATGTTCTTTTTCTAAATTTTCGAGATAAGATAATTGAAGACTCTCGCTTACTTCAAAGTACCTCTAGAATACGAGTTGAGGAATTCATAAGTAAAAGTATTACTTTTTTTGATAAAAAAATCATTCTTGGGATTAAGACTAATTAAGCTCATCTGTCGGAATGCGATGCTTGTAAATGTTTAATGGGGCATCTTGAAATTTATAGTTTAAATATCATTGCATTTATTTTAATTGCATGGGTAAAAGTTTTTAATGGCGCATATTGCAACCTGCAGGAAAAATACTTTTAATGTTATCTAGATGGCTTTGAAGACTTCGGGTTAAGTCTTAAGAAACGCATAACATTAGGACGACCTTTCGAGCAAATTAAATATCGATTGTCGTCTGTAAAGTCATTTAACTCGGTAAACTTTGTTAGATCGCGAGCGATCGGGTTAACTTTATCTATGTAAAAATATTTACTTGCAGCTAAGAGTAATTTAAAGTACTTTTCTTCAAAATTATCAACCCAGTTATGAATCTCAATTAAAATATAAGCTTGTTGAAATTTCTCTAAAAAGTCTTCGCTCAGCAGGTCAAACTCACCACCTTCAATATCCACTAAAACTACCGAATCATTAATTTGGTCTTGGGAAAAGTTATTAAATAAAGTTTCATCTGCTTCGCCATAGACTGTAATTTGACTAGCAACTCTATTTACTTCAGCGTTCAATTTTATAGTGTTTTGCCCCTTTTCGCTAATTTCAAAGCAAAATGATTTCTTATAAAACCCAGCCATAACCAGGCCTATTCCGTAATAACCATCAGCTGCGCCTATATCAATAAAATTAGATTTTTCAGTTAACGGTTCAGTGCATAAAGTCATTAAGAGCTCTTGTTCATACAAACCTAGCAGCATAGAGGCTTTGTCTGGGGCTCCCCACCATGCTTCCTCCGAGAGCCTCAGCCCTTTTAGGGGGCCATATCCAACTATTCCCCTCATCATTTCAAAGACTTCCTTAGATACTCGAAGTCTTCTTTCATAGATAGTCTCTCTTCTCCAAATCTCTCTCTGATCCATAGGAGTATTTTGTGACCTTCGGAGTGCACCAGAGAAAAATTTCTGTTCCTGGCTTAAAAAGTTGAGTAAATTAGGCGAAATATTACTCCGAGACTTTAAAAATGTATCAAACATGGGCTACTCCAATCCTACTATGGTGTGGGTTGCAATTTTAATATTTATTGCACTTTAGATACTGATTTTGCTATAAATCTTTCATCGATAAATTCGTTAAGATTAACTTACTATTTCAAGTGTCTCAAGCTTGGCAAATTTATATAAATTTCTTGTGAGATCTTGCATCGTACGGGTATCAGAGTGCTCTATAAAAAATATTCCCGCACGATCAATTGGGGCAGCGCGCAAAAGTTCTCCTGTCTTTTTAAGGGGTACATAACTTATATTTTGGTTTGAAATCTGCATAGCCGCTGATAAAAATATAACATCTCGATTAATGCTTAAGGTATGACGAGAATAGTATTTTGGAGTAATGCTAACAATATCTCCATATGGCAAATTAATGAATGGACTCACGTAGAGGTCCGCATAGTCAATGCCGGTTGATTTATGGATTAACAGGCTATACAAATCCCCGGGGCATCTGCGACAACTTTCAATTAAATAAATTGCTATTCCATCAAATATAAATTGCGTATGCAGTAGACCATTAACCAAATTTAAGTCTTTCGCAAAGCGCTTAAGCCAACTCCGCATTTTGTTCTTAACTTGAAGGGGCAATTTGATGCTCAAATGTGAGCTATTAACTTGATAGGGATAAACGGTGCAGTACTCATTAACAAAAAAATCAGTTTTGATTTTCCCCGCCTCTAAAAAGGCTGAATGACTGTATAACTGCCCTGTTAAAAATTCTTCCAGCAAAGACTGATCTTGTGGAAGCAAATTTTGAGCGCTATCTAAAAAGTTTCTTAATTGGGAGTAATTTTCAAAACGTAAAATTCCTCTACCGCTATATGAATTAATGGGCTTAAGCAGGGCAGGAAAATTTAAATTCTTAAAATTTTTAGACTCTGTCTCGTATGCGGGGATAGGATAGTTCTGATCCTTGCCAAGCTTTCGATATTCATCCTTATTATTAATCACCCTAACAGCAAGCTCATTGTCATATCCTGGTAATCCTAAGTTCCTTGCAACCCAAGCACACGATTTGTAGGAAATATCCGTACAGCCTGGTATCAAATAATTGAAATTATTATCCTTAACAATTTTTTGTAATTTTTTAGTGTTAGCGTAATCAAAAGTATATGATTTATCTGCCAAAGAATGGCATGGATCTTCAGGCCGAGATCCACATACTGCGACATAAAAACCTTTAGCTTGCAAAGCATTCAAGAGAGGTATTGCACTGAAACTAGCATCGCAAAGTAGAACTGATTTCTGATATGTTTTTTTATCCATTTTTTCAATACCAACTTAATAATTTTTCTAAATTGAAATTAACTTTCCTAATTCTGCAGATTTATATATTGCTTCAATAATTTTTAAATTTTGTAGTCCATCAAAAGCGGTGACTCTAGGTTCTTCCAATCCTTCAATGACTTTAATAAAGTGATTTAATTGCTCCCAAATGGGGTCACATTGCCTATAGACTATTTGTTCCTGTTTGAATGGTTTCCACCAAGACCTCTCCTCATCGTTGCTGAAATATTTCAGGCGCATAGACGGGATAGCTAGGGAGCCATTTGTTCCGCTTACGGTATAGCAATCTTCGTCTTCATATCTTGGGTAAGCAGGATTCTCTCCTGCCGTTTGTTCCCAACTTCTAGCCGATGAAGCAGTATCTGAGAGTAAAAATACTCCTAGAGCACCGCTTTCAAAGCAAAAATTGACAGCTACAGTATCTTCAACAGGGTAACTTCTGATTTTATTTGAGGCCATAGCTTGAACCGAAGAGATTTCACCGCAAAGAGCTCTCAAATTTCCAATTTCATGGATTAAATTAATCAGTATTGGGCCTCCGCCCGGCTGAGATCTCCAAGGGCCATCAAGGAAGTACTGATCTGGTTTATAAAACAATGCACTACCCATTACTGACACAATTGATCCTAGTCGGCCGTCTTGAATAATTTTTTGTGCTGTCTTGATAATAGAGCTGTAAGTTCGGTGGTGTCCAACCAATAGTTTGGCTTTATGCGTATCTACAAGATTCATGAGCATCAAACCTTCCTCGTAGGTATGAGCAATTGGTTTTTCTACCAATACGGGTATATTATTCAAAATACATTTAGCTGCCTGCTGAACATGGAATATGTTGGGGGACGAAATAATCACCCCATCTATATTTGCTGCTTTGAATACAGCGTCAAGGTCACTATATACATCGACATTTAATTCTCTGGCAATGTCTAAATTCTCATCTGTTTTTGGCGCAACAATTGCTGCGAGCTCACAACGAGGATGTGCAAGAATAAGATCTATATGTTTCTTTCCTATCAAACCCGGCCCAACAACAACTAGCTTTATCTTATCCATTGTTCCAAACCCCCAAGCTTACAATTATTTAAAGCAAATAGAATTTTTCCCTTAATTCTAATAGTGGGAAAATAGACTAATCTTACAATTCGATCCCACACAGAGTTTTGGACTTATTATGATTTACCCCTTTCCCTCTAGAATAAGTTAGCATTTCATAATGTAGAAAGAAGGTTTTTGATAGGCTAGTGCTTATTAACTTGAGAAGCAAGAAATTTCGCTACTATTTCAGAGAAATGTATTCTGTTGATGATAGGAAAATACTTGTATTCTTGAAGCAGTTTAAAAAACTCTGTCTAAATTAAAACCAATGAAAAAAACCTTTGTTACCCAACCCTCCTTACCGCCAATTGAAAAATTTATTCCATACTTAGAGAAAATTTGGGACAGTAAAGTATTGACAAATGGCGGACCATTTCATCAAAAATTAGAGACCGAATTAATAAAATTCTTAAATATTGAAAACATTTCATTATTTACTAATGGCACCATTGCGCTTATTACTGCATTACAAGCATTGAGAATAACGGGGGAAGTTATTACAACCCCCTATTCATTTGTAGCAACTTCGCATGCTTTGCTTTGGAACGGGATAAAACCAATTTTTGTTGATGTAGATCCCAATACATTTAATATTGATCCTGGCAAAATAGAGTCGGCAATTACCCCCCAAACAACCGCTATTCTTGCAGTTCATTGTTACGGTAATCCATGCGATACAGAGCGTATCCAGAAAATTGCTGACAACTACAACTTGAAAGTTATTTATGATGCGGCGCATGCCTTCGGTGTTGATTGTGATTGTGGTAGCGTTTTAAACCATGGGGACTTAACTATTATGAGTTTTCATGCCACAAAAGTATTTAATACCTTTGAGGGCGGAGCTATCATATCTCAAGATTTAAAAACAAAAATACGTATTGATCATTTAAAAAATTTCGGATTCGTCGACGAAACAACTGTTGTTGCCCCAGGCATCAATGGAAAAATGAATGAATTTTGTTCTGCTCTTGGTTTACTTCAGTTAGAATATTTTGATGAATTAATTGCCAAAAGAAAAATAATTGATAGTTTATATAGGGAAAATTTATCTAATATAAAAGGAATTAGGATCCTAGAAAGAAAAGAAAAGAAAAGTAACTTTGCATATTTCCCAATTTTAATTACTGAAGAAAATGCTCTATCAAGAGATGAAGTATTTGATAAACTTGTCTCGAACAATATAGTTCCAAGAAAATACTTTTACCCTCTTATCTCTGAATTTCCGATGTATAGAGGTTTGGCGTCATCAAGTCTAGAAAATCTATCGCATGCTAAGAGAATTTCTGAACAAATTATTTGTTTGCCTATCTACCCAGATCTTGAGTTGGAAACTGTGAGTAGAATCTGTGATCTTCTCAGACTATAGGTCGGCTATTTTTTATGAATCGAATTTTTATACATGTTTTTTAGTTATTGCAAGGTGCGTGGATCACTAATACGTACTTTGACAATCAATTGACGTTGTCATGGCGATTCTGCCCTGTACAATTGATTTTATTTACTGACTCACCGAGACTTAAATCTTATATCGCTCGATTTTAAAATTTATTTTCCATTTACTGTGAAATTGCTAGCCTTACACACTGCTGCAAAGCTTTATGCCGCAGCATCCTTCTGGGCATCTTTTGCCAAATGGCATTTGCGCCCCGCACTTCCATAAGGTATTCCCTAACTGTCGTGGGAATTGTCCGATCTCGTCTATAAATAGAGCACTCAATCCATTCTGGGACACCATCAATTAAGGTATCGGCTTGATGAAAGAGTAAGCCACTAAATTGGGGATGTTGATTTAGTAATTTGGAGCATCCCTCAATCGTAATGAATACTTGCCAATGACCATCCTCATATTGGGTTAAGCCTATCTCTTCACTCAGTGGATCTAAATGCAAGCTTTGTATGGATCTCAGTAGAGCCAATATGCTTTTGGCTGGCACTTCAATTTGTAGATCAATCCAAGCTTGCAGCTCTTTCTCATCAATATCCAATTGATTTGCAGCTTTGGCCAATTCTTTTTCAATCAAGCTATGAAAGAGTGCAATTGACTGGGTAATGGGCACTCCACTGTTTATATTTTGATCCAATTTGCCAGCATGAATGTTAATGACTCTAGTAATACTCACAGGCTTAGAGGGCTCTATCGGGTTTGCAATGAGATCTTCTGCAATATCAGCCAGGGAGATAGTTTGATGGCTACTTCTAACTGCAGAGACATTTTCTTGTTTTTCTAGAATGCTTTTTAAAGCCTCTGTGCGTGTATTAATTTTATTGAGTTTGGTAGATTTATTGCTCTTATCGAGTGCATTTTTCATGACCGATCTCCTTTTATAATATTAATCTGGTAATTAAACTTAGTTACTTGGTTCAGTTACTTGGTTCAGTTAGTAGGTTTATTTAGTTTGCTCTGTTGCTTAGCTCAGTGGCTTGACTACTAGGCGCCTACTGTTTTGTACGGGGATTTTGTAGTTGATCGCTAGAGTCGGGTGATCAAGCTCTAATTGTTTGCTATCTAATCTAAAAGAAAGTTTTGGCGCTCTCCAGGTGGCTATGATCTTGCCTTGATAAGTGAGCGTTTCAGCCTCTTGCATTTGGTTCATGAAGTGTTGTTTAATCAAAGAGATCTCTTCTTCCCGAACATCGATCTCGCTATTGAGATGATGCAGACGTTTAGCTAAATCGATGGTCTCTAGTCTTGCCTCTACGCTCTTAGCGCCATTACCCTTACTAAAGCGCGTGTGGCAATCGGCTTCATTTTGTAATGGTGGTGGAATATCTTTTAAAACATATTCATTCCAAAAGTGCAGCGCTTTTTGCACAATAAGTTCTTCTAGCTCTAGATCTCTAGCAATTGCATAAATTCGAAAGTCATTATTACCAAAGAGAACCGCAAGATCGGCTTGACCAATGCTAGTGATAGCTTGATACCAAGCGACTTGACATAGGTAAGTCATAGGCACTTCATCTGATCCGATTTCGCCCCAGTCACCACTTGTAAATGGATTGGCAGTTTTGCACTCTAAAATCTTGGTTGGCGCACAATTGAGACCATCACCCAGAACTAGCCTATCTAAATGTGCGCAGAACATGGGGTGTATTGGATGGATAAATGCAGATTGATCATGCAAAAGCTCAAAACCAGTAGAACGGGCATATTCCGATGCCACAAACTCTTCGGCAAAGGATCCAAAGCGCAGGGGCAGGGAATCTTTTTGTTTGATTTCTTTACCAGTTTTTTCCATCCAAACCTCTAATGGGCTACGAAACTTGGATAAACCCAAAATAGCCCCGATATCCGAGCCACCTATGTATTTCGTACGATCTACGCTAAAATCTTGATTAATAAGCATTTATTTAAGGTCCTTAAGTATTATTAGTAGAATATTATAAACTATTAATAGTTCATAATGACTCATTATAAGGTCATTTTAAATTGATTACAAGCGCTCAAATTCGTGCGGCTAGAGGCATGCTGGAGTGGACTAGAACGGATTTAGCTCAAAAATCTGGGGTTGGTTTTTCTTCCATGCAAAGACTTGAGTCAGCCAATGGTATCCCTGGCGCTCAATTTAAAACTCTTGAGGCAATAAAAGAGGCCTTTGAAAAAGCTGGCATTGAATTTATCGGCACCCCCGAAAATGGCGCTGGGGTGCGCTGGAAAGCAACCTAATCTAACGCCTTGTAAGATGGCGCTAGCTAAACCCAAAAATATTCGCTTGGAGCTACGCAGCGATATTGCCGCCGTCAATTTCCCTTATGGCAAAAGACGTGGGATAGAAGATCTGCTGGTTAGGACAGTTCGCTACTGCCGAGCCATTCGCAATCACCGCCAAAAACGCCCCTCTCAATCAAAATCTCCCAAGCAAGTCTTAGGCGTGTTAGTGATGAAGTCCCGACTTCGGGGTCGCCAAGACGATTCCCTATTACGAGCCTATGTATTTTCTGCCTTATTTCGTGCTTGGATGATCGGTTTTGGTGAGTACCCTAAGATCAATAACAAAGGAGGATCGGCTACTCAATTTGTGATCTTCGCTGACTTTATCTTGCATCGTCTTCATATTGGCAAAGTCGAGGATCACCTAGAAGAGTTTCGCTCCTATCGTAAAAAACTCTTCATCAGCTCTGGGTTTGAGGTGGTGCGGGGTAAGGTGATTTAAGTGACTCCATTAACGTCATTAAAGTAAAGTAATTGAAGCGATTTAACGGGGGGTAAAGCCCCTACATTGCACTCCAGGATAAGGGCTGGATGGATTACTCATGGTGAGTAATCCATTTCCAATCATTGATGGAGTTTGTTATGAGTAAATTAGCTACAAAAAAAGCCGGACCCAAATCCTTGGCTGGCAAAAAGATTGCTTCAAAAAATGCCCAAAAGGGGTCTATCTTTAGTAGGGGGTATCTGGCATCAGAAAATCCTAAAGAGCGCCAAGCTGCGTTTGAAAGGCTGTGCGAGCAGTGGCATGCCTTTGATCCTAGTCGTCAGATTTTACTAAGGAGTGTTGAAGAGGCGGTCTTAGGCTCTGAGCGGATGATGATTGCGATTCGTCAAAAAATAGAAGGGCGGATGCAGTCTTTAGATATCACCCGAGACTTTGTGAACCAAGCGGGTTTAAATCCAGTGTATTCAATGTCATTGCCTACTTGGTATTTTAAGGAAGATGATAGTGGTGAAAAAGTGTTTGCGCAAAAAGTGTATCGTGCCTGGCTTGAAGCACACGCTTTAAAAACCCATTACAGCGATCAATTGAGTGCCCAAATTGCGCAGCAGTTTCCAGCGCTCTATAGCTATGTGATGGAACATCAAAAGCAAGGTACGGTATTTTCTACTGTGCTAGGTCAGCGCTATCGCCAAACCACGCCGTTACTCAATCTTAGCGAGTTGATCAAAGAAATTGATGAAAAATACCGCTTTCATCTAATTTGGGCGCAAGATGCTGAGCGTTTTGAAATCATCATTGCCGGCATTCGGGCATCACAAGTGTTAGACGTCATGGATCTAGACAAAACCAATCGCTATGCCACCAGCTTTCAAAATCGTATTCTGAAAGGTATCCATGGATTGGCCATCATTGATCAATATGAGGCAAAGGCGGTTCAGGTTTTACAGTCGCCACAATTTGATACAGTCGATGAGGGTGAATCTGCCCAAGATCAGCTAGAAGCGTAAGTAAGCAGTGCAAAGGAGAAAACTGCCATTTTGCAAAACGAAATGGCAGTTTTCCCAATAAAATCAAATTCTTAGTAAAAATTGACCCCACCATTTGTTTAATATTAAACATGCATTTACCGACTCCCCTCACCACCACCACTTAGTCATGCTCGCTAAAATTAAGACAGCACTATTTAAAGTGATTCCTGTTGCAGGGTTAAAACAAGTCATTTTAAAAGAAGGTTTGCTGTTTGAGGGCCAAACCATGTCTGGCTCAACGAAGGTGACTCAAGACCTTGGCGGGATTCGTACCCTGCGCTTTGGAAAACAGGGAACTCGTCAAAGCGTGGTCAAAATGGGCGACCTGGATCACTTGGGTTTGCCCTATGCAAAATCAGCTATGATTGGCCTGGCTTTTACCGAGCAGCTCGATCGCATTTTGGTGTTAGGAGTTGGCGCTGGCAACATCCCGATGTTTTTACGTAAACATTACTCAGATGCGCAAATTGATGTGATCGATATCGATCCACAAATTATTGGCTTAGCTAAGCAGTATTTTAATTTTTTTGAAGATGACTTGCTCCATGCGTATGCACAAGACGGCCGAGCATTTATTGAACATGTCCAAAAGCCGTATGATCTGATCTTTTTAGATGCCTATACGGCAGCAGGGATCCCCAAGCATTTAGCAACGAAAGATTTTTTGCTCTCACTCAAAAAAGCGCTCAAGCCCTCTGGCGCTATTGTAGCCAATATATGGAGCACTCCCAAAGTCAATCCGCTCTATAGATCCATGCTGCGCACCTATCAAGAGGCCTTTCATGAGGTGTATACCTTAAGAGTCCCTACGGCCGGTAACAAGATTGTGATTGCGCTGCCACAACTAAGGGGGCTACCCTTGAACAGTATTGTGCAGCGCGCTGAGCAGATCAGCGCGCAAAAGCGCTTACCGTTTGATTTAAGCCAAGTGTTACTACCTGGATTGATTAAGTTAATCGATCTACAGGAAAACCCGGTACTGCTTGATGATGATCTATAAAAATGGAGTTTTGAGCAGTCGTGGCGCCGTTTTGGCCAAGGTTTGCAGGGATAACTTGCATGAGCACTTCATTTTTCAGTATTGTCTATAGACCCCATAATGATTATGGTTTCTTAACAAAAATCCTTGCGATGCCGTAAACACATATTGGGCCCAAAATAGGCTAGAAGAGCATACAGCTTAAAGAAACTCTGTTTTTGTGCAGTGCGACTTTATTTAGTAATAACTTTTTGCTACATTTCTTATATCGATAAATATATTTACTTGATCATGAGCATCCTATCGGTACATTTTCCTGAAACCACTGCGATTCGCCTAAAAGCTTTGGCAGGCTTAACTGCTGCCGATCTTTGCCTGATTTATGACAAGTGGATCACTTTTTTTGTGTTGATTGCTATTGCTATCGCTTTGGAGTTCCTCTATCGCAGATTGCATGAAGTCCTGTTGCACAATCACGAGATCGAAAAAACGACACAAAAAATTGCTGAGCGCAGAGCGCATGCCTTGGCCATGAAAGAAGCGGGCGTTAATCGCTAACTTGTTTCTGGTAATGTATTTATATTGGCAATAGTCAGCCTTATTAAGAAATGCCTGACAATGTTTTGCAATGCCCATGACTATTTAAATGTATTTCTCATCCACAGCAGATTTACGCAGAGTGATTTTTTGAGTTTGGTGTAATTCGTAAGCTACTTTCAACACCTCTAACTGAACTGCTTCGATTTCTGACACTCTGAGCTTTTCACTGTTTTGTAAATCTTCCCCGATACTTCTTGCCCTAGCCTTGGTCATGGCAGCCAGTATTTTGATGCCCAGGGGCTTGCTAACATTTTTTAAACAAATGACCAGGGGCTTATCGGAAATCTTCAGTAGAAGAGTTTGCATATCTAGGTCAGATAAAAACAGTAAGTCTTCAAAACTAAAGAGTCGATCCAAAATAGCTTGAGCGATTTGCGCATCATGAGTCTTAACACGTTTTACTCCAAGATCCACTTGCCCTTGATGAAGGTGAGCCAAAATGTCTGCGGCATTCTTGATGGTCATGAGTGCTACTTGCGCTTTAGGAAAAGGATTTGGGAGATTGGACGTTTTGAGTAAAACGGTTTACAGAGGAGAACTTGTGGATCCCCAAGACAGGACAACTAATGACCCATGGCATCAAAGTAAACATGGTGGATCAATCGAAATTATTAGGTTTTTGAGTGCTTACCAATATTTTGAGGGTGGGGCGTAAACCAAAATCTTTGCTGGGTTCAGATAAGTATTATGCTGATGAATTTCATAGTGTAAGTGCGGGCCAGTTGACCTTCCAGTAGAGCCCGATTGTGCAATTACTTGACCACGCTTTACTGGTTGTCCCACCTTGACCAAGAGTTTGCTGTTATGGGCATACTTAGAAACAAAGCCTTCGTTATGAGCAATTTCAATAAAATTGCCATACGCTGGATCGAACGCCGACTTAAGCACCGTGCCATCACCCGATGCCACAATTGGGGTACCCGTTGGGGTAATAAAGTCAATGCCAGAGTGCTGCGCCAATTGCTGAGTAATAGGATCTATGCGGACACCAAAGTTACTAGTCATACCCAGCCTAGCATCAATTGGCGGCCCGATGGGCAGAGATCTTAGCCAACTATATTGCTTTTGCCATTCGGGTTCTAGCTTAGTGGCAATATCGAGAATTTCATTGGACTTGTTGGCAAGATCCTCAAGATTATCGACCAATGCTTTGGTGGGATCTAGCTGAAAATTGACTGGTTTTAGAGGGCCACCAAGGTGTGCGGGGTCTAAGAGCTTCTCTTTAATAGTGCTCGGGGTTGAGATGGCAAGATAGCGGTCTTTACTGGCTTTAAGCTCATTAAAGGTGGTACTTACCTCCTTGAGGCGCGCTTGGTAAGAAGCCAGTTCTCGGCGATACATACCGTCTAGTCTTGAGCGCTCTTCAGGTGTCACTACCCCAGTAACTTCTTTAGCCAGCTCAGGGTTGACTTCAAATGCAATGGTAATGCCAGTATAAAAAATCAAAATCCCAAAGGCGCAAAAAGCACAGCTGACAATAGCCACTAAGCGTAAAACACTCTTTTTGGTGATATTGATTTGTTTAATCGAGCCAGTCGATCCAGAAACCCAAAATAATTGCATTGATATTCTATAAGTGCTTGATTTTTTTAAAAAAATTACAAAGCTGCATTGCAAGGTAACCTATAATACCAATAAGTTTACTTTTCAGCGACCCTGTCATTCGCTTCTTATGAATTTATTACGCCCCACATTTAAAATACTGTTAGCTAGCATCTTTTCGTTTGGCAATCAAATTGCTCAAGGCGCAATCATTGGCCAAATGCCAGCCCATGGCGACATTTTGTACATTACCGCCGAGCCTTGTACCTCCGAAACGGGCAGGATTGAGCCTAATTGGTTTTTTTCCTATAGTGTCAGCGCTACAGGTAGCGTGAGCCGCAGTTGCTACGTGAGATATAACGATCAAATCTGGATTCGGGGACCATTTGGAGCCGAGACTACCTATCCATTGAGTTACTTCTCCAAGCCTGCTAATACTGCTGAAAACAAGCCAGACGCCGCTCCAGAAGTGAAGCCTTAATTAGTTCCAGCGGCTACTTGCCGCTTTGGCCCTTGCTAGACTGACCTGGTTTACAAAAAAACTGAAATAAGACATCACTCATCGTGTCCGGAATGACACGTTCCCAGGGCGAATTCGGGGTATTTTCAGCACCCAAACTGGTGCCAGAGCCCTCCGGACCTGCGTAATAACCAATATAAAACTGCTTATAGCTCTCGTAGCCAGTCCGGCAAAAATAGGATAAATCCTGAATGACAGAAAGGGTGGGCTCTCCATTGGGGCCGGAAAGAGCTTGAGAATAGCTTGTTAATAGCCATGTGCTGACTTGCTCTGCTTGGGCTTCCCTGACAGTTTTGCTGTCATCGTAATAGTAGTGATTTCCCAGTGCATCAGAGGAGATAAAGCTCCACCCGGCATAGCTGGCATTAAGCGGGTTTAGTAAAAAAGCCGTTAAAACCATCAAGATCCATTTTTTGGTCATAAAAAGAGGGTAGATTTCGGTGCGTGAAATATTTAAATTGTTCATATATAGTGCGTTTAAGCCCTTACAGGGAGTTTCAACTGATAAAATCGTTGCAATTTATACCAATAATAGAAGTACTGCCCCCAAGGAGTGTTAAGCATGGCTGAAGCAAATCAACAAGGTTGCCTATTTGTAGGTGAAGGTGTGGTTCTCAAAGGGAATTTTGAAGTTCCAGATATTGCCTCCATTTCAGGAGTCGTTGAGGGTGAGATTACTGCAAAACAAGTCATCATAGAGGCAACGGGTGTCGTGCGTGGCAAATTGTCTGGTGAGTCGGTCGATATTCGTGGTGAAGTAAATGAGTATATTTCTTCAACCCGTAGTTTGATTATTCGATCCACTGGTAAGGTTAGTGGCTCCATTAATTATTCTGAAATTGAGATTGAAAAAGGTGGCCATTTGCATGGTGAATTACATAATCTCAATCCCCATTCCTAATTATCTTAAGCAGAACATACGACGATGTCTATCTTTTCAAAAAATTCCAATTCACAAAATAACCCAGAGCAGAATACGGAAGAGCAGCCCGATAACTTTTCTCAGTCAAATATGCCTGAAGAGGTTGACTCTGAACCAGTCGAGCAAAATTTTCGAAGTGAAGCTCCAGTTCGCTCTTCCATCAACACTAAGCCATCGATTCTGAGTGAGGGCTTCGTCTTTGAAGGTACGATAGTTTCTGATGGTGTATTGAATATTTCTGGGACTGTACGTGGCAAGGTTACAGCTAAATCTATCTTGATTGATTCCACTGGTCAAGTTGATGGTGAACTCAATACTGAAAACCTAGTAATTAAGGGTGACTTGAAGGGGGATGTTAACTGCGATGACTTGAATGTTGGCCCTCTTGCTCATGTGAGTGGAAATATCAATTACAAATATATTCATATTCAACGTGGTGGCAAGATTAGCGGCAAATTTAATAAAAACTAACCTGCAACTAATATTGCTTTGAAACAAAATACCGTCATACGCCTGCTTGATCCGTCTAAAGAAACTTTCGGCTCAATTATTGGTTCTGACTTAGAAATCATTGGCAGTTTGTTGGCAACCAAGTCACTAAGAATCGATGGCACGATAGTTGGTGATATTAAAACGAAAGCGGGCGCGGATGTTTGTATTGCGCTTGGTAAAACGGGTTTAGTGCAAGGTAATATTTCCGGGGTACGAGTGTTGGTTGCTGGCCGAGTAGAAGGCAATGTGCTGGCAACGGAAAGGGTGGAATTGCACAGTGGTGCAGATGTCCATGGAGATATCATTTATGCTCAAATTGGTATCGAACAAGGCGCCCGTTTGAGTGGACTCCTTTCTAAAATTATCAACGATGATGATAATTAGGAACCTAGCATTGTTGGCAAAAAAAGAGTAATTAACATGTATACCAATGGCACAATCAAAATTCTAGTGACCAACCAAAAGGGTGGTGTTGGTAAGAGCACGATTGCCGTTAATCTAGCAGCCTACCTTGCGATACAAGAAAATATCAAAGTGTCTTTGATTGATATGGATCCTCAGGCATCATCCTCTCGCTGGGCTAAGAAAGCGCCGGATATTGGCGTCCAAGTCCATTGCCTTGACGTCAATTATGAAAGTAGTGGGGCGGCTCTTCTAAGCGCTCGCTCGGGTGTTCGCAAGTATTCATCTGGAGTTGAGGTCTGTATTTGTGATCTCACTTGGACGCCGGCTATGTCTGAACAATTCATCTTAGATTTTGATATGGTTTTAGTGCCCAGCTCGAATTCTAAATTTGAAATGGCAAGTACTGAAATTTTCATTCTGAAATATGCGCAACAGTGCATGTCTCGTCTGGCAGTAAACAAACAATTTATCTTGGTCGTTCCTAGTAAAGTGGAAGAGGGCTACTCTTCTCATGCAACTTTTACTAATTTAGACTTTCTCATGAATTGTCACATCACGCCGCCTGTCTATCGAACACCAGAAATTGACAGTTATGTGTATGAGGATTTTTTATGTGTCTGCCCTGATCAAAGAATTGCAGCGAATTTTTCTTCTTTTGGAAAGTATATTTCTAAAAAAATCATTGAACGCAACATTGTTAGAAAATCAATTTCGATCAGTGGCAACTCTTTAAATCGTGCGATCGTGAAAAAAGTGAGCGTCCTAGATGATTATCGTGAAAGAGCACGTGGCCTCAATTTTTACGGCGGTATTGCAAACACTCTACCTGTGCCGGAACTAAAAAATGAAGGCTCAACAGAATATCGCTCGAAAAAGGGAAGCTTGGTGCCCTCTTTCTTGAGGAGGGGTGGTAATTGAACTCATGACAGACATGAAAGATCCCTACAGAAACGATGTATTTGAAGATGAGCATGGGCGTCGAGTTGCCGTAAAGCGACTCTATACTCCCAATGAGTTAGGCGTGAGCTATGTTGAGTATAAAAATTATGATGACTCTGCTTTGCGTTTTATGCCCAAAGAACAGTTTTTGGAAGTCTTCCACTGGGTCGATAACTTTGGCACAACAGATACTTTTGTCAGAATGGAAGAGGTAGTAGAGGCTCCAAAACAGACTGCTAAGGAGCCAGATTCCTCGGCTAGCCCAAAGGAAGAGTCTGGCCAACAGCAGGCTGCGGACACCACTCCTCCTAAGCGTATATCCTAGCTTTGCTTTAGAGCTTTCGGCTTGGGCATAATGGTATTCGTTTGATCATACAGCGAGTAACCAAATAGATTAGCTGGTAGAAATTTTTTGGAGTCCTTGAGTCCAATATTTATTCTCTTTGCATTTATTAAGGAATTTTAGTGTCCGACAATCCAATATATTCTCGCTACTTGCAAATTACTATGAAGGTGATTGCAGCTTTGTGCGGTCTTACCTTGTTATTCTCTGCAGCCCAAAGTCAAGTTATTGGATTGGATGGCGAAGGATTGCTGCAATTTTTCCTGAGTCAAATACAAAATCCAGTGCAATTTAAATTACTGGTGGGCCTCGCTTTTTTAGTTGCGGGGATTTGTTTTCCAATGCCCCAGAAAAGTAGCGCAAGATTATCTGGACCCAAAGATTTGCAATCCAGTGCATACCGCTTGTATTTGGTTAATAAGTACAAGATAGAAAGAAATGTGGTCTTAAATCAACTGGTATGCCGCGATACAGTCTTTGTAAGTTTGGAGGAGGCTTTATCTTATGCGCATGCACTAGAGTGTCCACCACAATACCCTAGCTATAAAGCTCCTACCCTGGATTCCTTAAAGGATAGTTTCCTTGAAACTAGTTCTGAATTAGCAAAGGTTGCTAACACCGAATCACCTGAGAATGCTTCACTCACGGTCGGGCAAGAATCTAGAAATCCATTGCCCATCCCCATGATGATAGGTTCCTTGCTGTATTTAATTATTCTAGGTGGTATGTTTTACGCCCTTTCTCAAAATATAGTTAGTACTGAGATTGTTGAGTTTTCTAAAGCCCCAGAAGTTCAGAGTCCTGTAGAGGCCAATTCTAGTAACCCTAACGCTAGTGCAGAAGCGCCTAGTAGTGATGCAGTTCCTGCCGAACTTACTGCTCAAACTGTTGCTATCAATGAGCGCTGGCTTGGGGTATGGGCATCAGAGGGCAGTACTCAAAAGCTGTCGATTACTTCTACTGCAGTGAAGTATGGCAACGATGAGTTTTTATGGGTTGGAGTTCGTCCAAAGGGCGTTGTAAAGTGCTGCCCAGCTTTTTATGAGGGGTCAACCAATAAGGCTGAGTTATTAGCAAGAATGCAGGCTCAGCAAGCTTTGCTTGAAACCCCTACAATCGATTCTCAGAAGATTGTAGTCCTGGTGAATAACCTTGGCCAAGGTAATTTTAAAAAGATTGTATTGGCCGATCCATTTCTACGAAAATATTTCTTTATTTACGATCAGAATTATGTCTATCGTGTTGGTAGAGACGTAGGTGATAAATCGCCATTCATCTTTGAGCAATTTAAGAGGCAAGAGTGAGTGATATTGATAATCCAGCATCTAAAAAAGAAGACAAGCTTCATCCTATAGAGCACTTACGATTATTACGCGAGACTACGCCTCTACAAAAAGTCATTAATGAAATAGCTGGTCGTCAATGCATCTTTTTTTATAATACTTCTTGGGTTTTTGATTTTTCTTTAAATCACTCAGATCAGCCATGGTCAGTTACCAAGCAGGTTTATTTTCGCAACTCGCGAAGACACAAATGCTTAGCCTTTGCTTTGCCCTATCTAGTTATACAAATGAAGTTTTTAGATGAGCCTAAATATTTGCGCGCAGTCGTGACCTATGGCGAAGATGTTGCCACGATGATTGGCTTCATGAGTCAGTTTGTTAAGCAAGAAAAGGGTACCAAGGTATGGGCCGAAAAACCTGGCTTTGATTGGGAGCCGTGGAACATCTCTGCTTTATTTAACCATCTTTTGAATGCCGATGGACGCTTTAATGAAATTGAGTTTTATCGCTATACCGATGCCTTTCATGTGAAATTAAAAGGTAGCTGGGAAATGATTAATGTCTAAGAGGTAGATCCGTGATTTTGATGTACGTTTACACGCAGACTATTTGGGTATAAGTAAGCCTCCTTGCACTACTTTTATTTATATTGAAATACCCAAAACGATAAATTCCCATATTTATCAACAAGTTCTAATGCTTACTTTATCTATTTTTGAGAAATTTTCGATAGGCTAATGAAGTTAATCATTTATCTGCTTGGAGATTAATGCGGGGATAACAATCGGCTTTATTCCCGTCAATAAAATAGATATAAATCAATTACTTATAAAAGGATTTCATTAGGCGAGAAAATCACTTTGCCTTGTGAAAATCACTTTATTTTGCTTGCGAGAGCGTCTAGGATAGTACTAACAAGTCAACGCTTTTATAAGGAGATAAGGTCATGAACCAGTTCCAAGCGAAGAGTGATTTATCAGCAGTCTCAGCAACATTTATTAAATTAGAAATCGATGACTTGGTTAGGGATCGCTTGCTTTGGCAGGAGCGGATTGCAAGATCATTCAACCCCACAGAAATATTGCCCAATGTGATTCATCCACTTCAGGCCAATATTCTGAAGATACTCTGAGCTGGAAAAGCCCTTGAGGACATATATCGTCCCAGTTAGCTTTGCCTTATTAGTCATAGTAGCTGGTTTATGCCTTTTTACCTATGAGGCTAAGCCAACATCAGGCCCCCATAAATTTGAGGATGTTGCGATGGACTCTGACGCCAAAAAACATTTTTCCCTTATCGCTGAAAAATATGCCTCTGAGGCTTCTGATGCATCTAGAGCTTCAAATAACTAAGTCCATTAAAAAAGTTACTTATAACTTTATGTTGAGATCTTGACGATTATTTCGGGCTTTATTTAGGGCCTTTAGAGCCCATCCCCGGATATGATTGAGCAGGACTCCTTGGAGCCTATCTAGGCTCCCTCACCGCTTATCAATATTTAACATCTTAGGCGTAGTAAGCTATGACCTTATTGATATCAAATGAAGTGAAATTTATGACTGAATTGGATTGGGATCATTGGATCGCTAAGCAATATGTTTATACATGGCAAGCAGCTGCTTTAGTGCTTGGATTAAACCCTCGCCAAATTAAATTTCCAAGAAGAGATTCCGCTGGAGAGCTCCATTTCGATCGGGAAAATTTTGAAGGTCTCTTCTCTGATTTCAAGCTTAAGCTAGATTTACTGATTGAGCATGCCTGGATGCAAAATTTTTCCGCTCAAAACATGCGGGTTGATTTAAAACGATTTTTGTATTGGGCGCACAATGTTGTCAAGTGGGATATGCCGCAAAAGCTATTGTCCTTTGCTAAAGAAATTAATCTGCAAGATTTAGATGAGAGTGCAGAAGATAAGGCGAGCATTTTGTTGGATGAGCGCGCTTCCTTGCAATTAATTTGGGCATTAAGAATGATGCTGAAGGATCATCAGTTTGGCAAAACTGATCGAGAGCTCATTTATTATTTGGCAAAACAATATCCAGATCAAGCAGCTTTTAAGCGCCTCGCTTTAGAAATGAAGCTTGCTGAGGCACAGGTAGCTGCTGAGGGTTAGATGATTTGCGTTCAGAATCGCCCAGATCTGATGCAGGTCTGGGCGAGCTCACTGTTTATGAGCGAATTAAATAATCAAATGCTGAAAGTGAAGCCTTTGCCCCTTCACCCATGGCGATGATAATTTGTTTATAGGGGACTGTGGTGCAGTCTCCAGCAGCAAATACACCAGGCATAGAAGTCTCACCTTTTTGATCGATGATTACTTCACCTCTAGGGGAGAGGTCAATTACTCCTTTAAGCCAATCAGTATTTGGTAGCAAACCGATCTGAACAAATATACCTTCTAGTGCCACATCATGCATCTGATTGTTAGCTCGGTCTTCATAGCGCAAAGTAGTTACCTTACCATCGGCACCCAACACTTCCTTACTTAAGGCATTAGTGATTACCGTCACGTTGGGCATACTGTGCATTTTTTTCTGTAGTACGGCATCCGCACGTAACTTGGTATCAAACTCAACTAAGGTGACATGGCTCACAATACCCGCCAAATCAATTGCAGCCTCAACTCCAGAGTTACCTCCCCCAATCACTGCTACGCGTTTGCCTTTATAGAGCGGACCATCACAGTGTGGGCAGTAAGCGACGCCTTTACCGCGGTACTCTTGCTCACCCGGCACATTCATTTCGCGCCAGCGTGCACCCATACTCAGAATGACTGTCTTACTCTTCAGTACAGCTCCATTTTCTAAGGTGATCGTGATTTCATCACCAGTCTTACTCAAGCCCTTAGCAGTCTGCAGATTCATGACATCGACTTCGTACTCTTTGACGTGTTGCTCAAGCGCCATCACTAATTTAGGGCCCTCAGTTTCTTTAACGGAGATGAAGTTTTCAATCCCTACGGTATCGGCTACCTGCCCACCAAAGCGTTGGGCTACAACACCAGTCCTGATTCCTTTGCGGGCAGAATAAATTGCAGCTGAAGCACCTGCTGGACCACCACCGATAATCAGAGAGTCGTAAGCGGCTTTAGCACTTAATTTTTCTGCATCACGTGCTGAGGTATTGGTATCCAATTTGGCAGCAATTTCTTCAACGCTCATGCGACCCTGACCAAAGACTTCGCCATTCAGAATCACGGTAGGTACAGCCATGATTTGGTATTGATCTACTAAACCCTGAAAGAGGGCGCCGTCAATCATTTCATGTTCGATATCGGGATTAAGAGCAGCCATGAGATTTAGGGCCTGAACAACATCTGGGCAGTTATGGCATGACAAAGAGATGAATGTCTGAAAGCGCTTTTTACCTTCCAAGCGTTTGATGCTCTCGATCACATCTTGCTCGACCTTTGGTGGGTAGCCACTGGCTTGCAAAATAGCCAAAATGAAAGAAGTCATTTCATGACCCATAGGTAGGCCAGAGAATGCAATACGAGCAACTTCATCCACCTTGCCTACGGTAAAGCTAGGAATATTTTTACTGCTACCTGAGGTCTTTACTGTGATTTTGATGGATTGCTCGGCCACTTCATTTAATAGCTCTAGCATTTGGGCTGAGTGAGTGCTGTCATCCAAAGTGGCTTCTAAAATAATCGGGCTTTCTATTTTTTCAAAATAGGCTTTAAGTTGGGTTTTGATATTGGTATCTAACATGCGTATTCCTTAGTATTAAATCTTGATGAGTCTATTGGGCAGGGCTTTAGATTCTCATCCTGCCCAATAGACTCTCCGAAGAGAGTCGATTGATTGCTGATTACTTCGGACTTTGATTCTTAGATCTTGCCTACAAGGTCCAAAGATGGAGTCAATGTTGCTGCGCCTTCTTTCCACTTGGCTGGACATACTTCGCCTGGGTGAGCGGCTGTGTATTGAGCAGCCTTGAGCTTGCGCAATGTCTCAGAGATATCGCGAGCGATCTCATTGGAATGTACTTCAGCGGTCTTGATAACACCTTCTGGATTGATGATGAATGTACCGCGCAATGCAAGACCTTCTTCATCAATATGCACATCAAAACCACGTGTCAAGGTATGTGTTGGATCACCAACCAATGGGAACTTTGCCTTACCTACTGCAGGTGAAGTCTCATGCCATACTTTGTGTGAGAAATGAGTATCGGTAGTAACGATATAAACCTCTGCACCCATCTTCTGGAATTCAATATAGTTATCAGCTGCATCTTCAATTTCTGTTGGGCAGTTGAATGTGAATGCTGCTGGCATAAAAATGAATACTGACCACTTACCTTTGAGGGACTCATCGGAAACAGTGACAAACTTACCGTTATGGAAGGCTTGGGTTTTGAATGGAATTACTGGTGTATTGATTAATGACATGGGGTTTTCCTGTTAAAAATAAATGAGTTAATGCACAACAGGAGTCATTCTGAAGCGGAATGCTATATTTGTATAACGAATAATAATGATATAAATGATCGTTTTTTTAGATCAATAAATTGAGCGCTGGCTTGATAATCACGCGATGAGACCAATTTTGTATTCTTACCGCAGATGCCCTTATGCAATGAGGGCTCGTATGACTTTGAAATACGCCGGTATTGAATATGAGCACCGAGAGATTGTTTTGCGTGACAAACCGCTATCGATGTTGCGGGTATCCCCCAAAGGAACTGTTCCAGTTTTGTGTGTTGATGAGCTGGTTTTGGATCAGAGTCTGGATATCATGCGCTGGGCCTTAGATATTTTTGATCCAGATGGTTGGTTGAATGTTGATCAAATCATCTCGATAGAGTGGCTCGAGAAAAATGATGGCCCATTTAAAACTCTTTTAGATCAATATAAATATCCCGAGAGATATCCCCATCTCAATCGAGAAGCGATTTTGAATGCCGCAATAGAGTTGATGCTCAGGCCAATGGAGGCCGCGCTGAAATTAAATACTTATCTAATGGGTAATAAGCTATCCTGGGTAGACGTAGCTATCTTTCCGTTTATTCGGCAATTTTCAATGTCTGATCAAAAAAGCTTTGAGGGGTTGCCGCTCCCCAATATTCAGAATTGGCTTGGTGAACTGATTGAATCCGAATTGTTTAATTCGGTAATGCACAAGCATCCAGCCTGGATTGATTAAGCCTGAAAAAAAGCCCCCGAATTTTCATTCGAGGGCTCTCAAATTAAATGACTTAGCTAATTAAGCGTTTGCCAAATGGGCTTCTAAAGTCTTAGTGAACTTATTAGCGTGGCTACGCTCAGCCTTAGCTAATGTTTCAAACCAGTCGGCGATTTCGTCAAAGCCTTCGTCGCGTGCTGTCTTAGCCATGCCTGGGTACATATCTGTGTACTCATGTGTTTCGCCGGCGATAGCTGCTTGCAATGCTTCAGCAACTGTCTTAGCTGGCATACCAGTACCTGGCTCGCCTGCGCCGCCTTCGATCAAGTATTCCATGTGACCATGGGCATGACCTGTTTCGCCTTCAGCTGTTGAGCGGAAAACTGCTGCAACATCATTTGCACCAGCGATATCAGCTTGGTTCGCGAAATACAAATAACGACGGTTTGCTTGTGATTCTCCAGCAAATGCTTCTTTCAAAGACTGCTCAGTCTTTGTACCTTTTACAGTTTTAGCCATGATTGACTCCTAAAAACGGTTAGTTGAAATTGGGTGATTCGCTAAGTTACTAGCTCTATAAGGTTCACCTGCCGATGATTATGAACAAATCTGTGGATTTGAATAATCATATTTTTGTATTGACTTGATAGCTAAAAACAACTGATAAGCAAATATCAATTAATAAAATATAACGCTATATAGAGCTATTTTTTTGAGGTTTTTTGCTATCCAATGCGTTGACTGGGGGATGGAGTTGAATAAAAGTTAGTGTTCACTACCTATTATTGATCAATTTAGAGGGTATCTAAGTGGGGGTTGATCAAACTATTTAGGTATTTTCTATGAAGATTGTTAATTAATACAATTTCACTATCGACTGGCTGAGCTCTAAACTTAGCCCTACAAAATTAATGCATTGCATACGTTTAAATAGTAGAGGATATACATGACAACTCGCGAAGGTAGTTTAGAAGCCCCAACCAGACATCCTTTGGATTGGCAAAACCCCAAGTTTTACGATAAAGCCGATCTAGAAGCTGAGATGGAGCGTGTCTTCGATCTTTGTCACGGTTGCCGTCGCTGTGTCAGTCTTTGTGGGTCATTCCCAGCCCTTTTTGATTTGGTGGATGCCACTGAAGATTTGGAGATGGAGCAGGTTGATAAGGCCGATTACCAAAAGGTAGTTGACCAATGCTACCTGTGCGATGTTTGCTATATGACCAAATGTCCTTATGTTCCTCCACACCCTTGGAATATTGATTTTCCTCACTTAATGCTTCGTGCAAAGGCAGTGAATTTCAAGGACGACAAAACCACCTTCCGCGATAAATTACTCTCCTCTACAGATAAGCTTGGCCACTTTGCTGGCATTCCAATCGTTACGCAAGCAGTCAATGCTGTAAATAGCACTGGGCTTGCACGTTTGGTGATGGAAGGCGCCTTGGGAGTAGATAAGAATGCTTGGATCCCTGAATATGCTCCTAAGACATTCCCGCAGCTAGCTGAGAAATCTGAAAATCTGCCGGTGGTGGATGGTGTCAAGACACCTGGAAAAGTTGCTATCTATGCCACCTGCTATATCAATTACAACGAGCCAGGTATCGGGCAAGATCTCATCAAGATTCTGAAACACAATGCTATTCCGTATGAGCTTGTTGATAAAGAAGCTTGTTGTGGCATGCCTAAGCTCGAGTTGGGTGACTTAGAGTCTGTTGCGCAGAATAAGGAAAAAAATATTCCGAAGTTGGCTAAGTTGGCGCGTGAAGGTTATGCCATCTTGACGCCAATCCCATCATGTACTTTGATGTTTAAGCAAGAGTTGCCACTCATGTTCCCTGATTGTGCTGATACGCAATTGGTGAAAGAGGCAATGTGGGATCCCTTTGAATACTTTATGGCGCGAAATTCGGATAGCCTCTTGAAGAAAGATTTCAGTAAAGAGCTCGGGAATGTGAGTTATCACATGGCTTGCCATTCACGGGTTCAAAACGTAGGTCAAAAGACTGCGGAAACTCTGAAGCTGGTACCTGGTACTGAAGTGAATGTTGTCGAGCGTTGCTCAGGACATTCCGGTACCTGGGGTGTGAAGAAAGAGTTTCACGAAACGGCAATGAAAATTGGTAAGCCTGTATTTAGAAGAATGGCTGAGGAAGAGCCAAACTACATTAGCTCTGACTGTCAGCTAGCGGGTCATCATATTGAGCAGGGCATGGAGGAGTTGGGTTTACCTAAGTCCGAGATGGCTCACCCATTGACCTTGCTTGCAAAAGCATACGGTCTTTAATTTATATAAATAAAGGAAGATAGCAGTATGGGAATCATTACACGCGATAGTCTTTTAAGTCTTGAGACTTACCATAAAGAACGTCCCATTTTTCGTGAAAAGGCGATTAAAGAACGTCGCCTTCGTACTGTTCATCTGGGAGATCACGTAACGCTAATTTTTGAAAATGAGTTTTTAATGCGCTATCAAATTCAAGAGATGCTGCGTGTAGAAAAAACATTTGAAGAGGCTGGCATCGAAGATGAGTTAAATGCCTACAACCCCTTGGTGCCTAGTGGTTCAGATTTCAAAGCCACGATGATGATTGAGTATCCCAATGAAGCGGATCGTAAAGTTGCGCTTGCGAAGTTAGTGGGTATAGAGCACAAGATTTTTATCGAGATCGAAGGTCAGCCACGTGTCTATGCAATTGCTGACGAAGACTTGGAGCGCTCTACTGCCGAGAAAACTTCTGCAGTGCATTTCATGCGCTTTGATCTCACAGCGGATATGAAGATGGCACTAAAGGCTGGCGCTCAGATGATGGTTGGCTGTGATCACAAGGGCTACCCGATGCATGTACAAACCCTCCCTTCAGAAACATTAGCTTCGCTCATTTCTGATTTGAGTTAAAGCAAGTTGATCTTAAAGATATTGAACGCCAGGTAAGGCGCATTGACGAATTACTTCGGCTAATTCATTCATTGCAGCAGTGCGTGGAAAGTTTTTCCGCCAGACGAGGCAAACACGTCTGGTAGGAATAGGGTCCTCGAATGGGATATACCGAATGAGCTGATCAGCAGTTACATTATCAGAGGCGGACGTTCTAGGCAGTACTGAAATGCCGATGCCACTGGCTACCATCTGTCGAATAGTTTCCAGGGACGAGCCCTCAAAACTTCGCTGCTCCCCAATCGTTGTTCCGGAGCCCAAGCGATTCAATTCTGGGCAAACACCAAGCACATGGTCTCTAAAACAGTGCCCAGTACCTAATAGCAAAGTATTTTGCTCTTTAAGCTCTCGATGCGGAATTGATGTTCTATTTTCCCAAGGGTGACCTTTAGGCACTGCTACTAAAAAAGGTTCGTCATACAAATCAATTTGATTGAGCCCCGTGCTGGCAAAAGGATCTGCAATCACTATGCAATCTAAGGTGCCTTGACGTAGGACTTCAAGTAGGCGAACGGTGAAGTTTTCTTCTAAAAATAAAGGGGCATGAGGCAAGCGCTCTCGTGCAACCCGCACTAAGCTGGGTAGTAGGTAGGGTGCAATGGTGTAGATCGCACCCAGCCTGAGTGGGCCAGATAAAGGATCTTGACCATGCTTTGCTAAGTGCTTTAAGGAATTAGCTTCTTCAAGCACTCTTTGAGCCTGATCCACAATCAGTGAGCCTAGGCTAGTCATTGCAACCTCAGTATTGGTACGCTCAAAGATTTGCGTATTCAGCTCCTCCTCTAGTTTTCTGATGGCTACTGATAGGGTAGGCTGAGATACAAAGCAGGCATCTGCCGCTCTTCCAAAATGGCGTTCACGTGCAACTGCGACGATATAGCGAAGTTCAGTAAGAGTCATCTATGTCCTAGTGCAAGTTAGAGGTATGGCGGAATATGTTTAACTATAGTGTATCTACAGGTAATTAAATCGGTAGGGATTTCCGCGGGGTATCTTAACTGGCATAGTAAATCTCCATTACCATTAGAAATATAAAAAACTGTACTTTTTGATAGGTTCAACATCAAATCCCATATTGAAATCGTAACGCCGGCACCACAAGGTAGTTTGCACGGAAATCGGATCACTGCATTACGCTGGCAGAATTTCTTAGAGAAACTCGGCTATGCGGTTGTAGTGACTGAATTTTGGTCAGGTGAAGGTGCCAGCATGCTCATAGCACTGCATGCCTATCGTAGTCATGCATCCATCATGGCGTTTCATGAGCATCACCCCGATCGGTCAATTATTTTGGTTTTGACGGGCACTGATTTATATCGAGATATGGCAGTCCATGATGAGGTAGTTCGCTCAATGGAGATAGCAGATCAATTGATTGTCCTTCAGTCCTCAGCCTTAGATTCAATTCCAGCGCATCTGCGACATAAAGCCCGAGTAATTTATCAATCGGTTCAGGTTGATGCCTCTAATACAGTGACGAGTACGGATTTCCCAGTAATCATTATTGGCCACCTGAGGGAGGAGAAAGATCCTTTTTGTATCACTCGTTGCCTTCCCTTGATGCCATTAGATTCAAAGATCAAGGTCTTGCATTTAGGAATGGCGATGAATCAGCAAATGGAGCTTACTGCCGAGGAATATAGCGAAACTCTAGAGCGTTACCAATGGATTGGTGAGCTCAGTCATGTAGATACATTAAAGGCGCTCTCTCAGAGTCGCCTAATGGTAATTTCTAGTCGAATGGAGGGCGGTGCTCATGTGGTTTCAGAGGCAATAGCACTAGGGGTGCCAGTGATCGCTTCGGATATTCCGGGGAATCGAGGGCTACTTGGAGATGACTATCTGGGCTACTATCCAGTAGGGAATGAGGTTGAACTTGCAAGCCTGCTATCTCGTGCTGAAACCATGCCTGATTTTTACTCTGCACTAAAAAAACAGATTGATACTCTAAAAGATTTGGTGAGTCCCGATCGAGAGATGCAATCCATTCAAGAGCTGACGACTCAGCTACTTAAGGATTAAGAAAAGTATTGATTAGACGTTTGCAAAGCAAACTAAGAAGCGCTTATTTGGATCAGTCCAGCATTGGATCTCAGTGAATCCAGCGCTACTAAGCTTTTCTACAAAATGTTCCTGGGTGTATTTGTAGCTATTTTCAGTATGAATTAAATCGCCTGTACTAAAGGAGATAATATGATCTTGACTTCCATTGCCCGGCAGAGTCACCTGCACATCAGATCGTGCTCGCAGATGCATCTCAATACGGGACTGAGAGGCGTTATAAAAAGCATAGTGCTCCCAATCCTGAAGTTTGAAGTTGCTGCCAATCAGTCGATTGACGTTTAGCAGGGCATTCAAATTAAATGCGGCAGTGACTCCCAAAGGGTCGTTGTAGGCCAGGTTTAGGGTTTGTGTATCTTTAACGAGATCGACTCCAATTAAAAGTCCGCCATTCCCGTAGCACTCCTGAGCAAGATTCGTAAAAAACTGATCTGCTATTTCGGGATCAAAGTTGCCGATTGAGGAACCTGGGTAGAAAAATACTTTCCGAAGTGCTTGAAGTTCAGGAAAGCTTAGTGGCAAGCTCAGATCGACGGCATGAGCTGACATCTCAATTTGGGGGAACTGCTTTCGTAGATCAGCAACGGCGGCCTCTAAATATTCTTTTGAAATGTCGAGCGCTCTATATTGTTTTGGCTTAATACTAGTGAAAAGTTGACTTCCTTTGGCGCAATTACCGGCACCTAGATCTACCAAAACGTCGCAATGAGCTACAGCATCAGCAATCTCACGCCGATAGGCATCCATAATCCATTTCTCTGTGCGAGTTGGATAGTATTCATCGAGTAGTGTAATTACATCGAAAAGGTGTGATCCGACATCATCATAAAAAAACTTTGGCGATATCGATGGCTTATCAGCGCTAAGGCTGACCAGCAACTCTTCAGTCAAAGTATTTTTCATTGGTTCAATTCTTTAGGCGACAGACAAGCCCGTACCCGCTGCGAACTGACCGATTTTTTGAGCACTAGCAAAGCCGCCTGCATTCAGAATTGATAAGACTTCAGCCTCTTGCTCTGGTGCGCAAGCAATCAGTAAACCACCGCTGGTTTGTGGATCGGTAAGCACATTTTGTTGCCATAGCTCTAGGTTGCTCGCGAGCTGAATTTCTTTACCGTAGCCAGCCCAATTGCGCGTAGATGCGCCGGTAAAGATATCTGCTTTGACGTGTTCAATTGCTTCCTGCACCACTGGAATAGCATCCCAGTCGATCTTGGCCATTAAATTGGAGCCTCGTGCCATCTCTAGCAAATGCCCTGCAAGGCCAAAGCCCGTGACATCGGTTAAAGCATGTACACCATTTAGCTGAGAGAGTGCCACACCTGGCTTGTTCAGTTTTGTGGTGAGGGCAATCATCTCTTTGTAGCCCGTATCAGAGAGAACTTCTTTCTTGAGTGCTGCAGAAAGAATGCCTACACCCAAGGGCTTACTGAGGATGATGCTATCGCCTGCTTGAGCACCGCTGTTACGTTTCAACTTTTTTGGGTCGACTACACCAATCGCGACAAGGCCATAAATTGGCTCTACCGTATCAATAGAGTGACCACCAGCAATCATGATGCCCGCATCATTACAGACGGATTCGCCACCAGCAGTCACTTGCTGGATCACTTCTAAAGGTAATACTTGAATTGGCATGCCCAGCAGGGCTAGTGCAAACAGGGGCTGAGCACCCATTGCGTAAATGTCAGAAATTGCATTGGTGGCAGCAATGCGGCCAAACTCAAATGGATCATCTACGATTGGCATAAAGAAATCCGTCGTAGCAACAATCGCCTGATTTTCATTAATCTGATAAACAGCAGCATCTTCGTTGTTATCAGAACCCGCTAACAAAGCAGCAGGCAGATTGCGCATTGGTGAGGCCTTGAGGATGTCACTCAAGACGCCGGGTGCAATCTTGCAGCCACAGCCTCCACCATGAGATAAAGAAGTAAGGCGGCCGTTATAAGGTGTAGTCATAAAAATTCAAAATATAAATTAAAGGTAGGGATTACCGAAACATCATGAGCTTACTCAACTTAGAGTAAACACGTACGAAAGCCGCAAAAATGATCACTTCTCTGACCTTGATAAAAGTTACGAAATGCCACTCTTCTCAAGCGATCAGGGGTAAACGAGCTGCCACCCTTAAGCACCTGATGGCTGCCATCAAACCAGGGCTGTGAGTAGTCGATATAGGGATCGGAGCTAAAACCTGGGAAGGGTGCAAAAGTGCTGCTAGTCCATTCCCATAAATTAGATGATTGCCAAGCCCCCTGTTTTTGCGACATTAATAGGCCAAGCTCATGTTCGTTAGGTAGGCGTACTTGATGGTGCTCACAAAAACGCTGAGCATCTAAATAGCTAATGTGACGAACAGCCGCTGCGCAATTTAAAGGTAGCCATTGATTAAAAATTCGCTCCAACCAAATAGCTCCATCCTTTTTCCAGTGAGAGGGTGGTGCTACAGGCGTGGACTGGGCAAGATTACTTGGTGATTCTAGGAAACTTAGATAGTCGCCATTGGTGACGGGTGAACTCGCAATATCAAATGCGGGTAGGTCAATAGAATATGCCCACTTTTGATTGTCAAAAATAAAGCCGGAGCCCTGTTCGGAACCAGCTTGTATCGTTGATTTTGGAAAATGAATCCAAGTTTGCGTATTGGTCTCAAGCTTGCTCTCTTCAGTAAATGGGGTAAAAGGTATAGAGCGTCCCATGGTCTGCCACATATAGGCAAACGCCTCATTGTGCATATCCTGATGCAAGATCGCTAGCTGGATAAAGTAAGCAGCTTTATTGTCGATTGGTGCGCGCAGTAACTCTTGAGTACTTTCAATGACGCTGTGGTTGTATTCCAGTAAGTTATCTAAGGATGGCATTGGCGTGGACCAACGATCTTGATGTGCCATCTCTGAAGAGTTAAATAAGTAATCTGCATTCTGCATGGATGATGGCTTACTCTCTTGGCCATCGCGATGAACCCAGAATTCATGAAACCAAGTTAAATGACCTAATTCCCAAAGCGGGGGATTGAGGATATTGATCTGAGGAACCACCTGATCTGCTATCGAAATATTGCTCAGAATTTGACGGGTGATGCGGTTGCTTTCCTCTAACCACAGAGCCAAGGTCGACGCAGGTGGGTGCGGAGCATATAGAAGGTAATCGTTGCTTGAGGATTCGGACATACAGTATTTTTAGGCTAGTCTTCAGGAGGTGGTCAGCAGCTCACTTCAGTATCCAAATGTAGGGGTTTTAAC
Organism: Polynucleobacter sp. MG-Unter2-18; assembly: GCF_018687675.1. Taxonomy (NCBI): domain Bacteria; kingdom Pseudomonadati; phylum Pseudomonadota; class Betaproteobacteria; order Burkholderiales; family Burkholderiaceae; genus Polynucleobacter; species Polynucleobacter sp. MG-Unter2-18. The sequence goes on from NZ_CP061302.1 coordinate 478,223, forward strand.
AAAATACTGCAAATATCAAACTAGTGCGTATTATCGCTGTATAGGTCAGTCATTGCAGTACAGAACATCACAAACGGTACTTTTTAGATTCGTCAAAGATAAGCTCTATGCACTCTTTATTTCTGATTAAAAGAAGGTTGCAGCAATTTTATGATGATGTCATGAGTCTCATAAAAGCCAATTTGCGCTAATACCTGTCGGACCTGTTTAGCTGCAGTCATTTTTAGTACATGTATTTAAATAAGGAAAACTATGTTCAGTCACATTATGTTGGGTGCAAACGATTTAGAAGTCTCTAGAGATTTTTATGATGCTGCCCTAGGGGCATTGGGAGTTAAGCCTGGCAGCTTCGGTAATGATAGATATTATTATCGTGGCCCTGGTGGCGTTTTTGCCATCACTAAGCCTATTGATGGCAAGGAAGCTACTCATGCTAATGGTGGAACGATTGGCTTTGCTGCTAAATCCATAGCTGATGTAGATGCCTTTCATGCAATTGGTATTGCGCATGGCGGGACATTGTGTGAGGGCGATCCTGGCTACCGCGATGGTGTCGCTGGAACTATTTATATAGCGTGGTTAAGAGATCCCGCTGGTAATAAGATTTGCGCAATGCATAGACCTCCGAAAGAAGTCTGAAACAAGGCTCAAATAAGGCCGAAGTAAATCAAATACTAGATATTTTTTGATTTGTGTTTTGGCGTCAAAATCATTTGAGCTAGCAGAGCCAGCATAGCGGCTGGGATGGCTCCAGCAAGCATCAACGCGTGGTCGTTTACGGCCAGCCCAGCTACTATGCGATCACCAAATCCGCCGGCACCTACTAGCGCTGCTAGGGTGCAGGTACCAACTCCAATCACGGTTGCCGATGCCAAACCCGTCATGATGACGGGTCGAGCAAACGGAAGCTCGATTGATAATAGTAACTGCCACTCATTGCAACCAAGAGCCAGCGCTGCTTCTTTGAGATTGGATGGAACCTCCACCAAGCTAATGTGGGTTGCATTCACAATAGGCAGTAGGCCATAGAGAAATAAAGCTAACACTGCTGGCACAGCACCTATTTGATCTAGTAGAGCAATCAATATCGTGAGGAGTGCAAGTGAAGGTATGGTTTGCAAAATACCAGTAGCCCCTAAAATCCAAGCCGCATATCGGGGTCGTCGACATGCCAGAATGCCCAGAGGAATGCCGACTAGGAGAGCCATTGTTGAGGAGATCGCTACCAACAGAACATGATCACGCAGGGCGGTAAAAAAATCTGGACCAAAGAGTAGCTTAAAAAACCGGGAGAGTTGGGTAGGACTCTGTTGATCATTTGCAATGGTGTTTAAAAATATATTTGCCACTCTTTCAAAGCTGACGCCTGACTCAGCTAGTCCATTGAGCTTGGCCATAGTAGCTTCATCTAATTTTCCTTCTAAGCTTTGTAAGGACTTCTCATCCAAATCAGAACGCATTAACAGGACGGCATCGTAGCGTGGAAAAGCCTTCCTATCGTCTTCCAATAGAACCAGATTCTTTTGCGCAATTGCAGCATCAGTAGAGTAGGCGTCAACAATGTCGACATCGCCACGCGCTAGAGCATCGTAGGCTAAGCCATGTTCTAGCACTTTCCCTGGCTTCATTGTTAAGCGGTAATTTTTAACCAGCGCAGACCAACCATCCGCCCGAGTCTTAAATTCTGGAGATAGGGCGATTCGCAAAGTGGCTTGCTGCTCAGTGCTGAGGTTTGCAACATCACTAATACGCTTCACACCCAAGGCTTTCGCTTGCTCTGCCCTCATGGCAAGTGCATAGGTGTTATTGAACCCAAGTGGTATCGCTACTTTTAAACCTTTAGGTTTAAGCCAAATATTGAGCTCACTCAGTGATGCTTGGGTTTCTGAGCGCTTTAGAATTTCTCGGAGAATGGTACCGGTGTACTCTGGGTAAACATCAATCTGACCTGTTGTCAGTGCTTGAATGACAATCACAGTATTGCCTAGGCCTTGCCGATGGATGGATTGAACGCCAGCATCCCGTAATGTTTGATTGACTAATTCCCCGAGTACGTAGCTTTCTGTAAAACGCTTTGAGCCAACTACAGTATTTTTTTCCATAGGCTGCGCCATTACGGAGCAGCTGAGTGCTACTCCGATACATAAGCTGAGCTTCATCCACAAAGGAAAAATATATTTACTGAAATACAAGTGAGATTGACCTCGTTAATAACACAAGATCCCATCATAAAAGCCTTTGGCTTATCTTGCCTGATAGGCTAGTTTTGAGTTATGTCACTTTAGGGTGGCGTTTACTGTTACATTGGGTTGATCCAACTTAATAGCAAAGACTATTTATATGTCAGTCGACTTAGATTTCAAGGCGCTAGTGTCACAACTGGGTGAAGCAGTCATTATTTCTGACCGAGATGAAAATATTTTATTTTGGAATGTATCTGCCGAGCGAATCTTTGGATTTACTCCAGATGAAGCCCTGGGAAAAACACTCAGCATCATTACGCCTGAGCGCTTTAGAGAGCGGCACTCAAAAGGCTACTTTCATACAATTCAGACTGGACAAACTAAGTATGGACATACTTTACTGAGGGTCCCTGCAGTCCATAAAGATGGACGTTCTATTTCAATTGCATTCTCAGTAAGCATGTTATTTGATGAGCAAAAACAAGCTATTGCAATAGCGGCAATCATTCGAGATGAGACAGAGCGGTTTCAGGAGGAGCGCCAATTAAAGGCAAAGCTAGCAGCTTATGAGAGCAGTGATTGATGACGGTCTAAAGAAAAAGCCCCTGAACTTTCATTCAAGGGCTTTTGTATTACTGGTGGGTCGGGCGAGATTCGAACTCGCGACCAACGGATTAAAAGAGCCTTACAGCATTTTGAGTGATAAACAATCATACTGCAAGCTACTTAAGGCGTCTAATTTTGATTAACTCCGGAGCTTTTGTACTGACTTCACTAAGAGTCCTACAACGATCTGGATCCAAATTTTTTGCCGCATTGCTACTTGGCTATGCTGCTGGAGCTAGAGGTCTATAACGATTTCAGTTTTTTTGAGACTACAGCATGTTTAGGATTTCAGGCTTGGATCTGGTAATTGTTCAAATTGATCAAGCTTCGTTTGATCTTCGTTGAATATCAGCATTAATATTGCCTTCTCGTATGCCAGAAATGCAGCCCATTCCGGCTCCTGATTGGGGGAGGGCTTTTGATCTTTCATTATTTATATTTTAGTGAGGTAGGGGGTTAAAACCCTAGTTCCTCTGCCATCATTACCGCCTTTTCGCGCGTAAGACCAGGATTGTTTTTGATAGCCGCTTCAATAGGGCCGAGGGGGTAGGATTTAGATTGCGCTTTCGGAGAGGCATTTTTATCTCGAAGTAAAGCCTCCAGAATGGGTTTGCTATTCTTTAGTAACTCTTTTTTGCCCATTATGTATATCTTCCTCTAGAAATAAAAAATAGCCATGACTAAAAATATATTACGAAACATAAATCCATATTAGGGTACTTCTATCCATAGTAAAGTCTAAATAATAGATTTCACTTAAGTTCTTCACTCAAAGTCATCAATATTAACTATTGTGACGCGGGCGTATTTATCTTTTTGTAAAGCCATTGCAACCCCCCATACCTCGCCATAAACGGTTTTTAAATCACTATCGACTGAATTTTTAAAGTTGGGGTAGTCGATTTCAAGAATAATTTCAGTGAGTCGTTTAGCAACAATTTCCTTATCGATAACAGACCGCCAGTGATAGTCCCTATCGGGGCTATATTTCGGAAGGTATTTTGGCATGTAGCCTTTAAAGTTATCCGTTATATGATGACACTGTCTGGCCCTTACCAATAAAGTTTTTTTGTCATTGGCGTTCTCAACAATACTCAATAAACCGTGTTTGGTAAATACCCACATAGATCCTCCTAGTCAGTTTCTTCAACAGTCCCCTTGTAAATCTTTAATATATCAGCCAAGCTGATATTGATACCTTTTTTAAGAAGTGCCTCGTTCCTCTGGGCATAAATTGACTTAATTAATATTGCTTTGTTATCAAAGACTCCATGATGAATTAATCGGTGACAATTGGGACATAGAGCAACAATATTAGCCACAATATCTAAGCTATTTTCATAAAGCTCTTGCTGTGACATTGGTATCAGATGATGTGCTTCGACATACATTTTTCCAGAAACACTTGAAATAAAGCTTACATGCTCACTATTGAACTCGCAATTAAAATTTGCCTTTTTAATGGCCCCTCTTGATTTTTTAACATCTCTTTTGTACTTAACCCCAACTACAGATGGAAGTTGATTTGGTTTTAATTCTGGCCCATTAACCTCATTTAGCAATTCCGCTTCATCGACTGTTAATATTTCCTCAACTTCTTTTTGGAATTCAGAATCACTTAAAGCCTGAAGCGACATCAGATTTGGCCCTGCTAAATTAAATAACTGGTCATAAGCTAAAAGTAGTTTTTTTAAGTCCCTAGAAAATTCTTGCTCTGTTGGAAGGCTTTTAACTTGATATACAAAACTTGCTATCGCCCCCAATTCATATCCTTTAGAGTTATCGGTCTCTGCTTTTAAGTCAATGGGTCCATAAGTCGCTCCAGCTATTGGCTCAAGATAAGCTCTAGCCTTTTCAGCAGTTTCTTTAATTTTTTTTAGGGCTAAACTTTTTTTCTTAAACTCCTCAGTAAAGGCTTTGTATCCCTGATTTAGAGATAAGACGCAGCTTTGCATATCCTTTGCAAAAAGTAAAACTATGTCAAAGCCGCTCTGAGCTGAAGTGGTGATCCGAGTGTCAAAGGTGGCAACCCATGGGGTATGGGTCATCCCCGTATTACCATATGACCCTTGGAACTTATATCGCTCAATAGGAAGATTTGATTGCCGGACGATCTCTCCCATTAAGTCAGGAATTCCTCTTTTTAGGGCAACTTGTGAGGGCGAATTAATATTCCTAGCAACGCCATTATTAATATTGACCGTATTGGAGTAGTCCTGAAATACTTGCTGTAGTAGTTTCATTTATTTTTGATAGCCAATTTAAGCGTTGTATTTTTAGTTAAGAAAAATACTAGTCTATTATATAAATTAATATTAAACCTAGTTAATTCATCTCGCTTGGCTTTTTTGATACCCCTCTTTATCCTGAATCATTATTCGATTATTAATCCGTACAACTCATGCGCTTTTTTCATCAATTTCAATATTGGGTAGTCAAAACAAAAATTCGTAACTTCGCTGCATGGACGGCGGGGGCGATTTTTGTTTTCTTCTTCTTCTTAAGTTCAGCAGGAACGATGATCAAAACCTCTGAAAATAATGCAGAAATTGCTCGTATAAACGCAGGCATTCCAGTTGAGCAGTGTGCTGCGATAGTTGAGCAGTGCGACCTGAGGGATAAGGAGGAGAGAGAATTCTTAACAGCAAATGGACTCGGAGATAAATACAAGCCATTCATATATTCTTGCATTGAAGTATTAAAAAGAGCTGCCGGTATTGCTGGTTGCACCCCAAGCGAGATGTACTCATGGGCTCAAGTCTTTCAAATGCACTTTTTCACGCCTAATTTACTCGAGAGTCTCCTGCTTTTTTGGGCAGTGCCTTTTTTTACTTTCGTAGCACTCAAGCTTCTTTCTTATGAAAGAAACGCTGGGTGGGTTCGCCTCTCCGTAGTTTCTGCTTTATTTTTTTCGGTTTTTTCTCTTCTTTATTTCTGGGATTACTACAGTGATATTGAGCTTTTTGCTCGATGGTTCAGCATCTCATTTGCTGGTCTTGTTGTGCCTATTGCAGCTAAGACAGTTTTCTTCTGGGTGAAGAGTGGTTTTAATGAAGGAAGTGGTTCTATTGCCCCATTCGATCTTGCATCAGATACCCCATATAACGCTGTAAAAGAGTCGCTATTAAACGATAATTCTGATTTAATTGGTCAATCTGATCAAAAAATATTACCAGCTGGAAGTTTTTGGGACCGTTTTTTTGCAAGGTGTATTGACTTGCCTATTGCCGTAATTATTGTTGTGTTAATCTCAATTTTCATACCGGAATTCCCTGAACACGGCAGCTTAATTCCATTGTGGATTTTCTTAAATGCGGTTATTCGTTTGGCTATCCTATGTATAGTCATCATCTTGTGGGATGCTTTTTGGATATCCAGGTATGGCGCAACCCCAGGAAAAATGCTTTTTGGATTAACTATCAAGGATAAGAGTGGCAAGACACCATCCTGGGGAGCTGCAAAAACTAGGGCAATAGGATTTCTTGGGCAGGGTCTTCACTACACCATATTCTTCCCGCTATTACAGATCTTTGGATTAATCAGCTCATGGAGGAGGCGTGATGAAGTGCAGCCATGGGACCGGGCATTAGGAACACAAGTTCTTCAAAGCTCACTAGGGGTGGCCCATAGATTGATTGTTAGAGTAATCGCTGTAGTGCTTATCCTCTCCACCGTGCTTGTAATGCAAGTTCTTATGCAGGTTTACAAGCAGGAAATGCGTAATCAAATCGTTGAACAATATGTAAAATAGCTACTAATTCTTGATTAGGTCATTGTTGGCACAAAAATTTTTGATACCTTCGCGCGCGCGATGCGTGTAGTTAAGTGTTTATTTTACTAACCTCTTTTTTCTTTTCATTCGACGGGGATTAAATTAAGGTTTAAATGTACATGACTTATTTAAGTCAATCAAAATGGCAGATCATTATCATCTAGATAGTCTTTAAGGGAACCCCCTTTACTATAAGCTGTATTTGACTTACCTGAATTGGACTTGTCTTGTCTTAAGACTTGCAAGTTACTTACATCATGGATGGAGGGTACTTTAACTCCATTATTTGCTGTAGAAGCTAGTTTTTCTTTAAAACGCCTCCGACTCTCCTTGCCTCCTTCACTTTGTCGATTTCTTTTCTCTTGGAGATGTTCGCGATATTTCTCCAGTTCGATACAGGTTAAGATTTCACCATTAAAGTGAAAAAACTTCGATAGGTAAGGGAGTATTGTGGCTACTTCATCAACTGGAAGTCCTAATACTATTGCAAGTTTTTTGGGATCTCTTGGTAATGATTGATTTACCCAGCACTCAAGTCGCAAGGTATACAACAATCCTCGTTGACTTAAATTCAACAATCGATACTCCATTCGACTCATCATTGATGCTGCATATTCTTGGAATGCAGGCGCATCTCTGCCTTGGCTTATCTTCGGCAAGCTCATAATGTTTTCTCGCAACCAATAATTTTTTTTGCTACAACATCAAAACGACCGGAGTGTACAAAGTAATCTCGACCCAGTCTGATGATTGCATGGCTTTGGACCAGCTCACGCCGATTATTTTTTAAGAACCATTCAAATGACTCCTTGCGACCCCAGATTATGCGAACCCAATCAGGAGCGCCATTTTGGTAGTAATCATCCTTACGACGCAGTTTTGATAATTCAACATCATTCATTTCATTTCTCCAATTTAATACCGCTTCCGGCGACAAACTGAGAATAGATTTGAATGTAGATACAGCCAATTACCGGGTAATCGATTGCCAGGTAATAGATGGCTTATTTACGAAACTCCGAATACCAATTGATGAGGGTATTCGCTGAAACAGCAAAGCCGCAATCATTTAATATTTGGGATGCTTTTTCATAGGCACTGATTTTCGGTGAGTATCTGGATTTTGAAAGCCCTTCTTTTGTTGCAATTAGGTCAACAAGACTTACTGCAGTCTTTTTCAAGCTGATTGGATGAATTTTCCCGCCTCCTCTAGTCCGAACTGGGGGTGACATTGATAGTGCTTGATCAACCATATCTCCAAGAAGATGCTTTCTTGTGCCCTCGGGGAGCTTGATGGTGATTAGTGCTCTGTAAACACCTTTTGCCATTCTCTCAAGGCTGATATCACCAGCCTTGTAGCCCTCGAGCCAGATACCTAAGGCAATGGCCTGGGCTTTATCCAGCAGCCTTTTACTGTCCCCTAACGCCTTTTTCTCTTGAGGGCTTAAGGGGGTGGTTAACAGGGTATTCATATCTGTTCTTTGTTTAGATTATCACGAAGAGTATCAGTATTTAAGTGTAAATAGCGCAAGACTATTTGTGGAGTTTTTTGTGATTAAGATGGGCCATGATTACCGTCATTTAAGCGCCTCCTAGGACTAGGTTCGATGTTGCAATATGCCAGTAATGGTGGATAGTCCGCTCCTCAGGTAGATTAGATTTTTTTAATTAAATTTTCAGGTTCGCTTGATTGACGAGGCTCCAAAAGACTATTTGCATCAACCCCAAGCTCTTGCAACACCCTCTCTGAGGTGATCAACATTGAGATGGGAATAGCGCATTGCCATCTTTGGTGACGAGTGATTGAGTTGAGCCATGAGACCGGCCAATTGCATACCACTTGCAGCGAGCATTGATGCACAGATATGGCGGCAGCCATGAAAGGCAAAATATTCCACGCCAGCAAGCTTTAGAGTGCGTGCCCAGCTCTTTCTAAATGATCTATTGCCAAAGACTAGTGTGTCTGAGGTATCCAGGTCGCGCTTAATATTTTTTAGCTCTATGACTGCCTGGCTGCTAATGGCGGCGGAGTAGGGCTTGCCATTTTTTGATGTTGGAAAGTGAACTGAGCCGCGCTCTAGATCAACATCACGCCAAGTCATGGTCTGGAGATTGCCTAACCTGGCACCAGATGTCATGGCTACGCAGATCATTGCTGTGAACTTTCTCCAGCGCATTAGGCGAGACGCATCGATGATGTGATCAATCTGATCTCTCGATAAGTTAATGATGCGTCCAGGACCTTCTCTGGCTTTCTCTACGCCTTTGGTTGGCGAGATTGTTGATTTGGGAATGATGCGCTGGCTCTTGCCTAGCTTATAAATATGGCCTAGAGCAGAGATATGACGATTGAGTGTGCCCGCTGCTAATGGCTCGCCACTTTTTGCCCAGATGCCGCCAGGGAGTTGCCGAAGTTTGCCGCGCCTGGCCATTAACTCAATTCCAGCATCAACATCTTCCGAAGTGATTTCTGAAATATCTTTTTCGCCCATAAATTCGATCCAATATCGGATGCGGGCTTTGAGTCTAGTGTCGGCATGTCCCAGTGCAAACTGGGCTAATGATGAAAATTTCATTTAAAACTCCTTACTTTAGATAAAGGGGCAACGGACTTGCCGCTGCTGCTTTATCACTCGCGAGAGAAGTAAGGGCTTGATGTTGGTGGGTCGGGCGAGATTCGAACTCGCGACCAACGGATTAAAAGTCCGCTGCTCTACCGACTGAGCTACCGACCCAGTAAAAAGAAGATTATAGCAAGAAGTTTATGGGTACTCCCGGGTCAGTAGGCGCCTGCCTTCAAGCCCTTGTACTTACAAGAGTGCTATGCGTTTGCGCGTCTGGCAACGGGTGGGTTTTTAGAGAAATAGTCCTTAATTCCCCTCATAATCGCTTCAGCAATTCGGTCTTGGTAAGCATCATCATTGAGGCGTGCCTCTTCTTGGGGATTACTAATGAAGGCTGTCTCTACCAAAATGGATGGAATATCTGGAGCCCTTAGAACAGCAAAGCTGGCTTGCTCAACTTTAGGTTTGTGTAGCGTGGCAAATCCGCTAATTTGCTTGAGGATGGAGGTTCCCACTTGAAGCGAGTCTTTGATCTGGGCAGTGGTAGACATATCTAGTAATAGATTAGCCACCTGCTTGTCTTGCGTCTTAATATTGATGCCACCGATTAAATCCGACGAATTTTCTTTATTGGCCATCCATCGTGCCGTCGTACTACTGGCGCCCATTTGTGAGAGTGCAAAAACAGAGGCGCCTTTGGCTCTAGGCTCTATAAAAGCATCTGCATGAATCGAGATAAACAAATCAGCTTCAACGCGGCGTGCCTTTTGTACTCGGGTATGCAAGGGTACAAAGTAATCCCCATCTCGTGTGAGAAAGGGGCGCATGTAGGGATCGCTCTCAATTTTGTCACGTAAGCGCTTAGCAATGGAGAGGACAACATGCTTTTCTTTAGAACCCATTGCACCAATTGCGCCTGGATCCTCTCCACCATGACCTGCATCAATTGCAATAGTGATAAGGCGCTTATGTTTGGTTTTTACTGCAGAATCTTTTACATCTGGAATGGCTTGGGCCACTGGCGCCCTCGGAGCATCTTTTTCTTTTTTAGTTGCGAACTGCGCAATCAAGTCAATTTCTTCATTGGCTTTTTCTAGAGCACTCTCTTTACGGGCGCTGCTCTTGACCAGCTCCATCAGTGGATCTGGTGGGATAGTGGGATAAAGATCTAGCACCATACGATATTGGTATTCCGCAATCGGCTCTAGCGTAAAGAGTTGTGGCTTAACGGGCTCTTTTAGGTCAAATACTAAGCGGACCATACCTGGTTGAAATTGCCCCACTCGTATTTGAGAAACGTAAGGGTCATTAGGTTTGACTTTAGCTACTAAATCTTTGAGGGTGGAGTTGAGTTCCATACCTTGAACATCGACCACCAAACGATCCGGATTAGTAAGTAGTTGTTGGGTGATGGGGAGTGCTTTATCAGACTCAAGCGTAATGCGTGTGTAATCATCTGCAGGCCAAATGCGTACACCCAAGATCTTGGCTCCCCAGGCAATCTCTGCTTCACTGAAGAAGAGAATAAAGCCCAGCATCTTTGCTGAAGTTTTGAGATGCTTTCTTCTGGAGGAATTCATGAGAGGCTTACTCATTGCTATGAGATATTCATCTTATCGAGAACAGCCATTCCTTGACTTGAGCTTGCTTGGAAAATGATATTTCTTTCATATTCATCTGCACCAGCCATCAGATGAATTTCAATATCAAAAGCAGGCAGCGTCCCTTCAGCTTTTTCTGGCCACTCCACTAAACAAAATCCAGGCTCATCAAAATGCTCTGCAAAGCCCGCCTCTTGCCATTCCAAAGGATCTCGCACGCGATAAAGGTCAAAGTGGTTCATCGCCAAAGTCTTGCTATCGATGATGAGTGGATAGGGTTCACATAAGGTGTAGGTTGGACTCTTCACCCGGCTCTCATACCCTAGGCCTTGTATGAGATGGCGAGCAAAGGTGGTCTTGCCGGCTCCAAGATCACCCTCTAGGGAGATATTGAGGTGAGCACCGGGATCAAATTGAAATAGCTGACTAAGACTGGCGGCAAGCTTTTGCGCTAAAGCAGCTGTATCCGCTTCTTGCCTACAATGTTGAGTAAATGAAATCTGAGCCATTTGCCTAGTTTATTCAATTATTAAGCTACATTCTGTATTCCTAATGACTTCTTCTCAAATACCTAACTCTGTTGATCAGGCTAATCTGCGTGAATGGCTGGGTGAGCAGTCTCGAAAATTGGGTTTTGATGACTTGCGTATTACAGATACCCATCTAGGTGTTGCAGCTGAGCGTCTGAATGATTGGCTCGCAAAAGGGCGTCATGGTCAGATGGAATATATGGCTAGGCATGCTGACTTACGCTCAGATCCAAGTCTATTGGTGCCGGGCACAGTGAGAGTCATTTGCGTCACCATGAATTACCTATCTCCCGCAATCGACTTTGAACATGAATGGGACAGTTTGAGGGATCCCGCTCAAGCAGTGGTATCGATGTATGCCCGTGGGCGTGACTATCACAAGGTGATGCGCAATCGTTTGCAAGAGTTTGCGGAGCTTATTGAAAAGCGTATTGGATTATTTGGTTATCGTGTATTTACAGATTCTGCACCCTTGATGGAAGTGGAGTTAGCTCGTAAGGCAGGTTTGGGTTGGAGAGGCAAACATACTTTGTTGCTCAATCGCGAATCTGGATCGACATTCTTTTTGGGTGAGATCCTCGTTGATGTTCCGTTGCCTGTAGATCAAGAGCAGGAGTCGCATTGCGGAACTTGTCAGTCTTGTATAGACATTTGTCCCACACAAGCCATTACTGCGCCTTACCAATTAGATGCGAGACGCTGTATTTCGTATTTGACGATTGAAAATCCAGATGCCATTCCGGTAGAGTTTCGTAGGGCGATGGGTAATCGCGTTTACGGATGCGATGACTGCCAATTGATCTGCCCTTGGAATAAATTTGCTCAACGCACAGCCTTGCCAGATTTTGCTGAACGCCATGGCCTGGGTAAGGCAAGTCTTTTGCAACTGTGGTCTTGGACTGAGGATGAATTTGAGAAACGCCATGAGGGAAGTGCTATTCGTCGGATTGGCTACTCCAGGTGGCGCAGAAACTTAGCAGTGGCCATGGGGAATGCTTTAGCAGCTAATCATCTACCCAAATCAGATAAAGATCTTCTGCGGCAGGCTTTGCAGGGCGCCTTACCTTTGGCAGATGCCTTAGTAGCTGAGCACATCGACTGGGCGCTGAGTTGCTAAGTATTTTTTGGCAAAGTACGTGGTAACTCTTACAATCAAAGCATGTCATCAGCTGATCAACCCTTTATAGACCCCAGCGAAATCAAGATAGAAGCTTCAGTAGTGCAGCGCTATAAAAATCGCAGTGAGGCTTTTTGGGCAGGTATTCGGGATGCAGCTGGTGCACCTGCCATGGTGCTCTTTGCTGGAATGGTGGGTTTTGGTGCCATGGGTAAAACTAGCGGTATGGATGCTTGGTTTACCACTGCCACTAGCTTCTTTATGTTCGCATTGCCTGGACAAGTAGTGTTGCTCGAGATGGCAATTACTGGATCATCAGTTATTGCTATTGCTCTCGCAGTGACTTTAACTTCTTCGCGTTTCATCACGATGACGGTGACGCTCTTCCCACAATTTCATGAAAAAGATCGTAATCATGGGCTTTACGCTTCCGTGCATCTTTTGGCAATGACTGCTTGGGCTATTTCCATGCGCGAGTTTCAGACGATTGAAGCAAAGCACCGCTTGAGTTACTTCATCGGTCTTGGTTTACTGTGCTGGATTATTTCTATTCCGGGCACTATTCTAGGATATTTATTGGCAGGTGTCGTGCCGCCGTACGTTACGCTTGGCCTCGTTTTCATTAACCCATTATTCTTTTTGCTGACCTTTACCGAGGTCAAGCCTTGGGTTAACCGAATCGCCATTGGCTTGGGTTTTGTATTGGGCCCCTTTTTCTTTCTCTTGGATCGCGACACCAGTTTGCTGACCACTGGTCTAGTAGGAGGAACGATCGCTTATGTATTCGATCGTAAAGTGCTACGCAAACGAGCGGGGATAATGAGTTGATGAATGCTGGCCTCCAAGGTTGGGGTTTGTGGATTGCCTTAGCAGGCGCCACAATCGGAACCTATATTTGTCGTGCAATTGGTGTTTTGCTCGCCAAAAGAATTAATCAAGATAGCGAAATCTTTCGCTATCTTTCTGCGGTTACTTATGCGATGGTAGCAGCCCTCGTTGTCAGAATGGTCCTCATGCCGATTGGCCTTTTATCAACCGTACCCGTATGGATTCGATTGCTGATCTGCGCCTTAAGTATTGGTGTGATGGTTTCAAAGCCAACACACCGTCTTGTTCCAGCCCTATTGACTGGAACTTTACTAATGCTAGCGTACGGCCTTATTCGTTAGTTGGTATTTATACCCTGTTTTAGAGATGGGCTGCCAAGATCTTGGCAATATGTACAGCGTCTCTTTGGGTGCCATCGGCAATCTGGTGGCGACAGCTGGTACCATCCGCCACTACCCAACTATCTGGTGCTTTACGAATCGCGGGTAAGAGGCTAGCTTCTGCCATTTGCTTGGATACTTCAATGTGCTCAGCCTCGTAACCAAAGCTACCAGCCATACCGCAACAGGAAGACTCAATTAGCTTAGGCTCTGCATTTGGAATGAGTTTCAGAAGTTCCATGGCAGGCGTGATAGCAGCAAATGCTTTTTGATGGCAATGGCCATGAAATAACACTGGGCGCGTTGCCGTTTTCAGTGACAGTTTGAGTTTGCCTGACTTGGCCTCACTTGCTAAAAATTCTTCTAAGAGCTGCGCATGCTTACTAACATTAACTGCGCGCTCACCAAAGCCCATCACTAATGCTTCATCCTTTAAGGTGAAAAGACAGGAGGGCTCTAGACCAATAATGGGGATATCTTTTTCTGCAAAAGGAGCTAGATGGTTGACTAATTCATCTAGACTGACTTTGGCTTTATCGACCATACCAGCTGCTAGGTAAGTGCGACCACAGCAAAATTCTTTAGAGCAGGTATTGGTGCTGTCGCTTGATGCTTTGATTTTTTGAGGAATGTGAACACGATATCCAGCCGCTTGTAAAACTTGTAGAGCCGCACGTAAGTTCTCATCCTCAAAATAGGCATTGAAGGTATCGGCTAATAACACCACTCCCTTATTGCCATTTGCATCTAATTTGCTCAGTTCTGCGGGGGTAAATTGATAGGGTGCAATTGCACTTGGATTGTTCCAGAAGTTTTTTGCTTTCCAGGTCGGCAGACTTCTTTGTGCAGAGATGCCCATGACCCATTCTTGTAATTTAGCAATAGGAGTAATGTGGTTGCGAAGATTGAGTAAGGCGGGAAGCCCCGGAATGCTGCTGATGATAGGGGCATATTTTGGCAAATAGGCAACAGCTAGATCGCGCATCGTATGACCAGTTCGCTTCTTGTAAGCAGATAGAAACTCGATCTTCATTTTCGCCATATCAACGCCAGTAGGGCATTCACGGCGGCAAGCTTTACAGCTGACGCAAAGTTCCATCACTTCTTTAATAGCGTCGCTAGCGAGTGGTGAGCTCCCGTCTTTTATATCCAGTTGATTTGAGAGAGCTAGGCGTAATGTATTGGCGCGACCACGGGTGAGATGCTTTTCATCACGAGTGACGCGATAGCTTGGACACATCACTTCCGCATCAAATTTGCGGCAATGTCCATTGTTGTTGCACATCTCCATGGCTTTAGCAAAGCCCATCGCAGGATCGCCGCCGGTGCCTGGTGCACTGGTCTCTTCAGTAACGGGATTATTCTGTACATTCCAGGCAGACCAATCTAAGGCTGGTTGCAGCGGAATCACTTTATAGCTCGGTGGAAAGCGGAAGTTACTCGCATCATCCATCTTTGGCGGGTTGACGATCTTGCCAGGGTTAAATAATCCCTTTGGATCAAAAGCATGTTTGATTTCAGCGAGGGCCTGCGTAATCTTTGGGCCAAATTGCCAGGAGATCCATTCACCACGACATAGTCCATCACCGTGTTCGCCGCTATAAGCACCTTTGTACTTGCGAACTAGGGCAGACGCCTCTTCGGCAACTGCACGCATCTTTTGCGCGCCATCGCGACGCATATCTAAAATAGGGCGGACATGGAGGGTGCCGACGGAAGCATGTGCATACCAAGTGCCACGTGAACCGTATTTTGAAAATACATCTGTCAGTGCTTGAGTGTATTCAGCAAGACTCTCTAGTGGAACTGCGCAATCCTCAATAAAGCTCACTGGCTTACCATCACCTTTTAGACTCATCATGATGTTCAGGCCAGCCTTACGTACCTCCCATAGGTTCTTTTGCAAACCAGCATCGGGCATCGCAACAACAGAGCCTGGAAGACCAAGATCACCCATTAAGCTTTGCAAAGACTTTATTTTTTCAAGTAAGGGTGCATGCGCCTCCCCCGAAAACTCCACCAATAAGATGGCCTCAGGCGTTTGAGCGCTAGCATCAATCAGTGCAGTCTCGATAGTTTTCTTAAAGCTAGGATTGTGGCGCGCCAAGTCAATCATGGTGTGATCGACTAACTCAACAGCGGTAGGCCCAAGCTTAACGATATGTTGCGCGCTATCCATTGCCTTGAAGAAGCTTGCAAAGTTCACTACTCCAAGTACTTTATGTTGCGGTAATGGTGCTAACTTCAGCTCAAGTGATTTGAAATACGCTAATGTGCCTTCACTGCCCACTAATAAGTGGGCTAAGTTAACACTACCGTCTTGGGTATAGGGAAGCTCGCTTTGTGGATGGAATACATCTAGGTTATAGCCAGCAACACGACGCAAGACTTTGGGGAAGTGCGCCTCGATCTCAGGTTGTAATGTATTGGCAAGTCCCTTAACAAAGTCACCCAATTGTTTTGCAGCACCAGAACTATGGACGTAATTTCCAAAGCTAGCTACTTGTCCATTTGCCAGCCAGGCATCAATACCTAAAACGTTATGCACCATGTTGCCATAAGCAATTGATCGACTGCCGCAAGAGTTGTTACCTGCCATGCCGCCAATAGTTGCTTGTCCTGCAGTAGAAACGTCTACTGGGTACCAAAGGCCGTGTGGCTTGAGTGCAGCGTTGAGGTGATCGAGCACAATGCCCGGCTCAACAATTGCTGTGGCCTTGACTGGATCTGCATGCAGGAGTTTGCGAAAGTATTTGGTGTTATCGATGACAAGTGATGTGCCGGTAGTCTGTCCGCACTGACTAGTGCCTCCACCACGAGGCAGAACTGGAATGCCTAGGTCAGCTGCAATCTGAATCGCCGTTGCAATGTCCTCAGCTGTTTTAGGAATAAAGACGGCAACTGGCATGGCTTGGTAGATCGATGCATCGGTTGCATAGCGTCCACGACTAGCTATATCCGTCATGACCTCGCCAGAAGTTTCTTGCTTCAGGCGTTTAGCAAGCTCTGCCTTATTGGCAACGAATTCTGGCAATGGCAAATCAACTGGCTTGTTCATGCTGCAACCTTCTCTTTAGATTCTGAGTCAATTAACTGAATCACGACATCACGTTTATTCATTACGTGCTGCATCATGACCTTACGCATCCGCACGCTATCGCGAGCCTTTAATGCGTCTAACATTTCTTGATGTTCCTCAACAGCTTTTTCCCATTTGACGCCATCTTGATTAGATCGAAAGCGGAGTGCTTCAATGCGAGCGTTGACTTGGCTAAATAGTTGGCTAAGGACAGGATTGTTTGCTGCGTGATTAATAGCTTGGTGAATTTTGAGATTGAGTCGATAGTAGCTAGATAAATCTCTACGGGCATACGAGGCCATCATTTCATATTGGAGTGCTTCAAGTTCAATCAGTGTTTGATCACTAATATTTTGTGCTGCTAGCTCTCCAGAAAAGCCTTCTAAATTGGCGATTACATCAAAGGTGTGAATGATGTCGTCTCTGCTCAGTTGAACGGCAATGGCACCACGGTTAGCAATTAACTCAACCAGTCCATCAGCGGCCAAGCGTCGAATTGCCTCGCGGATAGGAGTGCGTGAGACGTTGAGCTGCTCTGCTAGCTCACGCTCATTGAGCTTACTACCAGGCGTAATGGCGCCCTCCACCAATAAAGCCCTGAGCTTAAGGAAGATCGCTTCATGCAAGTTTTGTGTATTTGCTGGTGTTGTGAGCATCATTTGAAATACCTTAAATTTGTATACATAATTACTATAACGCATCTAGAATCATAAATTACGCTGCAAATAGCTTATTTTTTTGATTATTTGATAATTATTTTGCATACAAAATTGTAAATTGCCTAAAAGTGACTTACACTGATCCCCAAGATTAACTACAAAAACCAAGCGAGACTCAGCATGCTAAAACTAGATAACCACCTCTCGGGGCGTCATTTCTTACATATCCCCGGTCCAAGCCCAGTACCTTCGCGGATCCTGAGGGCGATTAGCTATCAAACCATCGACCACCGCGGTCCTGAATTCGGGGAATTTAGTCTTAAGGTTTTGGAAGGTATCAAAAAGATTTTTAAGACCGAGCAGCCAGTCATTATTTACTCTGCCTCTGGAACAGGTTCATGGGAAGGCGCATTGGTAAACGTCCTCAATCCTGGCGACAAGGTGCTCTTCTATGAAACCGGTCAGTTTGCTAACTTGTGGGTTGCCTTAGGTAAGCGTCTTGGTTTAAATGTTGAGGTAGTGGGTAAGCCTGGTCAAGATACCTGGCGTTGGGGTGTAGATGCGTCAGTGATCGAAGAGCGTTTACGCAAAGATACTGGACATGAAATCAAGGCAGTTTGTGTAGTTCATAACGAAACCTCTACTGGCGTTACTTCGAATATTGCGGCAGTTCGCAAGGCGATTGACTCACTGAAGCATCCGGCTTTGTTATTAGTTGATACCGTTTCTGGTTTAGGCTCTGCTGACTATGAGCATGATAAATGGGGCGCTGACGTGACTGTGTCTGGATCGCAAAAAGGTTTAATGCTGCCTCCAGGTATTGGCTTTAATGCGCTGTCGGCTAAAGCAATTGAAGTCAGCAAAACCAATAAGATGCCAAAGTCTTATTGGGCTTGGGATGAAATTTTAGAGTCCAATAAAACAGGTTATTGGCCAACCACGCCAAGCACTAATTTAATGTATGGCTTGCATGAAGCGATTGACATGATGACGACAGAAGGTTTAGACACTATCTTCGCCCGTCATCAACGTTTGGCGGCAGCTTGTCGTGAAGCAGTCAATGCATGGGGCCTAGAAATCCAGTGCCAAGATAAAGATTGCTACTCACCAGTTCTTACTTGTATTGCTACGCCAGAAGGTATGAATGCAGATGTTTTGCGTAAGCATGCCCTGGAGAAGTTCAATTTATCCCTAGGTACAGGCCTTGGAAAAATCAAAGGCAAGGCCTTCCGTATTGGTCATTTAGGTGATTGCAATGAGCTCAGCCTGATGGCCGCGCTGAGCGGGGTGGAGATGAGTTTGGGTGCGATAGGCTATAAGCCCAAGGCAAGCGGTGTTGTTGCCGCCCAAGAATTTCTAAAATAATCAGTAAGTTGGGTGTAAATGGGGTGTCGGCTAGTGAATCAATTGGCTTACACCCCTTATAATTCAAGCACTTATAAATATAGCAGTTTAATCAAATAAAACATATTCGAGATAGAGAGAATCACATGTTGGCAACTAAACCGTATTTAACCCAGGCTGATGTTCAAAAGATTTTGGATGCAGCTGACAAGCACGCTGCAGCCAATAACTGGGCTGTGACGATTGCCGTCTGTGATGACGGTGGTCATCTCTTGGGTTTAATCCGTCGTGATACATGCGCTCCTGTCTCCGCTTATATCGCTCAAGAAAAAGCGCGAACTGCTGCCATGGGTAAGCGCGAGAGTCGTGTATACGAAGAGATTATTAATAATGGCCGCACTTCCTTTTTATCTGCCCCACATATTTCGGGGATGTTGGAAGGTGGCGTTAATATCGAGGTAAACGGGTTTACCATCGGCGCAGTCGGCGTTTCCGGCGTTAAATCGACTGAGGATGCCGAAACCGCAAAGGCCGGCATTGCAGCCATTCTGTAAGTTACCTTGATAAATACTGTTCCTGAAATAAATTCTCCTACCGGCGCCACTGAGAGTGGCGCCACCCCAGCAACAATTACCTTTGCTGACTTTGGCTTAGATCCAAAGATTCAAAAAGCGGTATCTGAGCAGGGTTACAGCATTCCAACTCCGATTCAAGCGCAAGCCATTCCGCACGTTTTGGCAGGAAGCGATTTGATGGGTGCGGCGCAAACGGGTACTGGTAAAACGGCTGCTTTTGTACTGCCCATCATTCAAAAGATTCTGCGTCATGCAAGTAGCAGTGCTTCGCCTGCTCGCCATCCGATCCGTGCTTTAGTATTAACGCCGACACGTGAGCTAGCGGTCCAGGTTGCTGAGAACGCAGCAAGTTATTCCAAGCACACCGATTTGCGTGCTGCCGTAGTTTACGGTGGCGTGGATATGAAAGAGCAGGTGGCCATATTGCGTGGTGGTGTAGAGATTTTGATTGCTACTCCAGGACGCTTACTGGACCACATTGGCTCTAAAGTAGCTAACTTGTCTCAAGTAGAAATCCTAGTGCTAGATGAAGCCGATCGCATGCTCGATATGGGCTTCTTACCGGACTTGCAGCGCATCATTGATTTGATTCCGGCTCAGCGCCAAACCCTACTGTTCTCCGCTACGTTTTCACCAGAGATTAAGAAGTTGGCACAAAGTTATTTGCGCACGCCGGTGACTGTTGAGGTGGCGCGCCAAAATGCTGCAGCAGATACTGTTAAGCAAGTAGTTCATATGGTGTCTAGTGCTGATAAGCAGCAGGCGATTGTGAAAGTGCTTGAAGCGCGTACTCGCCTGGGCTTATCTCGTCAGTGCATCATATTTACTAATAGCCGTTTGGGTTGTGCAAGGTTAGCACGCTCATTGGAGCGTGATGGCATCAAGGCTGGCGCGATTCATGGTGACAAGAGTCAGGGTGAACGCACTCTAACTTTAGATGCGTTTAAGTCAGGAGCGATCGAGGCCTTAGTCGCAACCGATGTGGCTGCTCGTGGTCTGGATATTCCATCTATGCCTTGCGTAATTAATCACGAGTTGCCATTTAATGCGGAAGATTTTATTCACCGCATTGGTCGTACAGGTCGCGCTGGCAGTAAAGGCGATGCAATTGCATTGGTTGATGCCAGTGAAAAACGTTTACTCGACGATATTGAAAAGTTGATGAAGCGCAAGTTAGATATTCAGCCATTACCTGAGGGCAGCTCACGCCCCGCTCCTAGTAGGAATTCGTCAAGATCAGATACGCCAGCAAAAATGTCAGACCCATTTTTCTATAAGCCTTATGAGCCCAGCGCTGCAGTGAATCCATCATCAGAGACTGCAAATCCTACAGAGAAAAAAGTGGGCATTACTCCTGCCAGACCGGCGGTTGGTGCCTTACTTGGCGGCTTTAAGAAAAAATAATTTTTCTATCCCAAGCCTGGGTGGCTGCCAAAAGCCACTCAGCGATCGAAGTTTCCTTCCCATCCGGAAGATCTCTCAGTCCTAAATGCCTTCCAGCTTTACGCAATTCTTGTAAAGCCTGCTGGGGATTCTCAGTATGAATGGCGCTTGCCAAAGTTTGCTTACTGAGTTTCTCGCCATGCTCATCAAGTACTAATGGCAGATGCAGATAACTCGGAGTTTCATAATCCAAGACTCGCTGCAGATAAATTTGTCGTGCGGTGTTGTCTAGTAAATCTGCACCGCGCACGATATGCGTAATTCCTTGCTCGGCATCATCCACCACAACGGCCAGTTGATAAGTAAATATGCCATCCCGGCGATGCAGAGCAAAATCCCCTACCTCCCGATTGAGATCTTGTATTTGTTTGCCTAAGGCTAGATCTTCAAAATGAATGGTGAGCTCTGGTGGCAGGGCAATTCTCCAAGCAACCTCGCTTGAAGATCTTCCTTCCTCATCGTATGTGCCAATTTGATCGGGGCGACAGGTTCCCGGGTAAACCATCTCTTGATTGCAGGGAGTTATTACGCCGCGAGCCTCTAGAGCGTTAGCAATGCCTTGTCGAGAGCAGGTGCAGGGATAGATGATCTTGAGCTTGTTTAAGCGTTTTAGAGCCTTTTTATAGCGCTCTTGGTGCTTGGATTGCCATGTTGGCTCCTCGTCCCACTTGAGGCCGCAGGTAAGCAATTGGCGCATGATCTCTTGATCTGCCCCCGGAATACAACGGGGAGCATCTAAATCCTCCATTCTGAGTAGCCATTTCCCGTGATTTTTACGGGCATCTAACCAGCTTCCTAGGGCAGCAACGAGTGATCCCGCATGTAGCGGGCCAGTGGGCGAGGGGGCAAATCGCCCGCGATAGCCGTCGGCTGGGGGTGAGGGGTTTTTGAAGTTCGGCACAGCTAAAATGATCTCATGGCTTCACCCCGTTTTGTTCATCTACGCGTCCATTCCGAGTTTTCGATTACGGATGGCGTCGTTCGCATTGATGATGCGGTAGCTGCTGCTGAAAAAGATGGCATGGGCGCCTTGGCTCTTACCGACTTAAGTAATTTATTTGGCCTGGTTCGTTTTTATAGTGCTGCACGCTCTGGCGGAATTAAGCCAATTGCAGGTGCGGATGTTTGGGTGAGTAATCCCCAAGACCCAGATCAACCTCATCGTTTATTACTCCTCGTTCAAAATCACTCCGGCTATCTCAATTTATGCCAGCTCTTGAGTAAGGCCTACCTTGAGAATCAATCTCGAGGTCGAGCTGAGGTCGATCTCAAATGGTTTAGCGAACCAGCCTCAAAATCTGAAGATAAAGCTGCAAAAAGAACTCTGTCTTATGGATTAATTGCACTTTCAGGTGGACGCTGGGGTGATGTTGGTGCTGCGCTCTTAGCAGGTCAAGAAGATGTAGCGAAAGATGCTGCCAAGCGTTGGGCAAGCTTATTTTCAAATGCTTTTTATATTGAAGTGCAACGCGGTGGCCATCCTCAAGATGAGCAGCAACTACAGCTGGCTTGCAACCTTGCTAGTGAAATGGATTTACCGATTGTTGCTACGCATCCAGTGCAGTTTATGCAGCGCAGTGATTTCATAGCCCATGAGGCCCGAGTCTGTATCGCAGAAGGCGAGCTTTTAGGTAATCCTCGTCGCACCAAGAAATTTAATGAGGAGCAATATTTTTTATCTCAAGAGGAGATGGAAAAGCGCTTTATAGATTTACCAGTAGCACTTGCAAACTCAGTAGAGATTGCCAAGCGCTGCAACCTTTCTTTGACTTTAGGTCAACCGCGTTTGCCGGATTTTCCAACGCCACCAGGCATTACGCTCGACGATTATTTATTACAGCAATCCGAGATTGGTCTGAAGCGCCATATGGAGCGTAATTTTCCTGACGCAGAAGAGCGCGCTAAGGAAGGGGCCCGATATCACGAGCGCTTGGTGTTCGAGGTGAAGACAATTTCTCAGATGGGTTTCCCAGGCTATTTTTTAATTGTGGCCGACTTTATTAACTGGGCAAAAAATAATGGCGTACCAGTTGGTCCCGGTCGCGGATCTGGTGCCGGCTCTTTAGTAGCCTATTCATTAGGAATTACTGACCTTGACCCGCTGCGTTACAACCTCCTCTTTGAACGCTTCTTAAATCCTGAGCGGGTATCGATGCCCGACTTCGATATTGACTTTTGCCAGCATGGGCGCGATCGCGTGATTCAGTACGTAAAAGATAAATACGGAAAAGATGCAGTTAGTCAAATTGCGACCTTTGGAACGATGGCTGCACGCGCTGCAATTCGTGACGTTGGTCGGGTGCTCGAGCAAGGCTATAACTTCGTTGACGGTATCGCAAAATTGATTCCGAACAAGCCAGGTCAATACATGACTATTGAAATGGCTAAGAAGGAAGAGAAGCAATTAGGTGAGCGTGAAAAGAATGAAGATGAAGTGCGTCAACTGTTATCTCTCGCACAGCAATTAGAAGGCATGACTCGCAACGTGGGCATGCATGCGGGCGGTGTATTAATTGCGCCTGGTCGTTTAACCGATTTTTGCCCGCTGTATACGCAAGAAGCGAAAGACTCTAAAGATCAGGAGAGTGGTTCAGTCATTAGTCAGTTTGATAAAGATGACGTAGAGGCGATTGGCCTAGTGAAGTTCGACTTCCTGGGTTTAACCACCTTAACAATTTTGGCCGCTGCTGAGAAATGGATTAAGACACTCCATGCCGACCGTAAAGATTGGAATATCGGTGAAATTCTGCTCGATGATCAAAAGGCTTTTGAAGTTTTAAAAAATGCTAATACGGTCGCCGTTTTCCAGCTAGAAAGTCGTGGCATGCAAGGCATGCTTCGGGAAGCTAAGCCTGACCGCTTCGAAGATATTATTGCGCTCGTTGCACTCTACCGTCCTGGCCCAATGGACTTGATCCCAGACTTTATTGAACGTAAGCACGGGCGGCAAAAAGTAGAGTATCCGGATCCTCGGATTGAGCCCGTGCTGCAAGAAACCTACGGCATCATGGTCTACCAAGAGCAGGTGATGCAGATGGCGCAGATGATCGGCGGCTACTCACTCGGTGGCGCTGATATGTTGCGTCGTGCAATGGGTAAGAAGAAGCCTGAGGAAATGGCGCAGCATCGTAAGATTTTTAGTGATGGCGCAAAAGCAGGCGGCATTACTGAAGGCAAAGCCAACGAGATTTATGACTTGATGGAGCGTTTTGCAGGCTATGGATTTAATAAATCCCACGCTGCTGCTTATTCGCTCTTGGCATATCAAACTGCTTGGCTAAAAGCCTACTACCCCGCTGAATTTATGGCAGCCAACTTATCGCTCGCAATGGACGACACCGATAAGGTGAAGATTCTGTATGACGATTGTTTGGCAAATCATATTCGCGTGTTTTCACCAGACATTAATACTGGTGTGTATGTTTTCACGCCATTGCGTGCACCAGATGCTGCCCCAGATACCCCGATTAGTCATATTCGTTATGGTTTAGGTGCAGTTAGGGGAACTGGTGAAGCGGCAATTGAAGTGATTGTGAAGGCGCGTGAGACTGGCGGTCCATTCAAGGATCTGTTTGATTTCTGCGCACGCGTGGATCGTAGACAGGTGAACCGTCGAGCGATTGAGGCTTTGATGCGTGCCGGCGCCTTTGATAGCTTGTATAAGGACTCCATTCCTGCTGGTGGTAATCCTTACGATATTCGATCTACTTTACTGGCTTCTCTTGCGCGCGCAATTGAGGCTGCCGAACAAGCTGAAGCTTCCATTAATCAAGTGAGCTTGTTTGAGGTCGCAGGAGAAGACGATCATCATTTGCCAGAGCTAGTCCGCGAATTACCCTGGTCTGAAAAGAAACGTCTTCAAGATGAGAAGAGCGCTCTAGGACTGTGTTTAACTGGCCACATGTTTGACGCCTATCGTGACGAGACGGCGCATTTTATTCGCCAGCCATTAGTCAAGGTGACTGAGGGTAAAGATCAGTTAATCGCCGGCATTATTACTTCTGCTCGGATGCTGACTGGGCAGCGTGGCCGCATGATGATTGCAACTATTGATGATG
Organism: Polynucleobacter sp. MG-Unter2-18; assembly: GCF_018687675.1. Lineage (NCBI taxonomy): Bacteria > Pseudomonadati > Pseudomonadota > Betaproteobacteria > Burkholderiales > Burkholderiaceae > Polynucleobacter > Polynucleobacter sp. MG-Unter2-18. Next base: position 502,962 of record NZ_CP061302.1, read on the forward strand.
GCACTGCTGCGATTGAAGTGACTCTCTACAGCGAAGTCTATGAACCCAATCGTTCTTGGCTCAAAGAAGATGAGTTGCTGGTGGCCAAAGTCAATATCACTCCGGATAAGTTTTCTGGTGGAGTGAGAATCGTTTCTGAGGCGGTAATGGATATTACGGGAGCCCGTATGCGTTTTGCACGCAACCTTCATCTATCCATCGATTCAGCAATTGATCTCAAATCTTTACGTAGCCAAATTGGACCTTACTTGATGAGTAACCGGGTACGCGATCCTAAGCTAGGTCCTGCGGTAGCTTCTATGCCAAGCGCTAGCGAAGGCATGAAGGGTTTAGTACTTACTGCTGCAGTCACCACTAGTGGTGGAGCCTGTTTGATGCAGTTCCCGGAAGAGCTCCGAATTTATCCAGATGACGCTTGCCTACATAGTTTGAATCAAATTTTGGCAGCCAAGCAATCTAATACTGTTCAAGTTCAGTACCTTTAAACGCGCATCAGTTTTATTTCTTTATAGCGCTTTGCAGTGCTTGAATCACTTGGTTTGGGTCTAGCTGGTCCAAGCATTCGCTATTGCTACTTGCGCGATCCTCGCAACCTGCTTTGCGGCAGGGGACGCATTCACCAGGCCCTTGTAGGATTGAGACATTACCAACCGTCTGCGAGCGAGCTCTTAATCGATATGGCTGTTCACCAACAAAACCATTAGGCCATGGCCCAAAGTTGGTGGGTGGTGTTGGACCGAATAGGGCAATGGTGGGGGTATTGCATGCGGCTGCTAAGTGCGTAATAGAGGTGTCTACCCCAACATAAGCTATCGCTCCACGAATCAGTTTCCCCGCCTGCGGGATAGTGAGCTGACCCGCAGTATCAACAACATGCTTACGGGTTTCTTCATCAAGCAATGAAAGAATATCTTGATTGAGTTGCAGATCTTGCTTGGTGGGAGATGCGCTTAGCACCACTTGCCAACCTTGTTTTGTAATCCATGTCAGCAATGTTTGCCAATACGCAAGTGGCCAACGCTTATATGCAGTTAAAGGTCCAGGGTGAACCACCACATAAGGTGAGTGAAGTTGAGAGGCAATACTTGGGGTAATCGGATCACCAGTAGGAGCTGTTGCCGAGATCGGTTTCTTAAATAATTCCAGTGGATTTTTATAAAAGATCTCGAGCAGGCGAAGCTTTTCAGTAATGACATGTTGTGCAAAATAATCTACGTTAACTGTATGCAGGCTGATAGATTTTTTCCAGGCATTTTGTTTATCACTCTTACTTTTCTTGACTTTATCTTGCTCAGTGAGGCCTTGAGGATGGCCACCTAGAACGCCCACGCGGTGATGAGCTGCTGCTAGGCCATAGAAATAGGCGCGATCACTGGGTTGCGTGACTACCGCCAAGTCGTAACGCTGAAAGAGTTTAAAGAATAAAGTGAGATATTCCCCAAGCTTGGGGCGGTCTGAGGTTTCAATGATCTGAGCAATATCAGGATTACCTTTGAGCATTTCGAGTTTGCCACGGTAGCCCAAAAAGTGAAACTCAGCATCAGGCCACAGTTCACGAGCTTGTGAAATGAGTGGTGTAGTGACAAGGACATCCCCAATTTGGCGAGTCGCAATAAATAAAACTTTTTTAGGCTTGAGCGCTGAGAATGCAGTCATGGGGTTAATGTAACTTAATCCTACTGAGCTTTAGCCAGGATTTTTTCACGGACGCGACGCGCATTTTCTGCGGCATTGGATTGATCATTAATGCGGTGGTAGAGGTGCAGCACTTCAGTTGCCCAGGATCCGGATTTACGAATCAAACCTTTGTTTTGAAGTCTGAAAACAAAATCAGCATCCTCGTGTCCCCAGCCTGTCATAGTCTCGTCAAAACCGTTAATTGCTAATGCATCACTCTTCCAGCAAGCCATATTGCACCCTTTAATACGGCGCCAGACAAATTTTTTGTAGTTACGCCACGAACCATTACCTAATTTTATTTTGAGGGGCCAGTACTTATTGATGCCGTTCGATAGTCGATAGCTTAATAGGTTACCGGTGAATTTCTTAAAATCCCAGTGGGGCCATGAAAGCAATTGCTTACTGAGATCATCGTTTAGTAAGACACGGCTACCTGTTACTAAATGGTTCACCAGCGACAGTGCGCGATGTTGTGCAATAAAGTCGGGTTGAACAATGCAATCCCCGTCGAGAAATACGAGATATTCACCGGACGCTGCTTGAATGGCTTGATTGAGAATGCGGGTCTTACGAAATCCCCGATCTTCTTGCCAAAGATGGGTGATTTTTACTGGGAAATTTTTCTGGATTGCTTCTATGAGATCTTTGGTGTCTGTGCTTGAGCCATCATCGGCAATGATGATTTCAAAATGGAAATCTGTTTGAGTACTAAGTGACTCAAGACAGAGTTTGAGGGCCTGCGGCCAGTTATAGGTCGCTAGAAGAACAGAGATCATTTACTGAAGGAGTTATTGGAGTTCGCTTCTTGGTGTAAATGCCACAACTTCATATAGCGATAGTAGGTTCCTTGGCCATTCGAGACTGCCAATGTAAAACCCTGAGAACCGTCCAGAAAACCAAGTCGTATGAAGTAGGTGCGAGTAAAAGCCCAAATGCCATGAAGTACTGCAGTTAATGGACTACTCTTTTTACCTTTAGAAAATGCCTGCTCTGCTGAAGCCGTTGAATAGCGATCTAGTTTTTGGAGCACCTGCGAGTAGTTCATGAAGCTGAAATGCAACATTGGATTTTCTAGCTTGGCTACTTGCCCATTAGGGATCAGCCGCTCATGAACTAGATCATCCGAGAAGCGAGCAGTATCGCGCTTAAATAATCGATCTACATAATCTGGGCTCCAACCGGAATGTCGAATAAAACGACCGCAATACCAAGATAGGCGAGGAATTGCAAAACAGTCAACATGGGCTGAATGGTGAATAGCGGTCAGAATTTCACTTCTGAGGGCGGGAGTGAGTCGCTCATCCGCGTCTAGGGAGAGCACCCAGTCACCTGTGGCCAGGTCTAAAGCACGGTTCTTTTGGGGGCCAAATCCAGGCCAGTCGGCTGGCTGGCTAATAAGCGCCCCATGCTTTTTGGCTATCTCTAGGGTGCTATCGGTGCTATTGGTATCGACCACCACGATTTGCTGGGCAATCCCTTCTAGGGAGGTCAAACAATCGGCCAAATTGGCCTCTTCATTGCGAGTAATGAGTATGACGGATAAGGTGGGCATAATTCATTATATGAATGCTCAAGACCGTACCGCCCTAAATCGCTTAATTCAGTACCTCAAGCCCCATATTCGCTTAATTATTGGCTCAATATTAGCCATGGCACTGGTTGCCGGCGCCGAAACCTCTATTCCTGCCCTCATGAAGCCTTTGCTAGATCGTGGTTTTACTGGCCAGATGGATCAAAAACTCTGGCTGGTGCCAGTTTTCTTGGTCGGCTTAGCTTTTGTGCGAGGGATGGCGCAATTTTTGTCTAGCTATCTTTTAAATCGCGTGATCAATGCTGTTTTGCTGAAGATGCGTATGCAGATGTTTAAGGCATTACTGCATTCAAGCACGACGTTCTTTCAAAAGAACTCTGCATCCAGTTTAATTAATGCGGTAGTTTTTGAGGTAAATAATGCCCTCTCTATTATGGGCGGCATGTTGATTAGTTTAGTACGTGATTCTCTTACCGTGATTGGACTGATTGGCTACTTAATTTATCTAAATTGGCAACTCACATTAGTGGTACTGATGATTTTCCCAATCATCGCCTTCATTATTGGAAGGATCAATAAACGCTTGCGCTCACTGAATCGTGAGCAGCAAGCAATGACTAGTGAGCTCGCTTACATTGTTCAAGAGGCAGCCGCAGGATATAAGATCGTGAAGGTACATGGTGCCGAAGAGTTCGAGATGGGTCGCTTTATGGAAAAAGCAGATCGTCTTCGCCGATTCGCCTTGAAATCAGCTGTTGCTGGTGGCTTGAATCAGCCGATTACTCAGCTCATCGCCTCTATGGCGTTGTCGATCGTTTTGGTTATCGCCTTGATGCAGTCAGCCTCTGAGGGAACTACGGTTGGGGGCTTTGCCTCGTTTATTACCGCCATGCTGTTGGTGATCTCACCTATTAAGCATCTAGCTGATATTAATCAGCCCTTGCAGCGCGGCTTAACCGCTGCGGAAATGATCTTCTCCCTCATGGATCAACCTTTCGAAGAAGACGAATCCCGAAAAGAGAATATGAAACCTCTGGGCAAAGCCAAGGGCGCAATTCGGTTTGAGGATGTCGGTTTCTCCTATCAGCAAGAGGCTGGACGCAAAGATGCTCTCGCTGGTGTGAACTTAAATATCAAGTCTGGTGAAGTAGTTGCCTTTGTTGGTCCGTCTGGTGGCGGTAAATCTACGCTAGTCAATTTATTGCCGCGTTTCTTTAAACCGACCAGTGGACAAATTTTCTTGGACGAGATTCCGCTCGAGGATATTGTGCTGGCTGATGTGCGTAAGCAGATTGCTTTTGTAAGTCAAGATGTCATTTTATTCAATGACAGTATTGCGGCAAACGTAGCCTACGGCGCTACGGGCGCAAATGGCATTGATCGTGGACGTGTCATCGAAGCGCTTGAGGCGGCAAACCTATCTGCGCTCATGAAAGAAATGCCTGAAGGTATTGATACGCAAATTGGTGATAACGGTAATCGTCTATCGGGCGGACAACGTCAGCGTTTAGCTATCGCGAGAGCTATCTACAAAGACGCGCCCATTCTGATTTTGGATGAAGCAACTTCAGCACTAGATTCTGAATCCGAACGCCAAGTGCAAGATGCCTTAGAGCGCTTAATGGCCGGTAGAACTACTTTAGTTATCGCCCATCGTTTATCAACTATTGAGCATGCTGATCGGATTGTGGTGCTAGAGCATGGTCATGTGATTGAGAATGGCTCACACGAAGAATTGATTGCTAAAGATGGCTTGTATGCCAACTTACATCGCATTCAGTTTTCGAACGCTTAATCAATGATTAGCTGAGAACGATGTTGTATTGTTCTTGGCGGAAGCTGCCTTCTGCCTGGAGCTTGATGGGCTTGGCAATAAAGTCGCCTAACTGTGCCAAGAATTGATTTTCTTCTTCAAGGAAAAGATCAATCACATCAGGTGCGGCAACGATTCTAAATTCTCTTGGGTTAAATTGGCGATGCTCGCGCACTATCTCTCGCAAAATCTCATAGCAAACCGTTTGCGCAGTTTTGATTTCACCTTTGCCTTGACACGTAGCGCAAGGCTCACAGGTGATATGAGCTAAAGATTCCCGAGTACGTTTACGGGTCATCTCCACCAGGCCTAATGAAGAGAAGTCATTCACCGAGGTGCGAGCATGATCGCGCTCTAAATTGCGCTTGAGTTCGTGCAAAACCGATTCTTGATGGTCTTTACTCAACATATCAATAAAGTCGATGATGATGATGCCGCCAAGATTGCGCAAGCGCAATTGACGGGCAATAGCTTGAGCAGCTTCAAGATTGGTTTTAAAGACAGTGTCATCTAGATTACGTGCGCCTACATAACTTCCGGTGTTGACATCAATCGTCGTCATGGATTCTGTTTGGTCAATCATCAGGTAGCCCCCCGATTTGAGATCCACTCTTCTGCCAAGTGCTTTATTAATTTCAGCATCAACATCAAATAAATCAAATAAGGCACGCTCACCACGATGCAGTGTGAGCTTGTCCAATACATTTGGCATATACAGCGTAGCGAACCCTTTGAGCTTTTCAAAGTTCTCGGCTGAGTCCACCCGAATCTCTGTAGTCTCTTCGCTAGCAAGGTCACGCAATACGCGTTCAGCCAGACTGAGATCCTGATACAGCAAGCTAGGTGCAGCCTTGTGATTTACAGCTTCACGAATCTTTTCCCAGGTTGTGCGCAGGTAATGCATATCGTGCTCAAGCTCAGTATCGCTGGCATCTTGCGCGCTGGTACGCACAATGATCCCGCCTTTTTCGTCGGCAGGCATGAGTCCAGCAAGACGAGCCTTGATAGCTTCTCGCTCTTCAGGCTGATCAATTCTTTGGGATACGCCAATATATTTCTCGATGGCTGCATCTGTACCAGCTGGCGGTAAATAAACCAAGTTCCGGCCAGCAATACTCAGTTGGGTGGTGAGGCGTGCACCTTTGGTTCCTAAAGGATCTTTTAGAACTTGAACTAAAACATTTTGACCCTCAAAGAGCAGTTTTTCGATTTGAGCTTGAGGATTATTTTGAGTAATGTCGGCGACGTGCATAAAAGCAGTGCGCTCTAAGCCGATTTCAATAAAGGCGGACTGCATGCCAGGTAGCACTCGTACCACTTTGGCTAAATAGATATTGCCGACAATACCGCGTTGACGCGTACGCTCAATCTGAAGCTCTTGAACGGCACCTTGCTGAATTAGTGCCACCCGTGTTTCTTGGGGGGTGATATTGATCAGGATTTCTTCGTTCATATGCGGGCGACTTTTGCGAAATCTAATAATTGGTTAACTTCGAAAATGGGTAATCCCATGATACCGCTATAGCTGCCTTTAATAGAAGGAATAAAAGCCCCACTAAGACCTTGAATGCCATATGCTCCAGCCTTACCAAAAGGTTCGCCACTCTGAATATAACTATTAATTTGAGCTTCAGTTAAGTGGGCAAATTCCACTTCAGATACTTGTACCAAGCACAAAGGATTTATTTTGGGATCAGTTGTAAGTACAACTGCAGTTAAAACCTGATGCGTTTGACCGCTAAGCATTTTTAGAATACGCGTAGCATCTGAAGCGTCATTTGGTTTTCCAAGGATTTCACCATCTGGATTGCCAGGTAGGCTGACGGTAGTATCTGCACACAAGATAGGTGCCCAAGGCTTACCGCTTTTTTGCCACCTGGCTAAGGCAATGGCACTTTTGGCAAAGGTAACTCGTTCAACGTAAGTACGTGCCTTTTCATTAGGGAGGGGTGTTTCAAGAGTTTCCGTATCTTCACCAGGTGATGCAACCAGCATCTCAAAATTGACGCCAATCTGTTTGAGTATCTCTTGGCGTCGTGGACTTTGTGAGGCAAGGTAAATATAGGGGAACATCAATGTTTACTCGCGGTGATAGGGGTGGCCTTGCAAAATAGTCCAAGCTCGATAGAGTTGCTCAACTAACAAGACTCTAGCCATAGCATGGGGTAACGTTAGGCTTGAGAGGCGCCACATCGCTTGAGCATTCTCTTTCAGGCTGGGATCGAGTCCATCAGCACCACCAATCAAAAAGGTAATATCAAAACCTTCCTGTCGCCAACCTGCTAACTGGGTAGCTAGATTTTGTGTGGTTTGATCTTTTCCACGCTCATCCAGCGCAATCACCCGAGAGCCTTTCGGAATGGCCGCTGCAATTTTTACGGCTTCTTTGGCTGGACTCAGATCAGGTTTAATCTCTTTGATTTCAATGCTGCAATCTGCGGGCATGCGCTTAATGTAATCATGGGTTGCAGTTGCAACCCATTCTGGCATTTTGTGACCAACAGAAACAATCGTTAAACGCATTGCTAAAGTATTACTCTTCGTCGTCGGGTTCGCTTGCCTTCACAAGACCCTTGTCCGCTGCCAATTTGACGCGAACTGGCTTAGCACCCCACATGCCTTCCAATTGGTAATAAGCGCGCAGTGCAGGTTGCAAAATATGAACCACGATATCGCCGCAATCGACGAGCACCCATTCACCAGTCTCCAAACCTTCGACAGAGATCACTTCTCCGCCTTTTGCGTTGACAGCCTCTTTAACTGACATGGCCAACGATCTAGTCTGGCGGTTGGAGGTACCGGTGGCAATGATTACGCGATCAAATAACTCGCTGAGTTTAGTAGTGTCATAAACGCGAATATCTTGTGCTTTGACATCTTCCAGGGCGTCGATCACGACACGTTGTAATTTAGTTAATTCCATAGTTTCTTTAATATTTTTCTGAGATTTTTGTATATAAGGGTGATCTTAGCCTGATTACTTGTACAGACCTAAATTTGTAATGATTTCTAAAGCGTGAGCGGGAATCTGCTTAAATGCAATTTCCTCACGAGATGCGCTTTTAAGTTGATTTCGAAGTTCGGTAGAGGAAAGGTCAACCGATAGACTGTTATCTAAGTAGATGCGTCCAAAAGGACTTTTTGCAAGGGCGTCGGCATAAATACATTGATGCTTTTCTAGTAAGTCCTGCACTTCAGGGCTTATTTCTGCAGAAATTGAATGGTGAGGCCTACTGGCCACTGCCAAATTCAGATAATTCAGTAATTGATCCCAAGAATTCCAGGTTGGTAGGTTCAGAAGAGTATCGGCTCCCATTAGCCAAGTCAGGCTAACCTGGGGTCCAAAATGCTTCCTGAGAGCTTTGGCTGTATCAAGTGTGTAGCTTGGACCCGCTCGATCCATTTCTATGCGATCAGTACTAATTTGCGTTGCTAAATTCTGCTGTAGAAATTCAATAGCTAAATCGATGCAAGCCGCTTCAGTCATCTGAAAGCGAAGCTCAGAAGGGGTAATGCTAGATTCTTTTTGCCAGGGCTCCCCGCTGGGAACGAGCAGCAATTGGTCAAGATGCAAGATTTTTGCAAAATGGGTTGCAAGTTTGATGTGGCCAAGATGGGGTGGGTCAAACGTACCGCCTAGAATGCCAATTTTTTTTAGGGTAACCAAATGTTCTGAGATCATTTAGGCAAGCCAGTCGCGTGGCTTAAGGTAGTAGTCGTAAAGCTTTGCTTCTGGTGTCCCTGGTTTTGGCTGCCAGTTGTACCACCACTGCACTACGGGTGGCATAGACATCAAAATAGACTCTGTGCGCCCGCCAGAGTGTAGACCAAAAATGGTGCCTCGGTCAAATAATAAGTTGTACTCTACATAACGTCCGCGACGGTATTCTTGAAAGGCTTTTTCTTCTAGGGTAAAGCTGTCTTGATAACGACGCTCCACAATCGGCAAGTAAGCTTCAATGAAGGCATCGCCAACCGCACGCGTCATGGCAAAGCTTTGCTCAAAACCCAGTTCATTGAAGTCGTCAAAGAACACGCCACCAATGCCGCGGGGCTCTTCACGATGCTTAAGATAAAAATATTCATCACACCATTTTTTGAATTTAGGATGTAGCTCTTTGCCAAACGGGTCTAAAGCATCTTTAGCGGTTTGATGAAAGTGTTTACAGTCCTCATCAACACCATAGTAGGGGGTAAGATCAAAGCCGCCTCCAAACCACCAAACGGGCTCTTTATCGCGAGCTTGCGCAATAAAGCAACGCACATTCATATGGGTGGTTGGTACCTTGGGATTGTTTGGGTGAAAGACCAAAGAAACGCCCATGGCTTCAAAACTACGTCCAGCAACTTCTGGGCGATGGTGTGATGCTGAAGGAGGCATTTGATCACCGCGAACATGAGAAAAGCCCACACCACCTTTTTCTAATATATTGCCGCCATCTAAAGTACAAGTACGTCCATAACCCCGCAGCTTGCTATCTTCCGGCTTTTCCCAGGCATCCACCTCAAAGGCTTTGCCGTCGAGCGCACTCATTGCAGTAGTGATGCGATCTTGCAGACCTAAAAAATAAGATTCTAGTTCTGCAATATTAATTTGAGTCTGTTCAGTAGATGACAAGGATGAAAAGTCCTTCGTAGTTAGAGTTATTTCACTGCCCGATAGCCAATATCTTTGCGATATTGCATGCCATCGAATTGGATCTGAGCAATCGCTTCATAAGCTTTTTGTTGCGCACCGCGAACGGTATCCGATAGACCCACGACGCACATGACACGACCACCCGAGGTGACTAGCTTCCCATCCTGCAACTTTGTGCCAGCATGAAAGGTGAATTGATCTTCAGTATCAGCAGGGATACCCGTAATGACATCGCCATTACGCGGAGTATCGGGATAATTGTGAGCTGCCAATACCACGCCTAGGGCAGTTCGACGATCCCACTCCAACTCCACCTCATTGAGTGTGCCGTCAATAGCATGATCAAGTGCGTTTACGAGATCGCTCCGCAGGCGCGCCATGATTGGCTGTGTTTCTGGATCACCCATACGGCAATTAAATTCTAAAGTCTTAATCTTCCCATCGGGGGAAATCATGAGTCCCGCATAGAGAAAGCCGGTGTATGGAATGCCATCAGCCTCCATGCCTTTAACTGTCGGCATGATGACTTCGCGTAAGGCACGTGCATGAATTTCTGGGGTAACCACTGGAGCAGGGGAGTAAGCCCCCATGCCGCCAGTATTGGGGCCTTGATCAGCATCGAGCAGACGCTTGTGATCTTGACTAGTTGCTAAAGCTAAAACATGTTTGCCATCTACCAGTACGATAAAGCTCGCTTCTTCGCCAGTCAGAAATTCTTCAATGACTATGCGTGCGCCAGCATTCCCCAGTTTGTTATCAGCCAGCATCATGTCAACGGCTGCATGAGCTTCATCTAAATTCATTGCCACAACTACACCTTTGCCTGCAGCCAGACCATCCGCCTTAATGACGATGGGCGCGCCCTTGGCATCAATATAAGCGTGAGCCTCTAATGCATTCGAAAAAGTCTGATACTCCGCTGTTGGGATGCCATGACGTTTCATAAATGCTTTAGAGAAATCTTTGGAAGACTCTAATTGGGCTGCTAACTGAGTAGGTCCAAAGATGCGCAAGCCATTGTTGCGAAATACATCCACAATACCGGCAGCCAATGGCGCCTCAGGGCCCACTACGGTGAGGTGAATCTTTTCACGTTTAGCAAAGTCCGCCAATTCTTGAAGGTCTGAGATCGGTAGGTTTTGAATGCCGGCTGCATTTTGTTTTGCAGTGGCCGTACCGCCATTGCCCGGGGCTACATATACGGTTTGAACTTGTGGAGATTGCGCTAGCTTCCATGCCAATGCATGTTCACGACCACCAGAACCAATTAAAAGAATTTTCATAAAGGGCTAAAAGATGTATTAATAATTAGTGTTAAAAAGCTGGCCGATTACAAAGAGGCGTTCGTGAATACTTCCTGAACATCATCCAAGTTCTCAAGCGCATCTAATAGTTTTTGCATGCTCTCTGCTTGATCACCTTCGAGTTCAGTTTCAGTTTCAGGGCGCATTGTCACTGTTGCTAGTTCTGCTTTTAAGCCCGCTTGGTGAAGTGCGTCCTGTACCTTAGGAAATTCAGGCACTGGGGTGAGCACCTCAAGTGAACCATCATCATGGGTGATGACATCTTCTGCGCCAGCATCTAGCGCGATCTCCATGAGTTGATCTTCATTGGTACCTGGAGCAAACAACATCTGACCACAGTGTTTGAACATAAAGGCAACTGAACCTTCGGCGCCCATATTGCCACCATTTTTAGCAAATGCATGGCGTACTTCAGCAACAGTGCGGGTGCGGTTATCCGTTAAGCAATCCACAATAATGGCGGCGCCATTGAGGCCGTAACCTTCGTAACGAATTTCCTCGTAGTTAACGCCTTCCAAAGAGCCAGTGCCACGCTGAATCGCCCGTTGCACATTGTCATTAGGCATATTGGCATCTTTAGCCTTATCAATCGCAAGGCGTAAACGGGGGTTTGTAGCGATATCGCCACCGCCTAATTTAGCTGCAACCGTTATTTCTTTAATGAGTTTGGTCCAAATCTTGCCGCGCTTTTCGTCTTGACGTCCTTTGCGGTGCTGAATGTTGGCCCATTTCGAATGGCCGGCCATACGGGTAAGTCCTTTTGAGTAATGTGGCTTGAAGACCCTATTTTAAGGTCTTATGAGCCTAAGAATGAGGGTCCTACAACTTTTTTGTTACACTCTCACCTCTTAGTAAGCATCAGTGCAGTATTTCCACTGCAAACACCTGCCCCGGTGATGGAATTGGTAGACGTGCCGGACTCAAAATCCGGTGCCGCAAGGCGTGGCGGTTCAAGTCCGCCCCGGGGCACCATCTCATGCAGGCTGTTATTTACGCCCGAGCCGTTTTAAATTTTAAATCTCGTAAGTCTCGGATTCGCTATTCATAGCTTGCTCAACGATTTTCTTGGTGAGCGTGGGTGAGAATAGTTCAATGAAGGTGTAAACGAAAGAACGTAAATAGGCGCCTTGCTTTACACCAAGATGCGTTACGTTGCTACCAAATAGATGGCTAACCGGAATGACTCTGAGGTTGCGATCTCGATCTGCATCATAGGCCAAGCCAGCAACAATTCCTACGCCCATTCCTGTTTCTACATAGGTCTTAATGACGTCTGCATCAATCGCCTCCAAAATAATATCGGGACTGAGATTGCGTTGTGCAAAAGCGGCATCGATTTTGCTTCGACCTGCAAATGCTTTGTCGTAGGTAATTAGTGGGTACTTCGCAATTTCTTCTAGGGTGATTGTGGCTTGATTGAGGAGCGGGTGACTCAATGGCACCATGACGACGTGTTGCCACTGGTAGCCAGGAAGTGCCAGCACGCCTGGGGTGTTGGCAATGCCTTCGGTGGCGATTGCGATATCAGCACGATCATGAATGAGCAGTTCCGCAATTTGACCTGGGCTACCTTGCTGAATACTTACCCGTACCTTTGGAAAGCGTTTTGTGAATTCAGTGAGCACTTTAGGCAAGGCATAACGGGCCTGAGTGTGGGTAGTTGCAATTACAAAATTACCCTGATCTTGGCTGGCAAAGTCTTTGCCAACCCTTCTTAGAGTTTCCACTTCATCCAAAACGCGCTCAATCGAAATCAGGATGCGCTTGCCCGGTTCAGTGAGTGAGCGAATACGCTTGCCGTGGCGTCGGAATATCTCTACACCAAGCTCATCCTCTAGCTCAATAATGGCCTTGGAAACCCCTGGCTGAGAGGTAAAGAGTGCCTTGGCGGCCGAGGTGAGGTTAAAGTTCTGTCTTACAGCTTCACGCACAAATCGAAATTGATGCAGATTCATATGGATTCCATTCTTTATATCAACTGAGATATAGGAATCAAATTCTATATGATTTTGAGGTATTAAGCTCTAGATACCCAACGTAAACCTACCATTGCCAAAATGAAATAGACCAATGGAGGTGTAAGGGCAGTCAGCAATGCCGGCCATGATCCTAAAAGCCCCACATTTGAGAAGAGCGAGTTAAAGAGTTGGAAGCTCATGCCCAGCATGATGCCGCCAAATACCTTAATTCCAACGCTGCCTACCCGAACCTTTAAGTAGGCAAACGGCAGTGCCAGCGCCAGCATGACAAAGATCGTGAATGGATAAATCACTTTTTTCCAAAAGGCAATAGAGTGCCTTTGCGCATCTTGTTTGTTGTCAATTAAGTGAGAAATGAAGCGACCCAAACTAAAGATCGACATTTTTTCTGGGCTGACCAAGAGTACATTCAAAATTTGTGGAGTGACTTCAGAGCTCAGGCTAACAATCGGGTGCGCAACAGTTTTCGCTGAATAGACTGGATTCAGCGGGTCGACCTGCTTAGTTTCTTTAAAGCGAGTTTCGGTGACGTCATCCAGAATCCAAGTTCCAGTTTGATCAAAGCGCCCCGATACAGCGCTCCGAAAGGATAGCAGGCGATAAGCATCATCAAACTCATACATGCTGATATTTTTGATTTCATTATCTTGTTCAATTTTGCCAACGTTGACATAGCGAACTCCCGGCCTAATTGGACCACTGCCATCCTTATCACGTAAGCGATCTTTAACCCACACTCCAGTTTTGAATTGAGAGCTATAGGATGAACCCAAAGCTTTCATGCGAATCTGGTCAGACAAGCTTTCGGCGTAAGGCCCAAGCCACTCGCTCATCACGAGCGTCACAATAACTAAAGGTAACGAAATCTTCGCTAGGGTAGTTAAGCCCCTGCGCATATCCAATCCCGCAATACGTAAGATGGTGAATTCAGATTGACTTGCTAGCATTGCAAATACGTAGATACTTCCAATCAAGCCAGCTATAGGAATAATTTCAGAAATGCGGCTTGGTGCTTTCAAGAAAACATGTAGTAATGCTAGTGACAAGGTGTATTGACCCTTCACTGACCCAAGCTCACTGAGGATGTCAAAAAATAAGAATAGTGCAACTAAGGCAAAGAGAATGAAGCCAAAGGCAGCATAAATTTGCCTAGCTAAATAGCGTTCAAAGATATAGGGAAACAGATATTTCATCTATTGGCTAAAAATGAAGGTAATTGACGGCGCCACCACTTAAGGGATGGATTAATGCGATTACGGATGAGTAAAAAAGCCATGCCAAAAGCGAGGGCATGTATAGGCCAAGCCGCCACTAAAACATTCACTTTGCCTTGGGACACAAAGTTTTGCGTGAGATTTAACAGGTTGCTGTAAATGAGGTATGTCAACACCGCATAAAACATTGCCGTGTAATTACCCAGTCTTGGGTTAACGTAGGCAAGCGGGATTGCAATTAAGACAAGCCCAAGCGCCATTAGCGGTAAACCAATCCTCCATAGTAATTCAGCATAATTAGAATTAACGGCAGCCACACTGGGGTCATTTAGCAATTCAGATACCGATTTTTCACGATCACGCGGCGCTGGATCGAGTACGTTCTTGTTTTGGATGAGGGTACTGTATTGGGAGAACTCCAAAATCCTAAAATCAGGCTGCGTTGGCACTCCTTCATAGCGCCGGCCATTATTGAGCACTATGGATTTGCCGCCACGCTCTGCATTCTCAATAAATCCTGTAGAGGCAACGGCGACACTCAGGCGACCATTTTTAGTCTCTGCTGCAAAGATATTTTTCACTTCGCTTTTATCAACATCTAACTCTTCAATGAAAAATACACGCTCGGCTTTGGCTGATTCTCTAAACTGACCTGCAGCAACCATAGATACATCACTTCTTTGCTGAAAGCGCTGGCTAATGATGGTGGATTCGCGGTTTGCCCAAGGCCAAACAAAAAGGGCTAGCAGGGCAATGATGACGATGAGCGGCGCTGCAAAGCGCAGGATGGGTCGAATGAGGCTGGCAATACTGAGGCCACTAGCAAACCAAACAATCATTTCTGAATCTTTGTACCAGCGTACTAGTACCATAAGAACCGCCACAAAAAGAGAGACGGTCAATAGAACGGCCATATAACCAAGAGTGGCCAACGCAATGAGGACGAGAGCATCTTCTGGATTAACAGCACCATTGGCTGCAAAGCCCAGAATTCTGATAACCAGAGTGGTAATCATGATGGTAACCAGGACCAAAAAAACGCCACCAGTCGTAAAACTGAGTTCGCGGCGAAGGGCTTGGTGAAAAATCATGAATAAATAGCGAGTTCACTGTTATTGGCTCACTCAAGATGTGAACCTGCATCTCGGAGGATAATGGATAAACACCCATTTTTTTCCTTGAATTGACTTAAAAATACCTCAAGACATGATGACTATCCAATTTAGCACTAAGATTTTCGCGCAAGCCGATCTGATTAACCCCAAGCAGCTCAAAGCAGGCCTTGCCACTTTAGTGGCGCAGAGCTCCGACTGTTTGGTTTTGGCCTACTCAAAGACAGACTTAGATGCTCTAGCGACTGCCAAATCCAAATCTGGACTTTTGGTTGAATTAGATCGTCTGCTTGGCGGTTCTGTCACCCATGCCAATCTCGTTGGTGACCTCGATACTCAGCAGGCCTCAACCTGTTTAATTCGTGCCGAAAAGTCGTGGGCCGCTTCTGGAGTGAGAGTAAAACGCATTCTTTTGGTTTCTTTGGGTGACATTACTCCCTCTAACGCACGCAGTTTGAGTGCATATTCAAAAATTGCGCGCGCCGCATTAAAGCAACTCAGCGGTGGCTCCATCCAGAGTGCTTTGTGGTTTATTCCAAGTTTTGCTTTAGGCCATCGCGCAGAGTTTATTGCCGAAGAAGTCCGCTTGACCATTCAGTATGCCGGGGACCAGGCATATCGCTTTGGGGTTCGCCAACCGGCAATGAAGTTCAAGGCCAAAGATAAAGCAGATACGTTTAACCATCTCACTTTTGCTGGAAATGATGCTTGTGCTAAGGAGCTCAAGGCTGCAGTCCCCGAGGGCGCTGCAATGGTTGAGGGTATGAACTTAGCCAAAGACTTGGGTAACTTGCCTCCCAATGTTTGTACGCCAACTTATTTGGGTAAGGCGGCGCAAGGCTTAAGTAAAAAGACTGGTTTAAAGGTTGAGGTTTTGGGTCGCAAGCAAATTGAAGCTTTAGGTATGGGCTCATTTTTATCTGTAGCCCAAGGTTCAGATACGCCACCGCAATTTATTGTGATGCGTCACCTCGGAGGTAAAGTAGGTGAGGCTCCAATTGTGCTGGTGGGTAAGGGTATTACTTTTGACACTGGCGGTATTTCTCTTAAGCCTGGTGAGGCGATGGACGAGATGAAGTACGACATGTGCGGCGCCGCATCTGTCATTGGTACGATGTACGCTACAGCTTTGATGAAGTTGAAAAAGAATGTCATTGGTGTGATTCCGACTTGTGAAAATATGCCTTCCGGTAATGCCACTCGCCCTGGCGATATTGTGAAGAGTATGTCGGGGCAAACGATTGAGATTCTTAATACCGATGCTGAAGGACGCTTGATCCTGTGTGATGCCTTAACTTATGTTGAGCGCTTCAAGCCTAAGGCGGTGATTGATGTAGCTACCTTAACTGGCGCCTGCATCATTGCCTTGGGTCATGTACATAGCGGCGTTTTCTCTGATGATGAGGGATTAGTCAGTTCACTCACGAAGGCAGGTCATGCCTCTTTAGATACTGTGTGGCGTTTGCCGTTGGATGCTGCTTATCACGAGCAGTTGAAATCGAACTTTGCAGATGTGGCGAATATTGGTGGACGTCCCGCAGGTAGCGTGACTGCAGCCTGTTTCTTATCGCGCTTCACCGAGAAATATAAATGGGCTCACTTAGATATCGCAGGTACTGCATGGAAGAGTGGCGCTGCGAAAGGTTCTACTGGGCGCCCAGTTCCCTTGCTTGTAAATTACTTACTAGAGCAAAAGTAATTCATGGCCCGGATTGATTTTCATGGCAATGTTAGCAACAAGCTGGAATACGCTTGTCGCTTAACACGCAAGATCTGGAGTGCCACGCCCGTCGGTGAGCCTGTTCGCAATATTGTGATGGTGGGCGAGAAAGCAGATCTCAAAAAGTTAGATGAATTACTGTGGGCATTTAGTGCAACAGATTTTTTGCCCCATTGCTTGATTGAAGATGAGGTGGCAATTGATACACCCATTTTGCTGTCAGATAATTTTCTATCACCTGCTTTATCTCATCTTCCCCATGCAGATGTATTGATTCATTTGGGAATGCGTATGCCGTCTGACGTTCCAGGTTTACTTGCCCGCTTTCCTCGAATTGTGGAGGTTGTGACGATTGATGAAGCGGAGCGCCTTGCTGGTCGTGAGCGTTACAAAACTTATCGTGACTTAGGTCACGAGCTGCACAACTTCGATCAATCTAAAGCGTGATTATTGTTCGCGCCTCAGTATGTTGATTCATCCCGAATTTGATCCTGCCGTAATTCGCATTGGCTCGTTTGCCATCCACTGGTATGGCTTGATGTATCTCTTGGCGTTTGCTCAATTTTTATTACTGGGTCGTTTGCGTATACGCGCTCCGCGATACCAATCCTTGGGATGGTCATATAAAGACCTTGAGGATCTTTTATTTGTTGGTGTCTTAGGCGTAGTACTGGGTGGACGTTTGGGTTACACCTTGTTCTACATGCCAGGCTACTACCTCGCAAATCCCCTGAGTATTTTCAAGATCTGGGAAGGTGGCATGTCTTTTCATGGCGGACTCTTGGGTGTTTTGCTTGCATTGCTCTGGTTTGCTTATCGTCGCAAAGTTTCATTCTTTGTTGTCAGTGATTTAGTTGCGCCACTAGTACCATTTGGTCTGGCATTTGGTCGATTGGGTAATTTTATTAATGGCGAACTGTGGGGCAGGCCGACAGACTTACCTTGGGCGATGGTTTTCCCAATGGTTGACTCCATTCCCCGTCATCCCTCCCAGATTTACCAGTTTTTTGGTGAGGGAATTTGTCTAGGCATCATTCTTTGGATTTATTCCAGCAAGCCTCGTAGGGTGGGGCAGATTTCAGGCCTATTTTTATTGGGTTATGGTGTTTGTCGTTTCTTGGCAGAATTCGCTCGAGAGCCAGATGCCTTCTTGGGGCTTCTAGGTCTAGGTCTTTCCATGGGTCAGTGGCTTTCTATACCCATGATCATTTTCGGAATTTACCTTATAGTGAGGATAAATACGAAAACAGGTGCTTATCAGTAGTTAAAAATCCGATTTTCTGGCTCTTTTGTAGTTAAGTTCCTTAAATGACCTTAATTACCCATGAAAACTTGGTTTTTTTGCTGATTGTGCTTAGTTTCAGGCCATATTTACCTCAATCGAAAGAAATCCATGCTGGAGAAGCTCACTAAAGCTCGAAATTTGTCTAAGGCAAATAACGCTATCAAGCGCTTGATATCGGAGCGAGGAGAATCCAATGCGCTTAGCATGGCTGATGATGTGGTTAACAACTATCGTAAGTTGTCAAAAGATCAATACGTTTCATTCTTTACCTTTCTGTTTGAGAAGCTCAACCCTCAAGCAGATGCAGTACTGAAAGCGGCACAAAATTTTGTAGCTGACTCTAGTGCACGCAATTACATCCAGTTGCAAAAAGTTTCTGAGTCTCCTCGTCAAGAATTCTTCCGCCGCTTAAATCGTGCCAGCCATGGCACCGCAGCTGTAGTACAAATGCGCCGTGATTTATTGCAGCTATTGGATAAAAAGCCTGAGTTGGCTGCCGTGGATTTCGATATGCGTCACTTATTGTCTTCTTGGTTTAATCCGGGATTTCTGAAAATGCATCAGGTGGACTGGAAATCCCCTGCAGAGGTCCTTGAGAAGCTGATTCAACATGAGGCCGTTCATGCGATTGATGGTTGGGATGACCTGCGTCGCCGCCTGCAGCCAGATCGCCGTTGTTTTGCCTTCTTTCATCCGCAACTTCCAAGTGAGCCTCTCATTTTTGTGGAGGTGGCGCTCCTACCTGAGATTCCAACGGTGATCACACCTTTGGTTGATAAAAAAGCAGAAACAGTAGATCAGGCATCCCAATATAAAGTCGCCGTTTTTTATTCGATTAGCAATTGCGAGTCTGGACTTCGCGGCGTATCGATGGGGAACTTTTTAATTAAGCGGGTAGCCGAACAATTGCATGCAGAGTTCCCTGGAATAAAAACCTTTGTGACTTTGTCGCCTATTCCAGGATTCATGGATTGGGTGGCTGCTGGTGCGAATTTAGGCGATGGCGTGCCAGCCGATAGACTGAAGCCAAACCTCAAGGCGGCGCGAGATGCTGCTTTGGCAGTGCTGGGGCTCGAGAGTCAATCCTGGGTTGAGCGTTTAGCGGCTGGATGGCACCCCGATTTAGCTTCTGAAAAAGAAAAAGTAGCTTTATTGAGCTTAGCAAGCCTGTATTTGGGTCTTGCCTCAACTGGGCGCGATGGTAATCCGGTGGCGAAATTTCATTTGGGTAATGGTGCCAAATTGCATCTGGTGAACTGGGCGGGCGATCTATCACGCAAAGGGCTGCGTCAATCCGCCGGTTTGATGGTCAACTACCTTTACGACCTGGGAAGCGTGGAGGATAACCATGAGCGCTTTGCCAATGGTGAAATCGTGTATTCGAGAGCTGTAGGCCGCCTCATGGCTCCCTAGTGTTTTCCCTTGTATGGACTTTTGCAGCAGGCCTTAAGTACCCTTAGAATAAGCCCTGTATTTATAAAAATGAAGACAATTATTAGATTGATCCAAAAGGAGACAAAATGTTTAATCAAAAAAACAAGTCAGCATTTTCTTTGAGCATGCTTAAGAAGGCAGCGTTTTTAGTCTGTGCAGCCCCACTTACAGTATTTGCGCAAGAGTGGCCAGCTAAGCAGATCACATTCTTAAATCCGTTCCCAGCTGGTGGTGGAACCGATGCTTTTGCAAGACCTTTGGCTGCGCAGTTAACAGAGCAGCTGGGTAAGCAAGTCATTATTGATAACCGCGGTGGTGCAGGCGGCACTGTTGGCGCCTCAGTTGCTGCTAAGGCTGCTCCTGATGGTTACACCTGGTTCATTGGTGCTACCCATCACACTATTGCACCTTCGATGTATAAGAATTTAGATTACGACATTGAGAAGAGCTTTATTCCAGTTGCTATGCTGGCAAACGTTCCTCAGGTCTTGGTGGTCAATCCACAGCGCGTGAGTGCACGCAATGCTAAAGAGTTCATTGAGCTCATGAAGAAGAATCCTGGCCAATATAACTTTGCTAGCGCTGGTAGTGGCACAGTTCATCACCTGGCTGGTGAATTATTTAAGATTCAAACAGGTACCTTCATTACGCACATTCCATATCGTGGTGCAGGCCCCGCTATGAATGACTTGTTAGCTGGTCAAGTTGATCTTGAATTTGATGGTCTTGCAACTTCAGCCCCACAAATTAATGCCGGTAAGTTAGTGGCAATTGCTGTGGCATCAAATAAGCGCTCAACTGCGATTCCGAACGTGCCTACTTTCAAGGAAGCTGGCTTGCCTGATTATGAAGTATCTACTTGGTACTCTATTTTTGCTCCAGCTGGTACTCCTAAGCCAATCGTAGACAAAATGATCGTTGAAGTACAAAAGGCTTTGAATACACCTAAGCTCAAATCGATCTGGGAAAAGAACGGTTCCGATACGCCTAATTTGTATGGTGAAGCTTTCGGCAGGCAGGTTCGTGCCGACGTAGCGCGTTGGTCTGGTGTGGTTAAGAAATCTGGTGCTACTTTAGATTAATTAGTTGTTGTTTGAATTGTTTTTATTGTTTGGTTTTTTGAGGCTCGAATGAATTTATATTCCTTGTTGGAAACAGGTTTTCCAGAAGATAAGCAGGCTTGTGCATTGGAAACGCATGATGGTTTGTACTACTCCTGGAGTGATCTGGAGCGTGCTACTTCCAAGATGGCAAACCTACTGAAGAGCCTCAAATTACCAGCAGGATCTCGTGTTGCTGTTCAGGTTGAAAAATCGCCTGAGGCACTCTTTCTGTATCTAGCAACTGTAAAAGCAGGCTATGTTTATCTACCTCTGAATACTGCCTATCAAGCGGCGGAGATTCAGTACTTTCTAGAGAATGCTGAGCCTGCGGTAGTTGTCTGTAGCAGCAAAAACTTCTCATGGGTTTCTAAGGTTGCTTTTAAAGCTGGCACTAAGCATGTCTTTACTTTAGATGAGGATCGCAAAGGCACCTTATTAGAGCGTGCCGCTGGTCAAAGCGATAAGTTCAAAACTGTTGCTGTAAAGGATGATGATTTAGCGGCTATCTTGTATACCTCCGGTACAACTGGTCGTAGCAAGGGTGCAATGTTGACTCATAAAAACTTGGGCAGTAATGCACAGGTATTGCAAAAGTTTTGGGGCTGGAAAAAAGGTGATGTCTTATTGCATGCGCTCCCAATCTTCCATGTACACGGATTATTTGTGGCTGCGCACGGGGCATTAATTAACGGTAGCAAAATGATTTGGTTGCCACGTCTAGATACTGCGCAATTGATTCATCACATGCCAAATTCCACTGTGATGATGGGTGTACCGACTTTCTATGTTCGACTACTCGCAGATAAAAACTTTAATAAGAGCGTCACGCGCAATATGCGCCTGTTTGTTTCTGGTTCTGCTCCACTACTGACTGAAACATTTAACTCTTTTAAAGAAGTGATTGGGCAACCCATTCTTGAGCGCTATGGCATGAGTGAAACTGTGATGCTTGTTTCTAATCCATATAAAGGTAATCGCGTAGGTGGGTCGGTTGGCTTACCTCTACCTGGTGTCAAAGTACGCGTGGTGAATGAAAGTAATAAGCCTTGTGGTACTGATGAAATTGGCAGCATCCAAGTGAAGGGTCCGAATATATTTAAGGGCTACTGGCGCATGCCAGAAAAGACTGCCGAAGAATTTACTAAAGATGGCTGGTTCAAGACTGGTGACGTTGGTCGCTGGGGTGGTGATGCTAATGGTGGTAAAGCACCCAAGGATTACCTCTGCATCGTTGGACGTAGCAAGGATTTAATTATTTCTGGTGGGTATAACGTATATCCAAAAGAGATCGAAAGTTTTATCGATGATATGGACGGCGTGGATGAGAGTGCTGTGATTGGTATTCCGCATCCTGATTTTGGTGAGGCGGTAATGGCGGTAGTTGTGCCAAAAGCAGGCGCTAAGTTGGACTCCCAGGCCATGATTGCAACACTAAAAACACAAATCGCAAATTTTAAGATTCCTAAGCGTTTAGAGATTGTCTCTGACTTACCTCGTAATGCAATGGGTAAGGTTCAGAAGAATATTCTGCGTCAGCAATACACTAGCTAAAAGCAGTAAGTCGGTTTCTTAAAAACCAAATGCCTTGCGGCTTTCATTAAACATGAAGGCTGCAAGCATAAAGAGCATGACACCGAAGATGCGTTTGAGCTGAGCTACATTGAGCTTCCTGGCCATCTTTGCGCCTAGTGGGGCGGTGAATATGCTGACTGCCACAATGCAGAGTACTGCTGGTACGTAAACAAACCCAAGTGAACCTTCGGGAAGGTTAGGGTTGCCCCAACTTCCATACATGTAACCGATCGTCGCTGCAGCTGCAATCGGAAATCCTAAGCCTGAAGAACTGGCCATCGCAGTATGTGGTTTGACGTTGCACCAAAGCATAAACGGCACAGTAATAAATGCTCCGCCTGCACCTACTAGGCTCGCAATTACGCCTGTTAGCGCTCCAAATGAGAAAAGACCAAATGCACCGGGTAATTCTCGTCCAGCCGTAGGCTTTTTATTAATGATCATTTGGATCGAGGTGTAGACAATAAAAATGGCGAAGAAGAGGGATAGCCAGGAGGTGTTGATCGCCTCAAAAATCTCACTACCACCAACTAGGCTGCCAATCACTAGGCCGGGACTGAGTGCTGCCACTAACTTCCAATCGATCGAGTTGTGTTTGTGATGCGCCCAGATGGCTGAGGTGGTGGTGAAGAGGATAGTAGCCATACCAGTCGCAATAGCCATATGTACGATGATGTTTTGGCTAAACCCTAAATGATTGAAGACCACAATCATGAATGGCACCAAAATCATGCCGCCTCCAATACCTAAGAGACCTGCTAGAAAGCCCGATATGCTTCCGCACAACATTAGCATTGCGATATCGGCTATCGACATGAATTCCCCGCCTTAGCCGCTAGGCCGTCATCCTGAACCCTAAGGTTCAAGGTGGAACGGCTACTCTGCTTCGGGTGCATTAAGAAGTTCAGGGAGTGAACAGCGCGAAGCTGCCACTGTGAAAATTCGAAACGCTCACGCCCGCAGTGTAAAGATCGTTCCTGATGCTTGCGCATCGGTTCAAGGAACTATTGGCCTTGGCGAACCAGGCAGGGAAAGAGTTTGCATCAGGGCATCCACCTGATCTTCCAGAGCATAAATTTCATTCTGGAGTCGAGTAATTTCTTCTGAATTAGAGTTGGATGAACTGCTCTGTGCTGAAGTAATTTGAGATGCAGTTTGTAGCTTAATGAGATCACCTGCAATCTTCAGCGCGGCCATCATGCTCGCACGTTCAATGCTGCGATTACCACCATTAATTGCCAGTTGAATTTGCTCATCGACTAATGTGCAAGCTGCACGAAGCAGCGGCTCATGCTCAGTGCTCGTAGCTAAAGTAATTTTTTGACCGGCGAGGGTTACTTCAATGCGTTGTTGGCTCATTGTCATCCTCTGGATTAGTTGGTGTCACGGGCTCACTGAGCAAGTTCAATTGACGTCCATCACTCTGCTCTGGCAGGCGACTCAAAATATGCTGAACCCGTTTTTGTGCATCCTCAATTTTGGTCTCAAGTTGTACGCGATCCTGATGCAGCGCTTTAACGGCATCAGAAATGAGCTGAATTTTTCCGGCTAGCCTCTGCAGAGATGCGGCTATCGGATCAGGTTCAGCGGAGTCGCTTGGGACGTGAGGGGTGTACTCGGTCATATAGGCATTGTAGCCTTAGGGAAATGCTTTGTGGAACCCCCGATTTTGGGCTTAGTTGGGTAAAGCTATCCAATCTCCACCAAGCTTTTCTAATCGAATACGGCCATCAAATAGGGCAACCAGGGCTTGATGGGTTGCAGGATCTTGACTGGATCCTTGAAAATGCAGTTTGCCTTTATTGAGCATGATCACATGGTCGGCTCGGAGCGCGAAATGAATCTCATGCAAAACAGTGACCAAAGTTTTCCCTTGCTCCAGTAAATTGACTTGCCCTTTCAAAAAATCGGCTTGATGAGGGGGGTCTAAGTTCGCTAGCGGTTCATCCATTAAAAGAATGTCGGAGCCCACAGCAATCAGGCGTGCCAATAAGACTCGTTGACGCTCGCCCCCAGATATTTGCTGAAGAGGGCGTTGGCGTAAATGCCAAGCATCGCTCTGCTTCAAGGCCTGCTCGACCAATAGATGATCGATTTCAGAGGGTAAATGTAGCCAGCCTTGATGAGGTAGTCGCCCTAACATGACGACCTCATAGACGCTGAGCGAGTCGCCCAGTTCATCTGGAGTACTCGAGCCCTGATCAAGCCAAGCTATTTTCTTAGCAAGATCTTTTTTAGTAAATGCAGATATATCTACATCGTCAATGGTGATTGAGCCATCCCGCTTGAGTAAGCCAGCTATCGCTTGTAAGAGGGATGACTTACCTGCGCCATTAGGTCCAATAACACTAGTCCATTTGCCCTGTGGAATGTCTATATTCAGGTCAGAGAGAATGGCGCATGGACCTCTATATAAATTGAGCTGGTGGGTTTTCACGGACGCCCTCCAAGAGATGTTCTTCTTAGTAGTGCCAGTAAATATAGGCCACCCAAGACTGCAGTGACAAGGCCAACCGGAATTTCAATTGGAGCAAAGAGGGTGCGCGCAATCAGATCTGAAGTAAGCAACAAGATTCCGCCACCTAAAAAGGAGAATAAAAGCTGTACTCGTTGCCGTCCGCCAGAAAACTTTCTAACCATGTGTGGAGCTGCTAATCCAACAAAAGCAATCAAGCCAGTTTGAGCAACAGCACAACCAGTCGCAAGAGCCAGAATGCCAATCAATACTAGGCGTAGCTGATCTAGAGGTAAGCCTAAAGTACGAGCTGTATTTTCACCTAGTGATAGCGCATCGAGTACAGGGCTAATGATGAGGGTAACAAGCAGGCAAAGCGCTAAAACGATGGTCATGATCTCGACACCAGACCAACTTAGTAGTGTGGTGTTGCCCAACATGAATGACTGAATACTTTGAAATAGGTCAGGGCGAATAAAGGTAAGCATGGAATTTACAGCACCTAAAATCACACTAATTACTACCCCGGATAATAAGAGGCGCAAGGAACTGCGGTAGCCGCCCGCCAAAATTAATGAGGCCAGAACACCAATTAACGCTCCAAGAAATGCGCCACCATTAAGACCAATGATCTCTAGCCAAGAGTTGCCAAGATAAGCAAAGCAAAGGATGCTGCCCACACCTAGTAGTGCGCCCGATGCACTTCCAAGTAAATAGGGGTCGGCCAAAGGATTGCGAAATAGGCTTTGGGCAATACCGCCAGCAAGCCCCAATAATGCTCCTGCAAAGTAAGCCCCTAATGATCGTGGAAGCCGAATATCAAAAACCAGAGTTTGGTCAGAATTAATGAAATTCCAGTTGGCACCAGTACTGCCCAGTAGGGTGCCCATCAGTACTAAGACAGCACTAAAAATAAGCAGACCAGATAGCTTTCCAAGAAGATGATTTTTTTGCATTATTGAGATGATGACATCTTCTCTTGTATGCATTGAGAAATGATCAGTGCTGCCTCTCCCATGCGTGGTCCGGGGCGAACTAAGACATCATTTTGATCAGTAGTAAAACTGCAGATGCGATTTCTCTTTACTGCTGGAATCGAATTCCATCCAGGACGCTTCTGAATATCTTTAGTAGTAGATTCGGTGAGGAGAATCACATCAGGCTTAGCCTGCACCACGAACTCAGGATTGATTTTAGGAAATGGTCCGAGAGATTCTGGAATGATATTAATCAAATTTAACTGAGTCAGAATTTCCCCGATAAAGGAGCTTCTACCTGCCGCAAATGGTGCAGGATTTACCTCAAAGTACACGCTAATATTTCCACCCTTGGAAGAGAGTTGTTTATTGGCGCGCATAATCTCCTTCTGAATCTGATTCCAAGCTCGCGCACTCTCAGATGTTCCCAGTAAGGTATCTAGTTTTTTAAGGGCTCGCTCCTCGTCACCCATTGATTTAACATCAAGTGCAAATGTTCTGACCCCTAAAGAGTTTAGTCTTGCAATCGCGGGTGAGGCTTTTTCCAGCAACACAATATCTGGCTTGAGTTGCACGATACGCTCGATATTGACATCGCCCATGCCACCTAGCTTAGGCAATTCTTGAATTGATAGTGGCCAATTTGAGAATCGGTCTACACCAACTAAAGCACCACACTTTCCCAAGGCACAAACGGACTCAGTGAGAGAGGGGAGAAGACTTACAACACGCTGTGGTGGTTTATCAAACATCACCACAACACCCCGATCGTCAACCACCGAAACCGATGCAGCAAAAATAGCTAAGGAGAATCCTAGTAGAAATAAAAACCCCCCGACCGCCAAATAGTGCGTGAGGATCGAGGGTTGAGTGAAGCTTTTCATATTTATCTACATTGCGTAGCGAATGCCCGCAAAGATGTTTGAACCTGGAGTGTTGTATCCATAACTTAGTTGATAGTCTTTATTAAATACGTTGTTCCATCGACCAAAAAGGCTCAGATTTTTTTCAAGCTCATGACTGGCGTATAAGTTGTAAAGACCATAGCCGCCCATGTAGTTTGAGTTACCAGAGTTGTAGCGCCCACCTTGAAACGTTCCCTCAACTCCAACTTTTGTAGATTTGATCAAATATTCCGCAGCAATATTTCCGAATTGCCTTGCACGCTTCGCTAATAAATAGCCGGTAGTTTGAGCAACCGGATTTTGTTGGTCGAAAGACGCCCTGAGCAGTAGATCAGAAATTCTGCTGACGCCACCTAAAGAAACTCCTGAGACCTTCGCAACCCCAGCATTTCCCGCGCAACCGCCTTGGGAGCCATTTAGTTGAGCAGTCGTACATGGAGGTGATGTAGTTGTATATTGAATCAAGTTGCTAATCGTACTGTTGAAGACAGTGGCATGAAGATCCAATGCTCGCGACTCATAATGCAAGCCTACTTCTGTATTTTTACTTTTCTCAGCCTGTAGACTGGTGTTGCCATAGTCTGGATAGTACAAGTCATAAAAAGAGGGGGCCTTAAACCCTGTTCCATAGTTAATATTTCCTCTGACATGCTGTGTAAAAAAGTATCCATACGAAGCACTTCCAGTTGTCTGTGGTCCGTATCCGGTGATGCTATCGTTTCTCAGTGCGAGATTTGCTAAATGACTTCCCCTTTGCAGCTTATAGGCTCCTGCTAAGGTATTTGTATTTTGATCCTGATTGATGTTCCCATCATTTGCGATTGCATTTGCAGTTTTTCGTTCCGCAATGAGTTGCAGCAAGTCCTCGCCAATATTCAAGTCATTCTGCCAAGTGTAAGTGGACAACTTAGTTTTAGTAACTGGATTTCCTGATGTGTAAATGTATTGTCCCAAATCGTAGGATTGAGATAACTGAAGACTACTTTTCCAGTATTGATTAATTTGATTATTTGAGTATGCAGAAAATACTCCAAGATTATTAACTTGGTCTCCGATGCCTCCTCCATAGTATGAAGTTACTGGATATTGATTTTCCAGACGGCTAGCTAAGAATTGAATGCCAACCTCTTGGCCTTTATCCCACTCTTGAGATAGTCGTCCTGAGGCACCACTCTTGGTGTAACCAGTTCTTCCCATTGAAAGTTTTGGGCTGTTACAAAAATTGCTGGCCAAGGTTGCACTTGATTGTGTGTTCGGATTACAGGGATTGTTGCTGGCAATGCTTGAAAAACCAGTGGATATCTCTTGGCTTGCGCTCAATGAATAGCTAGTATTATTTTTTTCACCTAGCGATCCATACAAACTAGCATCAGTGATGCTAGTTCCATAGCTTCCATAGCCAGTTGACGCTGAAACTTTTGCAGCCCCAACTCCTTTCTTGGTAAAAATTTGGATAACACCGCCTATCGCGTCCGAACCATAAAGACTGCTTTGTGGTCCAAAAACAATTTCGATATGATCGATAATTCCAAGTGGAATGGCTTGTAAGGTAGAGCTTCCTGAAAGCGCCGATTGTGTTCTCACACCATCAATCAACACTAGTGTTTGATTTGAATTGGCTCCGCGTAAAAATATACTCGCAGGTGATCCCGCCCCTCCAACCGTTGATATTTCAACGCCGCGTTGCCGCTGAAGTAATTCGACAAGGCTGGTTTGACCTGCCTGTGCAATTTCTTCTGGACCTATGTAGACGTTATCAGCTAGAACGTCATTTGCTTTTGTCGGGGTTCTAGTTGCCGTCACAATGATTGGATTCATTGGATTTGGCGAGTTTGTTACCGAAACCGATGGATTGGTTTGGGCAATTGCTGCTGTGCTGAGTGTGATTGCTGCGCCACAAAGTAGGGCGAGTATTGCCTTATTACTGAACTGCTGTTTCATGATGAACCTTCTGCCTTCGAATCACCTAGCTAACTTCCCCGTAAGCTGGGTCGAACAGAATTTCACATTGAGAGTACTTAGGCGTCAATTGGGCATCTTGCCAGCCTGGCAGGAGATGCTTCATCGGCGCGCGAAGGTCCCCGTCCGCAAAATTCCACCTGTCTTGGCCGGTATCCGGGCTAGTAAACCTCAGAATCTGGCCTTCCCATGCAATTGACGCGCACAGTGGCTTATTCAGACTCCTGACACCTTTACCTTGAAGTTAAGGTGCATTTACTTACCGTTGCGGGGGCAGCACACGTTTAGTGTTTCCCGTTTAACTTTATTGCATTGCAACAAAGCACCACGACCTTTTAATTCTATCCTATAAATGGGGTTAAGCCGTTGTGGGCGTCAAAAAAGCCTACAATGCACTCTCTAGGAACAAGGATTCATGACAGCATTAGATAAACACCCCGAAAAAAACCTGATTCGTTTGCAGTTGAGCCAAAACTCGGTGTTAAAAAGTCTGGATCCTGAAGCGATGGCTGAATTAGAGCGTCATTTAGTGATTTCAGACCTGAAAAAATCAGAAATCCTGCTCCATCAAGGCGACCATCAGATGGAGCAATATTTTGTTTTAGATGGGATTTTGAAGCGAATTGTCTCTAGTGCTGATGCAAAAGAAATGATTTTGCGATTCGCCATCGAAAAAGATATTGAAACAAGTTATGCGGCTTGGCGCCTGAAGACGGCTGCCCCGTATAGCATTGCCTCCGTTACCAAGGCGCGAGTTGCCCGTATGCCCCTAAAGAAGTGGGCTGAATTTCTAGATGCCCATAAGCCCCTCAAAGAGAGCTTTGAGTTTGAAGTAATGCGCTTAATGAGTGAGATCATGGCGCATACCATCACACTGCATATGCTTGATGCACCAGGTCGGGTAGAGCGCTTCTTGCGTAAATACGAAGACTTATTTGAGTTGCTCCCCAAAAAAGAGCTGGCTGCTTATCTTAATCTCTCCCCAGAGACTTTGAGCCGCCTTAAAACAAAGCACAAAGAGCTCTTTGTCTAATTAGCAGGCCTAGATGTTTCTAGATTTCAGGGGAAATTGACCGAAGTCAATGATGAACCCGATCCCAGAGCCTAACATTCGTATCAGCCTCAACGGGAGAGTTTTCTTGCCCGTGGCACTACTAATAACTTAATTGGAGACAGTTAGCGAAAGCTAAATTGCACTGAGCGCACTTGACGTTCGGGCGGTGTAATTAACTATAAATTTCTATGACAACAGATAATCAAAATACCCAAGTCACTGATGGCTTTCATCTCGTCATCGATGCTTTAAAAGCAAATGACTTAGACACCATTTTTGGTCTCGTTGGTATTCCAATTACCGACTTATGCCGTTTGGCTCAAGCTGAAGGTTTGCGCTTCATTGGTTTCCGTCACGAGCAACATGCTGGTAATGCTGCAGCGATTGCAGGCTACATGACTCAAAAGCCTGGTATCTGCATGACTGTGTCAGCACCAGGTTTCTTGAACGGATTAACAGCCTTGGCAAATGCCACCGTGAACTGCTTCCCAATGATTTTGATCTCTGGTTCAAGTGAGCGTGAGATTGTTGACTTGCAACAAGGTGACTACGAAGAGATGGATCAGCTCAATGCAGCCAAGCCATATTGCAAAGCTGCATATCGTATCAATCATATTGAAGATATCGGTATCGGTTTTGCGCGCGCAATTCGTGCGGCTGTTTCTGGCCGTCCAGGCGGCGTGTACTTAGACTTGCCAGCACAGTTGTTAGCTCAAACAATGCCTGTTGAAGAAGCCAAGAAATCAATCTTTAAAGTAATCGATCCAATTCCACGTCAAATCCCTGCGCCTGATGCAATCGAGCGTGCATTGAATGTATTGAAGGGCGCCAAGCGTCCATTGATTCTCTTGGGTAAGGGCGCTGCTTATGCTCAAGCTGATGCTGACATTCGTGCATTGATAGAGAAGTCTGGTATTCCGTACTTGCCAATGTCGATGGCTAAAGGTTTATTGCCAGACAACCACCCACAATCCGCTTCTGCAGCGCGCTCATTTGTATTGGCTGAGGCTGATGCAGTGATGTTGGTTGGTGCGCGCTTGAATTGGTTGCTTGCACACGGTAAGGGCAAGACCTGGGGTAAAGATCCTAAGAAATTTATTCAGATCGATATTCAATCAAACGAAGTGGATAGCAACGTACAAATCGATGCCCCATTGATTGGTGATATTGGCTCTGTTGTTGGCGAACTCCTAAAAGGTATTGCTTCAGTACCAAAGCCTTCTGCCGAGTGGATCAGCGCAATCAACGAGAAAAAAGATAAGAATTTGGCGAAGATGGCTGAAACATTAGCCAAAGAAGCTTCACCAATGAACTTCCATGGTGCTTTGCGCGCTATTCGTGATGTGATCAAGAAGAACCCAGACGTGAACTTGGTAAACGAAGGTGCAAACACACTCGACTATTGCCGTGCAATTGTGGATATGTACAAGCCACGCAAACGTTTTGACTCTGGTACATGGGGCATCATGGGCATCGGTATGGGCTACGCCATTGGCGCTGCTGTAACGAGTGGCTTGCCTACAGTTGCGGTTGAAGGCGATAGCGCATTTGGTTTTAGCGGTATGGAGCTAGAAACGATTTGCCGTTACAACCTGCCAATCACAACAGTGGTGTTTAACAACAACGGTGTTTATCGTGGTACAGACGTGAACCCTACTGGCGGTGCTGATGTGGCGCCAACAGTGTTTGTGAAAAATGCCCGTTACGACAAAATGATTGAGGCATTTGGTGGCGTTGGTTATTACGTGACTACCCCAGCAGAATTAGAGGCTGCATTAACTAAGGCGATTGCTGAAGGTAAGCCTGCTTTGATCAATGCTGTGATTGATGAAACTGCTGGTACAGAAAGTGGACGATTAACCAACTTGAATCCATCAACTGCCGCTGTTAAGCATTAATTTGTAGGCAATTTATCGGTAATTAATACGTAATATTTTTGAACTAAATTTAGCAATAAATAAGCAATACTTTAAGGAGAATCAAATATGACTAAACCATTAGACGGCATTCGCATCATCGATTTCACACACGTACAAGCAGGTCCTGCATGTACTCAGTTGTTGGCTTGGTACGGTGCTGACGTAATTAAAGTTGAGCGTCCAGGTTCCGGCGACGTAACTCGTAGCCAGTTGCGCGATATTCCGGGTGCTGATGCTTTGTACTTCACTATGTTGAACGGTAACAAGCGTTCATTAACTTTGGATACCAAGACTCAAGAAGGTAAAGAAGTTTTAGAGAAGATGATCAAGACTTCTGATGTCATGGTTGAGAACTTCGGTCCAGGTGCTTTGGATCGTATGGGTTTTAGCTGGGCGCGAATTCAAGAATTGAATCCAAAGATGATCATGGCTTCTGTAAAAGGCTTTAGCGATGGTCACTCATACGAAGACTTAAAGGTTTATGAGAACGTTGCTCAGTGTGCTGGCGGTGCCGCTTCTACTACTGGTTTCTGGGATGGTCCTCCAACAGTTTCTGCTGCTGCTTTGGGCGATAGCAACACTGGTATGCATTTGGCAATTGGTATTTTGACTGCATTGATGCAGCGTCAAAAAACTGGCAAGGGTCAAAAAGTATCCTGCTCAATGCAAGATGCCGTATTGAACTTGTGCCGCGTGAAGTTGCGCGACCAACAGCGTTTGGACAAAGTTGGTTACCTTGAAGAGTACCCACAGTACCCGCACGGTACATTCACTGACGTAGTTCCACGTGGCGGTAACGCTGGTGGTGGCGGTCAGCCAGGTTGGGTGTTGAAGTGTAAGGGTTGGGAAACAGATCCAAACGCCTACATTTACTTCACTATTCAAGGTCATGCTTGGGAGCCAATTACTAAAGCTTTGGGCAAGCCAGAGTGGGCAACTGATCCAGCGTACATGACTGCAGAAGCGCGTCAAGATAAGATTTTTGATATCTTCGCAACAATCGAAGAGTGGCTTAAGGATAAGACTAAGTACGAAGCTGTGGACATCCTCCGTAAGTTCGACATCCCTTGCGCACCAGTGCTGTCAATGAAAGAATTGGCTGCATCACCTGACTTGCGTAAGAGTGGTTCTATCGTTGAAGTGGACCACAAAGTACGTGGTAAGTATTTGACTATCGGTAGCCCAATTAAGTTCTCTGATTTGGAAATCGAAGTGGGTCCATCACCAGTATTGGGTGAGCACACGAATGAAGTATTGGCTGACCTTGGCTATAGCGCTGATGACATCGCTAAGTTGCACGCAGCAAAAGCAGTTTAATAACGATTAGTAGTATTCGTTTTAGCTTTAAAGGCGCTCCATGTGGGCGCCTTTTTTTACGCATTATCGGTAACAAAGCTCCTTTGCTCGATTATGAAAAAGTCCTGAGTTTGCAGCCAAATGGCTATTCTTGGGCATTAATAGCGAGGATGCCTAATAAATAGGCATCCCGTATTGCGCCAAAATCCGGCGCTGGTAAAATTGCGCCAATTCAAAATTTTATTCTTATTAGGACTTTAATCATGGCAAAAGCATTAGAAGGGGTCAAGGTTCTTGACTTCACGCACGTTCAATCTGGCCCTACTTGTACTCAGCTTCTCGCTTGGTTCGGTGCCGATGTAATCAAAGTAGAAAAATCTGGTGAGGGTGATGCCACTCGTGGCCAATTGCGCGATATCCCGGATGCAGATAGTTTGTATTTCACAATGTTGAACCATAACAAGCGCTCAATCACTGTGAATACCAAAACTCCAAAAGGTAAGGAAATTCTGGAGCGCTTAATTAAAGAGTGTGACGTTCTGGTTGAGAACTTTGCCCCTGGTGCATTAGATCGTATGGGTTTTTCTTGGGAACGCGTTCAGGAACTCAATCCAATGATGATTATGGCTTCAGTTAAAGGTTTTGGTCCCGGCCCTTACGAGGACTGTAAGGTGTATGAGAACGTCGCTCAGTGTGCTGGCGGATCAGCATCGACCACAGGTTTTGATGATGGTCCTCCAATGGTTACTGGTGCGCAGATTGGCGATAGCGGTACTGGATTGCATTTAGCTTTGGGTATCGTTACAGCGCTCTATCAGCGCACACACTCTGGCCGTGGTCAAAAAGTATTGGCAGCAATGCAAGATGCCGTATTAAATTTATGCCGCGTGAAGCTGCGTGATCAACAGCGCTTAGAGCGTAATGGCTTGATGCAAGAGTACCCACAATTCCCTAACGGAGAGTTTGGTGACTCTGTACCTCGTGCTGGTAATGCCTCTGGTGGCGGTCAACCAGGCTGGATTGTGAAATGTAAAGGCTGGGAAACAGACCCAAACTCCTATATGTACGTTATCGTGCAAGGGCCAGTTTGGGAGGCAGTCTGTAAAGTGATTGGTCGTGAGGATTGGATTACGGATGTGCGTTTTGCATCCCCAATGGCTCGCCTCCCACATTTGATGGAAATCTTTGGTGAAATTGAAAAGTGGACCATGACTAAGACTAAGTTTGAAGTCATGGATATTTTGAATAAATACGACATTCCATGCGGCCCAATTTTGTCAATGAAAGAAATCGCTGAAGAGCCCGCATTGCGTGCGACCGGAACCGTGGTTGAAGTAGATCATCCAATTCGTGGCAAGTACCTCACTGTAGGTAATCCAATCAAGATGTCTGATAGCCCAACTGATGTGACGCGTTCACCATTATTAGGTGAGCATACTGATGAAATTCTGAGTGAACTGGGCTACTCAACCGACGAGCTGATTGCTCTGCGCCACGATAAGGTGATCTAAGATGCGGGTTGCGCTGATTGGTAGTGCTGATTTTGGTAAGGCAGCCCTAGAGGCTTTTTTGGATCGGGGCGATGAAATTGTTGCCGTCTTTTGTCCGCCTGATAATCCTAAATCGACTAAGCCTGAAGTGCTGAAAGAGGCAGCGATTGCAAGGGGCTTAACCCCTTTGCAATTCGCCACTCTGAAAGGCCCTGATGCAGCGCAAGCGATGATTGAAAGCAAAGCTGATATCTGCGTCATGGCATATGTGTTGCAGTTCGTACCCCAAGAGCTTTGCAAGATTCCAAAGCACGGCACAATTCAATATCACCCATCACTACTGCCGAAATATCGTGGTCCTAGCGCCATTAACTGGGCGATTGCTTTGGGTGAAGATAAAACTGGCCTCACTATTTTCCGTCCGTCTGATGGTTTGGATGAAGGCGAGGTGATCTTGCAAAAAGAGGTCGTGATTGGGCCTAATGACACTTTAGGTAAGGTGTACTTTGATCATCTTTTCCCGATTGGTATTAAAGCATTACTTGAAGCTGCAGATCTAGTGGTTGCAAATCAGCATCAAGAAGTCGCCCAAGATGAATCGCTGGCAAATTATGAAGGTTGGTTTGGTGTTGATGCAGCTCAAATTCATTGGGCTACGCATATCAATCAGATCTACAACTTGATTCGTGCATCTAATCCAGCGCCAGGTGCTTGGACTAAATTCGGTGAGCAAAAAGTGCAGATCTACGATTGCCACAAGCACATAGTAGCCACCTTTGGTGCAGTTAAAGGTAAGCCTGGTGAAATTACCCAAATTACTCCGGACTCATTCTTTGTTGCCTGTCATGGCGGACAAATCGAGGTCCTCAAAGCCAAAGGCGCGGCAGGAAAAGTAACTGGTGCCGAATTGGCTAAAGAATTGAACTTAGAGATAGGTCAGTTCTTTACGCTGTAGCTGTCTTATTCTTCACGTAAATCAGTTGAATCTTAGCCCTCTAGGGAATGAAGATTTGGCGATTGCTAGCTGTGAGTAGGAAAGCAGAAAAACCTTTCACTTATCGCATCCTCTAATGTCTGCTTGACCATTCTGATCTTCAGGGTATTGAAAAACTAAAAATAAATAAAGTGCTTCAGTAAGCCGACACTTTAGGTAAGACTCTCTACCCTACCATTTGAACTTTGAGTTCTCTGCCCTTATTCCGACATAAGGAAATATTTGACGGATATGTTGGTTAACGCACTGTTTTTTCAGGTCGACTCTTTAAAGTAATTGGTGGATTCACTTTTCTATTGCAAACACCAGGGAGTCGGCTTTAATGGACAAGATCAAAGAAAATAATTTATATGATGTGGTCAAGGATTTTGATGAAGCTATGTTGGTGACGCATAGCACGCGCGGAATTCATGCAAGGCCCATGGCAATAGCGCGACTAGATGAAAGTATGATGGCTTATCTCTTAACTGATATGAACTCCATCAAGGTTGAAGAGATCCGCGCCAACCCGCAGGCCTTACTCACCTTTCAAAGTGCTAGAAAATTTGCCACAGTGAGTGGTGAATTAACAGTAGATGATGATCGCGCTTTAATTGGGACGCTGTGGAAAGAAATTTGGAAGGTATGGTTTCCAATTGGAAAATCTGACCCGAACATCGCATTGCTGAAATTTACTCCAAGCGAAGGGGAGTTTTGGGATAACGCAGGAATTCAGGGATTAAAGTATGTTTATGCCGCTGCCAAGGCCTATGTAGCTGGGGAGAGACCCAAGCCAGATGCTGAGCAGCATTCCAAAGTGAATATGACCTAAGGTGCCCTTGGGTCGATATTAGCCCGCTAGTTAAATTTCTAAGTTATCAATCAAGCGCGTTTTACCCAGCTTGGCAGCCGTCAGAATCACGAGCGGTTCGCCAGCTTGCAAACTTTCATTTGATGCTGGGGCTAAATCGCTTTGCTGACGTATGGCAATGTAATCGGGTTGCCAGCCGCGGCCAGTAAGAATATCTACTGCCAGTTTTTCAATCTGGATTAGTGAGTGCGTATTGCGCTCACTGAGATCCAACACGCGCGCACGAACTTCCTTCAAGACTTTTTGAAGTTCAGGCGCCTCTAGACGTTCTTCAATAGAGAGATAGCCATTGCGAGAGGAGAGGGCAAGACCGTCTTCGGCGCGAATGGTTTCTCCTGGGATGATGTCAACTGGAAGGGCAAATTGTTTAGCCATCTGACGAATAATCATCAGTTGCTGATAATCTTTTTTACCGAAGACTGCTACTTTGGGTTGTACGCAAGACAGAAGCTTAAGCACTACAGTGCAAACACCTTTAAAGAAGCCAGGGCGGAATTCACCCTCCAGGATGTCTCCAAGCTGTTGAGGCGGATCTACGCGGTATTCTTGAGGCTGTGGATATAGATCGCGCTCAGTGGGCGCAAACAAGATATACACGCCTTCTTTTTCAAGCTTATCAATATCCGCCTGCATAGTACGCGGATAGCTATCAAAATCTTCATTTGGACCAAACTGTAGGCGGTTCACAAAGATACTGGCAACTACTGGATCACCATGTTGCCTAGCAAGAAGCATCAGTGATAAGTGACCTTCATGGAGATTGCCCATGGTTGGCACAAAGGACGCACGATTTTGACCGCGCAAATGGTCGCGCAGCTCTTGTATATCGCTAATAATTTTCATGCAACAGGGGTATAGGCAAGGCGAACGTAGATTGGAGCGTATGGCTCTGCTTGGGTAATTTCAACTAAAGCCTCGCGTGAGAGCTCTAACATCGCAATGAAGTTCACGATGACGACCGGAATACCTTTGCCAGATTTGATGGCATCTTCAAATAGCTCGCCAAACTCGACAAAGCGTGTGTTTTGTAAGCGACGCAAGATGCGCGTCATGAAATCGCGAACAGATAATTCTTCGCGGGTAATCGTATGGTGTTGATTTAGTTTTGCGCGGTGTAGTACGTCACGCCAAGCCATCTGTAGGTCATCTTGATTAACCTCAGGCCAAGTCACTGCAATAGTGGTGTCGACATAACCATGGGCAACTTGGAAATCACGCCCTTGTTGTGGAATTTGGTCAAGCTCTTGTGCAGCCAGTTTCATGCGCTCGTATTCTAAGAGGCGACGAACCAATTCGGCACGAGGATCCTCAACCTCTTCATCGCTATCAGCCTTCTTCATTGGCAACAGCATGCGAGATTTAATCTCAATCAACATGGCCGCCATTAAAAGATATTCGGCAGCAAGTTCTAAGTTGTGATGACGGATTTGATCGATGTAGCTCAGATACTGCTGAGTTACCTGTGCCATTGGAATATCAAGTACGTTGAAGTTCTGTTTGCGAATCAAATAGAGCAGAAGATCGAGTGGACCTTCAAATGCTTCTAGAAAAACTTCTAGAGCATCAGGCGGAATATAGAGATCGGTCGGAAGCTTAAATAGCGGCTCACCATAGAGCTTGGCGAAAGCCGAAGACATCCCATCGGTCACCGACGGTGTGCTGTCAAGCAATTCGGTTTGAATGCTTGGCTCTGCCCCTAAGCCACTACCTGAGTTAGTCATTCGAATACACGTAAGCGCGTTGCTTTAATTTAGCTGTCTTAGCGCGACGTTGATCTTCAATAGTTAAAGGCTCTTTATCCCAAAGGAGCGCGCGACCAGCTTGCTGGCCTGCTTCGAGCTGTGGTTTCTCAGATTTGAGCTCATTTAAGAACTGGGTGAATTCAGATGTATACCTAGCCATCATATTTCCTAAAATTCTTATTTAATTCAATAACTTACAAAAAATTACTGCGAAGCAATGTATTGCCTAGGCCATCATTATTAACGATTTTTCCTACAAACCTGCCGACTTTTTGGCTAATGGTTAAAAATCAGCTCTTTTGGGGTCATTTTTATAGGTTTGCTGCCAATAAAGCCTCGATTTGAGGCGCTTCAACGCGCGTCATGAGGTGTTTATAGGGTTTGATCGGATTTTGGCTGGAAAGAGGTGTTTTAACGTCATTCCAAGTCATCGCTGGCACAGAGAGGAAGTCCTCAACCCCTGCTGTAACTCCTGGAAGTACTGGCTTGAGATAAAGACTCAATAAGCGGAATGCCTCTAAGGTGACGCTGCAAACTCTTTGTAAGTCAGACTCGCGCTCAGGATCCTTGGCGATTTCCCAAGGCTTGTTTTCATCAACAAAAGCATTGACCTTGTCAGCTAGTTCCATGATGGTGCGCAATGCCTTGGCGTATTCACGAGCTTCATATAGCTCAGCAATTTTTTCACTAGCAGATGCAATATCAGTAAGCAACGGGTTGTTCATTGCCCCATCAGAAACTACACCGCCAAAACGCTTGACCAAGAAACCAGCGCTGCGACTGGCGATGTTGATGTACTTGCCCAGTAGGTCGCTATTCACGCGTGCAACAAAGTCTTGAAGATTCAAATCCAAATCTTCCATGCTGTCATTCAGTTTGGTTGCAAAGTAATAGCGGAACCATTCAGGGTTAAACCCAGATTCAATGACGCTGTGTGCAGAAATTAAAGTGCCGCGTGACTTACTCATTTTCTCGCCATCAACCGTGAGAAAGCCATGAGCAAATACATTGGTTGGCGTGCGGTAACCTGCAAAGTGAAGAGTTGCTGGCCAAAAGAGTGTGTGGAAATACAGAATATCTTTACCGATAAAGTGGTATTGCTCGGTGGTCGTATCTGGCCTGACCCATTCCTCAAAGTTCATGCCTTTAGCCTGGCAGTAATTGAGGAAACTGGCGTAATAGCCAATCGGTGCATCAAGCCACACGTAAAAATATTTACCTGGAGCATCCGGAATCTCAAAGCCAAAGTAGGGGGCGTCACGGGAGATATCCCAGTCACCTAACTTACTGTCTCCAGGCTGTCCAACCCATTCCTTCATTTTATTGCGAGCTTCAGGTTGCAGTGGAGTTCTTACCTGAGTCCAATCACGCAAGAAGGTTTCGCAGCGGGGATCGGATAACTTAAAGAAGTAATGATCGGAAACTTTTTTAATAGGTGTTGCACCGCTCACTACTGAGAACGGGTTTTTTAAATCTGTTGGGGAGTAGGTTGCTCCACACTTTTCGCAAGAGTCGCCGTACTGATCTTTTGCGCCACACTTGGGGCACTCGCCTTTGATAAAGCGATCTGGCAAGAACATTTCTTTAACGGGATCGTATGCTTGCTCAATCGAGCGCATTTCAATTAAGCCAGCATCACGTAACTTGAGATAGATGCTTTGAGACAGCTTTTCATTCTCAGGGCTATCAGTGGTGTAGTAGTTATCAAACGAGATTAAGAAATTATCAAAGTCGCGCTTATGTTCTTTCCAAACATTGGCAATGAGCTCTTTCGGGGTGAGGCCCTCTTTTTCAGCGCGCAACATAATCGGAGTGCCGTGGGTGTCATCAGCGCCAACATAGTGCACTTCGTGACCACGCATTCTCTGGAAGCGAACCCAAATATCTGTCTGGACATACTCCACTAAATGCCCAATATGAATCTGGCCATTGGCGTAAGGTAAGGCGGAGGTAACTAGCAGGCGACGTTTGGGGCTACTCATGCGGACTTAAATAGAAAAGTGATAACAAATAGGAATACAAGATTATGGGGCTTGAAGGCCTGTTTAAGCACCAATTTTAGTCTGCGGTTAAAGTTAACACCGATTTGAACCTATTCAAGAGGCGTTTTATGGCTTTGCCCCACAACATTCAGATGTCTCATGCCTCCGTGCCCTTGGTGCACGAGGTGCAGGTCATGGATGAAGCAGGGCGCATCAAGACCACCCATATCCCTGGGGAACGACCTTTAACCATTTACTTGGATAAGCGGGAAGTGGTTACTCTAATGACCTTAGGGAGCGCTCCTGAGGCCCTAGTTCTGGGCTATTTACGTAATCAACGCCTAGTAGAGTCACCGGATGATATTGCGAGTATTCAGGTCGATTGGGAAACTGATTCAGCTGCAGTCAAAACTCATCGCAGCACGGTCGACATCGATGCCCTCACCAGTAAGCGCGTTGTCACAACGGGCTGTGGCCAGGGCACCATGTTTGGTGGTTTGATTGAGGAGATGGCAGAGATTAGATTGCCTGATGGCCCGCAGTTAACCCAAGAGGCAATCGTTGATCTGATTGATAACATTCGGGTTCATGACACCATCTATAAAAAATCTGGCTCGGTTCACGCTTGTGCCGTATTTGAGCGTGATGGCAACAATAATGTCCGCCTCCTCCATTTTATTGAGGATGTTGGGCGTCACAATGCCGTTGACTCAATCTCTGGGCTGATGTGGCTGGCAGATAAGCCAGGCAAAGACCTGATCTTCTTTACTACTGGACGCCTCACCTCTGAGATGGTGATTAAAGGCGCTCAGATGGGTATTCCGTTCTTGATGACCCGCTCTGGCATGACCTTAATGGGCTTGGAGCTGGCTCGCAAAACCAATCTCACACTGCTATCTCGTTGTTCCGGTAAGCATTTTGAGATCTTCAATGCCCCTGAGAGGGTGATTTTTACCTCCCCAACTGCCGCCTCATAATTTCGTGGGCATCTGGCCTGTGATGGTTTTACAATTCGGCCATGACTATTAAATCTGACCACTGGATCCGCCGTATGGGCGAACAAGGCATGATCAGCCCATTTGAACCTGGGCAGGTCCGCCAAGATGCCGCCGGGCAAAAAATTGTGAGCTATGGCACTTCAAGCTATGGCTATGACATTCGTTGTGCTGATGAGTTCAAGATTTTCACGAACATTAACAGCACGATCGTGGATCCTAAGAATTTCGATGAACAATCGTTTGTCGATTTCAAGGGTCCGGTTTGCATCATTCCACCAAACTCTTTTGCATTAGCAAGAACAGTTGAGTACTTCAAGATCCCGCGTAGCGTCTTAACGGTGTGCGTTGGTAAGAGTACGTATGCACGTTGCGGAATTATTGTGAATGTCACTCCATTCGAGCCTGAATGGGAGGGTTACGTCACACTCGAGTTTTCTAATACGACCCCATTGCCTGCAAAGATTTATGCTGGCGAAGGATGCGCACAAGTTCTGTTCTTTGAAAGCGATGAAGTGTGTGGCACATCGTACAAAGATCGTGGTGGTAAGTATCAAGGCCAAGTCGGCGTTACTCTGCCGAAGACTTAATCTGCTTAATCTGCTTAATCGCCGTATTGGCGACTTTAAAGGGTACACATGAAATTTCGTTTTCCAATCATCATTATTGATGAGGATTTTCGCTCTGAAAATATTTCAGGTTCGGGTATTCGTGACTTAGCGGAAGCGATTGAAAACGAAGGCATGGAGGTGATTGGCTTAACTAGCTATGGAGATCTCACATCCTTTGCCCAGCAGGCCTCCCGTGCTTCTAGTTTTATTGTGTCGATCGATGATGAGGAGTTCGTCTCTGACTCTGAAGATCATGATTTACCTGCATTAAATAATTTACGCGCTTTTATTACTGAAGTACGTAAACGTAACGAAGATATCCCCATCTTCTTATATGGCGAGACTCGTACTTCACGCCATATGCCAAATGACATTTTGCGCGAGTTACATGGCTTTATTCATATGAATGAAGATACGCCAGAGTTTGTAGCGCGCCACATTATTCGTGAGGCTAAGGTATACCTTGATTCATTAGCGCCCCCATTCTTCCGCGCCTTAACTAATTACGCCTCTGAAGGTTCTTATTCTTGGCATTGCCCAGGACACTCTGGTGGCGTCGCTTTCTTGAAGAGTCCAGTAGGACGAATGTTCCATCAATTCTTTGGTGAGAACATGCTACGCGCTGACGTCTGTAACGCTGTAGAAGAATTAGGTCAGTTACTAGACCACACTGGTCCTGTCTTGCAAAGTGAGCGTAATGCTGCGCGCATCTTTAACGCTGATCATTTATTCTTTGTGACAAACGGCACATCGACATCCAATAAAATTGTTTGGCACTCTACTGTTGCCCCTGGTGATGTAGTGCTGGTAGACCGCAATTGCCACAAGTCGGTAATTCATTCGATCACGATGATGGGTGCGATTCCGATCTTCCTGATGCCAACGCGTAATCACCTTGGCATTATTGGTCCGATTCCTAAAGAAGAGTTTGAGTGGAAAAATATCAAGAAGAAAATTGATGCCAACCCCTTCATTAAGGATAAGAATGTGGTGCCACGCGTTATGACGCTTACGCAAAGCACTTATGACGGCATCGTTTACAACGTTGAGATGATTAAAGACATGCTCGATGGCAAAGTCGATTCATTGCATTTTGATGAAGCTTGGTTGCCACATGCTGCATTCCATCCTTTCTACAAAGACATGCATGCCATTGGGTCAGATCGTAAGCGCACTAAAAAGAGTTTGATGTTTGCAACCCAATCGACCCATAAGTTATTGGCTGGTCTCTCACAAGCTTCGCAGGTATTGGTGCAGGACGCAGAGGATACAAAGCTTGATCGTGATTGCTTCAATGAAGCCTATTTGATGCATACCTCTACTAGCCCGCAGTACGCCATTATTGCCTCTTGCGATGTGTCTGCTGCCATGATGGAATCTCCTGGCGGTACTACGCTCGTTGAAGAATCTATCGCTGAGGCAATGGACTTCCGTCGCGCGATGCGTGAGGTAGATGATAAGTTCGGCGCAGATTGGTGGTTTAAGGTTTGGGGTCCAGATCATCTAGCTGAAGAGGGTATTGGCGAGCGCTCAGATTGGATCTTAGAGCCATCTGCTGCCTGGCATGACTTTGGCAAGCTGGCTAAAGATTTCAATATGCTAGACCCAATTAAGGCTACCGTAGTAACGCCGGGATTGGATATTGAAGGTAACTTTGGCTCCATGGGCATTCCGGCAAGTATCGTTACTAAGTACTTGGCTGAGCACGGCGTGATCGTAGAGAAGTGCGGTTTGTATTCCTTCTTCATCATGTTCACCATCGGTATCACCAAGGGTCGCTGGAATACTTTGGTAACTG
Source organism: Polynucleobacter sp. MG-Unter2-18 (assembly GCF_018687675.1). Lineage (NCBI taxonomy): Bacteria > Pseudomonadati > Pseudomonadota > Betaproteobacteria > Burkholderiales > Burkholderiaceae > Polynucleobacter > Polynucleobacter sp. MG-Unter2-18. The sequence continues at coordinate 546,375 of NZ_CP061302.1, forward strand.
AGCTACAGCAGTTTAAAGACCACTTTGATAAGAACGCTCCACTATGGAAAGTGTTGCCAGAGTTCGTTGCCAAGCACCCTCGCTATGAGCGTGTTGGCCTCAAAGATATTTGTCAGCAGATTCATGAGTTCTATAAGAGCCGCAACGTTGCCCGTATGACTACGGAGATGTACACCTCAGATATGGTGCCAGCAATGATGCCTTCCGAAGCTTGGGCAAAGATGGCGCACAAAAAAGTTGATCGTGTTCCCTTGGATCAACTTGAAGATCGTATTACTGCTATGTTGGTAACGCCATATCCACCAGGCATTCCATTGTTGATTCCGGGTGAGCGCTTTAACAAACGCATTATTGATTATCTCTACTTTGCTCGTGACTTCAATGCGCAATTCCCAGGCTTTGAGACTGATATTCATGGGTTAGTAAAGGGTGAAATCAATGGAAGTACTGAGTACTACGTTGATTGCGTAAGGCAGGAGCCAGATATCACCTTGTGACCTAGTTTAGGTAATGAATCCTTCCAAATACCCTGCTTATGCAGGGTATTTTTTTGCTTGCGCCTATTTAGGGCTTTGACTATACTTGTACAATATATTGAACATGTAAGGACGAGTCATGAGAGTGATCAATTTTTCTGACGCAAGAAACCAATTTAAGCAAGTAATCGATCAAGTGGTAAATGATTGTGATGTAGCCATCATCTCTCGCAGGGATGCTGATGATGCTGTAGTGATGTCTTTGAATACCTATAACAGCATGATGGAAACACTCCATTTATTAAAATCTCCAGCTAACGTAAAACATTTGGAGAAATCATTAGCGCAATATCGAAAAGGGAAAACCAAAGAAAAGGCTCTTGTAGATGCTGAGTAGGGTTGTATGGACAAGCGCTGCATGGTCTGATTACGTTTACTGGCAAGGACAAGATAAAAAAACTTTAAGGCGTATCAACGCACTTATAAAAGATGTCATGCGAAATCCTGAGGATGGTATTGGAAAGCCTGAGGAATTAAGGGAAAGTCTGTCGGGATTTTGGTCTAGAAGAATTGATGATGTTCATCGCCTTGTCTACGCTATTGAGAAAGATCAACTTGTGATTATTGCCTGCCGATATCACTATCAATAATTATGTTTTGTAGATGGTTATTTGCCTGGCTTATCTAGCTGAAAGATAACCGGCGCATCTTCATCAACTTTGCTTGGCAATGAGTCTGGTTTAACATCTTCACTGCCCGTGAAATTAAAATCTTGGCTTTGTACTACTGCCGCAGGCTTATCTAGCAGGGTGGTGACTAAGGCTGGGAATGCCGCAACCACCACAACCATGATCAGCTGCAGAACAACCCAAGGTAAAGCACCCCAGTAGATATCGCTGCTCTTGACCTCTTTAGGCGCAACGCCACGCAAATAGAATAAGGCAAATCCAAAAGGTGGATGCATAAATGAGGTTTGCATATTCACGCAGAGCATTACGCCGAACCACACTAGAGCAGCACTAGCCGCTGCCTGGGGATTGCCGTTCATGGAGGCAAGTAATACTGGTGCAAGCAGTTTGACGGCGACTGGCGCAAGCAGCGGCACCACGATGAAAGCGATTTCGAAGAAGTCCAAGAAGAATGCTAAGAAGAAAACAAATAGATTCACGGCAACTAAGAATCCAATCCAGCCTCCCGGTAAATCAGAAAATAACTCTTCTACCCAGTGACCACCGTCAACGCCTTGAAAGACAACCGAGAAACAGGTGGAGCCAATTAAGATAAAAACCACCATCGCAGTAATGCGCATGGTGTTTTGGTAAGCCTCTTGAATTAATCCTTTGAGATTAGGAATGCTGGCCCTGCGTATCCAAGCTAAGATCAAAGCGCCCATCGCACCCATGGCGCCAGATTCCGTTGGCGTTGCGATGCCAGTCATGATGGTTCCCAGTACCAAGAAAATCAGTACTGCCGAGGGAATGATCCCCGTGAGACATTTTTTCCAGAGCGCCCAGCCCTTGAGTGTGAGCTCGTTTTCTGGGGCCGCGGGTAGGTAGTCGGGTCTAAAGCGAGAGAGGAAGAATGTGTATATAGCAAAAAGACCAATTTGCAGGAGTGAGATACCCCAAGCGCCCAGATACATGCTGCCCACATCGGCGCTGCCACTCTGGGTTTTTAGCTGGTCAGCTAGGACAATCAGAACCAAGGAGGGCGGCACTAGTTGGGTAATGGTCCCAGAGGCCGCTAAAACGCCCGTAGCGTAGCGCATGTTATAGCCATAACGCATCATCACTGGTAGAGAGATCATTGCCATAGCGATCACCTGAGCGGCTACTGTGCCAGTAATTGCCCCCAAAATAAATCCCACAATGATGACGGAGTAGCCAAGCCCACCCCGAATACGTCCAAAGAGCTGACCCATGGAGTCCAGCATTTCTTCTGCAAGACCGCAGCGTTCCAAGATGGCACCCATGAAGGTGAAGAAGGGGATTGCTAGAAGTAGGTCGTTAGCAAGAACGCTACCAAAGATGCGCTGAGGAATGGCTTGCAAAAATGGCATGCCAAAGAAATTCTCAGCAATTGCAATGCCAGCAAAAAATAATCCCGCAGCCATTAAAGAAAAAGCCACCGGAAAACCGATCAACATAAACACAATCAGCCCGCCAAACATGAGCGGCGGCATCCATTCAAGTGGAATCATTGCATGGGCTTTTCATAATAGAAATCAGCGGCGGGTAATATTGCTTTGCCTTTGAGGGCGCCAATACGTTTGATGATTTCTGATAGGCCTTGGAGGCTCAGCATGAAGAAACCAAAAGGCACAATAAACTTAATGGGATAGCGTGGTAAACCGCCTGCATTGAGTGAATGTTCAGATACTAACCATGAGGGGTAAAACAAAGTCGTCCAAGATAGCCAGGCGAACAATAAGCAAGCAGGCAATAAAAAAACAATCAAACCAAAGAGGTCTACATAAAGACGTCCGCGATCAGAAAGCTGTGAGTAAATGAGATCGACTCGAACATGTTCATTGCGTTTGAGGGTATATGCAGCTCCCAGCATGACAGCAGCAGCAAATAAATACCACTGTAGTTCTAGTGGCCAGTTATTACTGATATCTAGACTGTAACGAAGTAGAGCGTTAACGGCTGATACCACGCAAGACAGCAAAATCATAATGCTAGCTGCCTTGCCCAAGAATTGATTTAAGCGGTCAATTCCTATTGAGAGCATTCCCCAAAAGCCCATGCGGATTAGAGATCTGCACGACCCTGTTTAATTGCAGCGAGTACTTGTGCCGGTGCGGTACCACCAGCATGTTGACGAGAATTCACGGAGCCATCTACAGTCAGTAAAGCAAACACATCATCGCCCATGAGCTCAGGACGATTATCTAAGCCACAAGCAAAACGCAATTCAGAGAGTGATAAGTCGGTGAGCATGCAGTTGCGGCCTACACAGGCTTTCACTGCATGAGCTACTGCTTCGTGAGCATCACGAAAAGCCAAACCTTTTTTAACTAAGTAATCAGCTAAGTCGGTAGCAGTTGCGAAGCCTTCTTCAGCAGCAGCCTTCATCACATCGGCTTTTACCTGAATATGGGGGACCATATCAGCGAAGATGCGCAAGGTATCTTGTACGGTATCCACCGCATCAAACAAGGGCTCTTTGTCTTCTTGGTTATCCTTGTTGTAGGCTAATGGCTGACTCTTCATTAAAGTTAATAAAGAGATCAAATCACCGTAGACGCGACCAGTTTTGCCGCGTGCTAATTCCGGTACATCTGGATTCTTTTTCTGCGGCATGATCGAGCTACCGGTACAGAAGCGATCTGGCAAGTCAATAAAGCCAAAGCGTGGGCTCAGCCACAGTACCAACTCTTCGGATAAGCGGGACACGTGCATCATCAGAATGGATGCAAAGGCGCAAAACTCAATCGCAAAGTCACGATCAGATACCGCATCAAGAGAGTTGTTGCAGATACCATCAAAACCTAAAATCTTAGCAACCTGCTCGCGATTAATGGGATAAGTTGTTCCGGCTAGAGCGGCTGCACCGAGTGGTAGACGATTAAAGCGAGCGCGCAGATCAGCCAAACGGCTCGCATCGCGACTAAACATTTCGTAATAGGCCATTAAGTGATGACCAAAAGTAATTGGCTGGGCCACTTGTAGATGGGTGTGGCCAGGCATGATCGTCGCAGCATGAGTCTCAGCGAGGTTCAGCAAAGCAATGCGTAGGGTTTTGAGGATGGCTGCGATTTCATCAACACTGCCACGCAACCATAAGCGTAAATCAGTAGCCACTTGGTCATTACGCGAGCGACCAGTATGAAGACGCTTTCCAGCATCGCCAACTAACTCAGTCAGGCGAGCCTCGATATTCAGATGCACATCTTCCAGCGCGAGTTGCCACTTAAATTCCCCGGCTTCAATTTCGGCTTTGATCTGGGCCATACCCTTTTGAATATCCGCTAAATCCTGGGCGCCGATAATCTTTTGAGTAGCCAGCATTTCAGCGTGTGCTAAAGATCCTGCGATATCGACCAAGGCAAATCGTTGATCAAAGCCAATAGAGGCGGTATAACGTTGAACTAGTTCGTCAACAGGTTCGTTAAACCGGGCCGACCAAGCTTGGGCTTTGTTGGAGAGGGAATTTTTTGATGAGCTCATAAACGCAGTATATTGATGTAAATCTTTAATTATTTTAAATGCTATGTCCCAAACACCTATTTCTAGCCCTATAGCCTCCAACTCTGGCACCCCTGAGCGCCTTGTAATTGCCTCCCGTGAGAGTCGTCTCGCTATGTGGCAGGCTGAACACGTCCGAGATTGCCTTAAAAAGCTCTATCCGGCATGCGATGTACAGATCCTGGGTATGACTACCAGAGGAGATCAAATACTGGATAAAGCCCTCTCTAAGGTAGGTGGTAAGGGCTTATTTGTAAAAGAACTCGAAACTGCCCTAGAAGATGGTCGGGCAGATTTGGCGGTGCATTCTCTGAAAGACGTTCCCATGGTCATGCCAGAGGGCTTTGATCTGTCCTGTGTCATGGTGCGGGAAGATGCCCATGATGCATTTGTTTCTAATGACTATGCCAGTCTAGAAGATTTGCCAAAGGGTGCGGTAGTGGGCACTTCAAGTTTGCGACGAGAGTCTGTTCTGAGATCCAGATTTCCGCATTTGGTGATTCAGCCCTTGAGGGGAAATTTAGATACTCGTATGGGTAAGCTCGATCGTGGCGAGTATCAGGCAATCATTTTGGCGGCTGCAGGTCTCAAGCGATTAGGTTTAGGAAGTCGCATTCGGGCTTTACTACCGATTGATCCGTACACACCGGCTGCGGGACAAGGCGCACTTGGTATCGAAACCTTGACTCAGCATCCCAGAATTAAAGAGTGGCTTGCGCCTCTGAACGATTTGCCAACACTCTTTGCGGTGACTGCTGAACGCATGGTGTCGCGTCAATTAGGTGGATCTTGTGAAGTACCTTTGGCTGCGTATGCTACTTGGGACAAAGATCATATGAATATCCGCTCATTTGTAGCTAGTGTCGACGGCACTGCAAGTTGCTTGGCTAGCGCTCAAGGTGCCGTCAAGAGTTTGGAAGATGCAGAAGCTTTGGGTCTCTTGGTTGCACAAGACCTCATTGCTCAAGGTGCTGAGCGTTTATTGCCTAATGGCCTGCCTAAGTAAAAGTTGATAAGCAAGACCTATTAGATAAGTTGTGGATGAGCAATAAGACCATTGTCATCACCCGCCCCAGTGGACAGGCACGTCAGTTGTCAGAAGCGCTTCAGGTGAGTTTGCGCAATAGCGGCTTTACTCTCGAATCTGCCCCCAAGATCATTTCTTTACCCTTATTGACTATTGCCCCAAAGGGCGATGATCTTTTGGTGGGACAGATTACTACAGCTCTAAAGACTGCAGACCTAGCCATTTTTGTTAGTCCGAATGCCATTGAATGCACGATGCGTTTATTGGAGCACCCCTGGAAAGCGTTATCTAACAAGCCTGTGCCAATTGGGGTGATGGGTGGTAGCAGCATGGCAGCCCTCAAAAATCATGGTGTTGGTCTTGAGGCTAATCCCGCAAAAGTCATTCTTCCTCAGAATAATACGCAGTGGGATTCTGAAGGCTTATGGACCGAATTGCAGAATCTGCACTGGAATTGGCCCACTAAAAAAGTGATTATCTTTAAAGGTGAGGGTGGGCGCGATTGGCTTGCTGACACTCTAAAAAATGCTGGCGCGCAAGTTGAAGCATTCTCAGTCTATGCCCGCGTTCCTTTAGATCTCAATAGTTCGGCCTGGAATGAAATTCATAAGATGGAGTTTGCTAACTCGCTTTGGATTCTGACTTCATCGGAGGCAGTCAGGTATTTAGGTCAAGCTAAACTGCCGCTTGCGCTCGCTACAGCTGTTTGCCCACACCATAATATTGCCTCTGCGGCTGAGCAAATCGGCTTTGGTGAAGTGACTACTTGTGAGCCTGGGGATGAGGCTTTAATTGGCGCATCGCAGGTCTGGCTAGCTAACTAATTATTGGGATAATTAAGAAGGGCTGGCAGAAAAACTTCACTCACTAAAAGTGGACGCCCTTTTAGTTGATATAAGGTCCTTCTTGCCCAGCTGACCGCTGGCAATTTTTGATATTGCTGAAAACATTTTTTCCATAGGATGTTTCGTTTATCAAGGCGAGCAATTTCTCTGAGAGGCTTCTTTTTTGAGCGCATCCGTGTTTTAGCAAATAGCACTGCACCTAATGGTTTCTTTCCTAAGCGCAGAACTTCATGGTTACTGCCGCTCGAGCTGCTACTAGGAATAATGCTGTTGGCCATCACTAGTGGCATGCCGTTTGCGCAAAGCAGTACCTCTCGGATGCGACAGCGTTTGATCTTGAAATGAAAATAGCGACTCTCGTCGCTATTGAGGTTTTGGCGGCAATCACGCAAAACTACTACCTCTAGTTTTTGTCCGATTGCACGTTCAATTTTTTGGGTTAAAGAACCGGTATCGCTGAGCCAAGACTGCCACTGACGTGGCGCTTGATGTAATTCACCGGAATCGACTCGATTCCATGCAGAACGGAGGCGACGACGGTGAATCATTTTTAGTTACCGCTAAAGCTTCTGCGTTGACCGCCAGTTTTGGGTTTAGCAAAACGTGGACCAGCAGACGGACGTGAGTCACCAGAGCGATTGCCACCGGCTGGGCGTGAGTCGCCAGAACGCGTAGGGCGTGAATCAGCAAAACGATTGCCGCCAGCAGGACGTGAGTCACCAGATGGACGGGAGTCACCAGCAGGACGGGAATCACCAGAGCGAGATTCGAAATGATTGCCAGAGCGATTACCACCGCCTCCGCCACCAGAACGAGACTCTGAGCGAGCACCAGAACCATAACGACCACCACCGCCACCAGAGCGATTACCGCCACCAAAGCCACCACCAGAGCGACCGCCGCCTGGACGACCGCCACCACCACCAAAGCTAGGCTTAGCTTGTGGCTCGAGGCCAGCGATCACTGAAGCAACGATATCTTGCTGTGTAAAGCGTTCGATATTACGAATTTTGGCGCGATCACGATGTTCAACCAAAGTGATAGCAACACCATTGCGACCAGCGCGACCTGTACGACCGATGCGGTGCGTGTAGTCTTCCGGTTTCATTGGCAGGCCAAAGTTAATCACGTGGCTAATACGTGGCACATCAATACCGCGAGCTGCTACGTCAGTTGCAACCAAGATCTTGGTATGACCTTTGCGGAGTGACTCAAGACGACGCATACGTACTGCCTGAGGCATGGCACCATGTAAGGCGCTAGCTTCGTAACCATTAGCACGCAAGGTGTCAGCAATTTTTTCGCTTTCAATTTGAGTGCTTGCAAACACAACTGCTTGATCCAAAGAGGCATCAGCCAAAATGTGCTCGAGCAGTTTATGCTTGTGTGACATGCTGTCAGCCCAATGCAGCTTTTGTTCAATGTTCGCGTGCTTCTCGCCAGCATGAGCCAGCTCAATACGCTTAGCATTAGTAGTTAACTCATTAGCTAAAGACATAATCTTTGGCGCAAAAGTTGCAGAGAACATCAAAGTTTGGGTGCGACTAGCGCAACGCTTATCAATTGCCTCGAGATCATCAGCAAATCCCATGTCGAGCATGCGATCGGCTTCGTCAATTACCAGTTGCTTTACATCATCTAGGCGAATTGCTTTGCTGTCTGTCAGATCGAGTAAACGACCAGGAGTTGCAACAACTAACAAGGCGCCTTTCAGTGCTTGGATTTGCTTGCCGTAAGGCATGCCACCCATGACGGTTGCAATGCGAATGCCTTTCATGCCGCGAACTAAGTTCACTGCATCAGCGGCAACTTGTTGAGCTAATTCACGAGTAGGGCAGAGCACTAGTACTTTAGGCTGTGCGCGACCTGGAACAGGTGATCCGTTTGGATTGTCCTCAATGAGTTGATTAATCAAAGGCAATAAGAAGGCTGCGGTTTTACCGCTACCAGTTTGGCTGCTGACCAATAAATCACCACCAGCGAGAGCGGCAGGAATAACCTGAGCTTGCACTTCAGTAGCTTGGGTATAACCCAGTTCAGCAACGTTTTTAAGGAGTGGCGCCGCGAGGGCGAAATTCTGGAATTCTGTTCCAGTAGGATTGGTTTCTTTAGAAAAAGTCATGCTGTTACACATCCCGTTAATGGGATGTCTCCGTGTATACACTCTCTGTTTTTTATTGAGTGTGATGGTCAAAGGCATCGACCATCAGACAGGCGGCAGCGCGTTTTGTAAATTCGGTGTTTATGACTTCTAAACGATGCGCTGAAATATAGCTGGGGGGCGATGAATCAAATTGCTTTAAAAAGCTTCTAATTATGACATTTTAAGGAGCCCATTACAAGGGTTTTCCCGAATTTAATTATGATTAGGTGATGAATTGGTTTATTACGCCCTCAAGCGTTGGCATTGTTGATTTCCCTGCATACCTTGTGGGTGTCATTTTTACGATCTTATTTCCCGGCCCAAATTCCCTGTATGTACTGGCGATTGCTTCGGTAAAGGGATGGCGCGCTGGTGCGTGGGCATCCGTAGGCATTTTTATTGGCGACGCTATCTTGATGATCGGCATCGCCTTAGGTGCTGCAACTTTACTGAACTCATCGCCATCCACATTCAATATCTTGCGTTTGTTTGGCGTCGCTTATCTGGCGTGGATGGGATATGGTTTTATTCGGAGTGGCCTGGCGCGTTGGCACGGCACTCAAGTACTGGTATCAGGAGATAGTCAGTCTCATTACTTAAGTACCCTACATCCAGCAATAGCTGCACTGACTTTATCTTTAACTAATCCTAAGGCAATCTTTTTCTTCGTCTCATTCTTTGCGCAGTTTATTCAACCGGAGTATGCGCATCCAGTGCATACCTTTTTATACCTAGCTCTGGTATTGCAAATAGTGAGCATGACCTACTTAATAAGCCTCATCTTTGCTGGGCAATTTTTTCTCAGCTTCTTTAATCGTCACCCTCACTACGCCGCAGCTCTTTGGTTTCTAGTTGGAGCTCTGCTAATTGGCTTTGCTGGAAAGCTACTACTCTATTGATAAGCCTTGATCAGGGATTATTTGAGCCAACGCAATAAGCGCTCAACACCTTTACCGTAGGGTGGTCTTGCTAACTGAGTGCCACGTAAAAAAGGAAGACCAAATAAACCGCGCACCTCTAAAACAGATTTGCGATGACTAAATGCCTCAAAACCTGCTTTGCCATGGTAAGCGCCCATACCGCTTGCGCCGATGCCCCCAAAGGGTAAATCTTCCACAGCAGCATGCAAAAGGGTGTCATTGATTGTGACGCCACCAGAGCGAGTTTCTTTTAAAACGCGCTTCATTGCTTCTTTATTTTTACCAAACCAGTACATGGCTAATGGCATTGGGCGCTCATTAATATATCGGATGATTGAATCGATATCGTTGATTGTCACGATTGGCAGAATGGGGCCGAATACCTCTTCTTGCATGATCAGCGCACTCTCAGAAACATTTAAGAGTGCTACTGGAGTAAATGGCAGTCCAGTATTGTTCGTTGGCGAAATCAGTGGAATTGCTTGTGCACCATGATCTATTGCATCTTGAACGAGTTTTTGCCAGCGTGCTAGCTGCTGCTCATCAATCGGGCCAGTGAACTCTTCTGGGTTGGAAAATTGGTTTTGCGCAGCATTCTGCAGCTCTTGAATAAATGCATTGCAATCACTTTCGCGAATAACGGCGTAATCCGGCGCAATGCAAGTTTGTCCGCCATTCACTAACTTGCCATAAATGATGCTAGCAGCTGCCTCTTTGAGCTTCGCTGAGGAGTCAACAATTGCTGGAGACTTGCCGCCCAGCTCTAAAGTAATTGGGGTTAGATGATCTGCTGCCGCACGCATGACCTTTTTTCCAATATCTCCGGAGCCTGTAAAAAATAGATGATCAAAAGGGAGTGCTGCAAAAGATTCTGCAACCTCGGTACCGCCAACGCTTACGCAAAATTCGATTGGGTGAAAATATTCTTGAATCAAAGTTGCCAAGAATCCAGAGGTGCGAGAACTTCTTTCTGACGGCTTTAGCCAAACGCGATTACCTGCTGCAAAAGCAGCGATCGCTGGCAAAAGTGCTAGTTGTACTGGGTAATTCCAGGGACTCATGATGCCCACGACACCCATAGATTGCATTTGTGTCCAAGCGTGAGATGAACCCAAAAATCCAGGCGTTGGCACTAGCTGCGGCTTCATCCACTCTTTTAGATTCTGACGAACATGTTTGCAAGCTTGATAAATTATTTGAAACTCAAGAAGTCGACTCTCAGTGGGGTGGCGAGTACCAAAATCTGCAGCCAACACTTTGCAGATTTTTTCTTCATTGGCGGCAATCATTCGCTCAATACGCCCAATCCGCTCAAGGCGAACCTGTAGGGAGGGGTTCGGTTCCGAGGCATAAGCTGCCTTGATTTCGTCTAATTGAATTGTGAAGCGGTTTATCGGCATGAGGTTTTATGTAGAGCAAGCAAACGATTGAATAAGGCATTAGGATAAAGCCATGAACGAAACTATTCTCAAAAATCACCCAACTCTCGAGCGCGCTACTTTAGGCGGTGGCTGTTTCTGGTGTCTGGAGGCGGTTTACCAGCAAATTTCCGGCGTAAGTGCTGTGGTTTCAGGGTATGCGGGAGGGGCAATGCCAAATCCGGACTATGACTCCATTTGCACTGGCCAAACAGGACATGCTGAAATCGTCGACATTTACTTTGATCCGGCGGTAGTGTCCTATCGTGATTTATTAGAGATCTTCTTTGTAATTCATGATCCAACTACTTTGAATTATCAAGGCAATGACCGTGGAACCCAATACCGTTCGGTGATCTTTACTCACGGTGATAGTCAAGCTACAACTGCCCGTGAAATAGTCAAAGAGTTAGAGAATGCGAAGATTTACTCCAATCCAATAGTGACTCAAATTGATGCGGCGCCAGTTATTTACCCAGCTGAGGAATATCACCAGAATTATTTTCGTCAGCATCCGGGGCAGGGCTACTGTATGGCAGTCGTTGCTCCTAAGTTGGCAAAATTCAGAGCAAAGTTTCAATCTCTGATTGCGCCAGAGTTTCGGTAGAAAAACTGGGTTAAACGTAATCCAATCTTTTAGGGTGCCAAGCGAGTAATCCGCCATTGAGCGCCATCGAGTTGATAGTGAATACGGTCATGTAAGCGTGAAGGACGGCCTTGCCAGAACTCAATCTCAGTAGGTTGTAGGCGGTATCCTCCCCAGTGCTCTGGGCGTGGCGGCTTGTCTCCAAAGTCTGCTGCAAAACGCTTTTCAGCTTCCTCAAGAAACTCGCGATTGGGAATTTCGGAGCTTTGTGGTGAAGCCCATGCCCCAATTCGAGATGCTGCTGGTCGGGAGTGAAAGTATTCATCGCTCTCGGCAGGACTAACGCGCTCAACGATTCCTTTGATGCGAACCTGACGTTCTAGCTCGTGCCAATGAAACAACAAGGCAGCGTGTGGGCGAGCAGCCAGTTCTTTACCCTTTTGACTTTCGTAATTGGTAAAGAAGGTGAAGCCAGCACTATCCGCACCTTTTAGTAAGACAATACGGGCTGATGGATTGCCCGCAGAATCTGCAGTTGCCAAAGTCATGGAGTTGGGTTCGGGACACTCCGCTTTCACGGCCTGATCAAACCAAACTTGAAATAAGTCCAGTGGATTTGGTGAAACCTCAGTCTCTGAAAGCTGACCGAAAGTGTAGTTTTTGCGAAGTTGAGCAATGGAGTCCATTATTTCAGTATAAAGAGAGTCTATGGCAGAAGACAAGGTAGAAGACAGTTTGGGAGATCGTCGTTTTGGGGGTGTAGCTCGTCTATATGGTCCAGAGCTGCGTGAGCGTTTTCGTCATGCGACAGTGGTAGTGGCAGGATTAGGTGGAGTGGGGTCATGGGCTGCTGAGGCATTAGCTCGTACTGCCATCGGACATCTCGTCTTGATCGATTTTGACCACATTGCCGAAAGCAATACCAATCGTCAACTGCATGCCTTGGAGGGTGAGTTTGGTAAGGCAAAAGTACAGGCTATGACTGATCGCATTCGCCAAATTAATCCTGAAATCATGCTGACTACCCATGATGCGTTTTTGGAGCCAGAAAATCTAGATATCTTGATTCCAGAAAATGCGATTGTTTTAGATGCGACTGACTCAGTGCAAATCAAGATTGCTTTGGCTGTGTGGGCGAACAAAAATGAGCGTGCTCTGGTGATGTGCGGTGCAGCCGGTGGAAAGTCAGATCCTACTTCTGTGCGCTGCGATGATCTTTCGCGAACTGAGCAAGATGCCTTGTTAGCAAAGGTGCGTCAAGGCCTTAGACAGGATCACGGCTTTTCTAGAAATTTGAAAAGAAAAATAGGTATTCGCGCAATTTATTCTCATGAGCCACGCGCGGGGGCTGCTAGTGGTGGTCTTGCCTGCTCTGGTTATGGATCTACCGTGATGGTTACGGCAGCTTGTGGTTTAGCCGCTGCTGCTGAAGTTTTAAATCTTATTGCTGCTCAGCAAGTAATTTTTTCAAATCCATCTATGAATCCTTAAGGGGAATCCCTGTAGGAAATTACGGATTCTGCTGTCATCCCAAATTTATTAATAGCCTATTAAGCCTACGCTGATATAGAACGCTCATTTATTACGCATCATATTTATTTGCTTAAGTACTTTTCGCACTCTCATCCCCTAGTGTAGATGCGCAGTCCTCCCTAGACTTTGCCTCGTTGGTGATTTGCCAATGACAAATTGAAAGGAGGTCTCTTTTGCAGACTGAACAAACTGGTTTACAGCGCCACCTCAAAGTGCGGCATATTCGCCTCATGGCTTTGGGGTCCACTATTGGCGTTGGATTATTTCTAGGCTCGGCAAGTGCGATTCAAATCGCAGGACCTTCAATTTTGTTGGGATATCTGCTGGCTGGCATCGTAGCCTTCATCGTGCTTCGCAACTTGGGTGAGATGGCGGTGCATGAACCAGTTGCTGGTTCATTTGCAGCTTATGCCAATACCTACGTAGGACCGCTTGCCGGCTATATGGTCGGGTGGGGTTACTGGACCTACTGGATCGTCGTTGGAATAGCCGAAGTCACCGCGGTTGGCATTTACATGGGGATTTGGTTTCCTGAGACGCCGCAGTGGATCTGGGCTTTATCTTCCATTTTGATGATGGGTCTAATAAATCTCATTGCTGTCAAAGTATTCGGTGAGTTTGAATTTTGGTTTGCCCTTATCAAAGTGGTTGCCATTGTTGCCATGATTGCCTTAGGTGGTTCAGTCATTTTCTTTGGCTTTACTAATGACTGGAATCCTATTGGTCTTGCCAACTTATGGCAGCACGGTGGCTTCTTCCCTAATGGCATTAGTGGGATGTTGCTCTCTTTGCAGATGGTCCTGTTTGCCTATGTTGGCATTGAGATGATTGGTTTATCTGCTGGTGAAGCGGAGAATCCACGCAAAACTATTCCGATGGCGATTGATTCATTGGCATGGCGCATCTTAATTTTTTATATGGGCGCGATTTTTGTCATTCTAGCGATCTTCCCTTGGAATGAGGTTGGCCAACAGGGCAGTCCATTCGTGGTGATGTTTGAGCGAATTGGTTTACGCGAAGCGGCTGGAATCATTAACTTCGTAGTCATCACTGCTGCCTTGTCATCTTGTAATGCCGGCATTTTTAGTGGTGGTCGACTCCTTTACGCACTCTCAGTCAATGGGTACGCACCTTCGCCATTTGCCAAGTTGTCAAAGTATGGTGTTCCACATCGTGCGGTGATGGCTACCGTAGCAGTTTGTATGACTGGCGTAGTGCTGAACTACTTTGTTCCAGATAAAGCATTTCAATACATCATGGCCGCAGTGACCTTTGTTGGTTTGATGGTGTGGATTGCTATTTTGATCACGCAAATTCAGTTTCGACGCTCGCTTTCAAAAGCCCAGGTTGCAGAGTTGGCATATCGCACACCTTGGTGGCCCTATTCCTCGTGGTTCGCATTGGCATTTATCGCCCTAGTAGTGGTGTTGATGGGCTTTCATGAGGATGCACGGATTGCCTTGGTCTTAGGTCCGTGCTTATTAGGTGTGTATCTCGCCATGTTCTACATCGTTGGCTTGCATCGCAAAACAAAACTGAGTCGTGAATTCAAATAAGGAGACATAAATGATTATTGGCGTACCTCAAGAAGTAAAAAATAATGAATTTCGTGTTGGCTTGACCCCAGGCAATGTGAGGGGTTTATGTAAGCAAGGTCATTCTGTTTTAGTGCAACGTGGGGCAGGTGAGCAAATTGGCTTGAGCGATGAGTCCTATCGTCTTGCTGGTGCTACATTAATTAATAGTGCTGCTGAAGTTTTTGCAAAGGCAGAGATGGTGGTCAAGGTAAAAGAACCTCAGCCACAGGAATGTGCGATGTTGCGTGAGGATCAAATTCTCTTTACCTATTTACACCTAGCACCAGACCCGCAGCAGACTAAAGCATTGCTCGCATCAGGTGCAAGTTGTATTGCTTATGAAACCGTAACCTCGTTTAATGGCGCATTACCACTCCTAGCCCCGATGAGTGAAGTTGCGGGCAGGATGTCTATACAAGCAGCCGCTACGCATCTAGAAAAAACAAATGGAGGCTTAGGTATCTTGATGGCGGGTGTGCCCGGAGTGGCGCCTGCAAAAGTGGTGATATTGGGAGCGGGAGTTGTAGGGCGCAATGCTTTGCAAATGGCAGTTGGGATGGGTGCAGATGTTTGCATATTTGATCGTAATATTGATTGCTTAAGACAGATTGACATACTTTATGGCAATCGTGTGAGAACCTTTTATGCTGATCCACTTTTAGTCGAGCTCGAGGTTTGTGAAGCAGATGTGGTCATTGGCGCCGTATTGTTACCTGGTGCTGCAGCCCCAAAACTGGTAACACGCGAGATGGTACGCAAAATGAAGGTGGGTGCGGTAGTAGTAGACGTAGCGATTGACCAAGGCGGATGTTTTGAGACATCTAAACCTACTACACATACTGACCCTACCTTTATTGTGGATGGTGTGCTGCACTACTGTGTAGCGAATATGCCTGGTGCAGTTGCAAGAACTTCTACCTTTGCTTTGACGAATGCAACTTACCCCTTCATTGAAGCCCTGGCAAATCGGGGTATGGTGAAGGCGTTGTCGCACGATCATCATTTACGCAATGGTTTAAGTGTGCACCGAGGTCAGCTCACATCCGAGCCAGTTGCTAAGGCGCAAAGAGTGGATTTTGTATTGGCGGAAGAGTTATTGGCTGCCTAATGGTTTGATTGCAGCCTTATAGTGGAGTGTCTTGGGGGTCTAGACTCCCAAGCTTTCCTCTATCATCCTAAGAATGGACTTATCTGCATTAGCACTTTCTACTGGTGTCGTCGCTCTAGCGGAGATGGGTGATAAAACCCAATTACTCTCTATGATGTTGGCTGCGCGCTATCCAAAGCAGGTGCTCGCTATTATTGGTGGGATATTCATTGCAACAATTGCTAATCATGCGTGTGCGGCTTTACTGGGACATTGGCTCACTACTTTTATGAGTCCAGATCTGCTCAAGTGGATTTTGGGCTTAAGCTTTTTGGGAATAGGTCTCTGGCTCTTGGTGCCTGATCATATTGATGATGCAGCTGGATCAAAAGTAGCCGATCGAGCTTTTCAGGTATTTATGCTGACGGTCGGACTCTTTTTCTTAGCTGAGATGGGAGATAAGACCCAAATCGCTACGATCGCCTTGGGTGCAAAATATCCCGATGTCTTTTCTGTGACGGTTGGCACTACTTTGGGGATGATGCTGGCGAATGCCCCAGCAGTTTGGGTTGGGCAAAAATTCACCAATCGTATGCCCATTCAGTGGGTACATGCGGTAGCAGCTATCACCTTCATCGCTATTGGTATTGCTACCCTTATTTGGGGTTAGGTCGAATTTTTCCATGGGGCTTAAAATTACCCTATGAAAACTGATCTGCCACAGAGCTTTCGCAGGCTCGAATACCGCGCTTCCAATTACACCTTTTCACAAGTTGATCTAGATATTGCTTTAGATCCCGCTAGGACAATAGTGAAGAGTCGCCTAGAAGTTCTGCCTGGCCCTAGTCATGAGGCTGGTACACCTTTAGTACTGCAGGGCTATGAACTTGAATTCGTGAGTTTGCGCATCAATTGTGAAGCCCATCGCCAGTTTGAACTTAATCCAGAAACACTGACTATCCACGCTTTGCCGAATGAGGGTAAGCAAGCTTTCATTGTTGAGATCATCTGCGTATGTGTACCTGAGAAAAATACCTCGCTCATGGGCTTATATGTTTCCAATGGGAATTTCTTTACCCAGTGCGAAGCGGAGGGATTCAGAAAGATTACGTACTTCCTCGATAGACCTGATGTGATGGCGCGTTATCGCGTCACTCTTCGTGCTCGTGAGTCAGAATGCCCAGTGTTGTTATCGAACGGCAACCTAATTAGTGCTGAAAAATTACCGAATGGTTGGCATAGCGCTGTTTGGGAGGATCCGTTTCCAAAACCATCTTATTTGTTTGCCTTGGTTGCCGGAAAACTGGAATGCATAGAAGAAACCATCACTACAGGCAGTGGTGCAAAAAAGTTATTACAGATTTGGGTTGAGCCGCATGATTTGAAAAAGACCCGTCACGCAATGGATTCTTTAATTGCCTCAATTCGTTGGGATGAGAAAAGCTATGGCCTTGAGTTAGATCTGGAGCGCTTCATGATTGTGGCGGTGGGTGATTTCAATATGGGCGCGATGGAAAACAAGGGTCTGAATATTTTCAATACTAAGTATGTCCTGGCTCAAGCAGATACTGCAACTGATGCCGACTTTGCCAATATCGAAAGCGTTGTAGCTCATGAGTACTTCCATAACTGGACCGGCAATCGAGTTACCTGTAGGGATTGGTTTCAGCTTTCATTAAAAGAGGGTTTAACTGTATTTCGCGATCAAGAGTTCTCTGCAGATCAGATGGGGACTGAGTCTGGTAAAGCAGTAAAGCGCATTGAAGATGTGCGCTTATTGCGTCAACTACAGTTTCCAGAAGATGCGGGGCCAATGGCACATCCAATTCGTCCAGACGAATACCAAGAGATCAATAATTTCTACACCGTCACTGTGTATGAGAAGGGCGCGGAAGTAGTGCGGATGTATCAAACTCTATTAGGTGTTGAGGGTTTCCGTAAAGGCATGGATTTATACTTCCAGCGTCATGATGGTCAAGCAGTTACCTGTGATGATTTCTTGGCTGCCATGGCTGATGCCAATGGCCGCGATCTTTCCCAGTTTAAAAACTGGTACAGCCAGGCCGGCACTCCTCAGGTCAAGGTGGAGGAATTCTATGATGCGGACAAAAAACAATATCAAGTGACTTTGACGCAAAGCCCTTCAGCAAATACAGCGCACAAAGATGGCAAGCTTTTTCACATTCCATTGAAGATGCGTTTACTAACATCTGAAAATGACCAGCTTGAAACTTTGTTGGAGTTAACGCAAGGTCAGCAAGTCTGGACTTTTGATCAGGTGATGAGCCGTCCAGTGTTATCGATTAATCGCAATTTCTCAGCTCCGATTAATTTAGATTTTGATCAAAGCGAAGCTGATCTGCTCACTATGTTCTCAAGTGATGATGATGCCTTTAATCGCTGGGAGGCTGGCCAGAAACTCGCAATGCAAATGATTCTAGGTAATCGCTTGCCTGATCAAGTTTTGATTGAGGCTTATCGCACTTTACTAACTGATCCGAACTTAGATCCTGCATTCAAAGAACTGGCACTGACTTTACCTGCCGAGACTTATCTGTATGAGCAGTGCGCGAGTGTTGATCCGCAGAAAATTTATGAGGCACGCCGCGATTTCCGCCGCGTCATTGCCAGCGAGTTGCGTATCGAGTGGGCAGCACTCTATCAGCAGATGCAAACGCCAGGACCATTTAATCCAGATGCAGCAAGCGCTGGTAAGCGCGGCTTAAAGAATCTGGCATTGAGTATGTTGCTTGAAGCGGACCCTTTGATCTGGGCGCCTATGGCAGTCAATCAGTATCAGAATGCCGACAACATGACTGATCGATATGCTGCTTTAGCTGGCTTAGTCATTCATGGATCAAAATCAGCGACTGCTTGTTTGGAGGATTTTTATAGCCGATTTGCTGACGATGCTTTAGTCATTGATAAATGGTTTGCATTGCAATCGAGTAGACCCCCAGTTGTAAATGCTGAATCGACATTGAATGAAGTCAAGCGTTTACATGAGCACGAAGCCTTTAAGATGAATAATCCCAACCGAGTTCGCAGTGTCATTCATGCTTTTTGCATGAATAATCCTGCTAGCTTTCATCAGGCGGATGGCAGTGGTTATGCATTTTGGGCTGAATCCGTTCTGGCCTTAAACCTCATCAATCCTCAGGTTGCTGCTCGTTTAGCTAGGGGATTGGATCGCTGGCGTCAATTTGCCAAGCCTTACCAAGACCATATGCTGGCAGCCCTAAAGCAGGTTGCGGCTTGCGAAACCCTCTCTCCAGATGTGAAAGAGGTGGTTTCAAAGGCTTTGGGTAATTAATCGATTCAGAACAAGGCAAAATAGAGCCATTGCAGAACCAACCACATTTCGGAGAAATTCCTTTTGAGCGCTTCAAGCACCTTTAATACTAATTTCAAGCAATACCTGACATCCGCCAAGGTGAAGGATGCTGGCATACCCGCTGGCTTACAAGAACTGTTGTTAGCAGTTGCACATACTTGCTCAACCCTGAGTCATGAGGTCGCACAAGGCGCTTTAATTGGCTTATTAGGCTCTGCTGGCACCGGCAATGTCCAAGGTGAAGTTCAGCAAAAACTGGATGTGATTGCCAATGACTTACTAATTGATGGTGTGCAGGGATGTAAATCTCTGGCCGGTCTGGCTTCTGAAGAAATGGAATTACCACTCCCAGTTCAGGGTACTGGTGACTACTTGCTATTGTTTGATCCATTGGATGGTTCGTCAAATATCGATGTGAATGTATCTATCGGTACTATTTTCTCTGTACTGAAGAAGCAGGATCCTACGGCCCCATTACAAACTTCAGATTTCTTACTATCAGGCCGCCATCAAGTGGCCGCAGGTTATGTTGTCTACGGCCCGCAAACAACCATGGCATTAACGTTGGGCGAAGGCGTAGTAATGTTTACGCTCAATAAAGTGACTGGTGAATTCATCTTAATTAAGCATGCGGTTGAGATTGCGCACTCAACGAAAGAGTTTGCCATCAACATGTCAAATATGCGTCACTGGGCTGAGCCTGTGCGCCGCTATGTAGATGAGTGCTTAGCAGGTGTCAGTGGTGAACGTGATAAAGATTTCAACATGCGCTGGATTGCGTCCATGGTTGCCGATGTTCACCGCGTCTTATCGCGTGGCGGTATCTTCATGTATCCATGGGACCAACGTGAACCTCATAAGCCAGGCAAGTTACGCCTCATGTATGAAGCTAATCCCATGAGCTTTTTAGTAGAGCAGGCTGGTGGTGCATCAACTAATGGTGATCAATTAATTATGGACATGATTCCTACAGAATTACATGAGCGTGTCTCTGTCATGCTGGGGTCTAAAGAAGAGATTGAGCGCTTACAGCATTACCATTCTCAGGTATAGGTGTTCGTCTCAACCTGAGCTAGTAAGATTAAACAAAAACGCCCAATCACTGATTGGGCGTTTTTACTTCAGGCCATTGCCTAAAAATGAATTAAATGATTATGGCCGAACCTGCTCTTTAAGATAGGCTAGCGATTCTTCGACCTGGTCAATGAGTATCAGGCAGATATCGCCGGCAGACAAATCATTCAGAGCAGTATCAATAGCAAGAAATTCACCAGTAATCTCTTTAACTTGCTTAGCTTTCTTGGTACCCACTAAACCTTCTTGAAGAAGCTTGAGTACTTCACCATCTTCGCGGCCACGCTGACATTGATCTTGATACAGGATGACATTGTCAAAGCTATTGCCAAGAATACGAGTTAGATCGCGAATATCTTCATCACGACGATCGCCGGCGCCGCTAATAACAACGTGGCTCTTTTTAGGTTTCATGGCCTCAATTGCGCTAGCTAAAGCGCGCATAGCATCTGGATTGTGGCCGTAGTCAGCGATGACAGTGGCACCTTTATGCTGGAATTGATTAAAGCGACCTGGCACAGCATTGGCAGAGCTCTCAAACGAGTGGAGGCCACGCGCAATCTTTTCAGCATCCAAACCTAATGCCCAAGCCGCCCCAATAGAAGCCATAGCGTTTTCAATTTGGAAGCCTAAAACGCCATTCTGGGTCAACGGGATATAGCTGACCGGGAAGCGAAAGAGAACGCGTGATCCTTTGGAGCAGACGATAAAAGCTCCATCAAAGTAAATCACTTTTTTGTTTTTAGCTCGATGTGCTGCAATCACCGGGTGATGTTGATTTTGCGCAAAGAAAATCACTCGACCTGTGCAAACATCCCCCATCTTTACCACTATAGGATCCGTAGCATTGAGAACTGCAGCGCCAGACGGCGCCACATTTTGAACAACTACCCGTTTCAGAATCGCTAAGTCTTCAACACTAGTGATGTAGTTAAGACCGAGATGATCTCCTTCGCCAATATTGGTAACAACAGCAACTTCACAGCGGTCAAAACCTAAGCCTTCGCGCAGCATTCCGCCGCGAGCTGTTTCTAAAACAGCGGCATCTACGTCGGGATGCATGAGGACGTTACGAGCACTCTTAGGCCCACTGCAGTCTCCTGAATCAATTAGTCGATGGTTGATATACACGCCATCAGTGGTTGTCATGCCAACCCGTAGGCCGGTTTCATTGAGTAAATGAGAAATCAGGCGTACGGTGGTTGTTTTACCGTTGGTTCCAGTCACCGCAACAACTGGAATTCTGCCATCCTCGCCAAGAGGGTACATCGTATTAATGATGTCTTCGCCTACAGGGCGGCTCTTGCCATAGGAAGGCTTGAGATGCATACGTAGGCCTGGTGCGGCATTGACCTCAACAATTCCACCGCCTTGAGCTTCCAAAGGCTTGTAAATTGCTTCGCACAAAATATCGACACCTGCGATGTCCAAGCCAATCATTTGCGCAGCAGCGATAGCGCTGGCTGCAACATCAGGATGGACATCATCTGTAACATCAGTTGCAGTGCCACCAGTACTCAGGTTGGCATTGTTACGCAGCAAAACGCGTTCCCCAGTTTTGGGAATGTATTTAGGGCTTAGATTATTGCTGGCTAAATGCGCAAGAGCAATATCGTCAAACCGAATCTTTGTTAATGCTGTTGCATGACCGTCACCACGTAATGGATTTTTATTTTCCAGCTCAACTAGTTCAGCAACGGTATGCTTGTCATCGCCAATCACTTGAGCAGGTTCGCGACGTGCCGCAGCAGATAAGCGATTTCCAACCACTAGTAAACGGTAGTCTGCGCCAGGTAAATAGCGCTCCACAATGGTTTCTCGACCAAAGGCTTGGGTCACAACAAAACCAGCACGTACCTCTTCCTCTGTTTGAATGTTTGCAACAACGCCTTTACCTTGATTGCCATCCTTAGGTTTAAGCACTATGGGGCCACCAATTTTCTGTGCCGCGCGCCATGCATCATCAGCAGTGGTAACTACCTCGCCAATTGGAACTGATACGCCTGCGGCTGCTAAGAGATTTTTAGTGAGCTCTTTGTCTTGTGCAATGGCTTCTGCAATTGCGCTTGTATCGCTGGTCTCGGCGGCTTGAATACGTTTTTGTTTGCTACCCCAACCGAACTGCACCATGCTGCCTTCAGTCATACGGCGATAAGGGATATTTCTTTGTACTGCAGCGTCAACAATGGATCCAGTGCTCGGGCCTAGACGTACATCCTCATACAAAGCCCCTAATTCTGAGAGAGCGGCTGCTAAATCAAACGGTACATCATTGAGAGTTGCCTGGATTAATCCAAATGCAAAGTCAAATGCCATGCGACCAACGACTTCTTCTGTGTATTCCACCACAACTTGATAGACGCCCACATCAATAGTTTGTACTGTGCGGCTAAAAGTGACTGGACAGCCAGCCTGGGACTGAAGGCCCAAGGCAGCATGCTCCAAGGCATGGGCTAGGGAGAGAGCTTCATTGTGTCCACCTCGGCGCATACTACCTAGCTGGGGAAAGCGTTCACGAATCTTGATTTCAAATTGAGGAATTGAGTCGATTGAACGCTCTGATTCGTCACAAGAAACAATTGCCTCTAGAGTGGTATGGCGGCTCCATAAATTTGGGCCACGCAACATGCGAATACGGGTGATTTCCAATTAAGCCCCTGCTGGAATATTGGAGCTGGAAACAAATGTTTCAACACCAGCTTCGATAACGTTGAACGGAATATCTAAAGCCCAAGCAGCCCCAATGGCAGCTGAAAGACTTAAGTTGGGAGCCCAATCAAGGGATGCATCTCTCACACTTGGTGGGATGGGGATAACTAATTTATCTAACTTACCCTGTTTGAGGGTGATGAAAGATAAGCCCACAATAATTGAGCGGCCATCTTTTTCTTGGTGAGCAGCTATTACAGGGGAGGCTGGGTCTTGAGAGAAGTACATCACTTCACCCTTGCTGAGTTCAGCCATTTTCACAATCATGGAGTCATCTGCATTTAACACGCTAGTACCTGTCGGTAATACGACATCAACTTGGGTTCGAACCACGTTAAATAATTGATCTTCCTCGCTAATGTAGTGTTCTGGAAAGAGCTTAAGCGGATCAATGTTGAGAACGATGCCAACTTGACATTGGTCGTATGCGAGACCTTCTAGCAAAAGAGAGGCATTGTCATTTTCAATTACAGCGACTTCGATGGCCCTATTTTGTAGTGTACGTCGCGCATTATCCCAATGAGAAGAGGAGGTTTGCTTAATGGTACGGCTACCGAAATACAAGCCATTAGAAGTGGAGAGCCCAACATGCGCGTTAGTCAGTCTAATAAAATGGGCAACCATTTCAGCGACGATGGTTCTTCCGGAATTGCCACTAATGCCAACAATAGGAATCCTAAAATCGTAACCTGGCGGGAATAAATGATTTGCAATTTCTTCGCCTACGGGTTGAGGTTTGCCGCTGGCAGGTTTTAAATGCATCAATAAGCCAGGACCTGCATTGACCTCGACGATGGCAGCATTCTGTGACTCTAGTGGTTTACTAATATCTTGGGCCACAAGGTCAATACCAGCAATTTCTAATCCTACTACGCGTGCAGCCAGAGCAACTTGATGAGCTACTTCAGGGTGAACTAAATCGGTTACATCAAATGCAACGTTACCGTTACTTTGAATGAGTACCTTTTGATCAATGCTGGGAATGCTGTCACCAGTGAGTTTCTGGCGTGCAAGCTCTAACTCAACTGCAGAATCGATACGAACTGGATTGAGAGGGCACTCTTCGGTGGTACCCCGACGTGGGTCAGAATTAATTTGAATCTGAATGAGTTCAAGAACGGTATGTTTGCCATCCCCCGTAATCCAAACGGTTTCACCTTTGGCGGCTGCCACTACTTTATTGCCTACTACCAATAGGCGATGTTCGTCACCGATGATATGTCGCTCTACTAAAACTTCACTACCTTCGTTAATAGCAACAGCATATGCCGCTTCAATTTCTTGTTGGGTGTAAAGATTGATAAATACACCACGACCATGATTGCCATCGATTGGCTTTACAACTACTGGCAGGCCAATATCTTGCGCCGCTTCCCAGGCATCATCCGGACTAGTAACAGTTCTACCCTCTGGAGTGGGGACGCCAGCACTGGCAAGTAAGCTCTTGGTAAGGTCTTTATCGCGCGAGATAGTTTCTGCGATGGCACTGGTTTGGTCAGTTTCTGCTGTCCAAATACGTCTTTGCTTAGAACCATATCCAAGTTGTACTAAATTGCCGCTAGATAGCCTGATGTAGGGAATTTCTCGTGCGGTTGCAGCGTTGACGATGCAGGCTGTACTGGGACCAAGACAGAGGTCATCGCTTAAATCGCGAAGGTCTTCAACAATCTGTTCTCTTTGCGCAATAGCATCGCCATTATCTTTAATTAGGGTGAGGAGAAGATCGCGTGCAAACTGAAAGGCCTGCAATGTCACTGCCTCTTCGGTAGCGCTCACAATGACTTTGTATACGCCTCGACGACCACCGTCCCGAGCTCTTCCAAAGCCACCCGCAATGCCAGCTAAGTTTTGCAGCTCAATGGTGAGGTGTTCCAGAATATGTCCAGGCCAAGTACCTTCTTCAACGCGCTTTAAAAACCCGCCTGGCTCTCCGTAGCTGCAGCGATGCTCATGCAGGCTGGGAAGGCACTTACTAAGGCGATCGTAGAAACCGGGAATGAGGTCAGATGGATAATCTTCCAAGTCGCCGATATCAATCAATACCTCAAGCGCTGGGTTGTAGCTCCACATATTGGGGCCACGAAGATGTCTATGGCTCAGGATTTCAATGGTTTTATCTAGTAATTGGGGCATATGTGGAGTGGGGGATCACGGCGCCAACATGGAAAATGAGGGCGGAGATGTCTCAGACTGTCTCTCTGGTTCTAGTAATTATTCAAAATCCACAAAATTAGCAAAAATGCTTAAAAAAGCCTACTTTGTCAATTTAACGGCTTTCTACCCACTAAAGTTGACAGTATTAGTAAATCTAAAAAACTGAGCTCCACTATACTTTTAGGATTAATGAAGCCTGAAATTTCCCCATCCGCCCACACTTTGCCAGGTCATTGGGCTAGTGTTTTAGAGGCTTCTCAATCCCCAGTAAAAGATCTCAACTCCATACTGGCATGGGTTGAGCTTGATCTCGATGGTGAAATGCGCTTTGAGAAAAGCCTGCTTTGCTTGATTCCTACAGGTCTATTTTGGAGTGACGGTATTCGCTCGGAATTCTGGCCGATTAGCCCTGGAGCCCATCTTTTGCATGGCGACCACGCTGGAGTAGGGCATCTCAAGCTGGAGTCTGAGGCTAGCCTACTACGACTCTGGTACTTCACTTTGGCCGTTAATCCTCAAGTATTGCGTCTGCAGAGTGGTTTTAGGCAGTTAATTCGGGGTGACCAGATTGGTAACGAGCCCGAGGCTTCTGAATACGATAAGCAGGTTTGTCCGGTGTGTTTAAGCCCTAAGCCTGCTAACTCAGACGCTTGCCCAACGTGCGATCCAGAAGAGGATGCCCCTCCATCGACTTGGACTTTATTTAAGTTGTGGCGCTTTGCACGCCCCTATAAAAAAGAGCTCTTACTGGGCTTTGTTCTGACTTTACTGTCAACCGGCGCCACACTGATTCCGCCTTATTTGACGATGCCCTTGATGGACCATGTATTGATTCCATATGAAAAAGGTAATCCGATTGATTTTGATTTAGCAACTAAATATTTGCTTGCCCTCTTCGCTGCAGCAGTTGTTGCTTGGGGCCTCGGTTGGTGGAAAACCTATCTACTCGCATTGGTGAGTGAGCGCATCGGCGCAGATCTGCGTAATACGACTTTTGAGCATTTGCTCAAATTATCTTTAGAGTATTTTGGTGGCAAAAGAACTGGCGACTTGATTGCACGTATTGGTGCTGAGACAGATCGCATCTGCGTATTCTTATCTTTATACGCTTTGGATTTTGCAACCGATGTCATCATGATTACCATGACGGCAGCAATTCTGGTATCAATTGATCCTTTGCTGGCCTTGGTCACTTTGGCGCCACTACCATTTATCGTGTGGATGATTCATGTGGTGCGCGATAAGCTGCGATTTGGTTTTGAAAAGATTGATCGCGTTTGGTCTGAAGTAACCAATATCTTGGCTGATACGATTCCAGGAATCCGGGTGGTCAAAGCGTTTGCTCAAGAAGATCGTGAGCTCAAACGCTTTGTTGATTCCAATAAACACAATTTGCAAATCAATGATCGCGTCAACCGCGTATGGGGATTGTTTTCCCCCACGGTGACGTTACTAACAGAAACCGGTCTTTTAGTAGTGTGGGGTTTTGGTATTTGGCAGGTTGCACATCAAAAGGTCACCGTTGGTGTGTTGATTGCATTCCTTGCTTACATCGGACGTTTTTATATTCGACTCGATTCAATGAGTCGCATCGTTTCGCATACGCAAAAAGCCGCGGCTGGAGCTAAACGTATTTTTGATATCTTGGACCATGTTTCGAGTGTTCCTGAGCCAATTAATCCAGCACCTTTAGGTGCAGTGAAAGGCCACATCTCCCTACGGGGCGTGGGTTTCCGCTACGGCAATCGTGCTGTTTCCAAAGGGATTGATCTGGATATTGCTCCTGGAGAAATGATTGGTTTAGTAGGCCATAGCGGCTCTGGTAAGAGTACTTTGGTGAACTTAATCTGCCGCTTTTATGACGTCAGTGCTGGTTCGATTGCCTTGGATGGTCGCGATATCCGTAGCATCAGGATTGCCGACTATCGCAAACGTATTGGTTTAGTTTTACAAGAGCCGTTTCTATTCTTTGGCACGATTGCAGAAAATATTGCTTACGGAAAGCCGGACGCTACTCGTGAAGAAATTATTGAAGCGGCGCGCGCAGCACATGCGCATGAATTTATTCTTCGCTTACCACTCGGTTATGACTCCTTAGTAGGTGAGCGCGGCCAATCTCTTTCAGGGGGTGAGCGCCAACGTATTTCCATTGCACGTGCGCTGTTGATTAATCCAAGTATTCTAATTTTGGATGAAGCCACCTCATCTGTAGATACCACCACCGAAAAAGAAATTCAGCGCGCTTTAGATAACTTGGTTAAGGGCCGCACTACGATTGCAATTGCCCATCGTCTCTCTACTTTAAGAAAAGCAGACCGCTTGGTTGTGCTCGATAAAGGTGAGATTGTGGAGATTGGTTCGCACGATGAGCTAATGGATGCGCAGGGTGCTTACTACGCCCTATACCAAGCTCAATTGCGTCATGCTGCGGAGTTGGTTGAGGGTGGCGCGATTGGTGAAAGTATTGATGAGAGTGAGCTCAAACAAGAAAACCTCCAAGTCATCGCTAAGGAAACTGGGGGCGGGGTATGAGTCAGTATCAAAAGCCACACAAGCTTGAGCGTGACGCCCTGGGTCGACTAGTACTCATTGATGCAGTTGGTACTCGTCATGTTGGCGTCTATCCAGTAAGAGCATTCCCGATTACCGCACCAGGTGCCGGAATCTCAATCATGGATCAGTCGGGCAAAGAGCTATGTTGGTTTGATGGCATCACTACGATTCCCGAAGGCGAGTTAGCCCTCCTTGAGGAAGGGTTGGCTGCCCGCGAGTTCATGCCGGTGATTGAAAAAATCACCAAGGTATCCACTTTTGCTACCCCGAGTATTTGGGATATTGAAACCGATCGTGGCCCCACCAGAATTCGTCTCAAGGGAGAGGAAGATATTCGTCGCATTGCAAGTAATACGCTCCTCATTGCAGATTCCAATGGCCTGCAATTTTTGATTAAAGATTCCACACAACTGGATAAAGTCAGCAAGAAGCTTTTGGATCGATTCCGCTAGTTCAATATTTCGTAAAGGCCTTGCTAGGGTTTTTACTTAGGAGTTAGTGTTTGCCCTAACTACCCATTTGATAATTGTTGACTCTTATCAAGTGTTCATGCCACAGCTTGGATAAAAATCCTCACATAACAAATAAAAGCCAAAGTAATATTGGTATTCAAATTTTTTTGGAGGAGCGTTCATGAAGATGAAGTTAAAAGGGGCATTGATTTCCACCGCATTAGCCCTCGGTGCTGCTGCTGTTTCACCTGCTTTCGCTGCTTGGGAACCTACTAAGCCAGTTGAGTTCATCATTCCTGCCGGTCCTGGCGGTGGTGCTGACCAAATGGCTCGTATGATCCAAGGCATCATCACGAAGAATAATCTGATGAAGCAGGCTGTTATTCCAGTAAATAAATCTGCTGGTGCTGGTGCTGAAGGTTTCTTGGCAATGAAAGAAGCTAAGGGCGATCCAAACAAAATCGTTATTACCCTCTCAAACTTGTTCACAACTCCATTGGCAACTGGCGTCCCATTTAACTGGAAAGACATCACTCCAGTAGCCATGTTGGCATTAGATCAGTTTGTGCTGTGGAACAACGTAGACAAGCCATACAAAACAGCCAAAGAATATATCGACGCCGCTAAAGCAGCTGGCCCAGGTAAATTCAAAATGGGTGGTACTGGCTCTAAGCAAGAAGACCAAATCATTACTGTTGCCCTTGAAAAAGCGACTGGTGCTAAGTTCACTTACATCCCATTTAAAGGGGGTGGCGACGTTGCTGTGCAGCTCGTAGGTAATCACGTTGACTCTACTGTGAATAACCCAATCGAAGCAGTCGCTCAATGGCGTGCTAACAAATTACGTGCCTTGTGCGTATTTGATGACACTCGTATGCCTTACAAAGAGAAGATTACTGCTACGCAATCATGGTATGACGTTCCAACCTGCAAAGAGGCTGGAGTTACTACTGACTACGTGATGTTGCGCGGTATTTTCATGGCTCCAGGCGTTACTCAAGAGCAGATTGACTACTACATCAATGTGTTCAAAAAAGTACTACAGACACCTGAGTGGAAGAAGTTCATGGCTGATGGCGCATTTAACCAAACATTCATGACCGGTAAAGAATTTACTAACTGGTTGACATTGAATGAAGTGCTCCACAAGCAACTGATGACTGAAGCAGGTTTCTTGGCTAAGTAATTTTTAGATATGAGATGGGGCCTCTGTGAGGAGGCCCTATTTTTTTAAATGTAAAACGTAGTAGCACTAAGTATTAAACACAAAGCAGTATTAATTAACCATTTATTAGCGAACGAAGCACATGTCTGAACATACAAATAATTCAAATCAAGAATCCCTGATCAGCGTTAGGATGATGGATATCTTCACTGCACTCTTATTTATTGCCGTGGGCCTAGTGGTCATGGTGGGAAGTATTAAATTAGGCGCCAGTTGGGGTAGCGATGGCCCTGAGGCCGGCTATTTTCCTTTCTACATTAGCTTAATCATTCTGCTCTCCAGCTCAGTGACGCTCTATCAAGCTGTAGTGGTTGATAAGAAAAAAGAGACAGAAACATTTGTTGATAAAGAATCGTTCAAGCAGGTGATGGCTGTGATGTTGCCAGCTATTGTCTTTGTGCTCGGTGTTCAGCTGATCGGTATTTATGTTTCATCTGTAATTTACATCGCCGTATTCATGGTCTGGCTTGGTAAATACCCACTATGGAAAGCAGCAGCAGTTTCTGTAGGTGTGAGTGTGGCCTTGTACCTCATGTTTGAGTACTGGTTCCAAGTTCCATTGCCACATGGCTCCTGGATTAATCCGCTTGAGTTCATTGGCGTGCAGTAAAAAAGAATAACTATTAAAAAAGATTAGAAAAGAAGGAGTTCAAGTTGGAAGAAATTAACGCTCTATTCAGCGGCTTTGCCGTTGCAATGACACCCTTTAACTTACTGTTAATGATCGTTGGTGTGACACTCGGCGTGATTATTGGCGTATTGCCAGGTTTAGGTGGCGCTAACGGAATTGCGATTCTGTTGCCATTGACCTTCACAATGCCGCCAACTTCAGCAATCATCATGCTCTCCTGTATTTACTGGGGCGCGTTATTTGGCGGTGCGATTACATCTATTCTGTTTAACATTCCTGGTGAGCCTTGGTCTGTTGCGACTACCTTTGATGGTTATCCAATGGCCCGTGAAGGTAAAGCTGGCGAAGCCTTAACAGCAGCGTTCACATCTTCATTTGTTGGTGCGTTCTTTGCGATTGTGATGATCACCTTCTTGGCGCCTTTGGTCGCAAAGTTTGCCCTGCAATTTGGTCCGCCAGAATTCTTCTCGGTGTACTTGCTCACCTTCTGTAGTTTTGTAGGTATGAACAAGGGATCACCATTTAAGACGATCTCCGCCATGATGTTGGGCTTTGCTCTAGCTTCAGTTGGTATGGATACAGTGACAGGTCAATTGCGCTTGACATTCGGTAGCCACGAGCTGATGCGTGGTTTTGACTTCTTGATTGCTGTGATTGGTTTGTTTGGTATCGGCGAGATTCTGTTGTCGATGGAAGAAGGTCTTGAATTTAAGGGTGCCGCTGCAAAGATTCGTCGTCAAGTGGTTCTTGAGACTTGGGCGAAGTTGCCAAAGTATTGGGCTACAACACTGCGCAGCTGCTTGATTGGTTGCTGGATGGGTATCACCCCAGGTGGTGCAACTCCAGCTTCTTTCATGGCCTACGGCGTTGCTAAGCGCGTGTCCAAGAAGGGCGAGAACTTTGGTAAGGGCGAGATGGAAGGTATTGTTGCTCCAGAAACAGCAGCCCATGCTGCTGGTACTGCCGCTTTACTACCAATGCTCTCATTAGGTATCCCGGGTTCACCAACTGCAGCTGTATTGCTCGGCGGCTTGTTGATCTGGGGCTTACAACCAGGACCATTGCTCTTCGTTGAGAAGCCAGACTTTGTTTGGGGCTTAATTGCTAGTATGTACTTGGGTAACTTGGCAGGCTTGTTTGTTGTATTAACTTGCGTTCCATTGTTTGCCTCAATCTTGAGAATTCCATTCTCAATCATTGCCCCAGTCATTATTGTAATTTGTGCGGTTGGTGCTTACACCGTTCACAATGCAACTTTCGACGTTTGGTTGATGATGGGCTTTGGCTTACTCGGCTACATCTTTAAGAAACTCGACTACCCAATGGCACCAATGGTCTTGGCCTTGGTATTGGGCGACCGTGCGGAAGATTCATTCCGTCAGTCCATGTTGATTTCTCAAGGTAGTGTTGACGTGTTCTTCTCAAACTACTTGGTAGCTGGTATTACAACTCTAGCCTTGGTATTGCTGTTCTGGCCATTAATTGGCAAGCTCACAGGCAAGAAAAAAGCAACTGCAGCGTAAGCTAAAGAAGTAAAAATACAGCTCAATTTAGTCAAAAGCAAAAATTGAGCAAAGAGAAGGGGGCGCAAGCCCCCTTTTTCTATGACTACAAAAAATCCGATAAAATCGCCACATCATGAATTTCCGTAAAAACCGCCTCATTCACTGGATTGCTGCTTTGGCAATCGCAATGAGTTCGCTTGCGCCAGCGGTTTCTCAAGCGGTATCGCTTGCAAAACATGGCCAAGGTTTTGCAATGGAGATTTGTGCGGCAGATGGCACAAAGTCACAAATTAGCGTTCAAAGCTCTGAGCAAACAGAGTTGGCTGAGTCAGTTCAGCCATGTCCGTATTGCATCGCTCATACAGCTATCACACCAGTTTTCAATACCAATCTCACTTTCCAAGCGCCGCAAACACTTGCTCTGCTGCCGCAGCTTTTCTATCAATCACCTAAGCCACTCGCTGCTTGGGTAACTCCACCCTCAGCTGCACCCCCTACACAAACCTAAATATTTTTAGGGCATAGCCTAGCTATGCGTTGGGCAACACCATATTGCCGCAATCTTGTGTGGAGTAGTCATGTTTTCAATCCAAATGAATTGGCCTTTCTTAAGGCACATCTCACTATTTATATGTGCAGCTATCTGCATTGCTTCAAATGCTGTTGCTCATCCCCAGACTGATGCAGAGTCTCAAGAGAAGATCAAAGCGTTGATCTCCAAGACATTTGATCAACCTAATCTGAAGGTGCAAATCACCCCGATCGTTATTGAGGGCAAAGTTGCGATTGCAGATTGGACTCAAGGTCAAAAGGGTGGCCGGGCTCTCCTCAGAAGAAAGCATGCCGATTGGGAAATCATTGCTTGCGGTGGTGCTGGATTTAAAGATCCTAACGCGATTGCGGCAGCTGGCATTTCCAAGAGGATTGCTCAAAACATTACTGCAAAACTCAGGACTGCAGAAGCATCGCTATCTGCACAAAAAATTAAACAACTGGATTCATTTGATGGTGTCGTGACTATGGGTCACGGTATGCAGCATGGATCTGATTCAAAACATTAATTCGAGGTTAAAAATGAAACTATGTAAAACAAAATTAGCACTTGCCGCCTCACTCATCATAGCTGGCAATGTGTATGCGCAAAGCTTGCCAAATGTAATCGTTACAGCTAAGCCAGACGTAGCGGAAATTGAGATTGATAAGTTTTCAAGTGTATCTGCTGTTATTACTGATGACACAATCCGTGATTTACATGCTGCGGATTTAGCTTCTGCATTGCGCAATACTCCTGGAACACAAATTTCAAGATATAACCCAGTTGGCTCGTTTGGCGGTGATGAGGGGGGCTCCATTTTTATTCGAGGTATGGGATTGAGTCGCCCGGGTAGTGAGATTAAAACTTATATTGATAATGTTCCGATGTATATGCCAATCTGGAATCATGCTGTCCTAGATTTGTTACCAGTAAATGGTATGAAAAATATTACTATATTCAAAAGCCCGCAACCACAGGTTACCGGTAATAACTTTGCATCTATTAATCTGACCACAAAAACTGCTGGGCCAGAAAATGGCGTTTCAGGTAATGCTCGTATTTCTTATGGTTCATACAACACAGTTATTGAGCAAGTTGATATGGTTGGTCGTAGCGATGATATTGACTACTCTCTTGCGCAAGGTTACTCAAAATCAGATGGTCATAGAACGAATGCTAGCGGTCAATTAGCCAATATTATGGGCGGCCTAGGTATGAAGATTAATCAAAATTGGTCGGCTAGTGTAAGTGGAATGGCATTAAATAACTCAGTAAAAGATCCCGGAAGTAATCTTTCGGCATCGCCAGCTGTAGCGCCAACTTACGATACTGCGGCGCAAATGGTTACAGCTGTTCTCAAGCATTCATATGATCTTGTAGAGGGTGAGTTTCGCGTTTACTCCAATACAGGAAAGGGCAACCTTAATAATTCAGCCGACTGGGGAACAGAAGATCAGCCCTTTACAATGCAAGGTTTCCGATGGAAAGAGAGCATTACTCCTTGGCAAAATGGAACATTATTGCTGGGGCTTGATTATGACTCTTCTTATGGAAGTATCACTCAAACTAACGTAGCCAAGACAAGCACGGCAAAAACAACGCTGCCTACATTTAAGATGACTTCGCCATATGTTGGATTAAGTCATAACTTACTATTAAATAGTGCTTGGTCGCTAGTCCCATCTGCCGGCATTCGAACGTACCAAAATAATTACTATGCTTCTAAGGCGGCACCATATGGCGGCGTTTCTTTGGTCTCGGACAAGGTTACCGTATTTGCAAATGCCTCAAAGGGTATAAATTACCCTGGAATGGAGGGGCCTGCATTAACGGCAGCTGTTTTAACAAACACTGGGGGGTTTGTAAATTTTTCAGATACTTGGAAACAACTATCTCCGGAAGAAAATAATCATCTAGAAGTTGGCACGAAAATTTTCCCGGATAAAAAATCACGTATTGATTTGAGTTTGTTTCAAGATACCATTTCAAATAGGTATGGATTCTCATTTGCCAACGCTGCTTGGTTTAATTATGGCAAGTACACTATGCAAGGTATTGAGTTATCTGGCCAGCGTGAGATTATTCCTGAGTTGACAGTATTCGGTGGCTGGACTTATTTGAATAATGACAGCACTACGAATCTACCCTATGCACCACAAAATGCGTTTAATGCCGCTATCACTGGTTACGTAGGAAAATTCAGGTTGTCTGTAGATGGTCAATATCAAACAGCATTCTATGGTCAAAATCTAAATCGCAATGGCAGTTCCAATACTCAAAGAATGGATGGTTACACTGTTGCCAATGCACGAATTTCTTACCCAATCCCTGAGTTAGGAAAAAAAGGTGAGGTTTTTGTGATGGTCGAAAATATATTCAATCAACAATACAGCTATCGTCAAGGATATCCAATGCCAGGCACTTGGGGGTCAGTCGGCCTATCTACAAGCTTTAACTAATTATTTATTTAGATAGTTTTTTATAAAAAAGGGGTGTCATCATGTTTCCAAAATCACTAAAAGCCGGAGTTATGACTTTATTGATAAGCTTATCTTTGTCAGTATTTGCCGGTGCTAACGATCCACTCTTCATCAACCTCTCAACCGATGAATTACATCGTTCTACGATGGCTATTAACTTTGGCAAGCATCATTCTGCCAATGGTCATCCATTGACTATTTTCTTAAATGACAAGGCAGTGATGCTGGGTGTAAAGGCTGGAGCTACCAAGTTTTCCGATCAGCAGCAGGCTTTGTCTGAAGTAATTTCTAGCGGTGCCTTGGTCATCATGTGCCCAATGTGCTTAAAGCAAGCTGGTTTTACTGAAGCTGATTTGATCGCTGGGGTAAGGATAGGTAGCCCTAAGGTAACTGGTGATGCCCTGTTTAAGGATGGCACTAAGACAATGAGTTGGTAGTAGAGTAAGAGAATAAAAACCGCATCTATGATGAGAATTGAAGATTAACTAAGGAGATTTCTAAATGAAACGCAATACATTATTAAATGCTTTACTAGCTACTATTGTGGGCTTAGGTTTGACTACTACTGTAAAAGCACAAGAGGTAAAAGTGGGCTCAATTAAGGTTGAAAACGCTTATACACGTGCAACTGTTCCGGGCCAAATGGTGGCCGGCGGTTTCATGAAAATTGAAAACAAAGGTGTTGCCGATCAATTGATCTCTGCAAGCTCTCCAGTTTCAGGTGAGGTTCAACTACACGAAATGGCGATGGACGGTAATGTGATGAAAATGCGCCAAGTAAAAGATATTCCAGTACCAGCAGGTGGCGCAGTGGAATTGAAGCCAGGCGGTTTACATTTAATGTTCATGAATATTAAGGCCCCATTGGCTGCAGGCGAGACCGTTCCAGTCAAACTCAAGTTTGCTAAAGCGGGTGAGGTGGAAGTGAAGATGCCTGTGAATGCGATGGGTGCTGGAGCAGGTCATGGCGGAGCAAGCAAGCACTAAGTTAAACCTCAAGTGGTACGAGGAATAAAAAAGCCCCTAGTTTTACTTAGGGGCTTTTTAGTTGGGTGAATCAATTTAGATCTTTAAATCCAAATCAGTCACTGCGCCTTTGCTGGCACTACTTGCCAAGCTTGCGTATTTAGCAAGCAAACCACGGGTGTAGCGTGGCTTTGGTTGTAACCAAGTTGCACGGCGCTTAGCAATTTCTGCCTCGTCAACGTTTAACTGAATAAGTAACTTGTGAGCATCGATCGTGACTGAGTCACCTTCATGAATGAGGGCAATCACGCCGCCTACAAATGCTTCGGGAGCAACGTGACCTACAACCATGCCCCAAGTACCGCCAGAGAAGCGGCCATCGGTGATGAGACCTACTGTCTCGCCTAAGCCTTGACCAACCAGGGCAGAGGTAGGAGCAAGCATCTCACGCATGCCAGGACCGCCTTTAGGGCCTTCGTAACGAATGACCACAATGTCACCATCTTTAATCTTTTGCGCCATGATGGCAGCCATTGCGTCATCTTCAGAATCAAATACGCGAGCAGGACCAGTAATGGATGGGTTCTTAAGGCCAGTAATTTTGGCAACGCAGCCTTCAGGAGAAATATTACCCTTGAGAATTGCTAAGTGACCTTGTTTGTACAGTGGGGTATCTAAAGTACGAATCACTTTTTGATCGGCACGCGGTACGGATGGAACATCTTTTAATGTTTCAGCAATCGTTTTACCAGTGATGGTCATGCAGTCACCATGCAAGAGTCCGCCATCTAACAAGATCTTCATCACTTGTGGAATACCGCCGGCCTGGTGAAGGTCAGTTGCTAAATACTGACCAGATGGTTTCATATCCACAATCACGGGAACGCGCTTACGAATGCGCTCAAAGTCATCAATCGTCCAATCGATTTCAGCAGCGCTGGTAATCGCTAGAAAATGGAGAACCGCATTGGTAGAGCCACCCACTGCCAT
Source organism: Polynucleobacter sp. MG-Unter2-18 (assembly GCF_018687675.1). NCBI lineage: Bacteria > Pseudomonadati > Pseudomonadota > Betaproteobacteria > Burkholderiales > Burkholderiaceae > Polynucleobacter > Polynucleobacter sp. MG-Unter2-18. Next base: position 582,785 of record NZ_CP061302.1, read on the forward strand.
GATGACGCTCACTGCATTCTCAATAGATTTCTTGGTAATAATGTCGCGTGGACGTAAATTATTTTTAATAGCCTCAACCAAGACAATGGCTGATTCATGAGCGCTAGTGACTTTCTCAGCATCTACGTTGGCCATCGTAGAAGAGTAAGGCAGGCTCATGCCCAAAGCTTCGAATGAGGAGCTCATAGTATTGGCGGTATACATACCTCCGCAAGAACCGCTACCTGGACAAGCATTTTGCTCCACACCCTTCAGATCTTCTTCACTGAGGCGGCCTGAGGTAAATTCACCAACAGCTTCAAATGCAGAAACAATATTGAGCTCTTTGCCTTTGAAATGGCCAGGCTTAATGGTTCCGCCATACACATAAATTGCCGGTACGTTAGTGCGGGCAATCGCCATCATTCCGCCTGGCATGTTTTTATCGCAACCACCAATGACGAGAACGCCATCCTGCCATAAGCCATTTACACATACTTCAATGCTATCTGCAATGACTTCACGTGAGACGAGAGAATATTTCATACCCTCGGTACCCATGCCGATGCCATCTGATACGGTTGGAGTGCCAAACATTTGCGCCTTTGCACCCGCTTCCTCAAGCGCGCTGACTGCTGCATCAGCGAGTTTCTGTAAGCCGCTATTACAAGGGGTAATGGTGGAATGGCCATTAGCCACGCCAACCATCGGCTTAACAAAATCCTTCTCTTCGTAACCCATCGCGTAATACATTGAGCGATTAGGAGCGCGAGCAACCCCTTCGGTGACATTGCGTGAGCGTTCATTGAGGCGTTTCATGCTGATATTGACTCCAGAAAAGAATTTGTCGAAAAGCTCTATTGTGCCGTGATAAAAGGGGTAATGCAGGGGTTTTATAGGGGGGCATGCTTCTATCATGCATCGCAACAAGTACATTTCTCTATTGTATTTGGTGATTCAGTGAATTTATTAGCTTAAAAGCTAATACCCATCCTAAAAAACCTGCGGTAAATTGACTCATGTTCCATTTTTCCTTTTAAATTCAATGACTAAAGTTGGTCACATCTATCTAATCGACGACGATGAGTCGATACGTACTTCTTTAAGTCGAATGTTGAAAGATGTTGGCTATACGGTGGAGGATTATTCCTCTGCGTTAACATTTTTAGAGCATTCTGTACCGGTAGCGCCCGCGGTCATATTGCTTGATATGCAAATGCCGGATATGACTGGCCTTGATTTGCAGGAAAAATTGGTTCAACTGGGCCGCAAAACCCCTATTGTGTTTGTCAGCGGGCAGAGCCACCCCCATCAAATCGTTAAAAGTCTTAAGCGTGGCGCTGTCGACTTCCTTTTTAAGCCCTTTAATTTGGAAGATCTATTAAGGGCTGTGGCAGATGCGCTTGAGTTTGATAGGCGCCAACTCAAGCGGATCTCTAAAGAAGTGGAAACTAAAAAAGACTATGCAACTCTGACGCCCAGGGAGAGGGAGGTCTGTTTTTGGTTGGTAAAGGGATTGCTAAATAAGGATATTGCCGTCAAACTGGGCACAACTGACGCAACGATCAAGGTTCATAAGGCTAGAGTGATGGATAAGATGAATGTGGAATCAGTCCAAACGCTAGTCGCTAAGTACCTAGAATCTGATCTTGAGAATTTACAAAAAATTAGCTCTTAAGCTAATTTCCCTTGTAATTTATAGGCACTATGATGGGGCAACTTTTGATAGATAAAGCACTTACAACACTTTTGTGAATACCGATTCCAAACCTCCAGATATTCGCAAAGAGGCTTTTACTAAGGCTCGCGAAAACCTGAACTTAAGCACCAAAGAGCTTGGTGGCATGGCCTGCCTATCCACTCGCCAAATCGAGCAAATCGAAAATGGCGAAATGAGTTCTTTTTACGGTGTTCAAATTAAATTTACTGCTGCCAAGAAAGTGGCAAAGCTCCTCAAATTAAGCGATGAAGAGGCGTTTGATTTTGGTGGTGAAGTTTCAATAAAAGAAATTGAATCAGTAAGTGCAGAAGAGCCTTCTGTTGCGCCTACTATAAAAGCGTCAGAACAAACAGAAGTCGCTCTCCTTAAAGAGGTGGCGGAAAAGGTTGAAGCTCCAGTGCCAGGGCCTGAGGAAGATAAACAGTCAGTCAAAAAAGCAGAATCTATAAAAGTAGAGTCTGTGAAAGCGGCATTGAAAGAAATTCCTTTTCCTGCAACATCGGCCAGTTCAAGGTCTGCTCCGTCAAAGAAGTTATTTCTGGGTCTTAGCGTTTTAGCGGCACTCGTGTTTTCGGTGCTTAACTTACGCCCACTCTTTTTTGCAGACAAGCCAGAGGAAATTGTTGTTGTAAAAGAAGAAATTATTGAGCCGGCACCCGCTGTAAACCCAACAGAACCTGCGCCAATAGCTCCAGTAGCAAGCACTCCTGTTGCTGCGATTCCAGCTGCCAGCGCGGAACTTGTAACAGCTTGCCCTGCTGAGGAAGGCGTTATTAGTTATAAAACAGATGCACCTCGCAAGGCAGCCGATATGGTTTATGTGCAAGTGAAATCAAAGCAAGTAGTGTGTGTAAGTGACGCTACTGGGAAGATGCAAAACAAGATGATTGAACCTAGCGCGGGAGCATCTTTTTATGGAAAGCCTCCATTCAAAGTCCTGACTGGGGGCCTTGCTCAGGCTGATGTGTTTTTTCAGGGCGCTAAAGTGCGCCTGACAAATCTCAATTACAAAACCTTAGTATTGGAAGCTGCTGAAGTGACGGCTCCCACTGCAGACCGGACGGATTCCCAGCAGCGCTAACCCTCGGGGGAGTTAGCGCATCAATGCTGGCTCTTAAACCGCTGAGTCGTTAGTTTCGCCAGTGCGAATGCGAATAGCCTGTTCGATTGGGCTAACGAAAATCTTGCCATCACCAATCTTGCCTGTACGTGCAGCTTTAGTAATCGCTTCGATTGCTGAATCTACGCGGTCATCAGCAACGACTACTTCTACCTTTACCTTAGGCAAAAAGTCGACTACGTACTCGGCACCACGATAGAGTTCGGTATGGCCTTTTTGGCGACCAAAGCCTTTAACTTCAGTAACAGTTAATCCCGTAACGCCTACTTCAGCTAAGGCTTCACGAACTTCGTCAAGTTTGAACGGCTTAATAATGGATGTGATTAGCTTCATATATTCCCCTTAATACAGTAATCATACCTAGAACTGAAAACCAATGCCCGCTTACGCCCTAAATTGGGAGGTAATGGGATAGCGCCAGTCACGCCCAAAGGCTCGAGTAGTGACTCTAACGCCGGGAGGTGCTTGGCGGCGCTTGTACTCATTAAGCTTAATGAGGCGAGTGACTTTTTCGACGCTATCGGGATCAAAACCGGCGGCAATCATTTGGGCGATAGATTGGTTTTGCTCCATGTAGCGCTCGACGATGCCATCCAATACTTCATATGATGGCAAGCTGTCTTGATCAGTTTGGTCAGGACGTAATTCTGCAGAAGGAGCGCGCGTCAAAATCCGCTCTGGAATAATCGGGGCAATACTATTGCGATAAGCGCACAAGCGATAGACCAAAGTTTTAGCAATATCTTTAATGACCGCAAAGCCGCCAGCCATATCCCCATATAGAGTGCAGTAACCCACAGCCATTTCACTCTTGTTGCCGGTTGTTAAAACTAGTCGGCCCGTTTTATTGGAGAGCGCCATCAAGAGAGTGCCTCGCACCCGTGCCTGAATATTTTCTTCAGTAGCATCGAGCTTGAGACCTTTAAATTGTTCTGCTAAGGCATGCTCCAGAGCATCAACGGGACTACTAATGGGGATCTCATCGTATTGAACACCTAAATTCTGAGCCATTTCTCTAGCATCAATCCAAGAGATATCCGCGGTATAGCGTGAGGCCATCATGACGGTACGAACTTTGTCCGCACCCAATGCGTCTACTGCAATTGCCAACACCAATGCAGAATCAACTCCACCCGAAAGACCAATAATGACTCCTGGGAAACGATTTTTCTGAACATAGTCACGCACACCCAGAACAAGTGCTTGGTAAGCTTGAGCTTCTACGCTGGATGGAGCAACTATTGTTCCTGGCTCTAGATCGGCGGATGCGTTGACATTCACATAGCCGAGAGCAGTCTCAAACTGCGGCAGGGCCATCACTACTTTGCCTGCATTATTTAAAGCAAATGAGCCGCCATCAAAAACTAGCTCATCTTGGCCGCCTACCGCGTTCACATAAACCAGCGGCATCTTGTTTAAGGCGATTTGTTTGCGCAGCACCTCAATACGTAAGGATTCTTTTTGGAGGTGATAAGGCGAAGCATTGAGAACTAGCAGTACTTGGGCACCTGCTGCATGAGCCTGTTTAGCAGGACCCTCATGCCAAGCATCTTCACAAAGAATGAGTCCGTACTGAATGCCTGCATGCTCAAAGACGCAGGCTTCATGACCGGGTATGAAATAGCGTACCTCATCAAATACTTCATGATTGGGTAACTCTTGTTTGGCATAGCCGGCGATGATCTTGCCATCACGAATGACGGAGGCATAGTTTTGTAAACCAGTGGCAGTCTTTTTGGGGTGGCCAACGATGACAGTCAGTCCTGGAAATTTCTGGAGCTCTAGCATTAAACAGCCTAGCTCTCGATCGGCGCCCTCAATAAAGGCTGGGCGCAATAACAAATCTTCTGGTGGGTAGCCGGTGAGCGAAAGCTCAGGCGTAAGAACTAGAGTGGCGCCTTGCGCATAAGCATCTGCGGCAGCTTGAGAGATGAGCTGCGCGTTACCAGGCAAATCACCCAAAAGAGGGTTGATTTGCGCTAGGGCGATTTTTTGCGAGCTCACTCCAATGGCTACTGAATTACTTCTGTGACTTGGCGTAACCTTCGATGCCATCCAAAATTTCTTTATGGGCACCAGCAACACCGGTCCAACCTTTAACTTTTACCCACTTACCTTTTTCGAGATCTTTATAGTGCTCGAAGAAGTGTTGGATTTGGGCGAGCAGTAATTCGTTTACATCTTCAGGTTTTTGTAAGTGCTTATAGATTGGCAAAATCTTATCTTCTGGAACAGCCAACAGCTTTGCATCCTGGCCGCCTTCATCTTCCATTTCTAACATGCCGATAGCGCGGCAACTCACTACTGAGCCTGGCACCAATGCAAATGGAGTAATGACGAGAACGTCGACAGGATCGCCGTCACCGGCAACCGTTTTAGGGATGTAACCGTAATTACATGGGTAATGCATTGCTGTACCCATGAAGCGATCTACAAAGAGGCAGCCAGTTTCTTTATCTACTTCGTACTTCACTGGATCCGCGTTCATCGGGATCTCAATAATGACGTTGAATGATTCTGGAATTTTCTTACCTGGGCTGACCTTGTCGTAACTCATAAATACTCCGGTTAGTGATTAATGTGCGTTAGATCTTAGCAAAGAGGCAGAGCCATGCTGCTGAAGACAAAATTTATTTCCTACTATTAAAGCCATGAATGCTTAATGCCTTCATTTTAAGGCTTTCTGCAGTAAGGCTTATCGAAATGCGTTCTAGCTTGCTTGACTGGAAGTAGGCCATTGGCCTACAATACGCTTAATGGATTTTGAATGGGATATGGCTAAAAGTGACTTATGCCAGATCTCTCGAAATTTTGATTTCACATATGTTCTGTCAGTTTTTATAGATCCGAATTTGTTGATTGAAAAAGATCAGCGTTGGGACTATGGGGAAGAGCGATTTCGGGCATTAGGCGTCATAGATGAAAAAGTGTTTGTAGTGATTTATACAAAGAGGCCTTCAGCAATGAGGATTATTTCAGCTAGGCGGGCAAATCGTAGGGAGGTGAGGCGTTATGAAGAAAATCATTCGAGTTAGCTTGGATCTAAATGATCCCAGTAGCTTTCCCAAAGGATTCGTCGATAAAAAATTACTCGATGCGACATCGGAGCGTTTGATTAAATTGCATCAACAGCAAGATGATGCAGCGGCCATGTTAGACGCTGCTCAATATGCAAAAGGTGTACGAGAGAGAATTGGTTTGTCCCAACAAGAGTTCTCTAAACGTATCGAAGTCTCATTAGAGACTATTAGAAACTGGGAGCAAGGGAAACGCAGCCCCACTGGTGCCGCCAAAGCTTTATTGAAGATTTTGGATAGGGCGCCTGAGATTGCATTGCTTGCTCTCAGCGCTTAATACTGATCTTAGGAATAAAAATACCTAGCAATGCTAGGTATTTTTATTGGATGCTTTGGATTGCTTGTATTAGTCCAAAGTTTCCAAGTAACGCTGAGCATCTAACGCAGCCATACAGCCTGTGCCCGCGCTAGTAATGGCTTGACGGTAAATATGGTCCTGCACATCACCTGCTGCAAATACGCCAGGGATGTTGGTAGCAGTAGCATTGCCTTCCAAGCCGGAGTGTGTCTTGATGTAGCCATTATTCATATCGAGTTGACCAATAAACAATTCAGTATTCGGTTTGTGACCAATTGCAATAAAAGCGCCAGTTACAGCGATATCTTCTGTACTACCATCAGCTTTCTTAATGCGTACTCCAGTCACACCTTTTTCATCGCCCAAGACTTCATCGAGCGTGGCGTTCAACTTGAGTTCGACTTTGCCTTCAGCTACTTTGGCCATGAGGCGGTCATTGAGGATTGGCTCTGCGCGGAATTTATCGCGCCGATGAATCACGGTAACCTTTTTGGCGATGCCGGTAAGGTAAAGCGCTTCTTCAACAGCAGTATTACCGCCGCCAACTACGCAAACATCTTGATTGCGGTAAAAGAATCCATCGCAAGTCGCGCATCCAGAAACACCACGGCCCATAAATGCTTCCTCACTTGGAAGGCCAATGTATTGAGCAGAGGCGCCTGTAGAGATAATCAAGGCATCGCAGGTATAAGTTCCTGAGTCGCCAACCAAGCGGATGGGTTTTTCAGTCAGAGCTGCAGTATGAATATGATCAAAGATGATGTTGGTGTTAAAGCGCTCAGCATGTTTTAAAAAGCGATCCATCAGTTCTGGGCCTTGGACACCATCTGGGTCAGCTGGCCAGTTTTCTACATCTGTAGTGGTCATTAATTGGCCGCCTTGTGCCAAACCAGTAACGAGAGTGGGGCTCAAATTAGCTCGAGCTGCGTATACGGCAGCAGTGTAGCCAGCAGGGCCTGAACCGAGGATAAGTACTTTGGAGTGTTTTGGGGTATTTGTAGTCATATCCAAATTATAGAATTGCTTGATTACAATCGGTATAACATGGCAAGAACCGCATACCCGAAGTCCAAAACTCCTTTAGGTCTCCAGCCCCCTGAGAATCAAGGGCAGGGCAGGATGCCCCGACTTCTTTTAGAAGCCCGATGGTTTATCTCCCTGGGTCTTTGTTTGGGTTTATTGGCTATTTTAGTGACTTATTCCAAGGCGGATCCAGCTTGGTCACATGCTAGCTTTGAAGCCCCTAAGAACCTGGGTGGGCGTTTTGGGGCCTATTTGGCCGACTTATTGCTCTATATTTTTGGCATTTCTGCTTTTTGGTGGGTAGTACTCTTTGGTCGTCGAGTTCTGACTGGCTGGCGTGAACTTTGGAGCACCCCCCTTCCGCCAGACCCGGATGCCAAGCCAGACTCCTTATTGGTGCGTTGGCTAGGCTTTGGACTGACTTTATCGAGCAGTATGGGTCTTGAGTCCATTCGGATGCATTCGCTGACCTGGGAGCTTCCTAGGCCTCCTGGCGGTATTTTGGGCGAGCTGATTGGTGATCCCTTGCAGATGACTCTGGGTTTTACGGGCTCCACCTTGGTGTTGCTATTTACCTTCTGTGCTGGCCTATCCTTATTCCTGCACTTTTCCTGGTTAGATGTTGCCGAAAAGGTGGGTCGCACCCTTGAGATTTCTTATAACCGTTTACGTGAGCGTCGCGATAGCGAAGAAGATCGTAAATTAGGTGAAGCGGCCGCCGAAGAGCGTGAAGAGTTCGTTGAAGAGTTTCGTGGGCGGGTGGAGATTGCTAAGCCAGTGCAGATTGTTCGTGCCCCAGTAGAAATTCCGAAGAGCGCCCGCGTGGAGCGTGAAAAACAGCAGCCGCTGTTTGTGGATATTCCGGACTCAGAATTGCCGCCCTTAGCTCTACTTGATCCTGTCCCAGAAGTAAAAGAAACCATTTCAGCTGATGTATTGGAATTTACTTCTCGCTTAATTGAGCGCAAGTTGGCTGAGTTCAATGTAGAAGTAAAAGTCATCGCAGCCTACCCAGGCCCAGTAGTAACTCGTTATGAAATTGATCCTGCTGTCGGTGTAAAGGGTAGTCAGATTGTCAATCTTTCACGTGACTTAGCGCGCTCGCTAGGCGTGGTGAGTATGCGTGTAGTGGAAACCATTCCAGGTAAGACTTGTATGGCTCTGGAGTTACCAAACCCAACTCGTCAATCGGTTTACCTGTCCGAGATTTTGAGCTCACAGGTTTATAACGATAGTCACTCCAACTTGACTTTATCTTTAGGTAAAGATATTTCCGGTAGCCCTATCGTTGCTGACTTAGCGAAGATGCCGCACTGCTTAGTTGCTGGTACTACTGGTGCCGGTAAGTCCGTTGGTATCAATGCAATGATTCTGTCTATTCTCTTTAAGGCGAAGCCTGATGAAGTGCGTCTGATCATGATTGATCCGAAGATGCTCGAGATGGCAATGTACGACAAGATTCCGCATCTCCTGTGTCCAGTAGTTACTGACATGAAGCAAGCATATAACGCGCTCAATTGGGCCGTGAATGAGATGGAGCGTCGTTACAAACTGATGAGTAAGTTTGGGGTGCGCAACCTTGCTGGCTTCAATAAAAAAATCCTAGAGGCTGAAGAAAAGGGTGAGAAGCTTACCAATCCATTTAGCTTGACCCCAGAGGATCCGGAGCCAATTTATAAGGCCCCTGTGATTGTCATCGTGATTGATGAGTTAGCAGACTTGATGATGGTTTCTGGCAAGAAGATTGAAGAGTTAATTGCCCGTATCGCTCAAAAGGCGCGTGCTGCAGGTATTCACTTAGTCCTGGCAACGCAACGTCCTAGCGTGGATGTGATTACCGGCTTGATCAAGGCTAACGTACCAACTCGGATTTCATTTCAGGTGAGTAGCAAGATCGATAGTCGTACGATTTTGGATCAACAAGGTGCTGAGGCTTTGCTGGGTATGGGTGACATGCTCTATATGGCGCCAGGTACCGGTTTGCCGGTTCGCGTTCATGGCGCCTTTGTTTCTGATGATGAAGTACATCGCGTAGTGGAGTGGCTCAAAGAAAAGGGCGAGGCGAACTATATTGACGGTGTTCTAGAAGGTGCTGACGAATCAACTGTCGATGCCCTGACTGGTGAAGGCGGTGGCGAGGCTGATCCTTTGTATGATCAAGCAGTCGCTATTGTTTTGGAAAATAAGCGCCCATCAATTTCTTTGGTGCAACGTCACTTGCGTATTGGTTATAACCGTGCAGCCCGCTTACTCGAGGATATGGAGAAAGCTGGTTTAGTTTCCAAGATGGGTAATGGCGGTAATCGCGAAATCCTCCATCGCCCCTCTGAATAAGGCCACTCTTTTGCGCAGATTTTTCTCGGTAGTAGCTTTAGGGCTCTTAGTGTCCTTATCTCCCAATGTAGTATTTGCACAGAGCGAGAGTGGGGCTGAGCAGTTGCGTCAATTCGTGCGCAACTCTAAAACAGCTGAAGGTGAGTTTGTGCAACAGCAGTTGCGTGCACCCAAAGCAAATGAGCCACAAGACAAAGGTTTAAAAGTCGTGCGCCAAACACAGGGGCGTTTTGTGTTTCAGCGTCCAGGCCGATTCATTTGGGATACCCAAAAGCCATATGAGCAAAAACTGATTGCCGACGGTAAGCAACTCATTATGTGGGACAAGGATTTAAATCAAGCTACTTTTAGGCCTGCTGGCCAAGCTTTGGCTACTACTCCTGCTGCAATCTTATTTGGGGAGACTTCTTTAGATCAGCACTTTGATTTAGTTGAGGGCGAGGATCGTCTCGGTATGAAATGGGTTGCTCTAGCTCCCAAGAAAAATCCTAATGCAAAAAATGGCAATGACTTGCCGTACACCAAGATCTCTGTCGGAATGGCCAATGGCTTACCTAAAGCTCTGGAGCTCATTGATGGCCTTGGAAGCGTTGTTTTAGTAACGCTAGATAAGATTCAGCTCAATGTGAACCTACCCGCTAATCGATTTACCTTTGCGCCACCTGCTGGCGCAGAAGTCTTACGCTTAAACTAACGTACATACCCATTAACTAATAGAGCATTACATGATTGATCCGCAATTACTTCGTAAAGATATCGCAGCCGTTGCTGCCCGTTTAGCTACGCGTAAATTTCAACTCGATGTTGAAAAGTTCAACACCTTAGAGTCCGAGCGTAAATCCTTGCAAACTCGCACTGAGGAATTACAAGCAAAGCGTAACCAGCTGGCCAAAGCCATTGGTATGAAAAAAGGTAAAGGTGAGGATGCGACTGCTGAGATGGCTGAAGCAACGCAGATCAACGTCGATATGGAATCAGGCGCAGCACGCTTAGCAATATTACAGGTAGAGATTGCGGATTTCTTAATGGGTATTCCTAATTTGCCGGATGAAGCGGTGCCGGTGGGTAAGGATGAAACTGAAAACAAGGAAGTAAAGCGTTGGGGTACGATCCCTGATTTTGCATTTCCCGTGAAGGATCATGTAGATTTGGGCGCACCACTAGGGCTCGATTTTGAATCTGCTGCAAAGATTAGCGGCTCACGCTTTGTCGTGCTGAAGGGGCCTGTCGCTAGATTGCACCGTGCGCTGGCGCAATTCATGATCGATCTGCATACAACTCAACATGGCTATGAGGAGCTTTATGTCCCTCTCATGGTGAATGCTGCATCTATGCGGGGCACTGGTCAGCTTCCTAAGTTTGAAGAGGACTTGTTTAAGGTCCCTCGTCAAATGGGTGGTGAGGATGGGGCAGGGGAAGCAAAAATTGAAAACTTTTATTTAATACCGACAGCAGAAGTACCGGTTACTAATTTAGTGCGTGACACTATTACTGCAGCAGAAGAGTTGCCACTGAAATTTGCTGCTCATACTCCATGTTTTAGATCCGAGGCTGGAAGCTATGGCCGTGATGTGCGTGGCATGATTCGTCAGCACCAATTTGAAAAAGTAGAGCTCGTACAAATTGCAAAGCCAGAAGACTCAATGCAGTTGCTTGAAGAATTAACTTCGCATGCTGAAAAGGTTTTGGAATTACTTGAGCTGCCATATAGAAAAGTATTACTCTGCACTGGCGATATGGGCTTTGGAAGTACAAAGACCTATGACCTTGAGGTATGGATCCCATCACAAAATGCCTACCGCGAGATTAGCTCTTGCTCCAACATGGGTGATTTTCAGGCTAGACGTATGCAGGCAAGATATAAAGCTGGCCAAGGTAAGCCAGAGTTAGTACATACCTTGAATGGATCAGGCTTGGCGGTTGGCAGAACTGGTGTTGCACTTCTAGAGAATTGCCAGCAGGCTGACGGTAGCATCGCAATACCGAAAGCATTGCGACCTTACTTGGGTGGCCTAGAAGTATTAAAGTCCATCTAGCTTAAATAGTCAGAAATATAAGAAATCCCCAACAGCTATAATCGCTGTTTGGTTCGGAGAGGTGGCAGAGTGGTCGAATGTACTTGACTCGAAATCAAGCGTACTGTCAAAGGTACCGTGGGTTCGAATCCCACCCTCTCCGCCAAGTCAATAGCTATTACGAGGCTTTGTTGCAATACAACGACCTTGTTACCAAAAACGTTACCAAAGCCATCATTCGGGGGTGGCATTTCTTTTGGCGCTGATGGTCCGCTTTCGGCCGGATAGTGTCATTAAGGGCTCATAGCTCAGTCGGTTAGAGCAGAGGAATCATAATCTTTGGTCCCAGGTTCAAGTCCTGGTGGGCCACCATGAAACGCTTGGACTATCTTCGGCTGATTCTATTATCTGTGACCGTTTCTTATGGTTTGTTAGCAGTCATTCCGTAGGTTATGTACGCCAAAGTCAGTTTTGACGCGTAAGCAGTCACTGCGGAGGTGGAGTCGGGCAAGCTAAGTTAGAGCGTTATGGTGAACACTTTATCAAGGTCATTCTGGAGCATCTTGAGGCTAACTAGACTTAATTAGTCACCTCAGATTGCTCACTACAATCTGTAGAACTTGCAAGATGAGTAGCAGCATTAGCGGTGATAAATCTAAGGCTCCAAATTTGGGCATTGCTTTTCTGATTGGTGCCAGCAGAGGCTCAACCAGTAGTGAGACTAAGTACTGAATCTGGGAGCCAGCACTAACCCAAGAGAGAATGACACTTGCAAAAACCAAGCCAACCAACCCCGAAAGTATCAGGTCGACTAAATCAATTAAGGCCAATAGAAGCCACGAGATGTTAGTAAGAGTGGCTCCTGAGAGCAATAAAAGAATTGCTGTCTTGCCTGCGACCAGTAGGTAGGCAGCTAAAAAGCTGGCAACATCAAAGCGGCCAATACTAGGAATCAGCTTGCGAAGTGGAATAACAATCCAATTGCTCAGCGGTAGCACGTAAGCGCCAATTGTTCTGCTCTGGCCTGATCCTAGATTAAATGCGAGCCACTGGAGATAGCATCTCAGGAGACACGCTCCAGCAACAATGCTAATGAGAACTTGGAGGAGAAGGTTGGCGATTTGTATCAACATACGTCTATTGTATGGGGTTTAAAGCTCTGCTTCATTAGGGCATCACACTTTCGTGTTCTAATGCCCTCCAATATGATTACTGTCGTTATCGCCTCTTATAAATACGGTCACCTTGCAGCCCACTGCATTGAGTCCTTACTATCTCAAACAAAAGCCCCCGCCAGAATTCTATTTGTCGATGATGGAGCGCATGATTGCGGCCATTTACCTGGCTTATATCCCGATATTGAATATATCCTCAGGCCTCAGAATTTAGGTACTGTGGATAACTTCCATGATGTGCTAATGGGAGTCAATACAGAATACGTTCTTTTTGTTGGCGCTGACAATTGGCTCAGATCGGATGCAATTGAGCTGCTATCCAATGCTCATGCAGATATCGTTACTTATGACATTGTGGTTACTGGCGAGTTAAAGGAAGAGATTCATGACCGTGTTCCTGGCGAGACTAGGTCTCACCAAGGAGATCTCTACTGGGACCGCGAAGGAAAGCATCACGGTTCAATGATGTATCGAACCTCTCTGGGTCAGCAAGTGGGTTACAAGGAAAGGTATGCCGATGGCATTCATCCGCAGGAGGATTGGAATCTCTGGGACAAAATGCGCGAGCAGGGCGCTACTGTAGCCAGCCTGAATGAAGGCCTTTTGTACTACAGAAGACATCGTGAAAATTTTTTAAAGTATGACCATCTCATCGATGTTCTTGAGGAAGAGGCTTAAGCGTCTAAGCTAATGTTGTTCTCAAGCTAGTCAAACTGCTTACATCAAGGTATAGCTTGATTCCCAATACGCCCGAACTCTCTCGAACGGGTGTTTTTCTGAGACTAATTTCTAGAGACTCAATTTCCGGATAACGAGCACATGCCTCAACTATCCTAGTAGCTAATCTTTCTTGAGTCTCATAATGCCCATCGGCAGCCAAGCGATCGATTTCAAGGACGAGGGGATCGTAGTCGAATACCTGATCCATAAGATCTTCTGAAATCAAAATCAGTTTAGTGCTGATCCATAAAGTCAAATTTAGTAGATGCTGATCAGGGATGGTGGCACCGGGGGCATAAGTGCCAATTTGGGTGTTTAGTCGGAGATCTTTTAATTCTATGCAGGCCGTTGATGCCATTCGATGCTTTCTTTAACTAGCTTAATTACGTGCAATTAGTGACAAGAACTCGCGACGCAAATTGGGATCTTTCAAAAAAGATCCTCGCATCACACTATTAATCATTTTGGAGTCAGGATCCTTGACGCCTCGCCACTGCATACAGAAATGATCAGCATCCATTACGATCGCAACGCCAGTAGGCTTGACCTTCTTCTCAATCATATCGGCGAGCTCTACAACCGCCTCCTCCTGAATTTGTGGGCGGCACATTACCCACTCAGTTAGGCGAGAGTATTTCGAGAGTCCAATCAGGGCAGAGTTTTTGTCCGGCAGTATCCCAATCCACACTCTACCCATAATCGGACATAGATGATGGGAGCAAGCACTTCTAACGGTAATGGGGCCAATAATCATCAACTCATTCAGTTGGCTGACATTAGGAAATTTTGTCAACGATGGTTGTTCTACGTAGCGTCCATTAAACACTTCATTAATGAACATTTTGGCAACACGCCTACTCGTATTTTTGGTGTTGTGATCACTTTGCGTATCGATTACAAGGCTTTCTAAAACAGCCTGTATTTTCTCAGAGACCTCCTCAACTAAGGCATCGAGTTCACCAGCCTGAATAAAGGCCGAAATATTATCGTTTGCATGAAATCGCGCCTTTTTAGCTTTGATGCGTTTGCGTATTACTTCTGAGAGTGGAATGCCATCGTTCATATATAAATATTCTTCTTAATTAAAGTAGTTTTTCAATATCAGTACTGATGCTCGCAGGTGAGCTCGCTGATGCAAATCGTTTTACTGGAAGCCCATTACGGTTTACTAGAAATTTTGTGAAATTCCACTTGATGGCTTCGGTCCCAAGCAAGCCGGGAGCAGCTGTTTTGAGATATTCAAAGAGGGGGTGGGTATTGGAGCCATTGACATCTGTTTTTTGAAAAACAGGAAAGGTGACCCCAAACCGAGTACTGCAAAATGCTTCGATCTGTTGAGGTGTACCGGGCTCTTGGCCGCCGAATTGGTTGCAGGGAAAAGCAAGAATTTCTAAGCCTTGGCTATGATATTTAACATAGAGATCTTGCAGCTCTTTGTACTGGGATGTAAAGCCGCACTGGCTAGCTACATTAATTACCAACAGAACTTTGTCTGCATAGTCAGTGATTTGTTCTTTATTGCCGTTTAGGCGCTCTAACTCTATATTTGGTAGCACGTTCAATTTCCAGAAAAAGATCCTGCAGTGGCAAAATCACAATGTATCTGAAAAGAGTGCTTTCCGCTGAGAGTGAAATGAGGGTGCTTTTCTTCGTGAGGCGACTCGTTAGCTAAATGTGACTACGTGATCAGCTACTAGGTGGATACCAATTCTTTCACCAATTGCATGATCATGGTGGCTGGGTACGAAAGCAAAAATTTCAACACCCGAAGCTAGCTTGAGGGTGTACAAGAAGTCAGCCCCCCTAAAGGTCTTGCGTACAACCTCTGCGAGCAGGGTGCTGTGGTCATCATGCTGAATATCATCGGCGCGCAATAGTACGTCGATTTCTTTTCCAACTTCCGCGCTACGGTCTTCTTCCAGGTCGAGTTCACCTAACTCAATTCTGACTTTGTTGTTAGCTTGGACGACACCTTTCAGAAATACTCCACGACCAATAAAGTCCGCAATATACCGATTGGCTGGCTTGTGATACAGCTCGTAGGGGATATCCCATTGAAGTACTTTGCCATCTGTCATCACGCCGACCTTATCGGCAATGGCAAAGGCTTCAAATTGATCATGCGTGACCAACAAGGCGGTAATGTTATTTGACTTGAGGATTTCGCGCATCTCGCCTGCAAGACGCTCTCTAAGTTCAATATCTAAACTAGAGAAGGGCTCATCTAGCAAAATTAAATCCGGCTCTGGTGCCATTGCCCTGGCTAGTGCCACACGCTGCTGTTGTCCGCCACTGAGCTCATGAGGGTATGCATCGGCTTTATCAGATAGTGAAACCCGCTTAAGCCACTCCATTGCCACTGCAGACCTTTCATTGCTTGATAGGTGTTGCAAGCCAAACGCAATATTTTCTAAAACATTGAGATGGGGGAAGAGGGCGAAGTCCTGAAAGACCATGCCGACTTTTCTTTGGTTCGGTGGGAGGTGAGAGGATGTTGAGCTCACCACATGATCACGCAAGAGGATTTTTCCTGCTTTAACGGGTTCAAACCCACAAATTGCTCTCAAGACGGTAGATTTACCGCAACCAGATGAGCCCAATAGGCAGCCAATCTCACCTTGAGCTAGATCGAGATTCAGGTTTTTAACCGCAGTAACACGACCCTGACCATCACGACTAGGGTAGTCGATTTCCAGTGCTTGAATCGAAAGCAGGGTGCGAGCAGAGTTCATCTCTATAATTTTCTCATTAATGCTAGTGGTTTAATACATAGCTAGAGTCTAAACGGATTGCCGATTTCATGAATCGTATTGTGGTGCCACTTGCCCTGTTGTTATTTTTGCCCCTCTTTGGCCTGGCGGCACCTTTCCTATTCCCTGGCAAGGAGTTGTTGGCTACTGGCACCCTCAGTCATTTATGGAACTTTGTACTAGGCGGCTATATTGCCTCGACCTTAGCGCTTATTCTTGGTGTCG
Source organism: Polynucleobacter sp. MG-Unter2-18 (assembly GCF_018687675.1). Taxonomy (NCBI): domain Bacteria; kingdom Pseudomonadati; phylum Pseudomonadota; class Betaproteobacteria; order Burkholderiales; family Burkholderiaceae; genus Polynucleobacter; species Polynucleobacter sp. MG-Unter2-18. The sequence continues at coordinate 599,221 of NZ_CP061302.1, forward strand.
GTGTGGGGGTGTTTATTCTTGGGGTAGGTAATGCGTGGATTATTGCCAGCTATGATTTTCCAGGGAAGAAAATATTTGAGTGGGCCCTCATTCTGCCTTTGGCAGTGCCTACTTATGTCATGGCCTATCTCTTTGTCGATCTCTTGCAGTTTTCGGGTCCGATACAGAGTACGCTGCGCGCTGCACTAGGAGTTGATGCGCTCTTGTTTTTTCCAGATCCAAGATCCTTGAGTGGAGCTATTTGGTCTTTCTCATTCTGCCTATTTCCTTATGTTTATCTCATTACTCGTACGGCATTCTTAGAGCGCAGTGGTCGATTGATTGAGGTTTCAGAAACGCTAGGCTACAGTCCACTTCAGGGATTTATAAAATTGGTATTACCTATGGCAAGGCCAGCCATCTTTGCGGGCATGGCCCTTGCGTTGATGGAAGTACTAGCTGATTTTGGCGCTGTCTCTTACTTTGGCGTTCAGACTTTTGCCACTGGTATCTTTAAGGCTTGGCTGTCATTTGGCGACCGAGTGGCGGCAGTGCAGCTTGCCTTGGGCCTCTTAAGTTTTGTTTTACTTATTTTCTTTATCGAGCAAAGTAGCCGCTCAAAATTACGTTATGCCTCTGCAACACGGGGTAAACCACTTGCCAAGTCTCTGCAAGGTCAGAAAGCTTTTTTTGCATTTGCATTTTGTGGTGTGACACTCTTATGCGGATTTTTGATACCTGCATTTGCGCTCCTGCAATTGGTCTTTAAGCAAGGCCTTGCGATCGATATTCGTTATCTAGATTGGCTGAGTAATTCGCTGTCGGTTTCGATTTTGACAGCATTGATCTCTGTTGCGCTCGCCATATTTTTTGCTTACTCGGTAAGAATGAATGCACGATTAAGTTGGGTTAATCGATTATTGGGTTTTGGCTATGCGCTACCTGGTGCAGTATTGGCCATTGGCATCCTTTCTTTTCTGGAAATCTTTCAGCTTGCTTGGTGGATGTCTGCCAGCATGTTAGTGCTGATCTATGCATACCTAGTCCGCTTTCTTTCTTCTAGTTTGCAGAGTGTAGAGGCAGGTCTGGTGCGTATAACGCCTTCGATGGATGCTTCCGCAGCGCTACTGGGGCTCTCCAGAATGCAGATTTTGAAGCGGGTTCATGTGCCCTTGCTCAGGCGCAGTCTGATTACTGCGGGCCTCTTTGTCTTCGTAGATGTTATGAAGGAATTGCCTGCCACGCTCTTACTGCGCCCATTTAATTTTGATACTCTGGCTGTTGCAACCTATCAGCTGGCCGCAGATGAGCGTCTTGCTGAATTGGCATTACCTTCCTTAACCATTGTTTTGGTTGGGCTTTTCCCAGTCCTGCTACTTTCAAGGGTCATTTCCAAGTCCTAATTGATAATCATTCGTATTTGTGATACATTAGATTTCATCTAATTCTGATCGCAAATGCAGCAATGACAAACTCACTAATAAGAAAATTCCTAGGCAACTCTGGATTGGTGTTGAGCGCTATTCTGGCTTTACCCTTGCAGGCTCAAGAAGCGAAAGAACTTAATCTCTACTCAGCCCGTCACTATCAAACTGATGAGGCGCTCTACAGTGACTTTACAAAAAAGACAGGAATCAAGATCAACCGTATTGAGGCTGATGACAATGCTTTGGCGGAGAGATTAAAAAGTGAAGGCAGCAATAGCCCAGCAGATGTGATTTTGATGGTCGATGCAGCTCGATTGTGGCGCGCTCAAATTGATGGCTTCTTTAAGCCGATTCAGTCAAAATATTTAGAAGGTCGTATCCCCGCAAACTTGCGTTCTCAGTCCGAGCCAGAGGGGTCAACTTGGTTTGGCTTTTCAACCAGAGCGCGTCTTGTGGTCTACAACAAAGCAAAAGTAAATCCACAAGACGTTGATACTTATGAGAAGTTAGCTGAGACCATCAATAAGGGCAAGGTGTGCACACGCTCAGGTGCCCATCCCTACATGTTGTCATTAATCGGCGCCATGATTGAACGTCGTGGCGAGACTGCTACTGAGGAGTGGGCCAAGGGTATGGTAGCTAATATGGCTCGCCCTCCGAGAGGTGGCGATACCGATCAAATCAAGGCGGTAGCTTCAGGTGAATGCGGTGTGGCTTTAACAAATTCTTATTACTTGGTCAGGCTTTTACGCTCAACAAAGCCAGAAGACCAAGTCATTGTTTCTAAGATTGGATTTATCTGGCCAAATCAGCAGACGACTGGCACGCACATCAATATTGCTGGGGGTGGGGTTGCGAGGAGTGCGCCACATCCACAGGCTGCAAAACAATTTCTTGAATACTTGGCAAGTGATTCTGCGCAAGAGTATTTTGCCAATGGCAATAATGAGTGGCCCGTAGTCAAGTCAGTCAAAATTGAAAATGAAGGCCTGAAAATGTTAGGTCCATTCAAAGCGGAAAATATATCTATTGCGGCGATTGGTAAGAATCAAATTGCCGCCCAAAGATTGTTAGACAGAGTGGGTTATAAATAAGTCACTCGCTCTAGTAGTTCTTGTGCATTGATGAGGGCGGATTGAAAAGTTTTCCCATCTTTACAATTGACGATTACGCCAATACCAGCCACTGGTGCTAGGCTGTCGACTTTAAAGCGACCTACATTGCCCTGTTGTCTGATAAAGCACTCTTCATCAAAGAAAAGTCGATCACCGTTATCGTCAATTTCATCGGAGTCAATGGTGCTAAAACCAATTAATTCTTGAAGTGCCTCTTTTGTATCTGCAATTTCTACACTATTAATTTCTTTTGTCAGGGGATTAATGGCAAATACCTGCATAGCGTGCTTTCAATCAATTTCGTTTGTAATAACCCCAATCCTAATTGAAATTCAGCGGACCTGCTTTAAGCGCCTATTTAAGGAATCTAGCTAGAATGAGGTATTACTTCTTTTGATGTTAGATTGGTGTCTATGAAGCGTCTATTACATATTTTGGTCTCAAGCCTTGGATTATTTCTTTTGGCTTGCGCTACGCCGCCCAGCGAGTTTGGTGTCTATCGACAGTCTGATGGAACCGTTGGGGTACATGCCCCTAAATCCGCCAAAGAAACTGACGCTCAAGTAGCAGCAGTAGAGGAGTGTAAAAAACTAGGAAAGCGAGGCGCCACTATTGTCGAAACTCGTAAAACAGTGAACGACCGCTTTCCTATGACCTACATTTTTGTGTGCAATACCTACTAATAGCAATTACTTAGCTAAGCAACCACTTCTTAATTGATTTATTAACGCACATTGCATCTAAAGCTAAGCCGAAGAACTCTGAGCCATTAGTGACCATGCTTTCAATGGCCTCAACCTTGCCAGATTTCACGCCACGCAAATAAGTAGCTGCACGATAGCGTAAGAAGTGCTCATTCGCACCTTCTTCGTTATCAGTAGAGCAAATCTCAAGGCTGCCATAACGAGTTTCCGGATTGATATTCAAGATGGAGAGGCCTAATGCGCCAATCAGCTTTTCTGGCACAGGAATAGGAACGTAAGAGTAGAGGGAGACTAACTGCTCTTGTTCGTCGACTTCAATAATATGGTCAACATCGAACACATCTTTCTCTGTCAACTCTGTCTCACCAGAATCGCCGCCACCAAAAGTGGACTCAAACTGCAGCATTGCAGTATCGCTATCTTTAGAGATTTCAATCATATCGGGATAGCCTAGCAATCCTTTCCACCAATACATCAGCGAGAAGGTGCAAGGTTTTACTTCAACTAAGCCCTTATTGGTTGATTTAGCAAAGTAGAGGCCGTAGAACTCATCATCCTCTTCGAGTCCGTACTGATCCACTTTGAGCTTCTTCGGTGCAACTGCTTTAGGTGATTTCTTGGCAGCTTTCTTTGGCGCTGGCTTTTTGGCTGCAGGCTTCTTAGCGACTACCTTTTTAACTACTTTTTTTGCCACAGGTTTTTTAGTAGCTGACTTTTTTTCTGCTATTTTTTTCACTACCTTTTTGACAGCCTTTTTGGCTACCACCTTTTTGGCGGTAACTTTTTTAACGGCTTTCTTTGCAGGGGCTTTTTTTACCACCTTGCTAGCTACTTTCTTTTTTGCTGGAGATTTCTTTGTAGCCATGGTCTATTGCCCTTCCTATTGGTAGTTAATGTGCATATTGCAGCTTTGATCTTACTTCAGATCTTTCCACTTTTGCTGATACTGATATGGGGATTTACCTTCAATATTCAGAGTGAATGTCCGATTGATTTAAGTCTCAACAAAAAGTCGGCTCCACTTGAGGGTCTTATGCTAGCGAAATTAAAAAATATAAAAATTAATCCTAGTCTAAGGCTGGTATGCAATTTAGAATCACTTAACAATGAGTAAATTAGTCAAAATCACTATTAGCACCCTTGGCACCGTAATCATCCTGATTGCAATAGGTATATGGTATGCAGCCTCAACAGTAGATCCAGTACAACTGACCAGATTGCTCTCTTCCTCTGTGAAGACTGCTGCCGGCAGAGATCTAAAAATCACTGGGCCAGTAAGTCTCAGTTTCTTTCCGAGCATTTCCGTTGCCGCAGAGGGCTTGAGTCTGAGTAATGCATCTTGGGCACCTGATTCTGACATGCTGACGCTCAGGCGCATTGATGTAAGCATTAAAACTCTGCCGCTTCTGAGTAAGCGGATTGAGGTTGACAGTGTGAAGCTTTCTGGCCTGGAGCTATTTCTTCAAAAAAATGGGACTGGTAAAGCTAATTGGGATTTCAGTACTGACGCCCCCAAGGAACCTTCCGATACTAAAAATAATGCAGAAACATCATCTGTTAGCGATGATTTAATTTCTATGGACAATGTTTCGATTACGGATGCCCGTATTCAATATCAAGATCCTTCAAACACCATTTCAAGCTACCAAATTCAGCGCTTATCGTTGGCAGACAGTAGCGATAAAACAGTCGTATCCCTTGCGATGAAGTTTCAAGAGCAAGTTCTCGAGCTCAGCGGAAAAACGGGCTCACTTTCTAGATTACTCAAAAAGTGGAATGTCTCATCTGCACAATTCCCAATTGACTTGAACCTCACTATGAATGGTAAGTCTATGATGATTAAAGGCGAGGTAAGTAAGAATCCCAAGACCCCGCCCACAATGGATTTGACACTGAACTCAAAAGCATTTGACTGGCCCGTTTTCGGGGTGTCGCCCAATCATTCTCCGCAGGCAGTAAGTGCCGCTAAGTCAGCGCCAGTCGTACATCAAACTCAAAAGCCGCAGCCTAAGTACTTATTTAGTAATGAGAACATTCCCTTTGATGTGCTGCCCTTAGTCAAAGGGAAAGTCGCAATCAATATTGGTGAATTCAATTTGCCAAAACGTAAATCTATTGAACATCTTGAAGCTACCTTGCAATTGAATGGCAGTGTGATTGATGTTCCAAACCTCAGGTTTCAGATGGATAAGGGTAGCGCTGACTTACAGATCAAACTCTCTGGGCTGGATACGGCAAACCCGGTATTGAGGGCCATAGGGATGACAAAGGATTTCACACTAGAAAGCTTGCTAGCTAGGCTTGACCCGGGATCCAAGGTGAGCGGGGGTGGCATGAAGATGGCGTTTGATGTGAAAACCTCTGGAAGTAGCTTGCATCAAATGGCATCAAATTCAAATGGCAAGATTCAGTTGAGTATTAGCCAGGCACGTATGGGTACGAATTTTTTAAATGATGCTGGTGATTTCGTAGTGACGCTTTTGGATTCGATGAACCCGCTACGTAAAAAAACGAACGAGACAATTTTGGAGTGTGCTGTTGCCTATTTGCCAATTAACAACGGCCAGATCAATATAGCTAAGTCAGTTGGGGCTGAAACAGATAGGTTAGACGTGGCTTTAGCTGGCTCTATCAATCTGAAGACGGAGGTAATTAATCTCACCATTGATCCACAAGAGAAATCAGGTCTCACCACGGGCTTAGATTTAAGTGGTATGGTAAAAATGGGTGGGACATTGGCCAATCCAAAGGCAGGTATTAATCAAGCCGGGGTAGTCAATAGCGCCGTTTCTATTGGGCTTGGATTTTTGACGGGCGGCGCAAGCATTTTGGCTGAGAATGCCAGATCAATGACTTCAAAGAGTCGCCCATGCCGCGATGCGCTCCACCCGTGGTCTGACATCTATCCTGGGGCAGAGTAATTTTTAAAACAGCATTCCGCTGATAAAGAGGCTGAATAAAGAAATAAAGATGCTGGCAAAGAATGCGGTCCAAAAGCCAGAAATCGTAAAGCCACTCACCACTGCAGACACCAGCATTAGTACCAAGGCATTCACTACTAGCAGAAACAGTCCCATCGTGAGGACAGTTAGTGGGAGCGTGAAGAGAATTAACAGGGGCTTTACTACTGCATTAGCAAATCCCAGCAGTAGGGCAGCAATTAAGAGTGAGCCACCATCTGCAAAGCGTAAGCCGCTAAAAAGATAGCTGGCAACCCAAAGGGATAGAGAGGTTAAGCCCCACTGGACTAAAAATGGCACTAAGTTACCCATGGTATTTACCTTTTTTAATAGCCTTCGAAATCAATATTGATAATAGCTAATTTTAGTGGAGCCCTAAGCGGCTAATTTTTGCTTTGAATTTTTAATTGGCTTGAAGTGGATTTCAATATGGGTATTTGTGGCTGCCGCCAATTTCGTCAAAGTCCTCAGGGAGGGGAGACTGACCCCACTCTCAAGTCTTGCAATTGCAGATTGGGAGGTGCTCATTAGTGCGGCTAGCTCCTCTTGGGATAGTCCACTTTTCATGCGCGCCTCGATAACTTCTTGCGCAATTTCAAACTCCATACGTGACTCGTCGTAAGCTTCTTTGTAGTCTGGATTTTTAATCCACTTTTTATGTAAATTGGATATCTTAGTCATATTAGCTTTGCCTGTTTAGCTCTTCTTGTCGCCATCTCCAAAGCTGCTAGTGGAGTTTTCTGAGTCTTCTTAATAAACACATGTAAAACGATTATTTTTTTTCCTTTTGCATAGAGATAAATTCCTCTTGCAATTCCGCCCCGTCCAGAGACTCGTATTTCCCAGAATTTATCACCCAAAGACCTGATGTGAGGCATTCCAACATTTTGGGGGCCAAACTGCTCCAGTAAACCAGAGACTCTCACAAACTTACTTCTAATATCTACTGGCAGGGCCTCTAGCTCATCGTCAACGGTGTTATTAAGGGCATGTACAGTCCATATGGTCATCTATAAATTATATCAATATTGATATATGTCAAAAATGATATAACTTAATCTAATATAAATCAAGGACTTTAATAATGCGGAGGGATTTCATCTTTTGGATTGTTGTTACCTACACCATCCCCGCTGCTAGCTTGCTCCTTGATGGATTTAAGTTCACGATACAGAAATTCAATTTGTTGCTGCTGCTTGTAGATTGCTTCATTGAGTTGATCAATCAAATCTTCAGTAAAGCTGAGTTTAATTTCAAGATTGGTGATGCGATCATCGCTCATGTCAGTTCCTTTACCTTTATCTTAAGCATTGACCAACTCAAATCGACCATCTTCCATCTCGGCCTTTGGTCTGATCCAAAAATCGTGCGACTGAAGTGATTCATAAACGTAGGCTGGCTCTAGATTAGCTTCGACATTGGCAAGTAAGACTACTTTATAAAAGCCACCCGTCTTAATGTGCCTTAGCTTACTACCTGGCTTAAAGAGGCCGTCATCGGCATCTGCCATCTTTGGCATCGTTGGCGTCTCTAGTTTACTCATGTCAAAAAAGCGCTTTCTTAGTATGATTGTTGGATGGCAAATTGCGTCCCGTACTCCATTCTAGATATATCTCCGATCCCAGAGGGATTTACTGCTGCAGATGCCTTACGGAACTCTTTAGATATTGCTCAGCATGCGGAGGCTTTAGGCTATACCCGCTATTGGGTAGCAGAGCACCACAACATGACAGGTAATGCTAGCTCTGCTACTGCTGTTTTGATTGCTTATATTGCTGGTGGTACAAAAACCATTCGCGTTGGGTCGGGTGGCGTGATGTTGCCAAATCATGCCCCGCTAGTCATTGCAGAACAATTTGGTACTTTGGCATCTATCTACCCCGGTAGGATTGAGTTGGGTCTGGGGCGTGCGCCAGGTACAGATCAAATGACAGCTAGAGCCTTACGTCGAGATTTGCTCGGAAGTGATGATCGCTTTCCGCAGGATGTACGGGAGTTACAGCATTACTTTGGCCCCATCGAGGAGGGTCAAATTGTGAGAGCTATTCCGGGTGCAGATACCGAGGTACCGATTTGGATATTAGGATCTAGCTTGTATGGCGCACAATTAGCGGCTCACTTCGGCCTACCTTACGCATTTGCATCTCACTTTGCACCGGAGCAATTATTGGATGCTATGTCAACCTATCGCGAATTGTTTAAGCCATCGGATAAGTTAGCCAAACCCTATTGTGCATTTTTAATGAATGTAGTCGCTGCTGATACCGATGAAGAGGCTGCACACCTTTTTACTACTTTGCAGCAAAACGTCATTCGTATGCGCCGAAATACCCGCGGGCAGTTACCTTCCCCAATAGAAGATATAGATGACTTCTGTGAGCCACATGAAAAAATAACTGCTGCTCATGCTTTGCGCTGTTCTGCTGTCGGATCTTTACAGACTGTAAGAAAAGAGATGCAATATTGGCTTGATCAGACCGGTGCTAATGAAATCATCATCACGGGTCAAATTTATGACCATCAAGCCCGCCTCAAGTCCTTTGAAATTGCTGCTGAGGCAGCCAAAGGATTGCGTTTTAGTTCTTTAGTCTAAAGGCGTTGTAATCGTTGGTAATGAGAATGTCTTCTGAGGCTGCTCTACTAGCAATTTGAAGTACTGCATTATCTTTGCTAATGAGTAATGTAGGCCTGAGTTGATAGGCCAAATCTAAAAAGATCTGATCATCCGGATCCTGGCATTTCCAGGGTGCGGGGGCTAAATTGGAATCATCATGCATCTGAGCAAAAGATTGCCATTGAGCCAAAATACTTGCTTGGGCGACTTCATCAAGATTAAAGAGGGGGCGTGATATGACGTCAGCAAGTTCCAGCAAGGTTTTTTGACTCGTGATTACTTGAATAATCCCATCCATGATTGCTTGCTTCAGATGAATCGTTCTTTTGTCATTAAAGACAAAAATATCTAACAAGATATTGGTGTCTAAAACTACAGGTCTCATTGCTGTTGATTGCGCCAGATTTCTGGGGTGATAGTGACTTGCCCCATATCTGAAGAAACGTATGCTTCCCCATCTTGAATATTCACATGCAGAACCATGCTACGCTCAACTAGCTTATTGAGCTCTTTGGCCTGCTCCGCTGGAATGGAGATCACCTGAAGATTACGGGCGCGAGTTAATTTATTGGCAATGCCATCCCACCAGATTTTGCTGGTGTGCCCGCCGTAGCAGTAGACAATGACTTGATCAGATCGACCACAGGCTTTCAGAATGCGCCTCTCGTCTGGCTGGCCTATCTCAATCCAAAGCTGAATGGCATCCGTGAGGTCTTTTACCCAAAGATCAGGCTCATCGGTATCGCTCAAACCTTTAGTAAAAGCTAACTCTTCTTGTGCTTGAAGGGCAAACGCAATAATGCGCACCATCATCCGCTCTTCAGTTTCAGAGGGGTGCTTTGCAATAGTGAGTGAATGACTGCCGTAATAGTGGCGGTCAGAGTCTGCGACATGAAGGTCGGCTTTGTGGATAGTTGCGCGTAGAGCCATGGCGCATTATCGCCTTTTAAGGCAATCATTCGGCTTATCCCAGTATTATTTGGCAAAATGCCCCAATTTACTGTGTATCGTAGAGCCCCATGATCCGTATTACCGAACTTCGCTTACCTATTAGCCATGCCCCCGAGGCACTGGAAGAGGCGATCTTGAAGCGTTTGAATATTCAAGCCCAGGACCTGATTCAGTTTGATGTGTTCAAGCGTAGCTACGATGCTAGAAAAAACGTGGCTCTGGCCTTTATCTACACCGTGGACTTATCGGTAAGGAATGAAGAAAAATTACTGAAGCAATTTTCGAATGACATTCATATTCGACCATCGCCGGATATGAGTTATCACTTTGTCGCTAACGCCTCACAAGTAATGAGCGAAGGTTTTGAGCGACCCGTTGTCATTGGATTTGGCCCTTGTGGAATTTTTGCCGCCCTGGTTTTGGCGCAAATGGGTTTTAAACCGATCGTATTAGAGCGCGGTAAAGCTGTACGTGAGCGTACTCAAGATACTTGGGGTCTGTGGCGCAAGAATGTTCTTAATCCAGAATCCAATGTGCAATTTGGTGAGGGTGGTGCAGGGACATTTTCTGATGGCAAGCTTTGGAGTCAAATTAAAGATCCGAAGTTTTACGGCCGTAAAGTAATTGCCGAATTCATCAAAGCAGGCGCCCCAGAAGAAATTCGTTATGTAGCTAAGCCTCATATCGGCACCTTTCGATTGGTGGGTGTGGTCGAAAGAATGCGTCAAGAAATTATTGAGCTTGGTGGAGAGATTCGCTTTTCACAAAAAGTGATTGGCTTTGATATTCAGAAGGACCAAATCGCTGGAGTCAAGATTGAGGGACATCCGGATTTATCAGCTAATCATGTAGTGCTAGCCTTAGGGCACAGTGCTCGTGATACCTTTGAGGCCCTGCATGCGGCAGGGGTTTATATGGAAGCAAAACCCTTTTCAGTGGGCTTTCGTATTGAGCATCCACAATCCTTGATCGACAGGGCGCGCTTAGGGCCTCATGCTGGCAATGAACTCATTGGTGCAGCGGATTACAAATTGGTTCACCATGCCAAGAATGGCCGCGCAGTTTATAGTTTTTGTATGTGCCCAGGCGGAACCGTTGTTGCTGCAACTTCCGAGCCAAACCGTGTTGTTACGAATGGAATGAGTCAGTATTCTCGCAATGAGCGTAATGCAAATGCGGGTATCGTTGTCGGTATTACTCCTGAAGATTATCCCGGTGGTCCTCTTGCCGGCATTGAGTTTCAAAGAGCTTTGGAGTCCAAGGCATACGAGCTCGGCGGATCTACTTATGAAGCTCCTGGGCAATTGGTAGGAGACTTTCTCGCTGGTAAAGCTTCTACAGAATTTGGTTCTGTAATTCCGTCTTATAAACCCGGCGTGCATCTGACAGATCTTGCTGATGCTTTACCTCCTTATGCCATTGAAGCAATTCGAGAGGCGATCCCCGCTTTTGAAAAGCAGATTAAAGGCTTTTCGATTAAGGATGCCGTATTGACTGGCATTGAAACGCGTACATCATCACCATTGCGTATTACTCGAGGTATCAATTTTCAGAGTTTAAATATCAAAGGCCTTTATCCTGCAGGCGAGGGCGCTGGATATGCGGGTGGAATCTTATCGGCAGGAGTTGATGGCATTAAGGTAGCGGAAGCTATTGCGCTTGACTATCTATCTAAATAATCTAACAGGCTTAATTTAGTAAAGCTGAGCTTGCAGGGCATTTATCCCTTTATTTGGAGCTATGCCTTGGGTAAATTCCACCTCTCAATCCCATGTTTATTGGAAATATCACCACTTTGAGTGAAGTGACGATAATGTCGCCATGGCTTTAATCGTACTCACTGATGCAAAACTGGCTTTTGGCCACGTTGACCTCCTCGCAAACACTGCTTTCTCACTCGAATCTGGGGAGCGTGTTGGCTTAATTGGCCGTAATGGCACTGGCAAATCCTCTTTATTGAAGATCTTGGCGGGCATAGAAAAAATGGATGATGGCTTGCTGCAATATCAGCAGGGTCTTCGCATTGCCTATGTTCCACAAGAGCCTATATTTGAAGCTGAGGAAACCGTTTTTGATGCCGTATCCAAGGGTGTGGCGCAAGCCAAAGCCCTACGTGAAGAATACGAAGCTCTTAGTATTGGAGAGTGGGATGATGCTGCCCACCATCGTCTAGATGAAGTGCAGTCACAATTGGAGGCTTTAAGCGGCTGGAATTGGGAGCAACGCGTTCATGAAACGCTGGATCGTCTTCACCTAGAGGCTGAGCTCAAGATTAATACTTTATCGGGCGGTACCAAGAAGCGGGTTGCTCTTGCTCGTGCGCTGGTAGAGATGCCTGATGTGCTGCTCTTGGATGAGCCTACTAACCATTTGGATCTAGATTCTATTTCTTGGCTGGAAGATTTATTGAAAGAGTACAAAGGCTCTGTGATTTTGATTACCCATGATCGCGCTTTCTTGGATAACGTTTGCACGCAAATTGTTGAGCTTGATCGCGGTATCTTGCGTACCTACCCAGGTAACTTCTCAGCCTATGAGGTATTAAAAGATCAGGAAATGAATTCAGAGTCTTTGGCTAATGCACGCGCGGACAAATTACTCGCTCAAGAAGAGGTCTGGATTCGTAAAGGGGTCGAGGCTAGGCGTACTCGCAGCGTTGCTCGTATTGCACGCCTAGAAAACCTTCGTGCGACTCGCTCACAAAGACGTGATGCTGTTGGGCAAGTAAAGCTTGCAGTTTCAGCAGGAGATAGAAGCGGCAAGATTGTTGCTGACTTGCAAAATGTTTCCAAGTCATACGAGCGCCCGATTGTGAAGGATTTCACGGCAACGATTTTGCGTGGCGATAAAGTCGGACTCCTTGGCCCTAATGGCGCAGGTAAGACTACGTTACTTAAGTTGATCCTTGGAACGATTGCGCCAGACTCTGGCACAGCAACGATGGGTACTCGTATCGAGGTAGCCTATTTTGATCAAATGCGTGAAGGTCTTGATCTCAATGCCTCACTCGAGGACTACATCAGCCCAGGTAGCGAGTGGATTGAAATCAACGGTAACAAGAAACACGTGAAGAGTTATCTGAGTGATTTCTTATTTGCGCCTGAGCGCACTAATTCACCGGTCAGTACTTTGTCTGGTGGAGAGCGTAACCGCCTGTTATTGGCGCGCTTATTTGCCCGTCCTGCAAACGTTTTAGTGCTAGATGAGCCAACGAATGATTTGGATATCGACACTCTGGATTTGCTCGAGCAATTACTCCAAGACTATAAAGGCACGGTGTTCTTGGTTAGTCACGATCGCTACTTCCTGGATAACGTAGTTACCAGCATCATCGCTAATGAGGGTGATGGATTTTGGCGAGAGTATGAAGGTGGTTACGAGGATTGGAAAATCCAGAAGGCACGCTCAGACAAGATTCGCGCTGCCAACGGTGGCCTTAAGGCTGCTGAGAAATTCGAATCAAAGCCAGAAGTAAAAGCAGAGGTAAAAGTTGAATTAAAACCTCCGGTCGCAAAAACCGGTGTGAATAAACTCAATGGTAAAGAGCGGCAGGAATTAGAAGCCCTACCTTTGCAGATCGAAACCCTGGAGACAGAGCAGGCTGATATTGGGATCGCTATGAGTAATCCCGATCTCTACAAGAATGAGCCTGAATTAGCGGCGAGCATGCAAACGCGCTTGTCAGAAATCACCGCTGATCTAGATATCAAATTACAGCGTTGGGAGTTGCTCTTAAGTCGCTCAGAATCTTAATGTAATTGAGGTCCCAATGACCAAAGTAGTGTGGTTTATGACCTGCTCAGTACGGTACTCAAAAATCTAGAAATATCTACTAGCTCATCTGGATGAAGAGAGTGTTCCATTGGGTAGGTATTCCAGTCCACCTGATAGCCTAATTTTTCCAAGATATCGGCTGAAGCTTCTGCGCGCTCTAGAGTGATCACGGCATCCCAAACACCATGTGCCATCAATATAGGAGTCTTACCATTGGCCTCACTTCTCTCGAGTGCCAGTGAATTTGCTAGAGGTAGGTAGCCCGATAGCGCCATGATGCCGGCCAATCGATGCGGAAAACGTAGGCCGACCTGTAAAGACATAGCGCAGCCCTGCGAGAAGCCGGCTAAAACAATTTTTTCATAAGCAATCCCGCGGCTTGCCTCTCGCTCAATTAGCTGTGAGATTGCTGCTGCTGATTTATGAATGCCAGCAAGATCTTCACGAGCGTTGATATCTCTCTCAGTAATGTCATACCAGGCTGGCATCACGTAGCCACCATTGACTGTGACAGCCATGGAGGGTGCACTTGGAAAAACAAATCGAATAGCAGGGCATTCAGAAAGATTGAGCTGGGGAATGATGGGTACAAAGTCATTACCATCGGCTCCTAGTCCGTGAAGCCAAATGACGGCGGCACTTGGATTGGGGGCGGTTTCAATTTCAATGCAGGGCAGTGCGGTCATTTTTTTATCCTAAATTACAAGTGCATCGTTGCTAAACCGTTCAGGGACTTAAACTATTTTTTCACGAACCAGCTGATTTCGAAGACGACTGATTTCATCTAGAAGATCTAGCGCTAGAGCAACTCCAGGAGTATTAAGCTCTAGATCATGGCTTAAATGAGCAGCAGTCTTTGCACGCTTCAGGGACTCTCCACTGAAGCGCCAGTCCTCTGGGGATGAGCCTGCAGGACTAAGAACACCTTCAGATACCCAAGACATGATGAGATCCTCTGGCGCACGCGTCGCTTGTGAAATTTCCACAATGCTCATGTGTACTTCTTCCTCAACAACGCTACCTGTAATCCAGGTGATTTGTGTTTGTGTCATATTCATCATCCCTTCAAATGGTTTCTGGGCTTGAAATCAAAAGCTTTTTCCAGTGCTTGATAAGCCTCTTTTTGCGCATCTGTTTCAGCGCTGGGTAAAACAATATTTGGCACTACGTATAGATCGCCCGCCTCTTTGCTGGGGATGCCTTTCTCTTTGAGTCGCATCTTGCGGCCGGCGGCTGTGCCCGCTGGAATCTTCAGTTCTAAATTTGAGCCTGCAGGGGTCGGAATATTGACGGTAGTGCCAAGCGCCGCTTCCCATGGGGCTAGCGGTAAATCAAGGTAAACGTCTTTGCCGTCCACGCGATAAATAGGATTGCGATGGAAATCAATCTCAAGGTACAGGTCACCTGTACCACCAGAGCCCATGCCTGGGCCGCCCTGACCAGCTAAGCGTAGATTTTGTCCAGCCTTAATACCCTTCGGAATGCTGACATCAAGCTTGCGTTCTTGGGTGCTGACATGACCGTGAGCATCTTGCGTAGGCATATGCAGGGAGATAGTCCGTTGTGCGCCGTTATACGCATCCGCAAGATCAATCAATATCTTGGCATGATGATCTTGACCTTTGAGGTTCATGCCTTGGCGGGGGTTAGCACCTTGTCCACCTTGGCTCTGACGCCCTCTACCAAAGAGGGATTCAAAGAATTCACTTTGATCGCCCTCGTAGCCACCACCAAATCCACCATGCCCGCCACCAAAGTTGCTATCCGAATATTCAAATCCTTCATTCCAGTTTGGTGGAGGAGTGAAGTCTTGCCCATTTTTCCAGTTGGCGCCCATGCGATCGTAGGAAGCACGCTTTTCAGTATCTTTGAGAACAGAGTAGGCTTCGCCGACTTCTTTAAATTGAGCCTCTGCCCCAGCTTCTTTATTTACGTCTGGGTGATATTTGCGCGCCAACTTTCGGTAAGCCGCTTTAATTTCTGCTTCGGTAGCGCCACGCGCTACACCAAGTGTTTCGTAGTAGTCCCTGAATTTCATAAGCCTATTGAAGTCCTGATTAAATCAATAACTTGAATTCTACAGTCCCTAGCACTGACTTTTAGCTTCTTTTAATAAAGAAAAAGCGGACTAAATGCCCGCTGATCGCTAATCTGAGGCGGGGTCTTTTATTAGCTCATAACACCAACCTGCCAGGGTACGAATTCATAATCACCCAGGCCTAACAATTCGCTTTTTGAAGCCTCTCCAGAGGCCGTCCGGAGGAAGAGTTCAAAAATACGTTGCCCCATCTCTTGAACGGAAACCGTACCATCCAAGATCTCTCCGCAATTAATATCCATGTCTTCAGTTAGCCTTTGATACATGGGCGTATTGGTAGCGAGCTTAATGCAAGGCGCTGGTTTAGAGCCAAACATGGAGCCTCGTCCCGTAGTAAAGGCAATGAGGTTTGCTCCGCCTGCAATTTGACCAGTTGCTGAAACAGGATCAAAACCAGGCGTATCCATAAATACAAAACCTTTGGCTGTGACGGGTTCCGCATATCGATAGACTTCCATTAGGGGTCCAGTGCCACCTTTCATGGAAGAGCCGAGTGACTTTTCAAAGATGTTAGCAAGGCCACCAATTTGATTGCCGGGACTCACTTGCCCATTAATTTGAACATCACGTCCAACAGAGTATTCATCTTTCCACCAACGAATCCGTTTAATGAGCTTCTCGCCGATTTCTTGAGTAGCAGCTCTGCGAGTCAGTGTGTGCTCAACTCCATAAATCTCGGGTGTTTCAGAAAGAATACCTGTGCCACCATGGCGCGATAGGATGTCTATCGCAGCGCCTAAGGCGGGGTTTGCAGTAATCGAAGAGAATCCATCCGATCCACCACATTGCAGGCCAACACATAAATGGCTCGCAGAAACAGTTTGACGCTTTGCTTTATTGGCTTCTGGTAGAAGCGCCTTGACGGCTTCAATTCCTGCTTCAATAGTTTTGCGTGTGCCACCAGTTTCTTGCATGATGAAGGTGTGCAAGGTAGAATTTTCTTGCAAGGCTTCTTGCTCCATCAATCCCTTAAGTTGATTGCGCTCGCAACCTAAGCCAATGATGAGAGCTGCAGCTAGGTTGGGATGTTGTGCATAACCTGCCATCGTTCTGCGAAGCAATTGCATAGGTTCGCCACTCATTTCCATTCCGCAACCAATGCCGTGACTAAAAGCAACTACGCCATCGATATTTGGGTAATCTTTTAATCTCTCAGGGGTGAACCAGTCAGCAATTTTATTGACTACCGTTGCAGAGCAATTGACGGTCGATAGAATGCCGATGAAATTACGTGTACCTACTTTTCCATTGGCACGCACATAACCTTGAAATGTTGCACGTTCGGATTCTGGAAGGAGGGTAGTAGGCTTATATTCACTGGCATAGGCATAGTCACGATCGAATTCACGAAACTCGGTGTTATGACTATGGACCATCGTGCCAGCTTCAATATCGGTGTTAGCAAAGCCTACGGTTACGTTGTATTTGAGGATAGGTTCACCCTGCAAAATTTTCTTTGCTGCAATTTTGTAACCGGCAGGTACTTGACTGCGACTAGTCAATTTTTCGCTAGGTATGCTTTCACCAATGCCAATATCTATGCGAGCAACAACAATATTGTCATTTGGATGCAAGCGAATGATCGCGCCGGCTAACTTTTTTTCAGATGTTTCAATCATGAGTAACTCTCGGTTTATATATTTTTTTATTATTCTGCGGTAACACCTGATTTCTTGACAATCGGCGCCCACTTTGCGACTTCAGATTTAATGTAATCACCAAGCTGACCTGGAGTGCTAGTGACAATATCAAATCCTCTAGAGTTCAACTGGGATTTAACTTCAGGGTTGTTGAGCACATTAACTAATTGCGTATTTAATTTGTCCACAATAGCCTTTGGTGTGTTTGCTGGCGCAACAATGGCATAAACCAGTTCTACGTCGAATTTAGGTAGGGTCTCGGATATAGCTGGAATCTCTGGGGCATTTGGAGACCGTTTTAAGCTAGTGACACCCAATCCAGTTAACTTTCCAGATTTGACATAAGGCAGCGCCGCCGGGGTGCCAACAATTGCTGTTTGAATCTGTCCGCCCAGAACATCTGTTAAAGCGGGAGCCGCCCCTTTGTATGGGACATGGAGAATATTAGTACCCGCTTGAGTATTAAACAATTCGCCCGCCAGATGGAGTGGTGTGGCCGCACCCGAAGAGCCAAAGCTGACTTTGCCAGGATTGGCTTTATCAAATGCTATCAATTCTGCAACAGTTTTTACAGGTACGCCAGGGTTAGCTACCAACATCAATGAAGAAGAAGCAACCAGTGAGACAGGGGCAAAATCTTTTATAACGTTGTAATTGAGTTTCTTATATAAGGTCTCATTAATAGCTTGGGTTCCTACTAGCATTAGGAATAGCGTGTAACCATCGCCTTTTGAGTTGACTACATATTCTGCGGCTAAATTGGCGCCCGCACCTGGTTTGTTTTCAATGATGATGGGTTGACCCAAGTTTTCACCAAGCTTTGGAGAAAATCCTCGAGCGAGAACATCTGATGGCCCGCCAGCCGCAAATGGGAGGATTAACTTAATTGGTTGATTTGGATATCCTTGCGCGCTCGCGAGCGATGGCAGTGTGATTCCTAAGGCCAGTAGGGTAAAGATAATTTTTCTCATGTATTGTTCTCCTAGATATTATTTTTAAAATAAAAACTGTTTTGTTAAAGCTGATAAAGCAAAAAAATGAAAATCACGTGCGCTGAAATCTATCCCTTATCCATCCCCCTGATCGAGCCTATCAAGATGTCTCGTGAGATGGTGGTTGATGCAAAAACGGTGCTGCTCTGCCTAACGGACGACAAGGGTCGACAGGGCTGGGGTGAGGCCTCAGTCGCACCTTTGATGACTGGGGAAAGCTTGGATAGTCTCGTCGGTAGCATTAAGTACTTAGTTGAATATGCATTGCCAATAGATTGGAGCGAGCCAACCGAATTTGCAAGTGTTTTTAATCGAATTTTATATGCCAATGCATCAGCAAAATCTTGTCTAGAGATGGCGTTGTTGGATTTATTTACGCAAGAGCGATCCATCCCTTTATGGCGATATCTGCGTCGTGATAGTGGTTTCTTGGTAGATGATGCCGTACCTGCGCCCATACCCTTGCTCAGAATGTTGGGCGGCTCATTGGACAAAGAGCTTAGCGATGCCAAGGCGTTCCGTGAGCTTGGATTTAAGCACTGGAAAATTAAAATCGGCTCACTCTCGCTTGATGAGGATTTGCATAGGGTGAAAGTGCTGTGTGACGCCTTGGAGGGCGATGTTATTTCTGTTGATGCAAACTGCGCCCTCACCTTGACAGATGCGCTACGATTTTGCCAGTCAGAGTCAGTAAGCAAATTAACGTTTGCAGAACAGTTGATTTCTGCAGAGCTGCCCATTGCAGATTTTGTATTACTCAACAAGAGCTCATCTATTCCAATCGGATTGGATGAGTCTGTCCATGGTCTAGCTGAGTTAGAACAATTAATTGAGGCTAAGGCATTGAGTGGAGCAAGCTTGAAGCTCATTAAAACGGGCGGAGTAATGCAAGCGTTTGAATGTGCACGGCTACTAGAACGGCATAAACTCTCACTCAATTTAGCGTGCAAGATTGCGGAGACTTCTTTGTCGGCGGCGGCGACTGCATCTCTAGGATTTGCAATGGGTAAAGTCAATTGGGGTTTTAGCATGTCAAATCAGTATTTGAAGTTTGATATCTGTGACACACCACTGATAGCCAAGCAGGGAAGCTTTGATGTGAGCCAACTAGCACCCAGCGGCATTGGTATAACTCCAAATATTGATCGAGTAAAGGAAGCCATTGCTAATGGGTATACGGCTATTCAATATTAAGTACATCGAAGGCAGCTTTCAATCTCCTGGAGTAGGAGTCTGAAACTTGCTGTATTTCTACTGGAGTCCACTTTCTGAAACCTTCACCAGATTTCATTCCTGTTTTTCCTTCGCTCATCAGTTGCAATACCTTCGGGGGTAGGGTGGTGATGTTGGAGAGCGAGGGGTAAATCTCTTTTGCAGCATTTGCCATCCCATCCCATCCAGAGATTTCTTTTTGCGTCATTGGACCAACGGCAGCATATCGAAAGCCAAAGCTGTAACGGACGGCATCATCAATATCCTCAGGGCTTGCAATGCCCTCTTGGACAAGCGATAGGGCTTCACGCATGAGCGCGTGTTGAATGCGGTTTGCCAAAAAACCGGGAATATCTTTTTTTACTAAAACCGGTTTTTTGCCTATGCTTTTGTACAGGCTACAAGCTTGTTCTGCAAATACCAGTTCCGTTTTCTCTCCCATGACTACCTCTACTAGAGGTACAACTTCAGCAGGCATAAAGTAGTGTGCCCCCATCATTCGATTGGCAGTTTTAAGTCCAGAAGCAATTTTGCTGATTGGAAATCCTGAGCTATTGCTACCTATAGGGATGTGCGCTGGAACACGTTCATCAAGGTATTGGAATATCTCTTGCTTTAGAGCAAGGTTTTCTGCCACAGTTTCGATGACCCAGTCACACCCAATCCAGTTGGACCAGTTCTCAAGAACTTCAGTTTTCTGTTCGGCCTTGATTGCGTCTTGGCTCTGGCTTGCATACGTCCCAATAACCCCAATTTTCTGAGCGAGGGTCAGTGCTTTATCAAGGCAAGCATCCGCTTTGCCCTTACTTCTGCCCAAAATGACAACGGGAATACTTTGCGCAAGGAACCCTGCGGCAATACCTGCAGCCATGATTCCGGTACCAATTACGGCAACATAGTTCATAGGAAGCCTTACTTATACGGTTAAGTTTTAATAAATTGAAATCATCATAAGCTTATATCTACAGTACATTATCATCAATTATGTTTTAATTGTGAATCATTTAAATAAACCTATCCGTATAACTAAAAAGAGGAGCAATCTACTATGACGATGCACAACCCATTTCAGCCCGTAGAGAAAATTAAGGCAGAAGTCTTTATGTCAATGCCTGGGAAGTTTAGAAAGAAGTCTCGCACAGCTTGGTCCGACCCAAACCGTCAAAACGCTGAAGTAGAGTGCTTTTTAGAGGGGCCTTCTTTTGACCGTGAGGGTAATTTATGGTTTCTGGATATCCCTTTTGGCCGTGTTTTCAGAATTACGCCGAAGGGTGATTGGGATTTGGTAACTCAATTTGATGGTTGGCCTAATGGACTGAAGTTCCACAAAGATGGCCGTGCTTTTATTTGTGACTACAAGCTAGGCTTATTAGCCCTCGATCCTAAAACTGGAAAAGTGGAAACAATCCTGGGGTCTATGTATAGCGAAAACTTCAAGGGCTTGAATGATTTGCACTTTGCCTCCAATGGCGATCTGTACTTTACTGATCAGGGTCAAACTGGAATTGCAGACCCAACAGGTAGGGTGTTTAGATTGCGTGCGAATGGCCAACTAGATCGTTTGGCTATTAATGTGCCGAGCCCTAATGGCATCACCATAAATACCCAAGAAAAACATGTATTCGTTGCGGCAACAAGATCTCAGCAAATTTGGCGTTTACCACTAATGGCTGATGGTTCTGTTTCCAAAACGGGCGTTGCTATTCAATTAACGGGTGGCGTTGCTGGACCTGATGGTATCGAGATGGACTCTGAAAATGGTTTACTCGTTTGCCACTTAGGCGTTGGTATCTGGAGGTTCGATAGCAATATGCTCCCAACGCATTTGATTTACTCAGATAACCCACACCATCACCACTTAGCAAACATGTGTTTTGGTGGTGAGGATGGTAGGGATTTATACATTACCGAATCGCTATCAGGCGATATCTTGAAGGCGCGACTACCTGTGGCTGGCAAAAAAATGTTTGGTCTCTCCTAAGTTGAAAGAATCTCTACCGCTCTATAAGACCTTAGCAAATGCCCTGGCTCAGCGTATTTATGAGGGTGATTGGGCGGTAGGATCTCACTTGCCGTCTGAGGCGGTACTTTGTAACAGCTTCAAAGCAAGTCGCCATACCTTAAGACATGCTCTTCAAACCTTGGAGCGGGATGGCATGGTATTGCGTCGTCAAGGAGCGCCAACCCAGGTGATCTCAAGACAGAAGGTAAGAAGGTTTACCCAAAGCTTTAATTCCCCTGTTGATATTTTGAGTTATCCAAGAAATACCTATCGACACAATACTATTGAAGAATTTATTGAACTCGACAAACCGCTAAGCGAAATGATTGGCGGTGCAGTCGGATCCTCTTGGTATCACATTGGAGGCATTCGAAAGCAGCGGGATACCGAGGAGGTGATTGCTTGGACTGATATTTATATTCTTCCCCAATTCGCATCCCTGACATCGGAGCCTGAGCATAGCCAAGTAATGGTATTCGAGCAGATCGAGAAAAAGTATGGGACTCGAATTGATCGAGCTGAGGTAGATGTATACGCCATTGGTGTGTCTTTCGATATTGCAAAGAAGCTTGGGTTAAAAGTGAATGACCCCTGTTTAGTCATTGTTAGACGTTACTTTGATAATCAGGATAAGCTTTTTGAGGTAACCTTTACTTACCATCCTCATAATAAATACACTTATAAGATGGAATTTAAGAGTGATGTTGGAAATTAGATCACAAGAATAAACATGAAATATTTATCTATAGCTAAGGCTGAGGCTTTTATTGCACAAGCATTGCATGCCAATCAAGTACCTTTGGTGGATGCCAAGCTTGTTGCCGAGCTGATGATCAAGTCAGACCTCGTTGGTGCTGATGGCCACGGAATTTTCAGACTACCCGCTTACATTAAAAGGATCCGGGCTGGCGGTATTAATTTAAGCCCTCATATTCAGATTGAGCGCGAGCAGGGTGCAACTGCTTTAATCAATGGGGATAATGCTTTAGGTCATTTAGTGATGAATAAAGCGGTTGATGTCGCAATAGAAAAAGTGAAGCAACATAGTGTTTGTTGGGTTGGTAGTCATTATGGAAATCATTCTGGCGCAGCATCGGTATATGTGAGAAAGCTAGCCGAACAAGGATATATCGGCATCTATATGGCGGTCGGAAATGCCAATCACATGGCACCATGGGGAGGCATTGATTTATTGTTGTCCACCAATCCGATTGCTATTGCAGTTCCTTCAGGCGACAAGCCGATCGTGCTATTGGATATTGCAACCACAGTTGCTGCCTACGGTAAGGTAAAGCTTGCCGCTCAAAAGGGTGAATCTATTCCCGACACTTGGATGATTGATCGACAGGGCCAGCCAATTACAGATCCACAAAAATCAAGCGAGGGATCATTGCTTCCCATCGGCGGTTATAAAGGATATGGTTTGGCTGTCATGATTGGCCTTCTTGCAGGAGCACTCAATAATGCTGCAGTTGGTAAAGGCACGATTGACTTTAATGCACACCATGATTTAATTACCAACACTGGTCAAACAATCATTGCGGTTGATCCAAGTGCTTTTGGAGATAAGGAGCAGTTTGTTGCCCGAGTAATTGCTTTGGTTGATGATTTGAAGGCCTCTTCGAAATTGCCGGGCGTGAGTCAAATTCGGGTGCCCGGAGATGGTGCTGCAAAAGTGATGGCGGAGAGACTTTCGCTTGGCATTCCGATTTCAAGTGAATTACAGGAGTCTTTAAATAACTGCGCCAAAGAGTGTGGGATTGACGTATTAGATTTATAACTTACCGGAGGAGACAGCAATGATTAAAAAATCAATTAAAAAAATAGTGTTAAGTTCTTTAGTATTGCCACTAGTTTTGGGAACGGCGTTTGCGTCATACCCAGATAAGCCAATCAAGATGTTGGTTGGATATGCGCCAGGAAGCTCAACCGATATCGTCGGGAGAATGGTGGCGAATGAACTCAGTATTGCCTTGAAGCAATCGGTGATTGTGGAAAATAGAGGTGGTGCTGCAGGTAGCTTGGCAGCCGATGCGGTTGCTAAAAGCGCTCCAGATGGTTACACCGTTTTATTTGCGCAAAATGGCTTGGCAATTAATGTAGCTGCAAACCCAAGACTTCCTTTCAATGGTCAAAAGGATTTGTTACCCGTTGTCGGAGTAGCTGCTACCCCGCATATTTTGATTGTGAACAATAACTCCAAGGCTAAAAATGTAGCTGATTTAATCGCCATGCTCCGAGCTGAGCCGGGTAAGATGAGCTTTGGTTCTTCAGGTATTGGTAACTCTGACCACATGGCTGGAGAGCTGTTCTTGGCAACTACTGGTACCCAGGCAATTCATATTCCGTATAAAGGTGGATCACCAGCTGCTACTGATTTAGTGGGTGGGCAAATTGACTTTTACTTTGCTGGTATGCCAGTTGGATTGCCGCTCTACAAAGGTGGCAAGGTAAACGCACTTGCTGTGACTAG
The DNA here is from genome assembly GCF_018687675.1 of Polynucleobacter sp. MG-Unter2-18. NCBI lineage: Bacteria > Pseudomonadati > Pseudomonadota > Betaproteobacteria > Burkholderiales > Burkholderiaceae > Polynucleobacter > Polynucleobacter sp. MG-Unter2-18. Next base: position 623,162 of record NZ_CP061302.1, read on the forward strand.
TAAGAATCGCTTTAGTGGCGTTCCTGACTTGGTTACGATGCAAGAGGCTGGCGTGAAGGGTTATGAAATGGCTTTGTGGCAAGGTATGTTTGTGCCTGCTGGTACTCCGCCCGCAATTATCAACACTTTAAGCACAACTATTTTGAAGATTCTCGATACTCCAGAAATGAAGGAGCGTTTTGTGAAGGCGGGCGTGCAAATTGCACCGATGACTACTCAGCAATTTACAGATTTATATGTCTCTGATATTGCAAGATGGAAAGTAGTGATTGAAAAAGCAAAAATTAAGCTAGATTAATTTAAGCTAGCTCAATTGCAAGGGTATTGACATCAGTCGATACCCTTTTTTATTAACTACTGAGATCAAATACCAATACCTCAGTATCTTTACCGTCACCAATAAGTAGGCTACTTTCATTTTCGATTAGCAGTGCATCTCCACTCGATAGAAGTGTGTCGTTGACATGCAGAGAGCCTCTTATAAGATGCACATAGGCCTTGCGTTGTATATCGAGATCCAATTTTTGGGACTGGTGCCCATCAAAAAGACCAGCATATACCCGAGCGTCCGCATGAATTTTGACAGCATTTCCCAATCCATCTGGCGATGCAATTAAGCAGAGCTTGTTTTGCTTTTCTGATAGTGGAATAGATTTTTGCTCATAACTTGGTGGGATCTCCGTGACGTTAGGCTCTATCCAAATTTGTAAGAAATGTGTAGTCTGATCCTTGGCATGATTGAACTCACTATGGGTGACCCCAGTTCCGGCGCTCATACGCTGAACATCACCAGGTGGAATACCTTTGATATTTCCCATGCTGTCCTCGTGCGCCAATTCACCAGATAAAACATAGCTGATGATTTCCATATTGCGGTGGCCATGTTTGCCAAAACCCATGCCTGCGGCTACCCGATCTTCATTAATAACCCTTAAATTACCCCAAGCCATAAATCGGGGGTCGTGATAACCGGCAAAAGAGAAGGAATGGAAGCTTTTAAGCCAGCCATGATCGGCATAGCCACGGTCTTGAGCTTTTCGGAGGGTTTGCATGGGCAGAGTCTTTTCTGAAGGGCAATAAGCACATTATCATTAGCTTTTTACATATTTGCTGATTGGCCTTCCATGGGAAGTATCAAACAAGACATTAAAGAAACCTATCTGGGGCTATATGAGACTGCTCAGGAAAAGTGCAGTGATTTTTCTCAGTTCCTGAGAGAGGCTTGGCCTATTTTAGCCGTTCTTTTGGTGGTCTTGCTCGGAGTTTGGTGGTACGCCGATCCTCCACCACCAAGACATGTAGTGATGGCTACTGGTCAGCCAGGGGGTTCCTACGATGCTTTAGGAAAAAAGTACGCCGCTTTTTTTGATAAAAAAGGTATTACTCTCGAATTACTTCCGACAAAGGGGGCCGAGGAAAATGTAGCGCATCTAGTTGATCGCGAGGATCCAGTTCAGGCTGCTTTTGTACAAGCAGGCGCATTTAATCCTCATGAGGTTACTGGGGTTGAATCCCTTGGCACTGTTTCGTATGACCCAATTTGGTTGTTTTATCGTGGACCAGAGATTAAGGTGGATGATTTTCAGGCCATTAAAGCTCGCGCTAGTTTCTTTTTAAACTCCAGAATGTCGGTTGGTTTAAAGGGAAGCGGAACTTATGCTCAAGCAATGCATATCCTGAAAGCCAATGGCTTTGAGGAGGGGTCTCATTTTTTAAATCTCTCTAGCACTCATTCAGTTGAAGCTTTGCAAAAAGGTGAGATCGATGCGGCGTTCATTGTGGATGCTTACGAGGCTCCAAATGTCCAGAAATTGCTAAAGGATCCCAACTTACATTTAGTTGCCTTTGATCGAGCTGAGGCGTATGTACGATTGCTACCATACATGCAAATACTGAATGTCCCTGCAGGTGCATTTAGCTTAACAAGGAACTTTCCTCCAAGAGATATTAAGTTGATGGCTTCAACTACCAATTTACTGATTGATGACAGAATGCATCCCGCACTTCAATTTTTATTTTTAGAGGCTGCACGCGAGATCAACGGTAAAGCAAGCTTTTTTGCGGAGCAGGGCGAATTCCCATCCTTTAAAAGTACAGGACTCATACAAAGTCCCGTAGCTTTGCATTATGAAAAAAATGGCTCGCCATTATTGATGCTCTATTTCCCTTTTTGGTTGGCGGAACTAATCAATCGCTTGATTTTTGTATTACTGCCATTTTGTGCTGTGGCATATCCTGTCTTACTGACTTTGCCGGGCTATCGTAATAAGCGCATGAAGCGAAAAATCGATAAGTTGTATGGCACTCTTAAGAACTACGAGCGAGAACTCACTGAAAACTTTCTGCCGGAAGTGAAAGATGAATATCTAAAGAAGTTAGATTTACTGGAGTATCAGGCATTACAGTTAGAAGTCTTCCAAAGTATGTCTAGTGATTATTATGCCTTGCGTGCCAGCATAGACTATGTCCGTAACTGCCTTAATCGGGGTGTGCATCCATATCAATCTCAGGAGAGTGCTGTTGGCGTATAGTTTGAGCACAGTCATCTAAATCAAGCCCTATGAAACCTTACGATCATCCCGCTCGAAAACAATTGCACGAAGAGGTACATGCACGTCCACCTATTGCGCTTTGGCCAAATGAAAGAGTGCTATCGCAATCCTTTTTGCTTGATGCAAGTTCTCGTCAGACTCAAATCGAATGGATTCAAAAGCTTAGCGTTGCCTTAGGCATTCCAAATGATCAGCAGCAGGATCACTCTTTTAAGATGTTGACTTTGGCGCCTGAGCCACAGAGGGTGTTAATTAAATGGGAGTTGCATGGTGAGTTTGCAACCATTGCTGCCATTACTCATAATCCCATCAAAATTACTGGACCTTTACTGGAGTCCCGTCTCGCTCTAGAAAAGAGTTTAGATGTATTGCTTCAAAGCTTAGGTTGCCCAACCATTGTTGAGGCTGGTGGCGAAAGAATTTCTGCATTAGATCTCGCATTTGAGCATCGCTCCCTGTTTACAGAGGCCCAAGAGGTATCCTCTATCTTTAGCGGGAATACTGTATTAGGCAGCTTCATCTTATCCAGCAAAAAGGCTCAGTTATGGACGGACTTGCGTTTAGATGAAGATGGCTTTATCTCTTACTTTATTCCGCATGATATTTTGGGCTCACGTCAGGCTGGTCGTGTAGCGCGTGCAATTGCTGAAGCTGAAACTTATCGTATGGCAGCCATGATCGCCTTCCCAGTAGCGAAGAGCCTTTCGATGCCACTCAGAACTGCAGAGTCGGAATTAGCGGATTTATCTAAAAGTATTTCTCACATACAAACTGAGCCAGGGGTGCATACCGAAAAAGATGGTCAGTTTTTAGGTGAGCTCTCTAATCTAGCCTCACGAGCCGAGCAATGGATCTCTGGATATGGATTGCGTTTTACCGCATCCGAGGCTTACAGCCAATTGCTGAATAAAAACTTATATGAGCTAGCAGAATCTCCGATTCCCGGCGTGCAGTCCCTTTCAGAGTTTATGGATCGACGTTTTCAGCCGGCGATGGGAACTTGTATTTGGACTCAGCGTAGATTAAAAGAATTATCTGATCGAATTTCGAGGACAACTCAAACTTTGAGAACGCGTATTGAATTTGTGAATGAAGAGCAGACGCAAAAATTACTGGCTAGCATGGATCAGAGAGCAAGACTGCAATTGCGTTTGCAGGAGATGGTTGAGAGTTTATCCGTTCTGGTGTTGACTTACTATGCAGTGAGTTTGCTGGCCTATATGGCTAAGGGTGGTAAAGAGGCTGGCCTTGCCATTCATCCAGAAATTATTGCCGCCATAGCCGCCCCAGTAGTAGCGATTACTTTCTTGTTCATCAGCAAGCGAAGACGCAAACGAATTATTGAGATGGGTAAATCGCTGTAGACATTAAAAAAGAGGCCGAGGCCTCTTTTTTAATGAGCATAAATACGTTTTAACCCAAGCTATCTGCCCAGATATTATGAGCCCAGCCCCAAGCATAAATACCCTCAAGAATAGACGGTGCAGGTGATAAACCTCCAGAACCCGGAACGGTCTTGAATGTTTTTTCGGCGGCATTGTATTGATGAACACTAGCAACGTGTACTACTTCTCGTTTATTGACGAAGCTATAGCAGGTGTTTGTTAGAACTGGCGCTGGATTAATTTCCCAACCATTTAACTCTGCAACGATTGCAGCTGCTGCAACTTTGGCATGTTGATTGGCCATGTGACCAGATTTGGGCATCAATGGTGCAATCTGAATTGCATCACCTAGTACGTGAATATCTTTACGTGCTGTTGATTCAAAGTTGAGGAAGTTGACATTCGCCCAGCGACCATTGGAATTGGCTAATCCAGTTTTAATGGCAATTTCACCAGCAGCCATTTGAGGTAAGACGTTTAATACATCAGCCTTCACATCATCCTCAACTTCGAGTTTGAGTGTTTTGGTTTTCGCATCAACTCCAACTACATTACTCTTCGGACGGTATTCAATCATGCCAGCGTATTGCTCTGCCCAAACCTTCTTGAACAAACCTCCTTTGGAAACCACATCTTGGTTCGCATCCAAAATCAATACCTTGCCCTTAGGATTATGTTGCTGCAGATAGTTTGCTACCTGACACGCACGCTCATAGGGTCCAGGAGGGCAGCGATAAGGGGCCTCTGGAATGCTAATTGCAAAGGTGCCGCCCTCACGCATTGCAGCGATTTGCTTATGTAAGGCAACAGTCTCTGGACCGGCTTTCCAGGCTTGTAGTGTTACGCCATCTTTATTGGCTTGTGCAAGACCTTCAACACTTTTGAAGTTCATTGAGACACCAGGAGACACAATGGCTTTGTCGTAGCGCAAAGTTTTGCCAGAAGCGAGCGTCACTGTCTTCTTATCTGGATCAATGCTGCTGACGCTATCTTGAATAATCTTGATGCCATGGCGCTTACTCAGGGTGTCATACGGTGAAGTAATTTCAGCGATCGTACGCGAGCCACCGATGACCAAGTTAGACATTGGGCAAGAGATAAAAGAAGTATTGGGCTCAATCAGAGTTACTCTGGCGGTGTTATTGGAGAAGAGTCGTAAATATTTAGCGGCGGTAGCGCCACCATATCCACCACCAATGACCAAGATTTCTGCTTTTTGTAAGTTAGCTGCTTTAGTTTGGCTTGAGAGACCTGCAAGCAAACCTACTGCTGCAGCGCTCTGACCAATAAAATGTCGACGATCCATAGCGCCTCCTTATTGTTTCTTGCCAAGTTGATTGGCAATAGTAGTGAGTTGTTCGTCGGAATAGCCTTTAGCTAGCTGAGGCATGATGGTGCCTTCTAATGCTCCAGACTTGTAGGCCTTTAATTTCTCCAGCATTTGCGCGCTAGTGAGATTGTTAATTAGTGGCATGCCACCATCCACAACGCCTTTACCATCTGTGCCGTGGCAATTGGCGCAGGTAGCAGCAAGTCCACGTTTATAGAGTTGATCAGCGGTTTGGGCGAAGCTGAGTCCGCTCCACTGGCTTAGCCCAATGAGGGCACTAGTCACCAAAATAGGCTTTAAATACTTCACTTGCATGGGGATGATCTCCGTCGTACATACAACTGTTCTTAGAATGCTACTAATAGACTCTATCTTAATCAGATGGGGATTGGATTGGTGGTTTTACTTAGATTGATTTTCAATAAGCTCAGAACCAAAAATGGGGGTATTGGCCTTGTCAGTTTTAGCATTCCACTCTAAGACCTATAAACTAGCAATATGCGAGGCTCATTCACCTACCAAAATGCCATTTTTATCCTACTTCTAGGTGTATTTACCTATCTATATGGTTTAGATAGTCGCTTTGCTCCGAAGAATGGCGATGAATACCCCTATATGCATATCGTCCGCATGACGGCCGATACAGGTGCTTGGTTACCTCTGCAATCGGAGATGGATGGCATTAAAAATACGAAGCCTCCTTTGGTATTTTGGGAGGGTATTGCCAGTACTAGCTGGGGAAGCGACTGGACACTCTTCGCACTACGTTGGCCTAGTGTTGTCTATACCGGCCTAACCGCACTTTTCTTATTTTTAGCTGTATCTCGCTTTAGCGGAAGAAGGCAGACTGGCTTACTGGCGGCTTTAGTATGGCTCTCCTTTTTTGCAACTTACCGCTATGGCCGCCCGTTCTTAACAGATCCCCCCGAAGTATTTTGGCTCAGCCTGCCCTTCTTTGCGCTGTTGTATTGGGGTAGGGTTGCTTTTGAATCAAAGCTTGTATTTCCTGTATTGGCGGGCGCCTCTTTTGGCATGGCCTTGCTGTCAAAGTCTTTCGCCTACATTGTTCCCGCTACATTTGCTTTAGGTTTGTTCTATTGGCGCTGGCGTGAATGGAGTATCCCCAAGGTTTTATTGCGAGATCTTTACAAAGTCCTATTGATTGCCGTTTTAGCTTTGGGCGTATTTGCACTTTGGTTTGTACTGGATCCTTTCCCTGAAGCAGTTTGGAAAGAATTTGTTTTGGGTGAGAACGCCGGCAAGTTTCAAGCGCGTAGCTCTAACTATTTATTGGATTTAGTTCGGGGCGGCGATAGTCTTTGGATGCTGGCTTTAACGACATTAGCTAATGCAGGACTGTTTACCTTTGTGTTGATTTCTGCATTGATGCAATGTTGGCGAGAGCGACGTTTCCTATCTCTTGAAGAGAGCCTTTTGCTGCTATTGGTCTTAGCCTTTTTTATTGTGTTTAGTTTGCCAAGTCAGCGCTCTGGACGATATCTACTTCCAGTAATGCCAGCGTTTGCTGCTGTGATCGCAATATTTTGGGATCGATTGCCTATATGGGGATTTCGGATTGCCTTGCTACTGCAGTTGCTATTACTTGCCGCACTTGTTTGGGTAGGCGGTAATTTACAACTGTCAAACTTCCTAGGTCAGCCCGGTATTTGGAGTTATTCCTTGTGGCATTGGGTTTTTATGGGAGCTGCGATAGCCCTAGTATTGCTTGGTATATTTAATCGACAACGTAGTAAGGCAATCGCTCTAGCTGGCTGCTTTCTTTGTTATTGCGCACTCACTAGTGGCTTATCACCTCTTGAGGGCACCTTGGGTCGTTACTCGCAAGCGACCATTCAGGGTCTTGTCGGAAAAGATGTTTGGGTTCCTTGCGACTATCGCGCTAAGGATGAAGAGTATCGACTCTTGTTACCCGGGGCAATACTGCATGGCTATTTTGCAAAGGATGCCAATCAAATTGACTTACTGACTAAAAATTACCCATTGGTAGCGGTGCAGTCGGCGATTGGTGTGGAGCCTGCGCTGTGTGATTCTTGCAGGATAGTGGGTAAACGAATGGAGATGCGAGCGCGCCATTCTGATGCAGAAATTCAGGCGATACTCAAGGGTCAGATTGGAGAACACCTGTTTGTGAATGAATATTTAATTGCTACTCCTACAATCATTGGATTGCCCCTAGTTGGTAAGGATGCATGTCGATGAGTCGTGTGATTGCCTTCTGTTTTTTATTGTTGGCCTCGGTGCTGGGTTATCTCCATATTGACAGTCGCCCAGTATGGTCACCGTTTGCAAGCGATTACCCAATCAATAATGCTAACCAACATGAAGATGCATCTGAGGTCACTGAGAATCCTGCGCCAGTAAAGACGCTGAAAAATCCTGCGCCAGTAAAGTCACTAAGATCCGTTCAGCCTAGCCTTCTGACAGACTGGTTGCCTGATACTGGAGATCCTTCAGTGCATGCCGCGTCTTTAATTGCGCTCAAGGATGGCACGGTGAGGGCATTCTGGTTTGCAGGTACCCGAGAAGGTGCTCCCGACGTAGCCATCTACACTTCTGTTTTTGATTCGAAGGCATCTCGATGGAGCACCCCAACAGTTGTGGTGGATCGCGTTAGTGCTGAAAAAGGCTTGTCTCGTTACATCGCCAAATTAGGCAATCCTGTTCCAGCCAGAATGGCCGATGGCCGTATGCAATTATTTTTCGTAACGGTTTCTATTGGGGGTTGGGCAGGCAGTTCAATCTCTGCAATGATTTCAGATGATGAGGGTTTAACTTGGGATCGGCCTACGCGCCTAATCAGCTCCCCACTGATTAATCTCAGCACCTTGGTCAAGTCACCAGCCATGCCATTTGTGGATGGGCGCTTGGGTTTACCTGCCTATCACGAGTGGATTGGCCGCTTTGGCGAGTTTCTAAGAATTGATGCAAGCCAGGTAATTGATAAGCGACGCATGAGTTCGGGTAGAGGCGCAATTCAGCCGGTAGTTTTTGCTGATGGCCAGCAAGAAGCAGAAGCTTTCTTTCGTCAAACTCGACCCAGTTCCCAGCCAAAGCAAATCCCTGTAAGTCAAACCAAGGATGCTGGACAATCTTGGTCAGTAACAAAAGATCTTGAGATTCCAAATCCTAATTCCGCGCTGGCTGCACTCACTTTAGCCAATGGCACGAGATTGATGGTCTTGAATAATATTGAGACAGCACGCTATCGATTGGTGATGGTAATGCGTGAGCCAAACTCCCTTCAATGGCGAGTAGTGCAGGTACTAGAGGATGATGAATCTTTGCTCAATGATCAGCATCGTGAATTTTCCTACCCGTATTTAATTTCTACTAATGGTGAAGATGCTCATCTTACTTACACTTGGAATAGAAAAAAGATTAAGCATGTTTATTTTCCAGCTGTCTGGTTTAAGCATGCCGTCAGTAGTCTTAAAGAAAAGGAAGCGCAATGATGACTCCTTATTTACAACTAATCGCTCTATTAGAGATGTCGCTTACCTGTGCGGTAGTGCTCATTATTCTCTCGCAAAAACTATCTTCAAAAGAGATTCCATTTGTGATTCGTCTGCTCGCAGCTGTCTTACTGGTAAATCTATTTTTCTGGCCACTCGGAATGTCGCTTGAGTTGCCTTTATCTGCCTATGTTCGTGGGGTGACTGGTGAGCTCAGTATTGTGACAATGCTATTGCTTTGGAGCTCCGTCCTTCCTGATGCCAAAAAGACGCCACTGGGATTTAAAGTACCGGTGGCATTGATTGCGATTGTGTTTTATCCCTTAGCGTTAGGTCTTGGGATGCTCGATCCCTATGCTTGGGGTTATGGCTCTATCGGGCTTTTAATCGCCATTATCTTCTTTGCCATACTGTGCGGCCTTGCTGCCTGGACTAAGGGCGTGTGGATCCTGTCTATTGCGATTATTGCGTGGGTAGCTCATTGGCATGAATCTGCAAATCTTTGGGACTATCTTTTAGATCCCTTCTTGGCTATTTGGGCTCTGCTAGCAATCCCGAATGCGATATATCAGAAGCGTCGCGAGAGAGCCCAGTCAGGCTATCTGTTTAGTGCGGGCTAAGGGGTGAGTTAGTGCATCAGTAGATCGGTTACTTTTAGGTAACAAAAAAGCCAGCAGAAATTTGCTGGCTTTTTTGTTTACCGCTATTCCGGAATTAATCTGGAATATTGGCTTTACGAATGACTGGACCCCAAACGTTGATTTCTTTATCAAGGTGGTCCTTGAGGCCATTGGCGGATACTTTATCCATTGATACGATATCAATGTTGGCATCATCCAATCGCTTCTTCACATCCGGATTATTCAATGCTTTCTTGAGTGCAGCATTGATTTTGTCCAGAACTGGTTTTGGAGTACCTTTTGGAGCATACACACCGTGCCATACTTTTACTTCAAAGCCTTTGAGACCTTGTTCGTTCAAAGTAGGAACGTTAGGAATGGCAGGTAAACGCTTCATTGTGGTTGTACCAAATGCCTTCACACGACCATCCTTAATGTAAGGAATGGTTTGTGTTGTCTGGTCGCACAAGAGGTCAACTTGACCGCCTAAGAGGTCAGTCAAAGCAGGGCCAGTTCCTTTGTAAGGGATGTTGGTCAAGCGAACGCCCATACGACTTTGAAATAATAGACCGCAGAGCTGTGACACAGCGCCTGGACCGGCATTTGCCATAGTTACTTTTGATCCGTTCGCTCTAATGTAAGCTTCCAGCTCTTTAAAGTTGTTTGCTGGCAAATCTTTTTTACCGAGCAATACCATTGGTACGTCAGCAACTTGGCCGATGTACTCAAAGCTAGTCATTGGGTCATACGGCAGTTTGTCGTACAAGGCTTGTGCAGTAGCCATACCCATGTGATGAATGTAGATCGTGTAACCATCTGGTGCTGCGCGTGCGACCTTAGTGGAAGCAATCGTGCCACCTGCACCAGGGACGTTCTCAACTACCACTGTCTGACCTAAAGACTGGCCCATTGGCACCGCAATTAAACGTGCGATTGAATCAGTCGGTCCGCCGGCTGCAAAAGGAACAACCAAGGAAATAGATTTCGTTGGCCAATCTTTTTGGGCGGATGCAATATTGCTGCCCAATAAAGTGCTGGCGCTGACAACTGCAGCAATTCCAGCAAAGAGGGTTTTCTTTAATTTCATTTAAGTCTCCGTTATTGTTTGATGCTTACTAATTTTGCCACTATTAAATGCTATCGGCTTTAGGGTTTACCAGCAATCGCTAGAGTTCTTTGGGCCAGCAGAACAACTGGACGGTCAATCATGCGGCCATCTAATTTCACTGCACCTCCTTTGGATGCCTTGTCTGCCTCGATAACGCGATGAGCCCAAGACACTTCTGCAGCAGTAGGCATAAAGGAATCCTTCACTAGGGAAACCTGTTTAGGGTGTATGCACAGCTTGCCACCAAAGCCCATTCTTTTGGCACGCTCCGCATCTTCCGTAATGCGCTCAATATTGTCAGTAGAGGGAGTAACCCCGTCTATTGGAGGGGCAATTTGGGCTAAGCGTGAGGCCAACACAATCTGAAAGCGTGCAGTTTGTAGTTCAGTTTCTGGTGCATCACAAACCATCCCTAGATCTGCTTGTAGATCGATATTGCCTAATGCTAGGCGCAATACTTGTTCAGAGTTTGCGATTTCATTTAGGCGATCAAGACCGATGGCAGTCTCAATCATCGGAATGATGGCTGTGTTTGGAAGCATTTGTGCTGCACCATTAATTTGATCGAGTGACTCACTTTTTGGAATGAGTAAGCAAGCTACATCTAACTCTTGAACCAAAATCAGGTCTGCCGCATAAAAATGACTGCCAGGAGAATTTGAGCGAATAATCAGACGCTTTTTTTGTTCTGCGGTAAATGAAGGCCAATCAGCACGTATTGCAGCACGGGCAGATTCCTTGTCTTCCTGGGCAACCGCATCTTCTAAATCGATGATGACGCCATCAGCACCACTATCGAGTGCTTTAATAAATCGCTCTGGACGCGTTCCTGGAACGAATAAGAAAGTGCTGCTAAAGCCGATAGGTGTATCAAGTGGATTCATGTATGTGGCTTTATAAAATATGAGGCAGAGATTTAGGAGATCAGCATGCCTATCTTGGACTGCTTGCGGATATTCCACAAGCGCTCAATAGCAGCGCTCATCTCAGTGGGACTTGCGCCGCCACTAAATGCAGCAAGGCGCATAGCCTTATCGGTAATTTCAGCGCGGCTGAGAGTATTGCCAGGATCACCTTTGGGTTCGTCAACGCGACCTTCTAAAACCTCGCCACTATTTAAATAGACTTTGACTTTGCCAATCCAGCGTTGAGGATAGGCGCCATCCACTTCGGGATCCAGAATCATCGTGACGCGATCACGGAATGCGCAAATGGCTTGATCATGAAAGTGTTGATCAAATTCTTGTAGGCCTGCAAATTGATAGTGAGCAATTAAGGCTAATACAGTCCCCATAGAGAACTTAGATTGGTGCACAGTCGCAGGATCAGTCACTGGGCCAAGCACATCAATTGCACCCTGATGAACTAAGGTTTCTACTTTAGCGATATCGCTAGGCTTGAGGTGATGTGTCAGCATCACTTGTAACAATGCATCTGCGGCAGGGTGAGTATGACGACATGAGGCATGATATTTAAAGCTCGTCTCAGCTATAGTCCAGCGACTACCCAATCGATCAATCAGCTTGCTAGGATCTGCATCACTCGACATGCCAGCTGCTAAACCTTGCTTGCCTTCCAAAATATGTTCGGCACCCGTAAACCCAGATTGCGCTAGGTAAGCTGACATCAAGCCAGTAGAGGCAGCGTGCGCAGTATGCAGTTGCTTAGAGTCAGCGGCATCGCGCAGAAATTCCCAAAGGCCGGCCGATTGCGTTCCTGCTGAACCAAAGGCGTGCAGCATTTGTGTTGGGTTTAGTTTGAGTAGATGACCTACTGCAGCGGCAGCAGCCAAGGTGCCTGCAGTACCAGTGGTATGAAATGTTTTGTAGTGTGATCGACCTAAAAATTCACCAACCCGAATACCGACTTCATAGCCTGCAACGGCGGCTACCAAAAGATCTTCACCTGATGCACCAATCGTTTGCGCCGTTGCTAATGCTGCAGGAAATACTATTGTGCCTGGATGAAAGACGGAGCCATTGTGAACATCATCTTGCTCTGCTACATGTGAAGCTGCTGCATTTGCAAGTGCTGCCAAGAAAGGGCTTGAGCTCTGACGATTAATCAGAATTTCAGCAGAACCAGGATTAGCGGTATTAAAGCCGCCCATGTTTTGCGCAAACTGCGTCATCGTTTCTACTGGGCGCGATCCTTTACCAGCAATCGCAGAGCCGAACCAATCGACTAGTAAATCTTCGGTGCGCGCAATTACCTCTTGAGGAATATCGCCAATCTTTAATTCAGAGGCAAATGTAGCTAAGGCTTTAGATAAGTGTGAAGTAGTCATTCAGTCAATATTTCCTAAGCTAAAACTGCAGTGGCTTGCATGGTGAGCCAGCCTTCGTGATCCTCGGCCCAAATGGAGATCGTTTTTCCAGAAGTATCTCTCTCCAAATCAGGCTTGGCACTGACCTTAAATAAATTGATATCAAAAGTAGGGCGTATGGCGCGGAACTCAAAGCTCTTGAGCGTGCAGCCTGGAATACTTTGGCGTACAAGATCCACTAGCAAAGTGGCAATTAATGGCCCATGAACAATTAAGCCAGGATAACCCTCTACTTCAGTAACGTATTTGCGATCGTAATGTATGCGATGGCCATTAAATGTTAGTGCTGAGTAGCGGAATAACAAAACATCATCAGGGGTAATTGTTTTAGACCATGTCGCTCCAGTAGGGGCTGGTGTTGGTGCAACTGGCTTATCGTCTGGTCCGGGAGCATCGCGATACACAATGTCATGCTCTTCAACTAAGGCCAAGCCATTTTGATTAGAGATAGTATGTTTGACCAATACAAAGATAAGATCACCAGTGCGACCCGCTTTGTGTGTAACGGATTCAATTCTAGAGACGCGTTCGATTTCATCGTCAACTGCCAGAGGCGCTAACCATTCAACTCGACTACCGGCCCACATGCGACGCGGCAATGGTACGGGGGGCAAAAAGCCACCACGCTTTGGGTGACCATCAAGGCCAATTTCGGATTGAAGAGCGCAAGGTAAAAAATAGAGCCAATGCCATAACTCTGGCAGAAAGGTTCCTGCAACGGGCGCAACGTCAGGTCGATCGAGCGTTGCTGATAAAGCTCTGACAGGTGCCGCAGTGATAATGTCTTGAAGGGTCTCAGTTTTACCGAGCCATTCCTGGAGATGAGTAATAGTTTGGGGTTCGATTCGCATAAGTTCCATTATGCCAATTTCAGCCCCTAATAAAGTCGACTTAGATCAATAAACTGGCTAACAAATAGCTCAGTAAGCCGGCTAGAGCAGAGCCAGTTAATACACTAATCACCCCTTTTTGAAACTGAAAGAGTGCCACAGCTGCAAGCAGGGCAATCACCATCGAAATCCATGAGATTGAACCTCCAAGGCCATGCGGAAAAAAGACGTGATACGCAAAGAACAAGCCCAGATTGGCGATGACGCCAACTACTGCTGCAGAGATTGCTGTGAGGGGCGCAGTAAAGCTCAGCTTGCCATGTGTAGATTCAATCAGTGGACCACCGACTAGCACCAGGAAAAAAGACGGTAAAAAAGTAAACCAGGTAGCTACGCAAGCACCAAGCACCCCAAACCAAAATGGATTGCTATTACCAATCAGATGCTGAATATGGCCGGCGAGGTAACCAACAAAAGCCACCACCATGATGAGTGGTCCTGGAGTAGTTTCTCCGAGCGCTAAACCATCCATCATCTGACCTGCACTGAGCCATTGAAATTGATCTACTGCGCCTTGGTAGACATAGGGTAGAACTGCGTATGCACCACCAAAGGTGAGGAAGGCGGCTTTAGTGAAGAACCAAGCAATTTGCGGGTAGAGTGTTTTCCAGCCAAAGATTAGTACCAAGGAAATAAACGGAATTAGCCAGAGCGCAAGAACAACCGAGCCATGCAATGCCAGTTTCTTTTTAGAGAACTTAGCGTGGTCTGGAGTAGGGGTGTGATCATCAATCATTGCGGGAGCGTGCACCTCTGTTGATTTATCGTGGGCTGCAATTTGCTGAAAATATTCTGGGTAGCGTCTACCGCCCCAAACGCCCATCAAGGCAGCACAAACAACAATCAGTGGAAATGCAAGGTTAAGAACAAAGATCGCCAGGAAAGATCCGAGCGCGATCATACGCAGCGCTTGATTGTGAATCGTGCGCTTACCAATCCGCACTGCGGCATGGAGGATGATTGCGGTGACGGCGGGTTTGATGCCAAAAAAGATTGCGGCAATCCAAGGAACTTGTCCAAAGGTAAGGTAGACCCAAGATAGTCCGATCAATATCAATAGTGAGGGTAGTACAAAGAGGGTGCCTGCGATAACACCACCCCAAGTGCGGTGCATTAGCCAGCCGATGTAAGTGACTAACTGCTGGGCTTCAGGTCCCGGCAGTAACATGCAATAGTTGAGCGCATGTAAAAAACGCCGCTCTGAAATCCAGCGACGCTTTTCAACTAGCTCTTGATGAAGGACTGCGATTTGTCCTGCGGGCCCACCAAAACTAATAAAGCCCAGTTTGGCCCAAAACTTCAGGGCCTCGCGCAGTGGAACGCTCAAACTTCGTCCATGCCACCAACCACTTGGCTAAAGCCGTTATCGACATAAATGATTTCAGCAGTGATGCCGTTTGCTAAATCAGATAGTAAGAAGGCAGCAGTGTTACCGACATCATCAATCGTGACATTGCGACGCATTGGAGCAGTTTGTTCAACTGCTTCCAAAATCTTGCCAAAGCCTTTAATGCCGGCGGCAGCCAACGTTTTAATTGGGCCAGCAGAGATTCCGTTAGCGCGAATGCCTTTAGGTCCAACCGAGCCGGCGATATAGCGTACCGAGGCTTCAAGTGAGGCCTTAGCAAGCCCCATGGTGTTGTAGTTAGGAACGTTGCGTAAGCTGCCGAGGTAAGTCAGCGTCAATAAAGAAGATTTGTCACGCAACATGGGTAGAGCTTCTTTTGCCATCGCTGGGAAGCTGTAAGCAGAGATGTCGTGAGCTATTTTGAAGCCTTCACGAGAGAGACCTTCTAAAAAGTCGCCAGCAATGGCTTCACGTGGTGCAAAGCCAATCGCATGAACAAAACCATCAAACTGCGGCCAAGTCTTAGCTAAATCCTTAAAAAGGGCGGAAATTTGCTCATCGCTACCAACGTCGCAGTCAAAAATCAGTTCGGTATTGAATTCTTTAGCAAAATCGACAATACGATCCTTAAAGCGCTCTCCAACGTAGGTAAAGGCCAGTTCAGCCCCTTCGCGATGGCATGCCTTGGCAATACCGTAGGCAATAGAGCGGTTAGAAAGAAGGCCGGTAATCAGAATTTTTTTGCCAGCGAGAAAGCCCATATTGTGTCCTTTGCTTCAAATGTGATTTGCTATCTACAATTGTTGCATATATGCCCATGCTCCCCGCCATCCGCCAAATCCCCAATTTGCTACTCTTAGCCCTTCTGGCTGGGGTGGCGCTTAATTCGGCTCATGGCGCGCAGGGGATTGCTCAATACGGTAAGCCCAAATACGCTGATGGATTTAGCCATTTTGATTACGTCAATCCTCAGGTGCCTAGGGGTGGTACCTTAACTTTGCCTAACCCCGATCGTCGCACTAGCTTTGATAAGTTCAATCCATTTACGCTGCGTGGCGTGACAGCCCCTGGTATCGCTCAACTGATGTTCGAGTCTTTGGCGGTGGGTAGTGCAGATGAGGTCTCTAGTGCCTATGGTCTGATTGCTGAAGATATTGCAGTGGCGCCTGACAAGATGTCAGTGGTATTTCGGATTCGACCTGAGGCAAAGTTTTCAGATGGCAATGCGATTTTGGCCGGTGACGTAAAGCATAGCTTTGATACCTTGATGAGCTCACTTGCCAATCCACAATTTAAAACGGTGTATGCCGATGTGAAGCAAGCAGTAGTTGTCTCGGACCGCGTGATCCGCTTTGACTTTAAGAATCGCAATCCTGAATTACCAGTGATGGTGGGTACCGTACCGGTGTTCTCTCGCAACTGGGGTAAGAAGCCCGATGGCAGTATTACCCCATTTGATAAGTTGACCTTTGAGCACCCAATAGCCAGTGGACCGTATGTGATTGAGTCTTATAAAGCTGGCAAGACCATGATCTTTAAACGTAACCCCAATTACTGGGCCGATCAAGGCGCTAAGCCACTCAATGTCCGTGTTGGTTTTTATAACTTTGATCGCGTGAACTACAAGCTCTATAGTGATGATGCCGTTCGTCTTGAGGCTTTTAAGGCCGGGGAGTTTGATGCATTAGTGGAGTACCGTGCAAAGAATTGGGCTAAGAGTTATGTGGGTCCTAGATTTAATGATGGCACCTTAGAGAAGAAGGCGTTTCTCAATCACAATGGCGCTGGCATGCAAGGTTTTGCAATGAATGTACGTCGACCGATTTTTCAGGATCCACGGGTACGACAAGCCTTAGGGTACGCGCTTGACTTTGAGTGGTTAAATCGCCAACTCTTCTTTGAGCAATACAGTCGCATCAATAGCTACTTTACGAACAGTGATCTGAGTGCTAATTTCGATGGTCCTCGCAAGCCTACTGAAGCGGAGTTGAAATTACTCAAGCCTCTAAAAGCGCAATATCCTAAATGGGTGCCTGATGCTGTCTTCGATCCAATGCCTCCAGCACCCTCAACTGCTTCGCCAGATAGCTTGCGTCAGAACCTACGCAAAGCACGTGATTTATTGGCTCAGGCTGGTTGGCAATATCGTGATGGTGCATTACGGAATATGCAGGGTGAGCCTTTCCGATTTGAGATGGTCGAAGACGGCCCATTTTTCTTAAGAGTGATTTCATCTTACGTTCGTAATTTAGAGAAGCTGGGTATTGCGGTAGACATTCGGACTAGTGACTTTGCTTTGCATCAGAAGCGTATGGATGAATACGACTTTGATATGACTACCATTCGTTTTCCTGATTCACAAAGCCCAGGTAATGAATTATGGGATCGCTTTGGTAGTGAGGCCGCAAAAGAAAAAGGCTCTGACAATGTGATTGGGGTCCAGTCACCCGTAGTTGATGCTTTGGTAGATGCGATTGTGAAAGCTCAGACTCGCGAAGAGTTACGTGCAGCTACTAGAGCTTTAGACCGTGTTCTTTGGAATAGTTACTTCGTTATTCCTCAGTGGTACAACCCGACACATCGAATCGCGTATCGTAAGGAGATGCGCTATCCGGAGCCCCCCCTGTATTACACCGCTGAATCTTGGATTCCGCTCAATTGGTGGAAAGAGGGGGCGCGCTAATGCAAGGACAAATGTGGTCATATATTTTCAAGCGTGTGCTCTTGATGATTCCCACCTTGTTAGGTGTCTTAACTCTGACATTTGCTGTGGTGCAATTTGTACCTGGTGGTCCAGTTGAGCAGTTGATATTAGAACTCAAGGGTAAGGGTGATGCCGCAGTCAGTGGAGCGGAGTCCTCTGGTGGTGGAACTAACTATCGTGGCCGCCAAGGAGTGGATGCGGAGCGTTTAGCCGAGGTGAAGGCTTTGTATGGTTTTGATAAGCCGCCAGTAGAGCGCTATTTCATGATGCTAAAGCGTTTTGCACAATTTGATTTGGGTCAGAGCTACTACCAACACCAAAGTGTTTGGCAATTAGTAGTCTCAAAATTACCTGTTTCTATCAGCATTGGTTTGTGGACTTTCTTTCTGACGTATTTGGTATCGATACCCTTGGGTATAGCCAAGGCAGTCAGAGATGGCTCTCGCTTTGATACGGTAACTAGTTCGATGATTTTGGTGGGCTATGCCATTCCAGGTTTTGTACTGGGCGTTTTATTGCTCGTCATTTTCGGTGGCGGCAGTTTCTTGCAGATATTCCCCTTACGAGGGCTAACTTCAGATAATTGGAGTGAGCTCAGCATGATGGGTAAGGTCATGGACTATTTATGGCATTTAGTTTTACCAATTACTGCTTCAGTTTTGGGCAGCTTTGCCGTGATCACCATGCTGACTAAAAACTCCTTCCTAGAGGAGATTCGTAAGCAGTATGTATTAACAGCGAGAGCCAAAGGCCTGACCGAAAAACAAGTGCTGTGGAAACATGTGTTCCGCAATGCGCTTCTTCCCCTGGTGACTGGGTTTCCGGCGGCATTTATTGGCGCTTTCTTTACAGGTTCACTATTGATCGAAACCCTATTTTCCCTAGACGGATTGGGTTTACTTTCCTATGAGTCCGTGATGCGACGTGACTACCCAGTCGTTTTTGGAACACTCTATCTGTTCACATTAATTGGCTTGTTCACGAAGTTAATTTCGGATCTTTGTTACGTCTACATTGACCCGCGCATCCAGTTTGGTGCGGGAGGTGGCTCATGAGTCGCTGGCATCGCTTTAAAAATAGTCGCATGGGTTATGCCAGCCTGTGGATCTTCATGATCCTATTTGGCCTGTCCATGGTTGCAGAGTTGATTGCGAATGACAAACCCCTCATTGTTCGCTACGAGGGGAAATTCTATTTCCCCATTGTGAAGTCACAACCTGAGCGAGTGTTTGGCGGTGACTTTGCGACGCCAACCGATTTCTTAGATCCGGATATTCGCCACAACATTACTAGCAATGGTAATTGGGCAATTTATCCACCCATCCCCTATAGCTATGAAACGCTCAATTACTTCTCAAAAGTGCCTAATCCTGCACCACCATCGCTTGATAACTGGTTAGGCACGGATGATCGTGGGCGCGATGTTTTGTCACGTTTAATTTATGGCTTTCGCTTATCGATTTTGTTTGGATTAGCTCTCACCATAGTTGGTGTCAGTGTGGGCATTCTTACCGGCTCTTTAATGGGATTCTTTGGCGGCAAGTTCGATCTGGTTTCTCAGCGTTTGATTGAGATTTGGTCGGCGATGCCAGAGCTGTATCTACTCATCATCTTTGCCTCTATCTTTAACCCAAGCATTTGGCTGCTGATTATTTTGCTGGCAGCATTTGGTTGGATGGGTTTATCTGACTATGTGCGTGCTGAGTTCTTTCGCAATCGCGCGTTAGAGTACGTTCGTGCAGCCCGAGCATTGGGCTTAACCAATCTTCAAATCATGCGCCGTCATATTTTGCCGAACAGCCTGACGCCCGTGATTACCTTTCTTCCCTTCAGAATGAGTGCGGCGATCTTATCGCTCACGAGTTTAGATTTCCTAGGTTTAGGTGTGCCACCAGGAACGCCGAGTCTGGGTGAGTTGCTCTCTCAGGGAAAAAGTAATTTAGATGCGTGGTGGATTTCACTATCGACCTTTATTGTTTTAGTAGCTACCTTACTCTTACTCACTTTTATGGGTGAGGCTTTGCGTGATGCCTTTGATTCTCGTAAATCTGGCGCGATGAGTGGAGGCCGTTCATGAGTTCCGTGAAAACTGCAGTTCCACTCCTGCGCTATGAAGATTTTTCAATCTCCTTTGGTTCGGGTCGGCGTGAAAAATTTGCCGTGAGCCATCTTGATCTAGAGATTGGTGTGGGCGAGCGAGTTGCGCTGGTTGGAGAGTCTGGTTCAGGTAAGACGCTGACTGCATTGGCGCCACTTCGCCTTGAGCCGGAGGGTGCAAAAACATCTGGTCGAATTTTGTGGAGTGGCAAGAGTACAGATGCTAGCTCTCCACCAGTGAATTTGTTGGATTTGCCTATACAAGCTATTCGTGAAATTCGTGGTCGTGAGATTGCGATGGTTTTTCAGGAGCCGATGACTGCGCTCAACCCTTTGTTTACTATCGGCAATCAGATTGTTGAGGCGGTACAAATTTATGAACCATTGATCACTAAGGCTGATGGGATATCTACGGCAATCGAGTTGCTCAAGAAAACCGGTATTCCCGAACCAGAGAAGCGCTTTCATTCATATCCTCACCAATTATCTGGTGGACAGCGTCAACGCGCCATGATTGCGATGGCATTAGCTTGTAAACCCAGATTACTCATTGCAGATGAGCCAACTACCGCTTTAGACGTCAGCTTGCGTTTGCAGATTTTGGATTTACTTAAAGAGTTGCAAGAAGAGTCTAAGGATCACGGTGGCATGGCAATCCTATTGATCACGCATGATCTGAACTTAGTTAAACATTTTGCTCAGCGCGTTGCAGTTCTCAATCAGGGCAACCTGATGGAAGTGGGACCTACAAAGCAAGTCTTTGAGCATCCAGACAATGCGTATACCAAAGCCTTGGTAAATAGTGAGCCTGTGCGCGATTTAGCGCCAGTAATGCCTTTGGCACCGGTGTTATTAAAAACGGAGAGCTTATCTGTCTCTTATCCAGGTACAGAGTCCACCGCTTGGTTTAAAAAATCTCCGCGTCATCAAGTGCTGCGTAAGGTCGGCTTTGAACTGAAGCAAGGTCAGACTATCGGAGTGATTGGTGAGTCTGGATCAGGTAAGACTACTTTAGGTATGGCGGTTTTAGGCTTGTTAGGTGATTCTGCAGCAGAGATCGCGGGCACAGTAGATATATTAGGCAAGGATTGGCAACAGTTAAAACCACAAGAGCGCCGAGCCATGCGCTCGAGTTTGCAGGTGATTTTTCAAGATCCATTTGGTTCGCTCTCTCCACGCATGAACGTAATGCAAATTGTTTCAGAGGGTTTGGATGTGCACTTTCCGAATTTGTCTGCAGCGGAGCGTGAGTCCCGCGTCCTCGATATTTTGCGAGAGGTAGGAATTGATCGTTCCGCTCTCACGCGTTATCCCCATGAATTCTCTGGTGGTCAGAGGCAGCGAATTGCGATTGCTCGCGCTTTGATTTTGAAGCCGCAGATCTTGGTATTAGACGAGCCAACTTCGGCATTAGATGTATCGATTCAAAAACAGGTGCTCGCTTTGTTGACTGAGCTCCAGAAAAAATACAACTTAGCCTATTTGATGATTAGCCATGATTTGGCGGTCATTCGGGCAATGTCACATGAGGTGATGGTGCTCAAAGGGGGTAGGGTGGTGGAGTTTGGTGATACTGAGACCCTCATTCAGCACCCTCGTCAGACTTACACCAAAGAGCTTTTTGCAGCCGCTGAACTGAGCTAAGAACTGAGTTAAATGGCTCCGCAAGGGCCTAAAGTGGTTTATTTATGCCCCATAATGGCAAATATACTATTAAAAACATAGAGTTATCCCAAGGCTAAGTGCTTGGTGAAATAGGTCTTCTTTGTTAGAATCGAGCGATGTCCCTTAAAAAAGACCTCTTGCCAACGCTGATTAAGCAGTTGCCGATCGCTGCGCTGATTGCAATCATATTGGCTGCTAATCCTGCGCGAGCGGTAGACGCTGTTGCTGATGCTGCAAAAGACGTGCCCGCAGAAGTGGCCAAAGAGACTCCAAAAGAAACTATGTTTCAGGCAGGCAAGTCTTACTTTGCTCGCGTGTCAGATCGTTTGGCAGACTCCGTTACCGGCAAATCAGAAGAATTAATTAACCGCGCTATGGAAGTGATTGGTGTGCGTTATCGCTGGGATGCCGAGTTGCCCCAATCCGGTTTGGACGGCAGTAGTTTTGTTGGCTACGTTTTTAAAGACAAACTGGGTTTTTTATTACCTCGCAAATCGACTCAAATGAGCCGAGTGGGCAAACCCATTACTCGTGAAGAATTACAACCTGGCGATTTAGTGTTCTTTAACACCATGCGTTTAACTTTCTCGCATGTCGGCATTTATGTTGGCGACAATAAATTTATTCATTCCCCATCCAAAGGCACTAGTGTGCGTGTGGACGACCTTGGTAGTCTTTACTGGGACAAGCGCTTTGATGGCGCTCGCCGCTTAGATGGCAGTGACAACTTGGGTGATGCAGAGCGTAAAGAGTTGTTGAATGAAGTGAATAAACTCAAACGCAAATCTCGTAGTCTCTAAGTCTCCAGCTGAAATATTTTCAGCCCTTCAGTCTCTCCTTAATTAGCGCCATTTGCTCCTGTGCGGCAACCTCTCCAGCAAGGATGGCGGCATTTCTGGATTTAAAGTCACCGCTACTCATTTGCTTCAGGTGAGGCGTAATTACAATATCGGCGCTCTTGAGCTCATACTGATTAATACTTCGCTGCATGATGGATATCGTTTGCTGCATAACGCCAAAGGTTCCGCTGGCATCTTGATGAACGGGTTCTGACGAGATGTTGACTGCAATCACTAGTGTTGCGCCCATCTGCCTGGCATAACTTACTGGTACTGGAGCAACTAGGCCGCCGTCAACATATTCTTTACCGCTAATGACTGCTGGCTGGAATACGCCTGGAACACTGCAGGAGGCACGTACCGCTAGACCTGTATTGCCCGAGCGAAACAAAATACCTTTGCCTGATTGCAGTTCAGTTGCCACAATCCCCAAGGGTATGCGCATTTGTTCGATAGACTTATTTTGTACTTCACGATTCACCATATTTTGCAGAGCGTCCCCTTTAATGAGGCCTCCAAACCTTCCGGCAAAGGGGAGCCCCCAGTCGGCTATGGTTGCTTCATCCAGATTTAAGGCTAGCCGATTGAGATCATTTCCGGTGGCGCCAGAGGCAAGTAGTGCCGCAATCACGCTTCCAGCACTACTACCGACCACGATATCGGGCCGAATACCTTGTGCCTCTAATGCTTTGATGACACCCACATGGGCAAAACCTCGAGCGGCACCTGCCCCTAAGACAAGGCCAATGACAGGCTTGCGACTGCCCATTAAGCTACACCCAGTTAGACTTGAGCCTCCAATGAGGGCTCCTAAACCTAAGCCTAAACCAAGAAAACGACGTCTTGTGTCGGCCTCGGGGGATAAAAGAGGGGTTATGGCTGTAATTTCGTGCATATAGCTATTGTATTGAGCCTCCCTTATAATGGCCGAAGGTGAGCGAAAAAGACTTTATTTGAGCGCAGGCAGTTCTCCAATGTGATTTTCGGAGGTCAATTGCCCGTTGTAGCTAAATAGCACCACCAGAACACTGCCAACCCATTACTGAAATACATTTTTATAGTCTCATCAGGTCCTTACCTGATAGCCCGAATTTTATGGATGATCACAATAAACGCGTAATTGAAACAGCTCTCTTGTGCGCGCAAGAACCACTCACAGTTGCTGATATGACGCGCTTATTTGTCGAAGATATTGCTGCCGGCGAAATTGACGATGCTCTTTTAGAACTTCAAAAAGCCTGGGAAGACAAAGGCATGGAGTTAGTCCACATTGCAACAGGTTGGCGCTTTCAGAGCCGCTTGGCAATGCGTGAATATCTTGATCGTTTGACCCCAGAAAAGCCGCCAAAGTATTCTCGTGCGGTGATGGAAACCTTGGCGATTATTGCCTACCGTCAGCCGGTTACTCGTGGCGAGATCGAAGAGATTCGTGGTGTTGCAGTAAGCAGCAATGTGATGAAGCAGTTAGAGGATCGGGGTTGGGTTGAGGTGATTGGTCATAAAGAGACTATTGGCCGCCCAGGTTTATATGCCACTACTAAGCAATTTCTAGACGACTTGAGCCTGACTAATTTACAAAGCTTACCAATGTTGGAAGACGCTGCGCCAATGGCGGCAGCTGCGCAATTAGGTCAGGCGGTAATGGAATTTGATCCTAGCGCTACTGTTGAGACAGTCATTGAGTTAGATGAAAACGGGCAGCCTATCATCCAATTAACAGATGAAGCATTGGTAAACGAAGAATCCATCAGTCAAGAGACAAGTGAAGTAGTAGAAGAAGTTACTCCAGAGTCTGAAGACAAGCCAGACGAACAAAAATAATTATTAATGACAAGTCATAACGAAAACGATTCATCTCCGATTAAACCGACATCGGATAATTCCTCTAGCTCTGAGTCTGCGCCCAATCATTCAGAGGGTGCAAAAGGCGAAGGGCGCGAAGGCGGTCCACGTCGTCCACGCCGTCAGGGTGCGGGTGCTGGCAAGCCATTTAATAAGAAGCGTCCATTTAATAAAGATCGGCCCCGTCGCGAGGGCGAGGGTGGTGGAGCGCGTGAGGGTGCTAATCATGCAGCCGCCAAGCTGGCTCCGAATGCAGCAGAGAGCGAAGCCTTATTTGCTTCAGTAGTCTCTGGAGAATTCGATGCTGCATTAGATGCGCCTGAAGTGCTTGAAGTTAAGAATCCAGATGGTGTGAATGAGAATGAGATTTCTCATCAAACTGGTGCAGAGCGTCGGGCACAACGCGTGCGTCATGACGATGATGCAGATGGGCCTAGCGATGATGAGATGAGCAGTTTGCAATTTGCCAACATCGATGATTTGCCGCTCAGCTTACGTGATGAAGTTTGGTCAGATTTAGATGGCTTGGATGATGAGGCTGACGACGAAGATACTGTCAAGCTGCACAAGGTATTAGCTGATGTCGGCATGGGTTCACGTCGCGATATGGAAGACTTGATTATTCAAGGGCGCGTATCAGTAAATGGATTGCCAGCCCATATTGGTCAGCGCATCGGACCTGCCGATCAAGTACGCATTAACGGCAAGCCAGTGCATCGCAAGATTCAGACTAAGCCACCGCGCGTGATCATGTATCACAAGCCTTCTGGTGAAATCGTTAGTCAGTCTGATCCAGAGGGTCGTCCAACTGTTTTTGATCGTTTGCCAAAGCCACGTCAAGGACGTTGGATTGCGGTTGGGCGTCTGGACTTTAATACTGAAGGGCTATTGCTATTTACAACTTCAGGCGAGTTAGCGAATCGCTTGATGCATCCTCGTTACGGTGTTGAGCGCGAGTACGCTGTCCGTATTTTGGGTGATCTGAGTCAAGAAAATATGACTCAATTAAAGAGCGGCGTTACCTTAGATGATGGCCAAGCCAAATTCTTACGTCTTTCTATGGGTGGTGGGGAAGGTGCAAACCGTTGGTACCACGTTGCTTTGACTGAAGGCCGTAACCGTGAGGTGCGCCGCATGTTTGAAGCAGTCGGACATGTCGTCTCTCGCTTGATTCGTACTCGTTATGGCATTTTCTTATTGCCTCCACGCTTGAGGCGGGGTAAGTGGGAAGAGATTGAAGCCGGCGGTATCTATAACTTAATGAAGTTTGCAGGCTTAAAAATGCCTCAACCCCAAGATAAGGGTCGTAGCCCAAGTTCTGGAGCTCACGGACGAGACCGGAATCCTGCTTCCAACGGAGATTTTCAGCCAGACCCAATGCAAACCTCAGTTTCTTATTGGGGTTCACGGGATGCATTAACCCAGGCTAGCGGTCATGGCGCCTTGACGCATCAAGGTCGAGGTGGCAAACCTGGCGGCGGTGGTTCGAGTGAGGGGCGCGGTCCTTTCCGGGGCCGTACTCAGGGTGGACGTCCAGGCGCAGGCGCACAGGGCGGTCAAGGTGGTGGCCAAGGCGGTCAGGGTCAGAACCGGAATAAAGGTAAGAAAGTCCATCACGGACAGTCTGCTTTTGTAACGGCAAGCCCTCAAAGCCCTGGAAATGGCCCTAAACGAGGGGCACCAAAAGGGCGCAAACCCTTCAATAAAGGCCCTCGAAAACCGCGAAATCCAAGCGAAAGCTTCTGATTTTGATGAGTTTTCCTCTAAATCGGCTATAATTTTGGACTTACAGCAGTTCGCTGCTGTTTTGTGTTGTTACCGACTGATGTTGCGATCAACGTAAGTCGGCCTGTTCTGAATTTCGAGAATATGGGCTTTGAAGCCCATTTTTTTTTGCCGTTTTGGATTGAAGGGTATTTGTGAAGGATCAGCGGATTATTTCTGCGGAGGTAGAAAACCTAGGTTACACGCTAGTCGATATTGAGCGTGAAGCCGGAGGTTTACTGCGCGTCACGATTGAAAACCCGGATTATGAGCGTTTGATTAATGTCCAGGATTGCGAAAAGGTAAGTCATCAACTGAGCTACACCTTGCCAGTTGAAAACATTCCCTTTGAGCGTCTAGAGATTTCTTCTCCTGGTCTAGATCGCCCTGTTAAATCAGCGGCTGATTACGAGCGCTTCTCCGGAATGGAAGTGGATTTGAAATTGCGGGTTGCCGCTGGCGATCGCAAGAAGTTTCGTGGTGTATTGCAAGGTTTGCTGAGTGGTGAGTTGGATTCACCTGATGCGAAATTTGGTTTGTTGTTTGAAGGCGCTGATGGCGCTGAGTCTCAATTGGAGTTTTCTTTAGCCGAGGTCGATAAGACTCGGTTGGTCCCTGTTATTGATTTCAAAGGAAGAAAGTCATGAGCCGAGAAGTTCTCATGTTGGCAGACGCCTTAGCGCGTGAAAAGAACGTAGATCAAGCGATTGTGTTTGAGGCGCTAGAAATGGCGTTGGCATCAGCCACTAAGAAGCGTTATCCGACAGAAGATGTGGATATTCGTGTATCGATTGATCGCGAGTCTGGTGAATACGAAACCTTCCGTCGTTGGTTGGTTGTTCCTGATGAAGCGGGTCTCCAAGAGCCTGATAAGGAAATTCTGCATTTCGAAGCCCTCGAGCAATTTCCGGATATGGAAGTTGGTGAATACATCGAAGAACAAATTGAGTCTTTAGCCTTTGGCCGTATTGGCGCACAAGCTGCTAAGCAAGTGATCTTGCAACGCATTCGGGATGCTGAGCGTGAGCAGATTCTGAACGACTACCTTGAGCGTGGCGAAAAAGTCATGACCGGCACTGTAAAGCGTGCCGACAAAAATGGTTTGATTATTGAGTCTGGTCGCGTTGAAGCCTTGCTGCGTCGCGATCAAATGATTCCAAAAGAGAATCTGCGTTCTGGCGACCGTGTTCGTGCTTACATCCTCAAAGTGGATCGTGAAGCCCGTGGCCCACAGATTGAGCTCTCACGTACCTGCCCAGATTTCTTGATCAAATTATTTGAGAACGAAGTTCCAGAAATGGAACAAGGTTTATTGGAGATTAAGGGTGCAGCACGTGATCCTGGTATCCGCGCAAAGATTGCTGTGATTACTTATGACAAGCGTATCGATCCAATCGGTACCTGCGTTGGCGTTCGTGGCACACGTGTTACTGCAGTGCGTAACGAGGTGGCTGGTGAGGCAGTGGATATTGTGTTGTGGTCTGAAGATCCAGCGCAGTTTGTGATTGGTGCCTTAGCTCCAGCGCAAGTATCTTCTATCGTGGTTGACGAAGAGCGTCATGCGATGGACGTAGTGGTTGATGAAGAGAACTTGGCAATTGCAATTGGCCGCAGTGGACAGAACGTTCGCTTGGCTAGTGAATTGACTGGTTGGCAGATCAACATCATGACTCCAGAAGAATCTGCTGAGAAAACTGAAAAAGAAGCTGCTTCTGTACGCCAATTGTTCATGGATAAATTGGACGTTGACCAAGAAGTTGCTGATATCTTGATCGAAGAAGGTTTCAACACATTGGAAGAGGTTGCTTATGTACCCCTTTCTGAAATGTTAGAAATTGATTCTTTTGATGAAGATACCGTAAACGAATTGCGTACTCGTGCGCGCGACTCTCTCTTGACTATGGAATTAGCTAAAGAAGAGCGTGTTGGCGAAGTCTCACAAGATTTACGTTCCCTTGAGGGAATGACCACTGAATTGGTTGCAAAGCTTGCTGACAATCAAGTTCATACCCGTGACGACTTAGCTGAACTAGCTGTTGATGAGCTAGTTGAGGCGACACAAATTGACGAAGAAACCGCGAAAACGCTCATCATGAAAGCGCGCGAACATTGGTTTACTTCATGAGAGGAAGTAGTGCATGGCAACAACAGTAAAAGTACTCGCTAAAGAATTAAAACGTACCGCGCCAGACCTTCTGGAGCAATTGAAGGCGGCCGGTATCGAAAAAGGTTCTGAGGACGACAGCATTACCGAAAAGGACAAGACTGTCCTGCTTGAGCATTTGCAGAAAGAGCATGGCAGTGCTGATACAGGTAGTCGTAAAAAGATTACTTTAATCAAGCGCGAAAACTCTGAGATTCGTCAGGCAGATTCTGCTGGGCGCACTCGCACCGTTCAGGTTGAGGTTCGTAAAAAGCGCGTGCTCGTTAAGGCCGGAGAAAAAGCTCCTGAAGAGACTCCAGCCCCAGCGGCCAAGGAAGTTTCTCCTCCGGCATCTGCTAAGCCCATTCTTTCTGCTGAAGAGCTAGAAAAACGCGCAGCTGAAGCTACTCGTCAAGCCGAGTTGTTAGCTCGTCAAGAAGCTGAAATGAAAGCTGCAGAAGATGCTCGCCAAAAAGAAGCTGATGCGGCAGCGGCTGCAAGTGTGGCTGAGTCAGCGATTGAGAAATCCTCCAAATCGGATGGAGATGCAGCGGTAGCTAAAGCTGCGGAAAAGAAAGCGCAAGCTGACAAGGCTGCTAAGGACATCGCTGATGCCAATAAGGCTCAGTTAGCGGATATTACAAAACGTCGTGCCGCTGCTGAAGCTGAAGCTCTAGCGATTCGCGACATGATGAGTACGCCTGCACGTGTTCTCAAAGCGCCAAGTGAAATTGCTACTGAAGAAGCTAAAAAAGGCACTTTGCATAAACCTGCCAAGGTTGAAGGTGCTGACGATAAGAAAAAAGCAGTTGCTAAAGTTGGTGGTAAGACAATTAAGTCTGCAGAGACTTCATCTACTTGGCAAGAAGAGGGTGCCAAGAAACCGGGCGGCCTTAAAACTCGTGGTGACAGCTCTGGTGGTGTGGGTGGTTGGCGTTCGGGCGGTGGCAGAAGAAAGCAACGTCAAATTGCTGAAGCCAATGTCGATACCAATTTCCAGGTACCTACGGAAGCTATTGTTCGTGATGTCAATGTTCCAGAAACCATTACTGTTGCCGAATTAGCTCACGCCATGGCCGTGAAGAGTGCTGAAGTGATTAAGCTCTTGATGGGTATGGGTCAGATGGTCACGATTAACCAGATCTTGGATCAAGATACGGCAATGATCATCGTTGAGGAAATGGGCCACACAGCACATGCTGCCAAATTAGATGACCCCGATTTAGATTTGGGTACAGCTGGTCACGATGCGGAGTTATTGCCACGTCCACCAGTAGTCACAGTGATGGGTCACGTTGACCACGGTAAAACATCTTTGCTCGATAAGATTCGTGCGGCTAAGGTTGCTACTGGCGAAGCTGGTGGCATTACTCAGCACATTGGCGCTTATCACGTCGAAACCCCACGCGGCATGATTACCTTCCTCGATACTCCGGGTCACGAAGCCTTTACGGCTATGCGTGCTCGCGGTGCTAAGGCAACGGATATCGTGATCTTAGTAGTTGCGGCAGATGATGGTGTGATGCCACAAACCAGGGAAGCGATTCACCATGCTCAAGCAGCGGGTGTTCCTATCGTTGTGGCAATCAATAAGATTGATAAGCCTGAGGCTAATTTAGAGCGCGTCAAAACTGAGTTGGTAGCAGAGCAAGTAGTTCCCGAGGAATACGGCGGCGATGTGCCATTCATTGGTGTTTCTGCCAAAACAGGCGACGGTATCGATGCATTACTCGAGAACGTACTCTTACAAGCCGAGGTTTTAGAGCTCAAAGCAGCGCAAGAAGCTCCAGCTCAAGGTCTAGTGATTGAGGCGCGTTTAGATAAAGGACGTGGTCCAGTTGCTACTGTTCTTGTTCAATCTGGAACGCTGAAGCGTGGTGATATGTTGCTGGCCGGCTCAACCTATGGTCGTGTTCGTGCGATGTTGGATGAAAACGGTAAGCCATGTAATGAAGCTGGCCCATCTATCCCCGTAGAGATTCAAGGTTTATCTGAGGTCCCTGCGGCTGGTGAATCAGTGCAAGTAGTCCCTGACGAGCGTAAAGCACGCGAGATCGCACTGTTCCGTCAAGGCAAGTTCCGTGATGTGAAGTTAGCCAAACAGCAAGCATTCAAACTTGAAACCATGATGGAAAACATGGAAGAGGGCGCGATAGAAGCTAAGTTGTTGCCGCTGATCATTAAGGCAGACGTACAAGGTTCCCAAGAAGCATTGTCACAGTCATTGCAAAAGCTCTCTACTGTAGAGGTGAAGGTTCAAATCGTTCATGCAGCAGTGGGTGGCATTACTGAAACTGACGTGAACTTAGCAGTTGCTTCTAAGGCAGTCATTATTGGCTTTAACTCTCGCGCGGATGGTGCGGCGCGTAAGTTGGCTGAGAATAATGGCGTGGATATTCGTTATCACAACATTATTTATGACGCAGTTGATGAAGTGAAGGCAGCCTTGAGCGGTATGTTGACACCAGATAAGAAAGAAGAAATCACCGGTATGGTGGAGATTCGTCAAGTCTTCTTGGTATCTAAAGTTGGCGCGATTGCAGGTTGCTTGGTGCTCGATGGTGTTGTCAAGCGTAACTCTAGTGTTCGTCTCTTGCGTGAAAACGTCGTTATCTGGAGTGGTGAGTTAGATTCTCTCAAGCGCTTTAAAGATGATGCAAAAGAAGTTCGTGCCGGTGTTGAGTGTGGCTTGTCATTAAAAGGCTACAACGACATTAAAGAGGGTGATCAACTGGAAGCATTTGAAGTGACTGAAGTCGCTAGAACGCTTTAAGAGCTACCCAGTTAATGCATAAAACTAGCCCTCATCGTAACCAGCGTCTCGCCGATCAAATTCAGCGAGACCTGGCCGAGCTCATTCCTCGTGAATTGCGTAGCCCGAGTCTAGGTTTGATTACTTTACAAAGTATTGAACTGACGCCAGATCTGGCACACGCAAAAGTCTTCTTTACTGTTTTAGGCGCTGAGCCTGAGGTGGCATTGAAGGCACTCCAGGATAAAGCGGGTTATTTACATTCCTTATTATTTAAGCGTTTGCATATTCATACTGTGCCAACCCTGCATTTTCACTATGACAGTTCAGTTGAGCATGGCATTGAAATGTCTCGCTTAATTGATCAGGCAGTGGATAGTGATCGCAAAGACGAGAACGCGTAAATAGCTATGTCTGTACGTATCGATGGCGTTGTCTTGCTTGATAAACCTGCTGGCATGAGCTCGCAAGGAGCTGTTACTGCTGTGAAGCGTGCATTTAATGCGGAAAAAGCTGGTCATACAGGTACATTGGATCCAATGGCTACAGGCCTACTACCTATTTGTTTGGGTGAGGCAACGAAATACTCTCAGGATTTATTGGAAGCCAATAAGACTTACATCGCCCAAGTGAAATTTGGTCAGCGTACTGATACTGGCGATGCTGAAGGCCTCATCATAGAAGAGTTGCCGCTCCCAGTATTTGCTGATGAAGTTGCACTGAAGCTGGCCTTAGAGTCATTGCTACCAGCATTTACTGGCCCCATTAGTCAGGTTCCACCAATGTATTCTGCGCTTAAGCGCGATGGTAAGCCTTTATATGAATATGCTCGTGCTGGTGTTGAGTTAGAGCGTGCTCTACGAAATATTACGATTCATGCGATTCGTTGGACCAATATCAATTGGCCTGAAGCTACTCTAGAAGTCAGCTGTAGTAAAGGTACTTACATCCGCGTCTTGGCAGAGGATATTGGCAAAGCTTTGGGTTGTGGTGCGCATTTGGTTGGCTTGCGCCGCACTGAAGTAGGTCACCTCACTTTAGAGCAGTCTTTCACAATCGAATCCATTCAGAAAGGCTTGCAAGAAAGCTCAAGCTATATCTTGCCAGTCGATGCACTCTTGCAAACCTTGCCGCATCTCACGGTAGATGAGCAGCAGGCAAAACGTTTAGAGATGGGTCAACGAGTCCCACTCAATTTAACCTCGATAGAGGCGCTAGTACGCATCTATCGCGCAACTGCTGCTCCCCACAACTTTATCGGTACTGGAGATTGGCGCTCAGGGGTATTGCATCCCAAGCGGTTAATTTCTTCTGCCCATTAAATCATTTTGACTTATTTGTTTATTAACCTTAATTAACCCGAATTTCATATTCTTAACTTTAGAAGCTTCACATGACTAAACGCGCACTTCGTAATATCGCCATCATCGCCCACGTTGACCACGGTAAAACTACTTTGGTTGACCAACTCTTACGCCAATCTGGCACATTCCGCTCAAATGAAAAAATGACCGAACGTGTCATGGACTCAAATGACTTAGAAAAAGAGCGTGGCATTACTATTTTGTCCAAGAACTGTGCGGTTGAATATGACGGTACACACATCAACATCGTAGACACACCAGGACACGCCGACTTCGGTGGTGAAGTAGAGCGCGTGCTCTCCATGGTTGACGGTGTTTTGCTTTTGGTTGATGCGGTTGAAGGCCCAATGCCACAAACTCGCTTCGTAACCAAGAAAGCCTTAGCTCTTGGATTAAAGCCTATCGTGGTGATTAACAAGGTTGACCGTCCAGGCGCACGTTGTGACTACGTAATTAACGCCACTTTTGAATTGTTTGATAAGTTAGGCGCTACGGAAGAGCAGCTAGATTTCCCAATCATCTATGCATCAGGCTTAAACGGCTATGCAGGCACAACGGAAGATGTCCGTGAAGGTGATATGCGTCCATTATTTGACGCTGTTCTGAAATATGTACCTGTGCGTGATGATGATCCAGATGGTCCTTTGCAATTCCAGATTTCTTCTATCGACTACAACAGCTATGTCGGTAAGATTGGTGTTGGCCGTATTAGCCGTGGACGTGTGAAGTCAGGCATGGAAGTGGTCTGTATGAACGGTCCTGATGGCGTGCCATTTAAAGGCCGTATTAACCAAGTATTGAAATTTAAAGGTTTGGAGCGTGAAATCGTTGACGAGGCATTTGCAGGCGATATTGCGCTCATCAACGGTATTGAAGAGTTGGCGATTGGTACAACAGTTTGCGCGGTTGATAAACCAGATCCATTGCCAATGCTCAAGATTGATGAGCCTACTTTAACCATGAACTTCATGGTGAATACCAGCCCATTAGCTGGTCGTGAAGGCAAGTTTGTAACTAGCCGCCAAATTCGCGAGCGTCTTGATCGTGAGTTGAAAGCCAATATGGCTTTGCGCGTTAAAGAAACTGATGATGACACCGTATTTGAAGTATCAGGCCGTGGCGAGTTGCATTTGACTATTTTGGTTGAAACCATGCGTCGTGAAGGTTACGAGATGGCAGTTTCCCGTCCTCGCGTTGTCTTCCACGAAGAGAATGGCGTCAAGATGGAGCCGTACGAGAACTTAACGGTTGACGTAGAAGATGCTACTCAAGGTTCTGTGATGGAAGACTTGGGTAAGCGTAAGGGCGAGTTACAAGATATGGTGAGTGACGGAAAAGGTCGTACCCGTCTTGAGTACCGTATTCCTGCGCGTGGCCTGATTGGCTTCCAAGGCGATTTCATGACCATGACTCGCGGTAACGGCTTGATGAGTCATACATTTGATTCTTATGCCCCAGCTAAAGACGGCATCTTGGGCGAGCGTCACAACGGTGTATTGATTAGCCAAGATGATGGCGAAGCCGTTGCTTATGCTATTTGGAAACTACAAGACCGTGGTCGTATGTTTGTAAAGCATGGCGATCCTGTTTATGAAGGCATGGTGATTGGTATTCATAGTCGCGATAATGACTTAGTTGTGAACCCAATTAAAGGTAAGCAATTAACTAACGTACGTTCCTCAGGTACTGATGAAGCGGTTCGTTTGGTGACACCAATCGACTTGACTTTGGAATACGCTGTTGAATTCATTAGCGATGATGAGTTGGTTGAAGTAACGCCGAAAAGCGTTCGAATCCGTAAGCGTTATCTGAAAGAGCATGACCGTAAGAAAGCTTCCCGCGAGTAATTTCGCGAAGTTGCTACACTGAGGCGCTTTAATCAGTCATCTAGTTAGTTAATAAGAGTCACCTTTGGGTGGCTCTTATTTTTACTCCAATGCAATATTCTCAAAACCTTAGTAAATTAATCATTTCATGCTGCCATCAATCGAACAACGCCTTGCCCAAGAGTTATCCGCTAAACCTGCACAAGTGGCTGCTGCCATTGCATTAATGGATGAGGGTGCAACAGTTCCCTTTATTGCACGTTATCGCAAAGAAGCAACTGGCGGTCTGGACGATACTCAGTTACGTTTATTAGAAGATCGACTCGGTTATTTACGAGAGTTGGAAGAACGTCGCAAAGCAATTGTTGCGTCGATTGAAGAGCAAGGCAAGATGACCCCAGAGTTACTCAAAGCCATCATGTTGGCAGAAGATAAGACCCGCTTAGAGGATCTCTATCTCCCTTATAAGCTCAAGCGTCGCACCAAGGCACAAATCGCTTTGGAGGCTGGACTAGAGCCTTTGGCTAATGACTTATTGACTAACCCCATGTTGGATCCAGAAGTGGAAGCAGCCAAATACCTCAAAGAAGCATTTACATCCGATCAGGGTGATAACCCTGGTGTGGTTGATACCAAGGCCGCCCTTGAAGGTGCACGTCAGATTTTGATGGAGCGCTTTGCTGAAGATGCCGGGCTGGTGCAATCACTTAGAACGTATTTGCAAGAGCATGGCGTTGTGGAATCTAAAGTCATTGCCGGTAAAGAGCAAGAGGGCGAGAAATTCTCGGACTACTTCGATTACTCAGAGCCTATCTCGGCAATTCCGTCGCATCGCGCTTTGGCATTATTTAGAGGTCGTCGTGAGCAAATGCTCATGGTTAACTTGCGTCTAGACACTGAAGAAGAAAAACCCAAATGGGACGCACCACACAATCCTTGCGAATCCCGTATTGCCAATCAGTTCAAGATTAAAAACGAAGGCCGCCCTGCCGATCAGTGGCTCGCAGAGACCGTGCGTTGGACTTGGCGTATCAAGTGCTCCATGCACTTGGAATCTGAGTTGATGAGTTCCTTGCGTGAACGCTCTGAAGCGGAGGCGATTAATGTCTTTTCACGTAATCTCAAGGCTTTACTGTCGGCTGCACCTGCAGGACCAAAGGTTACTATTGGCCTTGATCCCGGCATGAGAACCGGTGTCAAAGTTGCAGTAGTAGATGCGACAGGTAAGGTGGTGGATACCGATGTGATTTATCCCCACCAACCTAAGAATGATTGGGATGGCTCACTGCATAAGCTGGCTAAATTAGCTGAGAAACATCAGGCTAACTTAATCTCGATCGGCAACGGTACAGCCTCACGTGAGACTGATAAATTGGCGCAAGATTTAATCAAAGCTAAACCCGAACTCAAGCTGATCAAGATTGTAGTTTCTGAAGCGGGGGCATCGGTTTACTCTGCCTCTGAGTACGCCTCAAAAGAATTGCCTGGCATGGATGTATCTTTACGTGGAGCGGTATCGATTGCTAGAAGGTTGCAGGATCCTCTGGCCGAGCTGGTGAAGATTGATCCCAAGTCCATTGGGGTGGGCCAATATCAGCACGATGTGATGCAGACTCAGTTAGCCAAGTCATTAGTGGCAGTAGTGGAAGATTGCGTCAATGCGGTCGGTGTTGACGTGAATACGGCATCTGCACCCTTATTGGCAAGAGTCTCAGGTTTGAGTAGTACGGTTGCTGAAGGTATCGTGACTTATCGAGACAGCCATGGTGCTTTTCAGACACGGGCAGACTTGCGTAGCGTGCCACGCTTAGGAGATAAGACTTTTGAGCAGGCGGCTGGTTTCTTGCGCATTATGAATGGCAAAGATCCTTTGGATGCCTCTGCTGTCCACCCAGAATCTTATCCTTTGGTGGAGAAGATTCTGAAAGACATCAAGAAGGGCGTCAAAGAAGTCATTGGCGATATCGCAATACTCAAGGGGCTGAATCCAGAAAAGTATGCCGATGAGAAGTTTGGTCTTCCTACAGTTACCGACATCATTAAGGAATTAGAAAAACCTGGACGCGATCCGCGTCCGGAGTTCACTACAGCGACATTTAAAGATGGTGTCGAAAAAATCAGCGATCTTAAGGTAGATATGATCTTAGAAGGCGTTGTCACGAACGTGGCAGCCTTCGGTGCTTTTGTTGATATTGGTGTTCATCAGGATGGCTTAGTGCATATCTCCGCATTGGCCAATACCTTTGTAAAAGATCCACACACGGTAGTCAAAGCAGGGCAGGTTGTGAAGGTTAAAGTGTTGGAGATAGATGAGAAACGCAAGCGGATTGCACTAACCATGAGACTCTCTGATGAAGCGCCTAAAGTGTCGGCAGGCTCAAAGCCTGAGCAAAGGGCAAATAGACCTGGCATTTCAAGAGCCCCAGAAGCTAGAAGACCGCAGGAAGATAGAAGATCTGCGCCTCCAATGAATAATGCAATGGCTGATGCCTTACGAAAGCTTAAGGGTTAAAAAATCATTAAACTTTAATAATGGAATGCACCAAACTATAGGTATAGAGATATCAGCTAAATGAATCCGATCAAATATGTTCTTCTGACTTTTTTGGCTTTGTATGTCTCCGCATCTTTAGCTCAAACAGCGCCAACAGTAGCTGCAGCCTCAGATCTCAAGTTTGCTCTGGAAGAAATTGCCGCTAACTATAAGGTCGATAAGGGGCAAGAGGTGAGGCTGGTATTTGGTTCATCTGGAGTGCTCTGGCAGCAAGTCAAAAACGGAGCCCCCTTTGGCTTGCTGATGTCTGCAGATGAAGCGTATATCGATGACTTGTATAAAAATGGCTTAACGATAGACCAGGGAAGTCTTTACGCTATCGGCAGAATAGCTCTCTTGCAGAAAAAGGGGGGTTCAATCAAACTTGGCACAGATAAAGATGGTTTGATTAAAGCGATGACACAAGCAAAGAAAATTGCTATAGCCAACCCAGAGCACGCTCCTTACGGCAGGGCTGCAAAAGAATATCTCACTACCATTGGAGTTTGGGATTTAGCTCAGCCTAAGCTGGTGTTTGGGGAAAACATTTCTCAAGCAACCATGTTTGCCTTAACCGGCTCAGCAGATTTTGCAATTGCAGCTCTATCCTTAGCGATATCACCTCAAGTACAAGTTCAATCTACTTATGTCTTAATACCGGATCACTTGCATAAGCCCTTAAGGCAAAAGATGGCCTTGATCAAAAATAACTCATCTAGCGCTAAAGATTTTTATCAATACTTACAAGAGCCTAAGTCACGGCAAATCATGAGTAGGTATGGCTTTACTGCTCCCTAGTCATCTATTTGTAATATAGTTCGATTATTATCGAATTATGAAAAATACCGAAGCTATTGTGGCATTCATTGCCCTAGGGCAAGAATCCCGATTAAACGTCTATCGCCTGATTGTTCAAAAGGGCGATCAGGGTTTATTACCCTCGCAAATCCATGAAATGTTGGGTATCCCCAATGCAACATTAAGTTTCCATTTAAAAGAACTCTATCAAGCGAATCTCATTACTGTCGAGCGCCAAGGTCGCAATTTGATCTATAGACCTAACCCGGGAATGGTTGAAGATCTCAGTCAATTCCTGTTGGCTAACTGCTGTGGCGGTAAGCCCTGTAAAACCACAAAAACCGTCAAAAAGGTAAAAGCCAAATGAAACAGTACAACATC
This sequence comes from Polynucleobacter sp. MG-Unter2-18, assembly GCF_018687675.1. Taxonomy (NCBI): domain Bacteria; kingdom Pseudomonadati; phylum Pseudomonadota; class Betaproteobacteria; order Burkholderiales; family Burkholderiaceae; genus Polynucleobacter; species Polynucleobacter sp. MG-Unter2-18. The sequence continues at coordinate 660,902 of NZ_CP061302.1, forward strand.
CTTTTCTTATGCACTCACAACTCTGCTCGTTCAGTACTGGGTGAGGCTTTAGCATCTACACACCCAAGTGGAAAATTTATCGGGTATTCAGCGGGTTCCACCCCGGGTACAAGCGTGAATCCTATTGCTGCTGAGATTGCAGAAGAGTTGGGCATGGACCGTACTCTTTTGAGATCGAAGAGTTGGGATGAGTTTGGTTTAGTAGACTCGCCAAAGATGGATTTTATTGTGACGGTTTGCGATAACGCTGCTGGTGAAGTGTGTCCATTTTGGCCAGGTCAGCCTGCGACAGCGCATTGGGGATTCCCTGATCCATCCCAAGTGCAAGGTACTGATTTAGAAAAAAAGGCGGCATTTAATGAGGTGAAGAATGGCCTTAAAAGACGTTTAGATATTTTGGCTGCAATGCCGTTAGAAAAGCTCGATTCTATGAGTCTTAAAGAAATTCATAGCAAAGCATGAGCTCGATCACTAAAAAACTCTCCTTCCTGGATCGCTATTTAACGGTCTGGATCTTTGCAGCAATGGCCTTAGGCATCGCCTTGGGCTACTTTATTCCTGATGTAGAAAGCTTTATTAATTACTTTCAAGTCGGAACCACTAATCTCCCAATTGCCATTGGTTTGATATTAATGATGTATCCACCGTTTGCCAAGGTGCGTTACGAAGATCTGCCTGATGTTTTCAAAGATAAGCGTATCTTTCTGATCTCGCTATTGATGAACTGGATCATTGCGCCAACTTTAATGTTCTTTTTAGCGATTACTTTTGTACCAGATCAGCCTGAGTACATGGCAGGCCTCATCTTGATTGGAATCGCACCTTGTGTTGCGATGGTGATTATTTGGAACGACCTAGCTAAAGGTTCTACTGAATACGCTGCTGGTCTAGTGGCATTTAATGCTATTTTTCAGGTGCTGTTCTTTAGTGTCTACGCCTATTTCTTTCTCACTGTCTTGCCTCCTTACTTTGGACTTGTTGGATCCAGTGTCAGCATAGGCATGGGTCAGATTGCGCAGAGTGTATTCGTCTATTTGGGCATTCCCTGTATCGCCGGAATATTGACTAGGGTAGTGATGCTCAAGTTCATGACTAAGGCGCATTATCATGAGCATGTTGTGCCTCGTATTGGTAAGCTTACCTTGATCGCCTTACTCTTTACCATCGTTGTGATGTTTAGTCTCAAGGGCGGTGTTATGTTGACGCTCCCGATGGATGTCCTTACCATCGCCGTTCCGTTGCTGATTTTCTTTCTGATCATGTTTTTGCTGACATTTTTTGTCACTGGCAAGATGGGGATCGACTACAAGCGTTGCTGCACGCTCTCATTTACAGCTTCGAGTAACAACTTTGAGTTGGCTATTGCAGTAGCAATTGCAGTATTCGGAATCAATTCTGGAGCAGCATTTGCAGCGGTGATAGGCCCTCTAGTAGAGGTGCCCATCATGGTAGGCTTAGTTACTGTAGCGCTGTGGTTTAAAGCAAAGTTCTTTATAAAGGATCCGACCTAAGTGTTCGAGTCTCCACTGCAATTCCCAGCTTTAGCTGAGGATCTTTTCCAGATCCCTGACATTGAAAAATTGAGCATCCAATCTGGTGATCATGCGCCAAGATTTTTAATGCTCTATGGTTCACTGCGTGAGAGATCCTATAGCCGACTTCTCACTTTCGAAGCAGCTAGATTGCTAATGGCCATGGGTGGAGAAGTAAAAATATTTGACCCTACTGGACTGCCTTTAGTCGATAGCGTGCCTGATACTCATCCAAAGATCCAAGAGTTACGTCAATTAGCTTTATGGGCAGAGGGCATGGTTTGGACTTCGCCAGAGCGGCATGGGGCTATGACAGGCCTCTTAAAAACGCAGATTGATTGGATTCCATTGGCAGATGGTGCTGTCAGACCAACCCAAGGTAAAACTTTGGCTGTGATGCAGGTGTGTGGCGGATCACAATCTTTTAATGCTGTTAATCAAATGCGCATCTTGGGTCGTTGGATGAGGATGGTTACTATCCCGAATCAATCTTCGGTTGCCAAAGCTTTTACAGAATTTGAGGAGGATGGGCGCATGAAGCCTTCCTCTTTCTATGATCGCGTAGTGGACGTGATGGAGGAGCTCTACAAGTTCACATTACTCACTCGTGGAATTAGTGAGTACCTAACCGATCGCTACAGCGAGCGAAAAGAATCTGCCGAGGAGTTATCTCAACGGGTAAATCAGCGCTCACTTTAATTGGCTAGTACATTAGGCCCTGTAAGGCCCTACCAAACTCTCCAAGCCAAATGCATCATTCGCATGTCTGAGTTGTTCAATTGACTCCCTGAGCACTTTCACTTCTTTGCATTTCAGTTTTTGTAGTTTCTTGCGATCCATTCCATAGGTATCTACTAGGTAACGAATCCTAGATAGGCATATTTGTAGACGAATAAGCCAGTAGATGGCAAATATTCCTGGTGCGAATAGAAGCAGCAAAATACTCATTTAAGTATCCATAAAAAAGGCCGTCACATAGACGGCCGATTAAAGTTAATCCGGTGATTAACCTTTAATGCTTACTTAATCAGCAAGACAGCTTGCTTTGCAGTATTGCCTACTCTCTGTGCAACTGAGCCCATCATGGCATCAACAATACCACTGCGACCTTTTGAGCCCATGACGATCAGATCAAACTTTTCTTTATTAGCGAGTGCAATAATTTCGTTGGCAATGTTACCGCGCTTAATGACCATACTGTGTTTTACACCAGCCGTATCTAATACCTTTTGGGCCCCCTTGAGTTCTTTCTCGCTCACTTCACGGAGGTAATCATCAATGACGCTATTTGCCACAAATTGCTTCACATGACCAAGGCCAATATCATCATGAACACTAATTAATGTCACCGTGCACTTGCTGCTCAATTGCTTAGTTAATTTTGCAACATACTTAGCTGCATTGAGCGCAGATTTTGAGCCATCAACTGGTAATAAAATTTTCATAACACCCTCATTTGTAATAAATAAACTAACGCTACATATACTTAATTTACTCTTTATGTCCCTATAAATCCACAAAGTATTTCCAATATCCTACTAATTAGCGCATCTATTTCTTATAAAAGATTTACTTCAAGAAGGCGTCATAGAAGGTTTTGATGATGAGTATAGTGACCAAAATGAAGAAGCCCTTACGAATAAAGGAGTTGCCGTGCTTGATCGCAATCCTGGTGCCAATTTGACCGCCCACCAGATTTGCGCTGGCCATAAGTAAGCCGAGTTTCCAGTCAAAGTAACCTAGATAAAAAAATACGCAGAGCGCACCTAGATTGGAAGCAATATTGAGGTACTTGGCAGGTGCTGCAGAACGCAAAAAATCAAATCCCAAAACACGGGTGTAAAAGAGTTTATAAAAGGCTCCAGCTCCAGGCCCGAGGAAGCCATCATAAAAACCAATGATGCCGGCGCCAGTCGAGGCGATGGCTTTTTGTTTATGGTGATTGTGTTTGGGGGCGTGAACTAGGCCCGCGTTGGATTTGATATTGAAAATCAGTAGTGCTAGCAATAAAAATGGCAGGGCGCCTCTAAGCCACTCTGTTGGTATGCGAGTAACGAGGTAAGCCCCTGCAACTGAGGCAAAAAAAGCAAAGGTAGAAGAGATGATCACCAAGCCCCAGGGGCTTTTATTAACTCGACTGTACTGAATAGCTGAACCAATTGTGCCTACGATAGAGCCAAACTTATTGACTGAGAGTAGCGTGGCTGGCGGAAAGCCCGGTAGGGCTGCAAACAGTGCTGGGACCTGAATCATCCCTCCGCCACCAATAATGGAGTCGACCAATCCCGCAAATAATGCGAGGGAAAATAATAAGCCAAGGTCAAATGCAGAGAGTTCAAGCATGCTGTCTATTCACATTCTAGTTCTAATAGGTGCTACCGCCCCATTTTAGATGGTTTCATTTGGGTGTACTTAGATTGCGTTGCTTACCTTGGTGGCAGTGGATAATCTAGTGCAAATGAAAGTCAATTCTGAAGGAGTCTCCTCTTCTAGGGTGTATTTGCCTGCTGGGCAGAGCTATGCTTCTTTACTGGATTTCTTCATTAACAATTTCCCGCACATTGATCAAGATGAGTGGGAGTCTCGTTTTGCAGAGGGTCTAGTGCTGACTCAAGATGGAGGAGCACTTGCAGCTAGAGATGCTTACCTACCTAATACCCATTTACTGTATTTCAGGCGCTTAGCTCGTGAACCAGAAATTCCTTTTGAGGAAGCTATCCTCTTTCAGGATGAGCATATTTTGGTTGCTGATAAACCCCATTTTTTACCAGTGACTCCAAGTGGTCTTTATCTACATCAAACGCTACTTAATCGCTTAAAGAAAAAAACAGGTATTCAAGACTTAAGTCCTATTCATCGCATCGATCGCGATACCGCAGGGTTAGTCATTTTTTCTATCAATCCCCAAGAGCGGGCGCAATACCAAAATCTGTTTAGAGACCGAGAAGTCAAGAAAGTATACGAAGCTATAGCACCGTATTCAGAAGAGCTTCTCAAAAAACTACCGCTGACTTATGAAAGCCATATAAAAGAGTCTGAACATTTCTTACAAATGGAAGAGGTGGATGGCATGGCAAATACAGATACCTATATTGAGTTGATTGAAGTAAATAAGCCTTGGGCTAAATATCGCTTAACTCCGGGTAGTGGCAAGAAGCATCAATTACGCTGCCACCTTAATGCCCTCGGGGTTCCAATACGTCATGATCAGATCTATCCAATCCTGACCCCTTATCAAGAGTATGATTTGGACTTTTCTAAACCCTTACAGCTCTTAGCAAAAGAGATTCATTTCAAAGACCCGGTAACGGGGCAAGAACGATTTTTCATGAGTCAAAGAACCTTAGCTTGAAATCTGCATGACTTTAAAGCCTGCCAAACGATTAGCTGTTGCCCCAATGATGGAGTGGACTGACCGTCATTGCCGCTCTTTTCATCGCTCACTAACTAAAGAAGCTGTTTTGTATACCGAGATGGTTACAACAGGCGCACTCATTCATGGGGATGTGCCACGCCATTTAGATTATTCGCAAGATCAACATCCCGTTGTATTACAGTTGGGTGGTTCAGAGCCTTCCGATTTAGCTAAGGCCGCAGACTTAGCTCAGCAGTGGGGCTACGACGAGATTGATCTTAATTGTGGCTGTCCATCTGAGCGAGTGCAACGTGGAGCATTTGGTGCATGTTTAATGGCTGAGCCACAACTGGTTGCCGATTGCGTCAAAGCCATGAGGGCTGTTGTCGATATTCCGATCACAGTAAAGCATCGCTTGGGTTTGGATTCAATGGATGCAGTAAGCTCTGAAAAAGATTATCAGTTTGCACTGAACTTTATTCTTGCAGTAGCGGATGCAGGTGCTAGCCAAGTCACCATCCATGCTCGTAATGCCGTACTCAAAGGCCTATCTCCCAAAGAGAATCGCAGTAAGCCACCTCTTCGTTATGAAGTTGCGGCTAAGCTGCGCCTTGATGCGCAAAAACAATTTCCTAATCTCAAAGTCTTACTCAATGGTGGCTTAGAAACTAATGAGCAAATTGCTGGTCACTGGGATGACTTTGATGGTTTTATGGTGGGTAGGGCGGCATATCATTTTCCGGCGATGTTGCTTGGTTGGGATGATTTAATTAAGACCAATGGTGAAGCCGCTGGATATCTTTTTAGCGAGACCGAGTGGCATCGCATACAGATTGCATTGGTGAGGCAGGTGCAGGCATGGTTTGATGAGTGCCAATTGAAAGGCAAGCCGTTTTATATCGGAGCTTTTACAAGGCATATCCTTGGCTTAGCCCACGGCAGAGCGGGGTCGCGTTATTGGCGCCAGCGCCTTTCTGATCACCACGCTCTAGCTAAGGTACAAAGTAAAGCGGCGATCGTTGATTTCTTCATTGATGCCAGCCTCACCTTGGGAGATTGGGCTGCTTTTGAGTTCGATGGTTCCTAAATCGGTTAACCAAGGCTTTTTTGACAGGGTTTTGGCCCAAAAGCTATAATCTAGATCTTCAGTGGCGGACGTAGCTCAGTTGGTAGAGTCCCAGATTGTGATTCTGGTTGTCGCGGGTTCGAGCCCCGTCGTTCGCCCCACCGAATATTGCATTATCCTAAGGCTCCCCTCGTGGAGCCTTTTCTTTTTGAGATTTTATTCATGAAAAAATTCGATATTCTTCCAATCCTATTCGGTGTTTTACTATCGGTCATTGCGCTCTATTTCATGTTGAGACCCTCAACTGCTACTAGCGCACCTGCATCAACCATCCCCATAGTTAAAGTTGGCAATGTATCTTGGGATCAAACTGAGATGACGATTGCCGATATGAAAACGTTTGCGACTGCTACTGGATTTGTCAGTCAGGCTGAGAAAAACGGTGGTGGACTCAATTACGAATCTGGATTTGTCAAAAAGCCGGGCTGGGTTTGGAAAACCCCCTACGGCGTTCCTGCAAAAGATACTGAGCCCGCAGTGCACCTCAATCAATCTGAAGCGGCATCTGCCTGTCGTTATTTTGGCAAACGTTTGCCTACTGAGGCTGAGTGGATTTCTGCGGCATTTGTAGAGCAACGAGCCAATCCACCTTCAGGCTTTGTTAAGGGTGAGCGTTATCCATTTCCTGGTGGTAGTACGCCTGCAGTTTCTCATTGCTTAAGTGGCTGTGGTGATTACAAAGGTGTCGCACCAGCAGGCGCATTAAACCGAGGCACTGGTCATGTTCCCACGGGTACCACTAAGCCTGGAGTTAATGGTCTATTAGATATGGGCGGCAATGTTTGGGAGTGGACGGCTACTGAGCGCAATGGTGGCTTCATTACTCGTGGTGCTTCTTGGTGGTATGGCCCGGAGAGACAAAAAGAATCTGATGTTGAGTCTAAGCCAGCAGATATTGGAGTCGTTTACATTGGATTTCGGTGTGTGGCCGATGCCGTGAAACAATAGGGAATGACCAATCTTGCAGTCGATCCAGCCGCTATTGAAATCACCCCTGAATACCAGGAGGTAATCGATGCCATTGAGCGTCACGACCCTTATATTTTTGTCAGTGGTAAAGCGGGTACTGGTAAGACCACTTTAATTGGCTATCTGCGTGAGCATATTCACGGTAACGTTGTAGTAGTCGCACCAACTGGCGTAGCTGCATTGCAGGTGAAGGGTGTTACGATTCACTCCTTTTTTCGCTTACCACCGCGCTTGATCTTTCCCGAAGAAGATATCAAGCCTCTAAAAGATAAGCGTCTCTATAAAGATATCCGCCTACTCATCATTGATGAGATCTCGATGGTGAGAGTAGATGTAGTGGATGCAATTGATCTATTCCTGCGTGCTAATGGACCCCAGAAGAGTGAGCCCTTCGGCGGCATAAAGGTCATGTTTGTAGGGGACTTGTTTCAGCTGCCGCCGGTGGTATCTCAAACGGATATGCAAGTGCTCTCTGAGCGCGGTTACGAAGGTCCTTACTTCTTTTGCGCAAATGCGTTGCATCGCAAAGATGTCACCATGGTGGAGCTATCCAAGATCTTCCGTCAAAAAGACGCGCACTTTGCCGGTCTACTTAATCAGATCCGCATCAATCAAGACATTGATGAAGCACTCAGCACTTTAAATGCCGTCTGTTATGAAACCAAAAAAGAAATGGATGAGCAAACCATCACGCTAACCACCACTAACGCCCGTGCGGACCAAATTAATGGCGCTGGATTACGAGCGCTCACAACCGATGCCAAAGTCTATATGGGCAATAGCACCGGTAAGTTCAATGTAGATGATCGCAATCTGCCATCACCCAATCAGCTCACTCTCAAGGTTGGCGCCAAGGTCATGTTCACGGCAACTGATAGCAATTTTCCGAAGCGCTGGGTGAACGGTACTATTGGTGTCGTTCGCGAATTACTACCTAACACTGTGAAGGTGATGGTGCAAAACGGCCCTTACTCTAATACGGTCGAAGTCAAAGGACATCAGTGGGAATCGTATCGCTATGACCATGACATGATGTCTGGCAAGATCTCACCAAACATCATTGGCACCTTTGTGCAGATCCCGCTAATGCTAGCGTGGGCTGTGACTATTCATAAGAGTCAGGGCAAGACTCTCGATAAGATCAAGGTAGATTTATCTTCAGGAGCTTTTGCATCAGGGCAAGTTTATGTCGCCTTGAGTCGCTGCACCTCTATCGAGGGCATTACTCTTGAGCGTCCTATACAGCCCAAGGATGTGAGCTGTGACCAAGAGGTGAAGCGTTTCTATCTGAATTGCTTACCAAGTTAGATTTTCTATCGGCTTGACGCCGCGTTAAAATAGTTATAACATTGTTATTACTATGAAAAAACAGTTGCACCTTCAAATCCGTCAAATAGGTAACTCTCGTGGAGTGGTTATTCCTAAGGCTATTCTTGAGCAGATAGGTTTTGACGATCAGGCTGATTTGGTGATTGAGGGTGACAAACTCGTCTTGAGTAAACCCAAAAAAAATCTCCGCGAAGGTTGGGCTGAGGACTCAAAAGCAATTGCCGCGGCCAGTGAAGACGGATTAGTGTTGGGCGACTTTATGAATGAGGGCGATGAGGATTGGGTTTGGTAAAAAGTATTGTTTCACGCGGAGATATTTGGTTAATTAATTTAGATCCAACCATAGGTAGTGAAATTAAAAAGACTAGACCATGCGTTGTTGTATCTCCACAAGAGATGCATGACTTTTTGCGAACCGTCATTATTGCGCCAATGACTACAAAAGGTAGGTCAGCATCCTATCGCGTGCCAATTACTCATGATGGTAAAAAAGGTTTGGTACTTTTAGACCAGATTCGCACTATAGATAA